>PAQN01000015.1 GCA_002709755.1 Phycisphaerae bacterium
ACCCACCCACCGTTGTACGGCGCGTAGAAATCCGCGGTACCGAGAATGTGGCAGACACCGATCGGTGCGGCCGAATCACAGGCATCGAACGTCCAGGGATAGCAGCTGGCCGCCACGGGGGCGATCGCGGCGATCTCATCGCTCTTGACACATGCCAGATCCCAGACGTAGCTGGCACCCATCGAATATCCACCGGCGTAGATACGCGTACGGTCCGCGTTGTAGGTCTTGGCGAGGTCGTCGATCACCGCGCTCGTGTAGGCGAGATCGATGTCGTAGTTTCCATTCTCGTAGCCGCCGGGTTCTTCGTATCCCCAGCAATTGCACCCTTCAAGAACATCGGGGTAGGCCTGGGCATAGACCGCGATGAATCGCTGCGAGTTCGCCAGAGAACGAAAGTCGACTTCGAGGTTCAGCGCCTCGTTGGCGTTTCCACCTCCGGCATGGTGCCACATCATGACGGGCATGTTCTCGGCAGGATCGAAATTCGTCGGCAGATAGATCAGGTACTGACGTTGCAATCCATCCACATTGATCGAACGTGTGAACTGCTGCTGGGCGAAGGCAGGGGCGGCGGCGCAGAGCAGCGTCGCAGCGAGCACTGAATTCCGGTTCATTTGGACCATGTCATCTTTCCTTGAATGCTTCCTTGAGAAAGGAGGAGGGTGGGGGGACGCCTCATGGGGCTTGAGGAAACTTGAATGTGTACGAACATTGTTTCAGTTCCAAAGTCGATCGTCCATTAAAATTCCTGCAGTACACATGAGTTCGGACGGGTTCAAACGATCATCAGAATCCGCAGGAGGCCCTGGGAGCGCACCATGCATGCATTTCGAAGACTTCTTCCGACAGTGACCATGCTCTGCCTGGCGACCTGCCTCCCCGTGACGATGGCATCCATGCCGATCGACAATCCACGGTACGACCTGACGACGAGCAAGGGACCGGATGCGAAGGCCGGAGGATGGCTGATCAACCTCGGCATCACGGGCATTCGCGCGCGCCTGGATGAGGACGCGCCGAAGCAGCTGGTCGTCGGTTACGTCTTTCCCGACTCCCCTGCCGCGGGCATGATCCGCCCGGGGGACGTCATCACCGGAGTGGGTGGGCAGGACTCGTTCTCCAGGGGCCACACGTTCGGATACGGCATGGGCAAATTCGGATACGAAGGACCATTGATGGAGTTCGCACAGGCGCTCGAGGCATGTCAGGGAAACGACGGCACCGGCCGCATGAAGGTGTCCATCCTTCGTGACGGGACGCCCACCGAGAAGACCCTCGAGATCGGGAAGTCATACGGCGACTTCTCCAGGACCTACCCTTTCGACTGCGCCAAGACGGACAGGATTCTCGATGAACTGATGACGTATGTCGCGGATCGTCAACAGCCCGACGGAACATGGGGGGACCGCCAGCACCTGAATGCGTTCGCGGCGCTTGCCCTGCTTGCCAGCGGAGACGAGCGATACCGGGAGCACACCCGCCGGGCGGCTCGGGCGTTCGCCGAGCGCACCTCCGACGTGATCGACTACACGGGGTACGACTGCTGGACACACTCCCTCTACGGGACCTATCTCGCGGAGTACTACCTGGCCACTCGTGAGGCGTGGGTTCTTCCCGAACTCGAGGAGATCAATCGCTGGCTTCCCAAGGCCCAGATGGCCAACGGCGGATGGGGACACCGACCGGCGGAACGACCGGGTGGCAATGGATACGGTGCGATCTGCATTCTCGCGATGCAATGCAAGATGACCTGGGCGTTGATGCGCAAGTGCGGGCTGGAGATCGACGAGTCCGGTTTCAAGAAAGCGCACGAATTCGTGGCACGAGGCACGAACGATATCGGCTACGTCTGGTACGCGGACAGCATCGGCGGCGACGGCTACGCGGACATGGGACGGACCGGAGCGGCCTCGATCGCGCACGGACTGGCCGATGACCTCCCGGGATATGCGGAGTTCGCACTTCGATCCGCACGGTGCATGGGGCGGAATCCGGACACGTTCTCTGACACCCATGGCTCACCGATTCTGGGCATGGGGTGGACCGCTCTGGGCGCGGCGGTCGATCCGAAATCGTTCCGTTCAGTAATGGATGAGAATCGTTGGTGGTTCTCGCTGGCTCAGTGCGGGGACGGGACCTTCTACTACCAGCCCAATCGAGACAACAACCCACAGGACTACGAAGCCGCGCCCAGACTGTCGGCAAGCGCCGTCACCGCGTTGATCCTCAGCATGAAGGACCGTCGACTCGCGATGATGAAGATCTCCGCTGGTGACCCGGAAGACGAATCAATACGATGAGGCCTCCGGCCGATGACTCGAGCCGATTCTCGAACCCGAACAACTGGACACGAAGGCACCCACATGCTCATTCACACGCTCATCGGCCTCCTCGCACTCTCTCAGGCTCCCACCGCCTCGCAGGCGGATCTCAATCCCGGCATGCAGGATGAGATCATCGCGGTCCAGGAGGCGTTGATCGAAGACGAGGTCACCGGAAGCAACATCGTGATCGTGTGGCATGACGGCGAGGAGATCCACCGTTCGGTGCGAAATTCGACTCGTCAGGGCGACCGCGACATCACGGAGAGAACTCTCTTCCCGATCTGGTCGATGTCCAAACCGATCACGATCGTGGCGATGCTCACTCTGCACGAGCAAGGCCTGTTCAAATGGGACGATCCGGTCTCGAAGTACATCCCCTGCTTCGCCGAGCTGACGGTCCGGGATGGCGGAACCACCCGACCGGCCACAACCCCCCTCAGAATCATCGACCTGATGACCCATCGCTCGGGATACGGATACTTCACCTGGGACGGGACGCCTCCACTCAGCCACGAACCGCACACCTGGCAGACGCGACATGAGGACCTCCAGGAGTTCTGCGAAGTCGCGGCGAAGTACCCTCTGGAGTTCGATCCGGGCACCGAGTATCTCTACGGCATCAACCAGGCGATTCTCGGCCGACTCGTGGAGGTGCTGTCGGGCATGTCGTTCGCCGAGTACCTCGAGACCGCGATCTTCGAACCACTGGGCATGACGGAGACGAGTTTCATTCTCGACGAGGAGAGACGAGCGAGATTCCAGCCGCTCTGGATCAATGTCGACAACCTCAAGGGCTACACGCATCTTCTCGACGAACTCAATTACGATCCGACCAGCCGGGCGCATTTCGGCGGCGAGGGTCTCGTCTCATGCCCGGCCGATTACGCCAGATTCTGCGAAATGCTGGTGAACGACGGCGTCTTTCGTGGCACGCGCCTGATTTCGCAGGAGAGCATCGACGAGATGACCACGTCGCACAGCGAAGACATCTTCCCCGGGATGATGGACGGCATGGACATGGGCTTCAGCGTCTTCATTCTCAAGGATCCCGCCGCTGAAGGATCCAAGGCTCCCGAGACGACCTATGGGTGGTCCGGATACCACAACACGCACTTCTGGATCGATCCGAGCAACGACATCTTCGCGGTCTTCATGACCAGAGCTCGGGAATTCAACAGTGACATTCCGGTACGACTGCGTAAAGCGGTCTACGGATCGACCCGGGATTGACCTCGCGCATGGTGACGCCGATCTCGACGGGAACGGCGTGGTCGACGGCCCCGATCTGACGATCGTCCTTGGAAACTGGGGCGTCTGTTCGGAATCTCCGTGAAAAAAAACATTTAGAGAACCAAACCTCGAAAATCGAAGTACGTTTGATTCGCGCACGCGGGAATCCGATTCTCGAAGCAGGTCGCGAGCTCGCTCGCGATCCCACTGGGGCCGAAAAGTCAGGGGCAGCATCACCGAGGGTGGTGCTTACTTCGACCGGGAGGTCTTTCAGTGATATCACCACGCCGCAGCCGTCTTCTGTCGATGGGACTCGCCCTTGGAGCCCTGCACGCCGCTTCGCATGCAGACACCGTCGAGCAGATCTCGACTGAACGAGGCTCCCTCAACCTCTATCTTCCCGATTCGGCGGACGAGTCCGGAAGCCTTCCGCTTGTCATCTCTCTTCACGGGTACACAAGCAGCGGCAACGAGCACGAGAGCTACTTCAGACTTCGCAACGAGGTCGATGAGATGGAATTCATGCTGTGCATGCCCAACGGAACCCAGAACTTCCTGGGAGCGAGGTTCTGGAACGCCACCGACGCATGCTGCAATTTCACGTTCAGCGGAGTCGACGACTCGGGATTCCTCCGAAATCTGATCGAAACGATCATCTCCGAATACGACGTCGACCTGGGCAGCATCCATGTCCTGGGGCATTCGAACGGTGGATTCATGTCGCACCGCATGGCCTGTGATCATGCGGATCTGATCGCTTCGATCGCCAGCCTCGCCGGTGCGACGTTTCTGAACCCCGATTTCTGCCAGCCGGACCGTACGGTGCATGCGCTTCAGATACACGGTGATCTGGACGACGTGATTCTCTACGACGGCGGATGCATCACGGGCTGCTACCCCGGTGCGGAATTGACCGCGGAAATCTGGGCGGAGAAGAACGGCTGCGACACCACACCGGTGGCCGGCGAACCCTTGAATCTGGTCAATGGCATCTCAGGCAACGAGACCCTCGTGCAGCGATACGTGACTCAGTGCGACGAGGAGGGCTCGAGCGAGGTGTGGAGAGTGCAGGGAGGAAACCATGGACCTTCCTTCAATGCGAACTTCAGAAGAGAGATGCTTCAATGGCTTCTCACCCACCGACGGGACACCGAACCATCATGCCGCGGTGACTTGAACGGCGACGAGGTGATCGATGGTTCGGATCTCACCACTCTTCTCTCGAGCTGGGGCCTTGAAGGCGAAGGCGACGTGAACGACGACGGAACCGTCGACGGAGCGGATGTCACGATCCTGCTCACGAACTGGGGGTCCTGTTAGGAGGCGGAATCTCCCGAGCGGCCATGGATCCGTTCACTCGGAGGCGATCACGGGCTCACCGCAGTAGCAGGAGGCAGGCGGCATGACATCAGCGCTCCTCCATGCCCGCCGGAACGCCTTGTCCACGTGAGCCGCCTCCGACGCACGCCCCTGNCCGATCAGNGAATCGCGNAGNCCCAGCANCGCCCAGCCGTTNGCNGGGAACACCTCGAGATCCNGCANATACACNGCNTCGGCATCCTTGTAACGACCCTCGATGTTCAGGAGNGCGCCATAGGCATGNCTGGCCGGCATCATCCAGGGCGCCGGCTCNGCNTAGACGAAGGTCTCTTCGAGTTCGACGGCCTTCGCGAGGAGATCGAGTCCNCGNTCNCGGTCGCCNGCCTTGAAGGCGATCTCTCCCTCGAGCACCAGTCTCGCGATGGGCATGATCTCGCTGGCGGGCTGGTTGCCCATCCAGAGTTCCCTGCCATCGAANGCCTTCACGGCCTCGTCGAACGCGGCGAGTTCCTCGTTCGCCTTTCCGATCCGACCGGTGTTCGCGTAGGANACGCCNCGTGCATAGTGACGCATCGCCTGATTGATGACGGCCCACNCGGGTGACTCGGGCTCCTCGAGAATCACATCCCACATGCCGAATCGAACCAGCACGTGCCAGAGACNGGCACCCACACCGTCGCTGAACATGGCGAGTGATTCCATGATTGGCGGTGGCACCTCCTCCCAGATCGCCCGTGCCGCCGAGACGGCCTCGCGCCGTCGCCCCTGGAACGTCGCGGCGAAGGCGAGGAAATGTCGATTGTGCGCCATGTAGAAACGATACTCACCGGCATTGGGATCGCCTTCGAACCAGGCGTCATCGAGCGCCGCCGCTCGTCGATTGCACTCCGCCGAGTCGTCGTAGCGACCGGTCTGCATCCAGATGTGCGATGGCATGTGCACCAGATGGCCCGATGCCGGGATCAGNTCACCCAGACGATCGGCCGCAGGCTCGGCCAGCTCCGGCCAGGGCGATGATTCCATGGTGTGGATGTAGAGATGATTGGCTGCGGGATGATCCGGATGACGCTCCATCACGTTCTCCAGAATGGCCCGGAACTCCGGCGTTCGATCGACGGGGTCCCCTTCCAGAGTCCAGTAGTTCCATGGCTGCAGACAGATCATCGACTCGGCGGTCCAGCACTGGACGTCGGGATCCATGGGATACGCCGCCATCACCTCCNTCATCGCTTCGAAGTAGGCCTGATTCTGTTCCGTCAGATCCTCTGGCGCCGGATAGTCGTATCGGGTGACGAGCGCCTCGATCAGGGCGCGATTGGCCCCGGTCTCCCGTTCCCGCAGCTCGAACGCCTTGCGAGCCGCGGCATGCGACCATTGATCCTTGGGCGGGACGATCGCGTCGTTGTTCTGGTTGGGCCCGGAGGCGTAGGCGATCCCCCACCAGGCCATGGCGAATCCGGGATCGAGNAGGGTCGCCTCNCGAAAGGAGGCGATCGCNCCGTCGAAGTTGTACCCGTTCATCAAGGCGAGTCCCTGATCGAACCATCTGCGAGCCGCCTCGGANTCGGTCGCGACCACTCGACGATGGTCGCCCAGTCGCTCGAGAATCATCGGAGGACTCGGCGAGGGCGCCGGAGGAAGCGAGGGNGGATCGATCAAGGTGCAGGCGAGGACGATGAGAGGAAGCATGGTGACTCCGAAGAAGGAGGGTTGTCTCGAATGAGANGATGATCCCGAGGATGACGTCCGACGCGGGTCAGGTCTCGCCGTTGAATCGACCGGTGATGACTTCGACTCTCTGGGCCGGNGCTTCGTTCGAGCCTTTTCGAATCGAGAAGATTTGGCCATTGNGATCGAGTGCNACCGATACCGCATCTGGATCCAGGCGACGCCCCGTGATGCGGACCGGGCCGAGCTGGANNCCGGNNCCCTGAAGAGCGACATCNCGANCNTGCTCGACACCATTCGTGAAGTAGCGGATGCTCAGNCCGTCTCCCTCCGGGNNNCGNGCCCAGAAGAGGTCGTNGGCCTGACCGTTNGACACGGGGATCACACGNCCGACGAGCGCACCGGNGTCNTATCNNGAGACGAAGGCNTCCGCGATTCCAGACGNATTGCTGGTGAANGCGATCATNCGNCCGTCGGGACTCAGCGANGCGTTCGCNTTGAAGGCNTTTCCGCCGAGCAGCAGCCGNGGCGAGGCNTCGGGNTCGAGCNNNCGCTGNTANAGCGCCTGGGTCTCCTGCATGTTGTCACGAAGTCCGTAGACGAGATCGCCAGTCAGGGGNTGNAAGTCGTAGGGGAAGAAATTCCTGATCTCATCCGTCTCCAGCACCACCGGCTCGGAACCGGATGTGGGCTCGAAGACGACCAGATCGCTGCGCTGGGTCGGATGGGTGGTGTTGATCTGGGCGGCGGCGATNGAACCATCGCCGGAGAGAATGCCGGCGAAGATGTCGCGATCGGGAAANGACAGGATACGCCGAAGTCGAGGCGGATCGACGGTNCCGGCCCAGATGTCCCACATCGCATTGGTGTCATTGGTGTTNGTGAGGAGGATTCGATCACCCTGGGCGCTCACCGCGATGCTGTCCTCGAANGCNCGGTCGGGAATTCCGATCGGCGCGGGGGATCCATCCAGCGGGTGCTTCCAGAGCGAACGCTTGCCACCTTGAAGTCCACCGGGAAGATGGACCAGAGTGCCGTTGGACGCCACATCGAACTTTCCGGAACTCCAGCTGTTGAGCGTCCTGAGCCCGGTGAAGACGGGCGANACNTCTCCGGTCATGCGCCGTTCGACGGGGTCGTATCCNGCCTGATACAGAGTGGCGCCTTTCGTGAAGAGAACCATCGAATCATGAAGGATCTCGGCATACGGGCTTCCTTCGACGACCACGCCCCCACCACCCGTGGCGGCATCGATCCAGACCACGTCCTGAATGAAGCCGCGCTCGTCGTAGTAGGAGACGCTGGCGAGGACGAATCCACCACCCAGTGACGAGATCACCTCGTTGGGCAGAAGCTCCTTGGCCCTGAAGTCGAGAGCGACCTTNGAGATCTCGTCGCCGTTCTTCGCATCGATCCGGACGACCTCGTACGGCTTGTCGGTGATGAACGTCAACACGCCGTCATCGCCCCAGGAGAACCCTCGGTTGCCACGACCGAGCTCGATCTGCTCCATGCGACCGATGTAGCCCAGTGGAACGGTGCCGATCGCCACNGCGGGAAGATCCGTTCCGAGTTCCAGACGCATCAGCTTCGCGGGCAGCTTCGAATCCTCGGGGAGAGTGACGAAGATGTACGAAAGTCCGTCGGGCGAGAAGCGACCGCAGACGATCCGCTGGGAATTGCCCACCAGGGTGGTCTCGAAGGAATCCATGTTCCGGATGTGAAGGAAGAATCTGTCACCGGGAACATAGTCCTCGACCGCACGATCGTCGGAGATGTCCTTCTGCGTGATGAGCGCCAGACGGGACGCGTCAGGCGANATTGTCGACGTCATGATCTCGTATCCGGAGGGCCCGGTGATCGAGAAACACCGCGACGTCTCCTCGATCGGCGCCGAGACGGATCCGCCCATGCCGCCCTCCTCCCCGATGTTCATGAGGAACATGCCGACNCCNAATCCGAAGAGAAGCGCGAATGAGACAAGCANCGAGATCATGACGAACGCCTTGCCGCCCATCCCCTGCGGTTGGACCTGCGACCGTGAGGCATCGGAGGATGACNCCGGCGCTGACGAGACCGCCGACGGTGCGCGAAGTTCGTCACGAAGAATCTCGAGCTCGTTGCGAACATCGATCGCGGTCTGCCAGCGACGGTCGGGGAGCTTGACCAGACACCGCCTGATGAGGCGCTCCAGTTCCGGGGGAAGCGCCTCATTGTGTTCGCCGATCGGCCTCGGGTCNTCCTTGATGATGCTCGACANCTTGGAGACGGTGGTATCNCCGGGAAACGGCGAGGTCCCGGTGGCCATCTCGTAGAGGATGACTCCGAGCGAGAAGACATCCGTGGTCGGGGTGGTCTCCGCCCCCTGCGCCTGCTCGGGCGCCATGTAGTGGATCGTGCCGATGATCCGACCTTCCACGGTCACGTCCATGCTNGCGGTCGCACCGGTTCCGTCATCCGGCTCCTCGAAGACCGANGTGGCGAGCTTGGCGAGTCCGAAGTCGAGCACGGTGATCCGACCACGCTCATCGATGATGATGTTCTCGGGCTTCACATCCCGGTGGGCGATCCCCTTGTGATGGGCCGCCGCGAGGGCGTCCGCGACGGGAATCGCGATCTCGAGAATGCGGGAGACCGGCATGGCGCCCTCGGCACGCATGACCGTGTCGAGAGTCCGCCCGGCGACCAGTTCCATGGTGAAGAACGTGTCCTCGCCGATGGTCTCGAAGGAATGGATCGTGACGATGCCGGGNTGCTTCAGCGCGGCGAGCGCCTTGGCCTCGCGTTCGAATCGGGCTCGGCGTTCCGGGTCCTGCACCACCTCGGGGCGGAGGATCTTCANAGCGACCGTGCGACCGAGNCGGGTGTCGTTCGCCTCATACACGACGCCCATCCCGCCTCGACCGAGNAGGCGTTCCAGGCGATAGGGCCCGAGTTCCGAGCCGGAGCGATCATCCTTGTCATCCATGAAGCGATCTCCCAGGGTTTCCGCACGCCAATGTATCAGCATGAGGAGACGGAATTCCGTTGGAAACCGGCAAAGACGTGTTTTCATCGACACCTGCCGCCATGATCCCTCGAGGATCGATCCTGCCGTCGTGAACATCGGACCATGCCTGACTCGTTTNCCCGTTTTCAATGAACCAGCCANCACTTTGCCGAATAGTATGTCCATCTCATGAAGACACCGCGCCACCGATGCGTCCGCCCCACTGACTCGGAGACACCGCCCAATGACCACCCGAACCCTCTCGACCGTGCTTCTCTCGGGACTCATCACCACGACAGGCCTGATGAACGCCTGCGGCAAACCGGCGCCATCCTCGGGAACCGGGACCTCCGTTTCGAATGACGGCACCAAGGCCCCCGGCGTCTTCGCGGCGAACTACGCTCTGAGCTCCTTCGCCGAATCGATCGGAGGAGACATGATCTCGGTCCTGTCGCCGGCCNCGGATGACGCGTCCGCCACGAACTTCAGACCCGATCCCGAAGAGATCATCGCCATNCAGGACTGCCGACTGATNCTCTTGAACGGCGCCGACTTCTCGAGCTGGGTGAACAAGGCGAGCCTTCCNGGCTCACGGACCGTNCGGACCGCCGACGGCTTCCNGGACCAGTGGCTCGAATCGAACCACCANCATCACCACGACCATGATCATGACCACCAGCACGGTCCGGACGGAGACGGCGTCCACCACCACCACGCNCANTGGGCGGCCTACACCTGGCTCGACCCGAACCTCGCTCGGGAACAGGCCAGAGTGGTCGGAGAAAGTCTTGCCCGGGCGTTCCCGGGCGACGGACGCGCGATCGCCGAGCGAAGCGCCGCCCTCGACGCCGAATTCNCACCCCTCGTCGAGCAGGCGAAGCGTCTCTCGGAGATGACGCTGCCGACCGTCATCGCCGCCGAGCCGAACTATGAATACCTCGCACGCGCCTGCGGACTGGATCTCCACGATGCCGACTGGCACTGGAACGAACCCGAACCCCACGACGGCATGGACAGCCTGAGGGAACTCGTCGAGGCGACCGGGGCGACCATCATCCTCGTTCCCGAGACACCGAACGACGAACGTGCGAAGGTTCTCGAGGGTCTGGGGCTCGATCATCGAGTGGTGCCTCTCCTCGCCGATTCACCGGAGGGAATCAAGACTCCATTCGTTGAATCATTGCGATCGATCCTGAACACCCTCGAAGGCCTTGGTTCAAAGTGAGATCCCATGAAAATGCATTACGGAGACGAAGCCGCCTGGCCGGGTGGAATTCGAAATCCATTGTTGATTTTAAATGTAGGCAATCGTCTCGATCTCAAAAGTCTTGAGAAATGAGAGCGCTGGCTAGCGATACGATCGATCCTCACTAAGGACGATCAAGAATGCATCTTTCTCACATACTGATCTTGATCCTCGGATTGAACATGGGGATCACAGACACCTCGGCGGAGGCACTTGATCCGTCTGTCGCCCGGCCGACTGACAGGCGTTCATCTGAACAGTCACGGACTGTCCAGAGTGAACATGACATTGAAACACACATCGAGAGCCCTCGTCTCGAATCAGGGAAGCTGCCCGCGACACACACGATGGAGCTGTTCATCCACGGAAGCAGCCACGTCATCGACCTGACCAGATGCTCCGTCCGCAGTCCCGGCTTTCGCCTCATCATCGACGACGGGGAATCACTCAGAGAGATCCAACCCCCTGACTCTTGCACATACGAAGGGACGATCCGAGGCCATGCACATTCAAGGGTCGCACTTCAACATGGAGCCACGGGCTGGACGGGATCGATCGACCGTGGTCTCGACGGTGGAACGCTCTTCATCCAACCGATCAAGAATGATTCGGGGATGCATTCCATCCGAGCGGCGGCCTGGGAAGGACCAATTGGACTTTGCGGCACCGAATCGTCAATGACGTTCAAGAGCCGAAGTGGCACGGAGTATCGCAGCTCCAGCGGACAGATCAGCAGAGTGCTTGATCTGACCGTGGATGTCGACAAGGCATATGCGGATCTGCTCAACGGCGACATCGATCTGATTCTCGAGGATGTGGAATCGATCATCCATGCGACATCCTCCATTTTCGAGAATGACCTGAATCTTGAAATACTCCTCACCGCGGTCATCGTTCGTGAAAGCAACGCCGACTATCCTTCGACCACGGCTCAGGATCTGGTCTGTGACGGCATCTACAACTGGAGCGCGTACGCAGGAAACGCGGGCGACATCGAATTCAACACCGATGTGATTCAGATCTTCACGGGAAGGCCTTTGTCCGGAGTCATCGGATACGCCTTCCTTGGAACAGCGTGTGCGAGCAACCAGACGTCTTGCGGACTCTTCAGCACCATTCCGAACAAATGCATTGTGGCGAGCAGGTACACCGACGATCTGTCTAAGCGAATCGCCCTCTCCGCACACGAAATCGCTCACACACTGGGAGCGACGCATTGCAGCGGTTCATCATGCCGGATCATGTGCCCGAGCATTGGTGACTGCGGCGGATTGGACGGATCGCCACTTTCATTCGGCGTTTACGCACGCTCACAGATGAACTCGTTCATCTCACTCAATCTTGAACCGTGCCTCGAAAGCGGCGCTGCAACGGTCGACCCTCCGGTTTCAACCAGCTTTGAAACCGGAGAACCCGACGTCTGGGAGTTCAGCGTCGGCGGATTCGTTCAGTATTCGGGTGGAGTCCACCCCGATGGCAACCGGTACGCTGTCTTTGAGAAAGACAGCACGACCTCAGACAACATGATCTGCTCTCGGATCACCTCGCGAGTCGACCTGAAGAGCAGAAGATCCGGAAAGATCGAGTTCTGGCTCAAACATCAGTCCTTCACATACAGTCCGATGCGACTTCACGCGCTCAATGCATCGGGCAACTGGGTGCTTCTCAGAGCGATCGCAAACGAAGCCGGAACGAGCTGGACCGAATTCAGTGTCGACCTTCCGAGTGAGATCATGTGGGAGGGCGCAAGATTTCGATTCAGCTGCAGCCCTGCTGCGGGGAATGAAAAGTGGCTGCTTGATTTCGTCAGAATCACGGCCTCCGACGTGATGGCTTCATCGAATGATGAATGCACCTCTCCGGACGAACTGACGGCTGGAATCAACGTCTTCGATACGATTGGAGCGACCGATTCAATTCCGCAGTCGGATGGAGGATGCAGTGGCTCGACGATCCGGTCGGATGTCTGGTTCGAATTCGAAGCGCCATGTACCGGAACCGTCACCGCGACATCATGCCAACTCAGTCCTCTAGATCTTCAAATCCGGGCGTATTCGCTTGATGACGACGACTGCACGGAGGGACCTCTGAGCCTGGTCGCCTGCGCTGACGATGAGATCTGTCCTGTACCGGGCGCCTACATCAATTTCGACTCGGTGGCGGGCACGCGCTATCTCATCCAATGCGGAACCTATGATGGAACCACCGGATCGGCGACGGTCTATATCGACTGCGAAGAAACCGAAAGACCCGCTTGTCCGGGCGACTTCAATGAGGACGGCGTGATTGACGGACCGGATCTGACTCAGCTCCTCGCATCATGGAACTCATCCGAAAACGATCTCAATGACGACGGAATCGTTGACGGAATCGATCTCGCGATCGTGCTTGCAGGATGGGGCCTGTGCCCCTGAACACGAAGCCTCAGAATGTCCAATCGCTCAGCAACTGGACGAGATCTGAACCATCGACCTTGCCATCGCCGGTCAGATCCGCACGCTTCCCCTCGTGATTGACGGCCGAATCAACAAGGTCCTCCCCGACACGGTAGTACGGAAAGAACGGCGTCTTGATGTCGAAGAAATTGAATCCCTCGTGGCCGTTGTTGCCGTCTATACCACAGCCGGAGAACTCGACAGGTGGCGGTGATCCCTCAGTCCCCGCTGCAGACACGACTCCACCGTACTGACCGTCGATGGTCATGTTTGCAATGAAGTCGCAGCGATCGAACTCGACGCCGCGACTTGCTGAAAGAACCTTCCCGGCATTGATCCGGACGGTCCCAAGGCGGGAGAGATTTCCCGAGAACACGCAGTTGGAAAAACTGGCGGGACCATCGTTTATGAGGACGACACCATCGGAGACCGGGGTTTGATTGTCCAGAAAATCACATTCGATCCATGACGAGCGAGCGCCGGTCTGGTTGATCACGCCAGCCGCGCCTGAAACACAGGCTCGAACGATGCAGTTTCTGAAGCGAGGACTGACGACCTCCGAAGGCTGGGCGTAGATCGTGATCGGATTCATCTCGATCCCGTCGATCACTCCGGCGTCCCCGAGGAAATCGGTGAACTCGCAATCGACCAGAGCCACCGCGCATCCATCCCCGGCTGCGAGCAAGCCGCACCCGAATCCCGACTGAGACTTGATCAGGCAGGAATGAAAGGTCGGCGTGCCAGCTCGAGCGTAGATCGCCACACTTCCGATGTCACGACTCCAGAAGGTCATCGCGACACCACCGGAATTCTGGGTGACCGTCGCCACATCGACTCCAGCTGAAACCGGCGCCCATTCACCAGGCTCCACCGTCGTGAGGGCCTGATAGCCGTTCGCAAGCTGGAAGAACTGACGAGGCCGACCGACATAGCATCCGTCCGAATCCTCGACCTTGATCGACCAGGGATCGTCCTCAAACCCTTCAGTCGGATTCCACATCACGACTTCATCCCACATGGCGACATCCCCTTGCTGCATGCATGCCGGGCGTATGGTGAGATCGTCGTTCGAAAGCAACAGATCCTCCACATAGAGACCAGCCAGAATGACGATTTCGTCACCGGGAAACGCCGCATCAAGGACGTCCTGAATGACAGGGAACTGCATGTCATTGCCAACCCACCAGGTGAAGGTCCCATCCGAGTTGGGACGAGGATTGGGATCAGGAATGTCCTGAGCATGACTCACGCTTGAAAGGCACATGAACGCCAGGCCGAAAGCCATGATCGTTCGAGCAAGCTGGAATCGTTCGTGTGACTGCATGTTCAAGGTCATAAAGAGACAGAGCAACCCCCACAGCTCATCCGGGTGAGACTGGAGGAATTATAAACCGGAAGGCGAATTCAAATATACCCCTGGGACCTCAGAAGCCGTCTGGCAACATGGCAAATAGCCCCAGTTCCCGGGGAGCCGGCATCCCGCGGATCATTCCCCGACGGAAAACTGGATTATCGCACCTGTGAGGCCACTGATGACACGCTCCAGGCTCATGATCCAGCACTCGAGGCGTACGGCCCTCGATGCCCTCAGGGGCACATCGGCAACGTCGCTGAACTGACAATGACAGGCGGTTTTCATGGCCTGGGCGCGGGTCTTGCTCTGGACCTGAATCCGGACCTGAATCCGGACCCGAGTCATGTCCTGCAGCAGACAGTGATCGCCATGGTCACATCAGCGCGCGCGACTCATCCCCCCCAGGCGGCAAGCAGGATCGCGAGGTCGATACCGTCCACCACGCCGTCTCCGTTGAAGTCGCCGGAAACACCGCTCAGATCAGAGCCGCCGTTCGCCGCCGTCCCCACCGGGCCATGCATGTTGGCGCTGTCAGACACCAGCATGCCTTCGGTGATGTCGCGAAGCACGCGGTAGTCGGGCTCGTAGTTGGAACGCACGTCGTGCTCGTACCAGATCGATCCGGAATCGGTACCACCACTGTTTCCGTTCGTGAACTGACAACGGTCGAGCACCAGCAGAGGATTTCGACCCGCCACGTCATCCGTGCAGTACGCCGTCGCCCCGTACTGACCGTCGATCGTCTGATTCAGATCGAACACGCAGTCGCTCAGCATCAGGTATTCGTCATCCGCACACAGCGTCGAGTCGAACCACATCGTGCCTCGGCGCGAGAGATTCGAACTGATCGTGCAGCCCAGGAACGAGGCATGCGCCCCACCCGTCGCCTTGTAGATGCCGTCTGACACCGGACTCTGATTGCCGCTGATGAGGCAGCCGCTGAAGAATGCTTCTCCACCAAGGTGGCGAATCACTGCGTCAGCGCCACCCTGATTGCCCGTGAACGCGCAGCCCGTAAACATCGGACGACCACCGGTGATCGTCAGGGCGTGCACCGGATGACCATCCCAGAACTGACCGCCGGACCACGTGTCAGACACGGTGCAGTGGACGAACGACGTCGAATCGTCGCCGCCGGTCACCAGGATGCCACCACCGAAACCGGAGGCCGAAGTGATGTCGCAGTGGCTGAACGTCGCACTCGAATTCGAGGTGCGGATCCCGACCTGATCGATCGAGCGGGACCAGATCGCGACCGCAAGATCCGAACCGACCGAACCGGCCAGACCACGCTGCATGCGGGTCATCGAATTCAGATCCGTGTAGGCGACGTTGCACATCTCCACGAGCATCGAGCTCGCCACGTACTCCTGATTCAGACCCGGACCGGAGATCGGGATCAGAGTCGGAACGATCGAACCATTCGCAAGCTGCGTGAACTCGGACGGACGACCGATCTGGCTGCCCTGGGCGTTCGAGCCCACGAAGATCGCCTGACCGTTCTCATTCTCAAAGCCTTCCGTCGGATTCCAGAAGACGATCGGCTGGAAACCGCCATCGGCGCTCAACGCACCGACCGAGGTCATCGGACGGATCGTGAGATCGGGAACGTCGACCGTGATGCTCTCGACGTACAGACCGGCAGCCACCACGATCTCGTCACCGGGCGAGGCCGCGTCGACCACGTCTTGCATCACCGGATACTGCAGGTTGTTGCCCACGTACCAGGTGAACGTGCCGTCGGCGTTCTGCACCGGATTCGGATCGGGAATGTCACCGCCATCGCCGACATCGACCGAGCACTGCACCGACACGCTGTTGCCGCCGAGATTGTCCCAGGCACCTGAGATCTGATCGGAGGTGTTTCCGCAGACGATCGTTCCGGTGAGAGACGTGATAACGGTTGAGGAAGCCTCGATCCCGCCACCCGAAGTCGCCGCACCGTTGTCGTAGATCTGAGAGCCCTGAATCGTCGCCGAAGCGTCGCCTGAGACGGCGAGCGCGCCTCCCTGCTGCGAGGCGTAGCACCCTGTGATGATGGAATTGGTGACAGACAGTTGGCCAGCGGACTGGGGCGGGGTCGGGTTTGAATTCAGCCAGACGACGTTGGCCCGGTCGCCGATGTTCGCGACCATCGCATCAAGGTGGCCGTCGCCGTCAAGGTCGCCGAGGGCGACTGAGTAGCTCCAGTCGCTTGCGAGTGCCTGTCCGGAGTTTGTGAAGATGCCGGTGCCGTCGTTGGTCCAGACTCTGCTGGGCTCGCTGAAGTTCAAGACCATGGCATCGAGGTCGCCGTCGCCGTCGACGTCGCCGAGGGCGACTGAGGTGCTGTCGCCGTTTCCGAGTGTCTGGCCGGAGTCTGTGAAGATGCCGTTGCCGTCGTTAGTCCAGACGGTGTTGGCCTGGTTTTCGTTCGCGACCATGGCATCGAGGTCGCCGTCGCCGTCGAGGTCACCGAGGGCGACTGAGTTGCTGTTGAAGCTTCCGAGTGCCTGTCCGGAGTTGGTGAAGGTGCCGTTTCCGTTGTTGGTCCAGATGGTGTTGGGCTGGCCGTACTGGTTCGCGACCATGGCATCGAGGTCGCCGTCGCCGTCGACGTCGCCGAGGGCGACTGAGAAGCTGCTGCTGTTTCCGAGTATCTGCCCGGAGTCGGTGAAGTTGCCGTTTCCGTCGTTGGTCCAGACGGTGTTGGCCTGGCCGTTCTGGTTCGCG
>PAQN01000016.1 GCA_002709755.1 Phycisphaerae bacterium
GGTCGTCGGTGGCATCATCTTCATCATTCTGATCGTGGTGCAGTTCGTGGTCATCACCAAGGGTGCCACACGCATGTCCGAAGTCGCCGCTCGCTTCACGCTTGATGCCATGCCAGGCAAGCAGATGGCGATCGACGCTGATCTCTCAGCCGGTCTGATCAGCGAGACCGATGCTCGAGAACGTCGTGAAGAGGTCACCCGTGAGGCGGACTTCTACGGCGCCATGGATGGTGCGAGCAAGTTCGTTCGTGGTGATGCCATCGCTGGCATCGTGATCACGCTCGTCAACATCATCGGAGGCGTGGCCATCGGGGTGATGGACAACGGCCTCGATGTCGGCTCGGCGTTGAGAACCTTCGGGATGCTTTCGATCGGGGACGGTCTGGTGTCCCAGATTCCAGCCTTCATCGTCGCAATCGCCGCGGGGTTGATCGTCGCGAGAGCCGGGGGAGGCAAGGCCATCGGTGACGCCATTCCCTCCCAGCTGGTCTCGCAGCCGACCGCGCTCTTCATGATCGCACTCTTTCTGGGCATGCTCGCCTTCACCGGTCTTCCCGCGTTTCCGCTGGTCAGTGCGGCCCTCACGCTCGCGGCCCTCGGACTCTTCTCGCTTCGAGGTCGGAAGTTGAAGGCCGAGCGAGCCCGGGCGGAGGCTGCTCATGCCGCGAGCGCCGTGGCCGAGGAGGCGCCTCCTGTCGACGACCTGCTTCGTGTCGACACGCTCGAGATCGAGCTCGGGTACGGGTTGGTCCAGCTCGTCGATTCCGGACGTGGTGGGGGGATTCTCGAACAGATCACGCGACAACGCGAGGACATGGCTGGCGAGCTCGGCATCGTCCTTCCGCCCGTGCGCATCAGAGACAACGTGCAGCTTCCCTCCGAGCAGTACCGACTTCGGATCCGAGGTGCCGTCGTCGGAGAGGGCGTCGTGCATCCAAGCATGATCATGGCGATGGATCCCGGGGTGGTGACCAACGAAATCGAGGGTGTTCGAGAGGTCGAGCCCGTCTTCGGACTGGAGGCCGTCTGGATCGACCCCGCACAGCGAACCCGTGCCGAGAATGCGAATTACGTCGTGATCGAACCCGGTGTGGTTCTGGTGACGCACCTCGTGGAGATCGCCCGGCGACATGCCGATGAACTCCTCTCCCGTGAAGAGGTCTCGAACCTCATCGAGAAGCTCAAGGAGAAGGCGCCCAAACTCGTGGAAGAGACGGTTCCGGCTCAGATCAAGCCCGGCGAACTTCAGAAGGTGCTCCAATCGCTGCTTCGAGAGCGTGTGCCCATCCGTGATCTCGAAACCATTCTCGAGACCCTGTCCGAATGGTCGCAGCACACCAAGGATCCCGATGTCCTCGTGGAATACGTTCGAAACGGACTGCGAAGAACCATCTGTGCGCAGTACGCCATGGCGGACGAGCGGGGCGTCTCCAGAATCCGATGTGTCACGGTGGATCCGACTCTCGAGGAGCAGATCAGCGGATACAAGGAACAGACGGCGACGGGAACCACGCTTCTGATCCCGCCGCAGCTTGCCAGCAGCATCGGTCAGGCTGCCGTGGAGACGCTTCGTCCCCTGGTCGATCGCGGAGAACGAGCGATCGTGGTCGCCAGTCCGGGTGTGCGGGCTCAGGTCCGGGAGGTCGTGAAGGCCTTTCTTCCCGATGTCGTGGTCCTCGGCATCAACGAGATCATCGACGTCGAGATGGAAAGCCTCGGGCTGATTCAGCTTGCGCCCACGGGCAACATCTCGGGTGAGGCCAGTCCCGCTCCCGCAGCAGTCTCCTGAATCGACGAGAAATCCAAGCTTTCCCTTTCAAACCGCTCCTTGAGGCTTGCCGAAAGGTCTCGCTCAGAGGATGATTGTCCCAACGACACATGGCAGGATGCCACGGGCGGGACTCGAGTCCCGACGCGTCCATCGAACGGACGCAGAGCCAGGAAGGCGCACGACAGTTGAAACTGAGAACGTACAAGGCATTCACCCAGGCCCAGGCGCTTCAGGCCGCATGGGCCGACTTCGGACCATCCGTCAAGGTGGTGCACTCTCGTGTCGTGAAGCGGAAGGGGCTCACGGGATTCTTGCATCGACGCATCATTGAAGTGACCGTCGAGATCCCTCAAGTGGAGATCGCCGTCTCCGGGGGGATTCAGGCGGCCGCGATCTACTCGAGCGCCGGTACAGACCCCTCGGGTGTGAAGACGACATCCCCCGACGAAGCGCTCGACATGGACTTCGAACGGGCGAAGACCCGTCGCCTGGCGCAGGCGCTCGCCATCAAGCTGGAGCGTGAGCGTGAGTTGCGTCGGAACAATGACCGCAATGAACGCGCGGTCGAGGCCACCGCGCAGCTTCGTGAGACGCTCGACCGGGCCGCCGAGACCCGTCCTGCCTCGGACGAGGATGGACGTGGCGCGCGAATCAATCGTGCACCGGCGTCCGACTGCGCCCGTCGATTCGTCGTCGAGCAGCATGGCACCGAACAGCGCGTTCGTGAACGGCAGGAGCTTCTGGGGTCCGAGTCGAATCTCGAAAGCGACATCGTCGAACTACCACCCACACTCGATGGCGCCGAGCGGGTGCGTGCGATCGTGGCGGCTGCGATCTCCGAGAACGCCGATGGGCCATTCGCCTCCGGGCAGTCCCTCAATCCCGAGGCGCTTCGAGAGGTCTACCGCCGGCTCATCGAACAGGAGGTCAGCGAGGAGATCGCCGAGACGATCCTGATCGAGATCGCCGAGGAACTGGGGCCCGAGGTGGCTGACCCCCGTCAGGTCACCGACGCCGCCCGTCGTCGTGTGAATGATCTCCTTCCCATCGACGAGCAGCCTCTGGATATCAATCAGGCACGGCGGGAGGGTCGTCCTCACGTGGTCGCCTTGATCGGCCCCACGGGCGTCGGCAAGACCACCACCATCGCCAAGCTTGCAGCCTCATGTCGCTTTCGCGAAGGACTTTCCGTCGGTCTGGTCACGACCGACTCCTTCCGCATGGCCGCGGTCGACCAGCTCGGCAGGTATGCGGAGATTCTCCAGGTCGCTCTCGAGGTCGTGATCGAACCCGAGGACATGGCGCCCGCACTCGAGAGATTGTCCGGTTGCGACGTCATTCTCGTCGATACGGCCGGCCGAAGCAGACGTGACAGTGAACGACTCAGGGAACTCGGTGCGTTTCTGCGTGAAGCGAATCCCGATGAGACGCATCTCGTGCTTTCCACCACCAGTGGCGAGCGGACGATGCTTCGCGATGCCGATGCCTTCTCGCAGCTCGGAGCGGATCGGGTCGTTCTGACCAAGCTCGATGAAGCCGATGGGTTCGGAATCGTTCTCAACGTCATCAAGAGGCTCGACACTCGAATCAGCTTCGTCACCACCGGTCAGGAGGTTCCCGACGACATCGAACAGGGTGGCGCCGATCGGATCGCTCGACTTCTTCTCGGGCATGAGCCGGCAGACGAGGCCGAGGCTGACAGGCTGGCTGAGCGTCCTCTGGCCGATGCCGATTGCGAAGGTGTCGCATGACCGTCGACCAAGCCACTCGCCTTCGGGAACTCGCTGAGCATCATGAAAGCGCCCGCAAGGAACGTGCTTCCGCCGATCTCGGCGCTCGAGCCAAGCAGACCGCGCCGCCTGTCGGCTCCTCGACTCACAAGCCCGCTTTCGAAGGCCCCACCCGACTGGCGCATGCGACGGCGTTCGTCAGTGGCAAGGGGGGGGTCGGGAAGTCCAATCTGGCGCTCAATCTCGCCATCGCTCTGGGATGTCGCGGCCGACGTGTCGTTCTGTTCGACGCCGACATGGGCATGGCGAACCTCGATGTGCTGTGCGGCCTCACGCCCACGGGGACGATCGAGGATGTCGTCCGCGGGCGCATCCCGCTTCGTGAGATCCTCGTTCAGGGGCCGGGCGGTTTCCAGCTCGTGCCCGGTGCTTCGGGTGTGGCCTCCATGGCGAACATCGACGGACTCGGTCGAAGAAGACTGCTCAAGCAACTGGCGATGCTGGATACCGTCGCGGATCATCTTCTGATCGACATGGGGGCGGGCATCAGTTCCTCCGTCATGTCCTTCGCGGCGGCGGCTGATCGAGTCTTGGTCGTGACGACTCCGGAACCGACCTCGATGACCGACGCCTACGGCGCGATCAAGGCACTGGTCTCACGTGGACGAGACATGCGGATCGACCTTGTCATCAACATGGCCCACAGCGAAGAGGAAGGGCTTGATGTTCACAAGCGCATCAGTCGCGTCGCACGTAAATTCCTCGGGGTGGACCTCGGGCTGGCGGCCGTGATCCCTCAGGACATGCTGGTGTCACAGGCAGTGCGAGTGCGCCGACCAGTTCTGCTCGAGTCGCCACATGCCCCCGTGACTCGTGCGATCGATCGGCTCGCCAGGCAGTTGGATGGTCTCCCGGTGGACCGTTTCGATGGTGACTCCGCCAGCCAGGACTCCGGTGTCACCTCCGAAGCGCCCAGGCGAGGTGGTTTCTTCCAGCGGTTCGCCGGAAGTCTCCTGTCCAGAGGCCGTTGAGAGCCTACAAACCTCCCAATTCCAACGATCTGCACATAAGAAAGTGAAATGGTGGAAAGAAAAGGCCCGTCTCGTCGATTTCCATAGATGATGACGCATCCTTCTCTCACCAACATCATGGCCGCCATTCTCGGGATCGCAGGGTTCCTGGTCGCGATTTCCGCGGGCTTGTTCTCTGGAAACGCCATGGACAGCGTGCTCGAGCGAGCATTGTTCTGCGCGTTTCTGTGTTTTCTCGCCGGTGGCGCCATTGGAATGCTTCTCGACAGTGTCCTGGACGGACATGCGCAGAAATTGCGCATCAAGGCGGTGGAGGATCAAGGTCCCGACCAGGAGGAGGCACCCGACGAAGCGGTTGCGAGCCCTCCGGACCAGTCGCCATCACCTCAAGCGGTGGCTTGAGTTTCGTATTGATCTGATTGTGCGCTTGTGGAACAAGCAGTCTCTCCTCTATACTTCCTGTGTCCTGGGTCAAGGAACGACCATGGACATGCAGGACTGGTGTTCTATGCCGGTTCATCAATTCACCCGGGACTTCCCGGAATCGAACGGACTCGATTTTCATGATTGACTCGATCTTCATGCACGTACATGTCGAACGCGAACTGACTCGCGTCGCGATATCTCCGTCATGTTCGAGGCTCATGAGTTCAGGATCCCTGAACGGGTCCGCCGCACTTCCGCTCGCGTGAATGGTTGAACCTGTCTAGAAAACGTACGCCGGTCGACATTTCGAACAGGTGAGGTGTCCAGCCTCATCATGGCAAGGTCAAGGAGCGGACCGCATGGCGAATTCAACGACGAGTACCAAGAAGAAAACCGTCAGGAAAAAGACGAAAACCACGGAAAAGACCACGGCACCCGGTCGCAAGTCGGTCAAGAAGACGGTTGAGATCGTCGAGTTGACCGAGGGCGCCCAGGACGTCGAGATCCAGGCCGATGCCACGGCTTCGGAGGCGGTGGAAGGGGAACAGAAGCCGAAGCGTCGATCACGGCGTGCCTGTCGCAGGGACTTCACCAGCGAATACACGGAAGAACAGCTTCGCGAGCTCGAGGCCGAAGAAGGCATGGAGAGCGTGTGGCACCTCTATCGCGAGTGGGGCTGCAAGACGATGCGGGATTTTCTCGCGAAGAAGTACTACGACATCGTGAAGTACACCGCGGAACGCATGCACATGCGTCTTCCCAACGAGGTCGAGGTCGAGGATCTCATGTCGGCCGGCATCTTCGGTCTGATGGATGCGATCGAGGCGTTCGACACTGAACGCGGAGTCAAGTTCGAGACCTATTGCGGCACTCGAATCAAGGGTGCGATCTTCGACGAGCTGCGACACATGGACTGGGTTCCTCGTCTTGTTCGTGCGCGCAGCTCCAAGGTCGATCAGGCCCGACGTGCGATCGAGATGCGAACCGGAGCCAAGGCCTCCGACGAGCAGATCTCCGCGCACATGCAGCTCGACAGTTCCGAGTACAAGAAGGTGATTCGCGATTCACAGCCTGTCGGTGTGGTCAGTCTGACCCGGAAGTGGTTCGAGACCGACTCCAGCAAGGATGTCCGTGAGATCGACGTCATCAAGGACCACCGTCAGCAGAATCCATTGAACACGGTGCAACGACAGGACCTTCAGACTCTGATCACCAAGGGTCTGGCGCGGGCGGAAAAGCTGATCGTCATCCTCTACTACTACGAGGAGATGACCATGAAGGAGATCGGTCTCACGCTCGATCTCTCGGAGAGTCGAGTGAGTCAGATGCACTCCTCCATCCTTTCCCGCCTCAAGGCTCAGATGCAGCATCGCGAGAAGGAATTCTGAATCACGCGTTCTGGATCCGCCGAAACAGCTCCTCCACGAAGGGCCCGCCAGGGCCCTTCGTCTGCTTATTGGGCGTGACCATTTCGAGCGCTTGCTGGTAGACTGGGTGCATGTCAACACTTGAAGGATCCCAGACCCATTCCGCGACGTACGCCGAGCTCAGCCAGTGCGCTCGCTCGCAGATCCGGGAAATCCAGCCCGGCGAGCTGGCCGACCAGCTTGCCTCGGGTCTCCAGCTGCTGGACGTGCGTGATTTCGATGAGACCGCCTCAGGGGTGATCGAAGGCGCTTTGGTCACGCCGCGAGGGCGACTTGAAAAACTGGTCGAGACGATCGCTCTGGATCATGACGCGGATGTCGTGCTCTACTGTGAATCAGGCAAGCGTTCCGCACTCGCCGCGCAGACGCTCGGTTCGATGGGGTTCAGCAGGGTGCGTTCGCTTGCCGGCGGGATCGAAGCCTGGCGCGAGGCGGGACATCCGATCCGAACGGGAACCATGGAACTCGCCACGCCCGAGCATGGGGCGCCTGCGAGTCCCACATCCGCCGTGGTATTGAGTGACTGGGACTCGATTCGCAGTGATTACCCCATCACCACCGCACGCATCGAATGCACCGATGGCCTGTCGCGTCCGCTGATCTATCTGGATCATGCGGCGACCACTCATCCGCCCGCCACGGCCTTGCAGGCATACCTTCAGTTCCTCGGTCTNGAGTATTCGAACGTTCATCGTGCCACGCATTCCCTNGCTCGTTCCGCGACCGATCGGTTCGAGAAGGCCTACGAGACCTGNGCGAATTTCATCGGTGGCAATCTTGATGANGGATGCGTGGTCTTCACCTCNAACACCACNCATGCCTGCGANCTGGTGGCGCACGTCGTCGCGCATCTNCCGGGCAAGGTCGTGGTCACCGATCTCGAACATCATTCCAACGATCTCCCNCATCGTGGGCGCAGCGAGGTGATTCGAATCGGACTCGATGCCGGAATGTGTCTCGACATGTCGGTCCTCGAGGAGGTTCTGCGCACCGAGCAGGTGAAGCTCGTGGCCGTCACGGGGGCCGCCAACGTCACCGGATGGATGCCTCCGATCCACGAGATCGCCGAGCTGGCTCATCGCCATGGGGCCCTCATCTGCGTCGATGGCGCTCAGTTGATGGCGCATGCTCCGGTCGATGTACGGCCGCATGACGATCCCGGCCACATCGATTTCATCACCGCCGCCGGGCACAAGATGTACGCCCCGTTCGGCATCGGTTTTCTGTACGGCCCCCGAACGCTTTTCGACGAAGCACCTCCGTACCTTCCGGGTGGGGGGACCGCCTCGACCGTCGAGTCCGATTCGGTCGAATGGCTTTCATCACCGGATCGGCACCAGGGTGGAACGCCGAACGTGGCGGGTGTCATCGGGCTTGCCAGTGTCATCGACTTTCTCTCGGGTGTCGGCATGGAGCGAGTGCGCGAGCACGAGCAACGCCTCCTCTCCCGTGCATGGAAGGGACTGTCCGAGATGGATGGGATCACGATCTACGGCCCTGATTCCTTCGAGGATCGTGTCGGCATCCTTCCCTTCAACGTCGACGGCGTGAGCGACCTTCTCTGTTCCGCCGTCCTCGGCGCCGAGTACGCGATCGCGGTCCGCAACGGGCGCTTCTGCGCGCACGTGCATGCCGACACGCTGTTCGAGGCGCAGGGTGGCGTGACGGAGGAATCCGACGTCCGGCCCGGTGCGGTTCGAGTCTCGTTCGGTCTCTTCAACAACGAGCACGACGTCGACCGTTTTCTCGAAGCGGTGCGTCGGGTGCGGGACAGGGAGTGGGTCGGTCAGTACGAGATCAAGGGTGGCGACGTCGACACCAAGAGCGCCGGTCGTTGCGCCGACGCTTGGATGGAATCGACCTAGGACTGATCGGGCTTTCAGCCGTCTTCCGGTTCAAGTTCCATGATGAAGAGATTGGTGAACTCGATCGCGGAGCCGTGGCTCTGCAGTGCGATCGGACCGCTCTTGGCGACGCCCGGCAACGGGGCGTTCTCGATGACCGTCACGCCGTTCAGATTCACCGTCAGACGGTCGCCACGCATCGTGATGATGAAGCGGTTCCAGGAACCGGTGGGGGCGTCAGCCCGGCTGCGTGGCGTGCAGGCGGCTCGGACCTCGTCCGACATCGATTCATCGGTGCGGTAGCCCCATACTTCGCCGGATCCGGCCGGCCATTCCCAGATGTTGATCTGGCTCTTGCTGCTGCCACGAACGTAGATGCCGCTGTCCCGTTCCTCGAGCTCGACGGTCTCACCGGTGTTCCGGCCGTCGGCGCCGATGATCGGTCGTTCCTTCTTGCCCTGGGACTCGCCGACCCAGCGCCAGTCGGCCATGAGCACGAAGTCTCCGTAGCTCTTCTTCGACCACAGATCGCCCGCGCTGCCGTCGTGGACGATTCTGCCGTTCTTCGCCGTCCACGCTTCGGGAGCGATGTCGGCGGCGTTCCACCCATCGAGATCGAGACCGTTGAAGAGCGTCGAGAATCCGACGGCATCGTTGGCAACTTCGGCCAGTGGTGAGTTGCTCGAGGGCAGTTCCTTGATGTGGATGTTCTTGAAGTCGATCTCCGTGCCTTCCGCCTCCAGACAGATGTACCCACGTCGAGGATTGACGTCGTATCCGCCCGAGACCTTCTTGCCGTTGACTTCGAGGGAGATCGTCCCGTCGAGGCAGGTGATGCGATAGTCGTTCCACTCACCCGCGCCCTTGGTGCGCGCCTCGCTCGGCAGGCACCGCTCCCATCCGGCGGGATGCGGACGTTCCGGAGTCATGGTCGCTCCCCAGATCGAGAAGATGTCGCCCTCACTCGTGTAGTTCTCGGTTTCGAGTCCGAGCATCACCTGCACCTCGACCGCACGGGTGAAGGGGACCCCCTTCGCCGGCAGTGGGTCGCTCCAGACGAAGACGCCCGCATTGCCCCTGGGGCTGGCATGGCGCCACTGCAGTTCGAGGATGAAATTCTCATACATGCGATCCGTGCGAAGCACGCAGATGGGTTTTCCCGTGCATCGGAGCATGCCCGACTCGGCACGCCACGTGTCCGGGGCCCCGTTGACGTTGACCCATCCTTCCAGGTCCTCGCCGTTGAACAGAGGTCTGAAGTCGCCACCTTGCTCGTCGACGGCGAAGAGGTGGCTCGAGAAGAGGCAGATCAGCATGGCGAGAACGATGTTTCGGATCATGGTTCAGGGTCTTTCCAGTGGTCAGGCGGTGGCGATGTCCCGGAGTTCGTCCGCGAACAGAAGTTCCGCGGTCGTCTTCGATTCGATCTCCTCTCGAGTCACCCCGGGTGCGATCTCGGTCACTCGGAATCGACGGCATTCCTCATCCATGACCATGACGCAGAGGTCGGTGATGATCATGTCGATGCATCGGAGTCCGGTCAGGGGGAGGGTGCACTCCGGAATGATCTTGGGGGCGCCCTTTCGGTTGCAGTGTTCCATCGTGACGATCACCTTGTTGACGCCCGCCACGAGATCCATCGCGCCTCCCATGCCCTTGACCATCTTTCCGGGAATCATCCAGTTGGCGATGTCACCTTCCTGGCTGACTTCCATCGCACCGAGAATGGCCAGATCGATGTGGCCGCCGCGAATCATGCCGAAGCTGTCGGATGACGAGAAGAAGCTGTGTCCTTCGACACCCGTGACGGTCTGCTTGCCTGCGTTGATCAGGTTGGGGTCGACGTCCTCCTCGTGGGGGAAGGGCCCCATGCCGAGCATCCCGTTCTCGGATTGGAGCCAGACGGTCATGCCTTCCGGCACGTGATTCGCCACCAGTGTGGGCATCCCGATCCCGAGATTGACGTAGTTTCCGTCCCGAAGTTCGAGGGCGGCGCGAGCGGTGATCTGATTTCTGTCGAGTGGCATGAATTCCTCCGCACAAAGGGTAGCGACCCCAGGCCTCCGATGGGGTACCCTGATGCCATGAATACCACCGAGAAAGCGTCACGGATCCTCCTCGCCACCGGCATCGCCGACAACCCTCGTCTCTGTCCATCAGGTACCGCGGATTCGATCGACTCGATCGATCCCGGCACCGGGTCGGTCACGGCGTCCGTCCGTCTCGATGACGGGCTGGTCTACGAGGATGTCGTCGCTCGAACTCGGGCGGTGCAGCCGGAGTGGGCCATGCTTCCCGCACCGAAGCGGGGTGAGATCGTGCGTCTCATCGGCAACGCGTTTCGTGAGGAGATCGAGCCGCTGGGCGAGTTGGTCTCTCTGGAAAGCGGAAAGATCAGAGCGGAGGGCATCGGCGAGATGCAGGAATGCGTCGACATCGCCGATTTCGCCGTGGGACTTTCGCGCCAGCTGTACGGCCTCACCATGCACTCCGAGCGTCCGTCGCATCGCATGTACGAGCAGTGGCATCCCATCGGTTCGATGGGCATCATCACCGCGTTCAATTTCCCGGCAGCCGTCTGGGCATGGAACTCGATGCTGGCAGCCGTCTGCGGCGACACCATGATCTGGAAGCCTTCGCTGGTGGCCCCATTGACCGCGATGGCGATGAACGACCTCGCGCGTCGTGTCATGGAGGACCAGGATGTGTTCCAACCGACCGCAGGTGATGCCGCCGACGTCTTCGGGCTGGTCATCGGCACCGATGCCGAAGTCGGTGAACGCATGATCGCCGATCGNCGTCTNCCNCTGATCTCGGCCACCGGNTCCTGTCGCATGGGNCGTCGNGTNGGTGAAGTGGTGGGGGGNCGACTCGGCANGACCNTGCTCGAGCTNGGTGGCAACAANGCGATGATCGTGATGCCGGATGCCGACATGTCGCTCGTCCCTCGAGCCATTCTCTTCGGNGCGGTCGGAACCGCGGGGCAGAGATGCACCTCGACCCGTCGTCTGATCTGNCATTCCGANTGTGTGGAAGGCGTCCTCGAGGCNCTTCTTCCCGCCTANGCGTCCGTCCCGATCGGNCATCAGCTCGACGANNCGACGCTGATGGGCCCGCTNGTNCGAGACGAGGCGGTCGCGGCCATGCGNCATGCGATCGAGGCGGCNTGNGGNGANGGNTGCGAGGTNCTCTGCGGNGGCGTCGAGGGCATCGAGCGGCAGTCNGNTCGAGAGGGNTTCTTCGTCGANCCCACGATCATCCGAGTGCCGAAGGGCGCTCACCCCAAGATCACCAGGGATGAGACCTTCGCTCCCATTCTCTACGTCTTCACCGTTGATTCCTACGAGGAGGCCGTCGCACTCCAGAACAGCGCGGATCAGGGGCTTTCCAGCGCCATCTTCACGGACTCGATGCGTACGGCCGAGCGCTTTCTCTCCCATCTGGGAAGTGACTGCGGGATCGCCAATGTGAACATCGGCACCAGCGGGGCCGAAATCGGCGGCGCGTTCGGTGGAGAGAAGGACACGGGTGGTGGACGGGAATCGGGTTCCGACGCCTGGAGGCAGTACATGCGACGACAGACCTGCACCCTCAACTGGGGTGATGATCTGCCACTCGCTCAGGGAATCTCGTTCGGGGAGTGATCCCGGTTCAGCCTTCGCTCTTCGTGGTTTCAGCCGCTTTATCAAGCATCTGCCTGGCGGCATCGGGCGCCACCTGGACTGCCTTCTCGATCTCGATCACCGTGGTGGGCACATCCTTCATCGGTTGGCCGCTTGCATTGGCCGTCACACCCGTGGGAGTGAATCGGATCTTCTCGACGGTGTCCATTCCCATCACCACTCTGCCGAAGACCGCGTATCCTGCGCCTCCCGACATCGGCTGGTCGAGGCTGGCATTCTTCACCACGTTGATGAAGAACTGGGTGGTGGCCGAGTCGGGATTCTGGGTTCTGGCCATGGCGATGGTGCCCACATCGTTCTTCAGGCCGTTGCGCCACTCATTCCGGATCGGCGCCCTGGTCGGCTTCTTGACCATGTCGGGTGTGAATCCTCCACCCTGGATCATGAACCCCGACATCACCCGATGAAAGATCGTTCCGTTGTAGGTTCCGTCCTTGACGTAACTCAGGAAATTGCGAACGGTGATGGGAGCCCGTGCCCGATCGAGTTCGAGCAGGATGTTCCCCTTGGTGGTCTCCAGCATCACGAATTCATACCGTGCCTCCTCGGTCGCNTCCTGANCGGGCTTGGNGGTGTCCNGGGTGNNCGANGCTGTCTTCGTGTCCNNCGATGTGNCAGGGCTTTTCTGACATNCGACNANGGGGGTTGTGACCGCAAGGCAGAGACCGATGAGCGCGATGCGCTNGGGAATGGTCATGGACATGNTCCTTACTCCGTTCANGACTGNTAGGGGGTAGAATTCNGTTCTCNAGATCATAGGCACTTGCNNCCATTTCAGCAGGCTTGGGNGGCTNCCTTCGGGCTATCATTNGTCAATGAGCAATCGTTNCATGAACACNTCCCAAGANCATNCGCCTCAGACNCNGTCCGCCNCNGATNCGGCANNCGNCGACACGNNTNCCNNGNCATTCGNGAAGGCCAGAGTGTGGTCTCTGGAGCCNCTNCTCGATCTGTTCAGCAGTGTCAGATTCGGCATNTTTCTGCTNGTCCTGNTGTTCATCTACATGGCCNTCGGTTCGGCGGGCCTGGTCTANCCCGTGAGCGTGAACATCTTCTCGGCGGATGCCTGGGAGCANCGTCAGNTCAGNCAGCANCGGCTGCTTGAAATGACAGAATTCGAATGGTTCCACTGGTGGCCGTTCGACATTCTCGTCACGATGATCGCACTNTCCCTGNTCGTCACCACGCTCCGNCGGATCCGGTTCTCCGTCATCAATCTCGGTGTCTGGATGATTCACAGCGGGATCGTGATCCTGATCATCGGAAGTCTGATCTACTTCGGCACCAAGGTCGAAGGTGACACGCCGGTCTCACGACGGGTCCTGGCCATGAGCATGGTCGACGAGACCGGCGAGACCGTCGGTGAAGAACATCTTCTGATTCCCTTCCCCGGCAATTCGATCGAAATCGGTGACCCGAGTTCGCCGGTCATCGTCTCCGTGCTCGGAACCGACCCCGACTGGGAACTGCTCTCCGGTGACGATGCAGGCAGTCGGGTCTTCAGCGTCAACCTGATGGTCGATGGATTCGAGCAGCGTTTCATTCGGCAGGTCCTGGCCGGCTATCCGGAATTCACCGAGGATCTGATCAACACCGGCGACCCTGATCAGCCCATGCAGCGAGCGGTCAAGGTGACCGGAGAACGTCTCCTCGAACCCACGCTCAAGATCTCCCTTCAATACGCACCGCAGGACGAGTTCTTTCTCAGCGAGGCGCTTTCCAAGAACTGGGCCGTCTACCTTCGTGAGAAGGGAACCACGCGCTGGATCGAACGTCCCGTGCCGGCTTCGACCCCTCTGAACCCTGACAAGCGCGGCGTTCCGCTCTACAACGACTACGTCGCGGATTCCTCGAGTGTGTTCCAGGTCGGAAATCGAGGGCTTGCAGCAGAGGATCCACTCTCGGTCCTGGTGCCATCCGTCTCACCGGAGGATCCCCTCGCCGGAACCGATCTGATGATCGACAGTTATCTCAGATACGCTCAGATGCAGACCCGACTCGAGCCGGGCACCGCTGACGCCCCCCTCAACCCGATCATCGACATCTCCCTCTCCTCTCCGGGCGCCCCGACTTCCAGTGTGCGCCTCGAGGCGTTCGATCCCGAACTCGCCAAGGCGGAGGATGGTGTGCTCAATTTCAAGTACATCAACGACGAGTCGCGTTTCGAGACCTTGCAAAGTCCTGCGACGATCACCGTGTCGATTCCAAGCCTGGGGGTCGACGAGACTCGAACCGTGGACAGCTTCTCGGATGGCAAGCCCTGGCTGTTCGAAGACGGAACCTATCGGGTGATGTTGTCCGGGAAGCAGGATGATCTCACCCTTGATGAGGCCACCGTCTCCGTGCTCTTCGCGGACATCACCACGCCCACCGGCTCCTTCCGGCGATGGGTGTTCGATGATCCCGAACTCACTCGCGACATCGACCCGAACGACCCGGAAGCCTCGCCCTCTGAGAGCGGCATCCAGGATGATTCGATCACCGTGACCTACACCCCCGGATCGGGATCCGCTCGTCTGTTGTTCGTGGCCGGCCCCGAACCCGAGCTTCTTCGTGCGATCCTGAGGATCGGAGATTCCGAGCCTCGTGTCCTGCCGATCGTCGTGGGTGCGCCGGTCAAGATTCGTGACCAGCTCTTTCTCACCGTTGACGAGTATTTTCCTCGGGCGGTGGCGAGCGAGGCGCCCCTGATCGTTCCGGCCTCCCAGCGAGATCGTGACATGGGGAATCTCAATTCCTGGGTTCGAGCGATCGCGCCCGGAATCGAGCCGACCTGGTTGAGATTCCAGAAATATCCCTTCGAAGGGCCTTCGGATCTTCTCGGTCGATTCAAGGGGCTCTACGCTCCGACCATGGTGCGCGTCCAATCCGCCGATGGCGCCTGGAAGGACATCGAGATGGTCTTCTCACGCGAACGCGTTCCTCTTCCGGACCCCATCGCACTCGAGACCTTCGAGCTTGAGACCTACATCGGCGGATACAGCGATGGCGGAGGATCCATCCGCGACTACCGAAGCGTTCTTCGATTCGACGACGACTTTCTGCGTAAGGGTACGTATTTTTGATGCACTTTCGTGTCAAGGGT
>PAQN01000017.1 GCA_002709755.1 Phycisphaerae bacterium
GCCGGGGCCATGTGGTGCACGGTATCTCGGATTGGAAGCACATGGACACAATCCAAGCCCAGTCCATTCAACAGGCTTCCCCCCCCTCCCCTGCCCGGGAAGACCTTTTGATGCAGCATTCCATTGGGACCACCATCACGAGGGTGGAAGTTGTTGGCGGAATTGTTGATGGGATTCATCGTGAATGGCGGACTGCTGCAGGCGCAATGACCCGCTCCCCAGCCATGACCGAGTTCATGTGCGATCAGATTCGTGGACAGACTCAGATTATGAGGGCTGTTGATTCGTGACAGACCGAAACCCCAATCCTCATCCCATCCTCCACCACAGAACACACCCACGAAATGACATCCGACGGTAGATCCATAGCTGCGTTCACTGAGGAGATGAACCATGTCCCGCAGGACGAATGGAAATGAACCCTCCCACTCAGCCTTGATCAGTTCCATCTGGGTGCCGCAGGGGACGCCGTTCTGATAGGGATCATCGACTTCCGAGGTCCGCACGAGGACCATCGTGACCTTGTGGTCGATGGCGACCTGCGTGTTGTACTGAACGTTCATGGTGTTCAGGACGAGGTCGATGCGGCGACCGATGTCCTCGAGACTTTCGTTCATGGATTGATAGAAGGGATAGTCCACGTCGAAGGCGATCTGAGCGGAACAGAATGCACCACTGGCCATTCGATACTTGGTCTCCCCCGCCAGCGGAAAGCGAGGCTTGGCATCGTCGGACACCCCACAGACGCCATCGTGGGGGGCGACTTCATCAGGTCGGTAGATGACATGATCACCTGCGGCGGCGCCTTCGACCCTCTGCCCGATCGGTTCGATCCAGATCCGTTCCCCATCACCGTGCTGAATCAGACCCCAGAGCCCATCTGGAAGAATGGAGATGGCGACGATCGAGTCGGGGTCGCCCGCGACGACACCGCGATAGGTCTCCACTGGCGTGGGTTCGATGAACTCGAGTTCGCCACCGAGTCGCTCGGCCACGAATACGAACGTTCGGTCACGAACACTGTGCCGAATCAGATTCAACTCGAGAACACCAGCTTCCGTCGGAACGAACGCGGTCGCCGAACGACCGTCATTCGCGATGACGGGTTCATCGATGTCAACCACCAGGCCGCTTTTCAGACCCACCATGGACAGGTCCGAGGAGAGTGTGCTGGTGGTCAGGCCGCGGACATCCCCCGCCTTGCCGTCATCGTGACTGGAAGCCGTGGCGTGGTTCGTGGCACCTGCCAGCACGAACGTCGCCAGCAGCGTCGCAAGCCCGAGGGTTCGAGAGCCGAGGCCCATGAGACGATCCACTGTCGTTGAAGGATGCATGTCTGACTCCCCTTGTCACGTAGGTGTTTCATCCAGAATACAGGTTGACGTTCACAACTCCATGGTTCCATGCAGGTTCACGTCGAAAATGATGCATGGCTGTCTTTTTATCGCTCACAAGACACGATTTCGAGCATGTCACGCCGTCTTCGATCGGTGTACGGGAAACCCCGTCGTCCCCTCGTACATGCGTCGACTCACATTCACGATGTCACGATTAAACGTCCCCGGCACGCGCGCCGATACGAGGGGCGCGCCATCAGGATTCGCACAACGCACCCCAGGACCCGAGCAGCAGAGTGATGTCCTCGGCCCCGACGCTGCCGTCCTGATTCAGATCCGCGTCCTCATCGACGGTTCCCCACCGAGCCAGCAGTTCCGCGAGGTCCGTACCGCCGACCGTGCCGTCACCATCGAGATCGACGGCACAATCGTCATTCTCGAGACCGCTTCCCGAGAGCAGGGTGTGCCCGTTGTCGAAGATTCTCACGTAGTCGACCAGATACCGTGCGGGCAATGACGCCGTGACATCATTCGAATTGAAGACTCCGGGGAAGGTGCCACCAACCGCGAGATTGATGATCAGAAAATGCGGTCTGTGAAACTCGTGACCACTGAAGGCGTCCGGGTCGGAGATGTCGATGGTCCAGACATGTTGGTCGTCGAGGAAGGTCGAGATCGCAAGCGGCGTCCATTCCATCCGCCAGACGTGAAAGCCCTCGTCGAGCGATTCGGCCACGGTGAGAGACTTACCATAGCTGGCGTACTGACCATCGACATCCCAGTGGCATGTCGAATACACCCGCCGGTTGACGACGTCATCGGCGATCGCCTGGCCGGCCCCCATCTCGAGGATGTCGATCTCACCGCAGCGAGGCCAGCCCACGCTCGAGAAATCGTTGCCCAACGTCCAGAAGGCGGGCCAGAGTCCGTCCGCGAGATCCGGGATCGAGATGCGGGCTTCGACCGTGCCGTACTGAAACATGATCTTGTCCTGAGTCCTGATCCGTCCCGAGGTGAATCCCCCATCGGAGGTTTCTCGCGCGGTCAACGTGAGCGAGCCGTTCTCGACCATCACGTTCTCGGTTTCGTCGGTGTAGACCTGTAGTTCCTGATTGACTCCGAGATCACCGAGGTCGTAGGACCAGACCCGCTCGTCAGGTGGTCCGTCGACCTCGAATTCCTCGCTCCAGATCGGATCGTCGGCCGCGAGACCGGGGGTGAAGACGACGGATGTACACACCAGAATGGCGCAGACGCTGAATGGACCCATTGACTCGTGTGACATGCATGAACTCGCTTTCGCGATGCCACGATACAGGAGATTCGAAAGACCAGAGACGATTTTGGCGTGATGATCCACAAACTCACAAACCGCAGGGCTGTCCCCAGACTCCGAGCAGGATCGTGAGGTCCGCGACATCCTTCTGGGAGGCTTCGACGCCTGACATCGGACCCACCAATCATCCTTCTCCGATGCTTGAAAGGAGGCAGAAGCGCCCGGGGCGCTCCTGCCTCTTTGTCGACATTCAATCACTCGGAGCGGCTCAGCTCNTGCCGAGNTGCACCCGNCCGGCGTCGTCGATGCGCGTCTTCGGATTCCAGGCGAGCTCCCAGACGAAGCCGTCGGGATCGGCGAAGTACCCGCGCATCCCNCCCCAGNGTGGTGCGGAGGCCNGCTTGATGACGGTNCCNCCNCANGCCTCGGCGTGNGNGAGCAGTCGATCGATGTCCTCNTCCCGATGAACGTTCTGTGAAAACGTCGTCGTGACACCGCNGGCCGGNTCACCCGNCGGNCGACCGANGTCNTNCGNGAGCGATGCCNNNGGAAANAGNGCGAACAGNTGNCCGNTCATNTCNAAGAACGCGACATGNTCATTGCTGCTNGGATGTTCCTCGAGTCCCATCGAGACATAGAAGGCNCGNGACCGANCGAGGTCCGTCACGCCGAGAGTCACGAAGGAGATGTTCGCACGCAGGGTGGGATGATCGTCTGACATGTGGCCAGTGTGCCATGAAGTCGTCCCTGGGTGNGCGGGACGTGCANAAAAAAACGACGCCGCGCGTGCGCGGCGTCGTCCCCCGTATCCACATCCCGATCCGCCCGAAGGCGTCCTCGCCCCTCATTCAGGATTGAATGAGGGAGTGCCTCGGACGAACCGAAACACGGAAAAACATCCGCTTCACGAATCGAGGCAGGGCTCCCCGGAACAGACCCGCCCTTCGCGATGCGGAGGTGAGCACCCCCACGGTGCATCCACATTGTCGGAACAAATGNAGGAGACCGATATGGGGCGAATACCCCAATCGTGAGTCTGATTCTTCGAAATCAGGCCTGAGGCCCCCCCGAAGGGGATCAACCGTCGGAAAGATCCACCTGCATGCCGGCCGGCACCGCGGCATCGGCGCCGCGCTCGACCATGCTGGCGACAGGGTAGGCGCAGTAATCGACGCTGAAGGCCCCGGCAGGACGATGGTTCCCGGAGTGCCCGAGACCACCGAAGGGGAGCTTGCTGCTNGCGCCGGCGGTGCCGGTGTTCCAGTTGATGCATCCGGAGCGGACCTCGGCGAAGAATCGATCGAAGTTCGAACGATCCGCACTGAAGAGACTCGCCGCGAGTCCGTAGCGGGTGGCGTTGGACTGCTCGATCGCCTCGTCGAGATCATCGACGATCGCGATCTGCGCGATGGGCCCGAAACATTCGGTGTCGTTCTCGACGGTGAATCGGTCGACCTGCACCACGCCGGGGGTCACGAAGTGACCTGGTCGATCGAGCGANGTCGCCTGCACCAGGATCGACCCCCCCGCTTCGACGAGACCGCTCTGGAAGGCAAGCGCGTCNCGAGCGCTCGCTTCNGTGACCAGNGGNCCCATGAAGACCGGATCGNTCGAATCNCCCGGGCCGACGAGCAGATTGGACGCGGTGCGACAGAACGCGGNAATGAAGGTGTCCGCGATCGCTTCNTGNACNATGATNCGTCGCGTGCAGGTGCAGCGCTGCCCCGTGGTGGCGAAGGCGGCACGGGCGCATTCGATCACCGCCTGCCGAAGATGCGCATCAGGCATCACCACCGCGGGGTTCGATCCACCGAGTTCAAGGGCGACGATCCGTCCGGGATGGTCGAGATTCGCTTCGAGAATGTGCCGCCCCACCGGCCAGCTGCCGGTGAAGAGAATGCCGTCGATGCCGGGGTCGGCGGTCAGGGTCGAGGCCACATCGGCGGCGCCCTGCACCAGGTTGAAGACACCCTCGGGCGCCCCACTCTCATCAAGCGCCTGCTGCATGAGTTCGGCGAGGAGCTGTCCGGTCGCGGGCGTCTTGTCGGAGGGCTTGAANACGATCGTGTTTCCGGTGAGGAGCGCCGGCACCCAGTGACCGTTCGGCAGATGGGCGGGGAAGTTGAAGGGTCCGATCACGGCCATGACCCCATGAGGCTTGAANCGACAGTCCCCGTCACGGGACTCGTTGACCGGNACGGTGTAGTCGGTCACGCGGGAGATCGACTCCGGCCCGAGCGTGATGTCGACCTTGCCACCGAGCGCGTTCGCTTCGAANAGACACTCACCACGGACCTTCCCCATCTCGACGACGATCAGGTCGGCGATGCGATCGGCGTTCGCCTTGGTCAGTTCCTGCCAGCGGCGAAGCACGGCGACGCGTTCCTCGAGAGAGCGACCGCTCCATGCGGGAAGCGCGGCCCGGGCGGCGGCGACCGCATCNGCGACGTCACCGAGCCTGGCCGGCGACTCGAAGACCACCTCGTCGGGGGAGGCNGGATTCAAGGATCGGACGACATCACCATCGCCTCCCGCAAGAGGACGAAAGTCCCCTGCCACGAGGTTCGCTGGCGAGTGGGTGAGAAAACGTTCGCTGGCCGTCTGGGTCACGGTCGTACCTCGTGTCTTGGGATGAAGTCTGAATCAGAGTGGTGTGACACCGATCATCGCACCGACGGAGGCTTCGAGCGCCTCCACGACCTCGGCGGGGAGAATGACCTGATCGCCATCGATGCGGAACTCGCAACGGGTCGCGCGGAAGCCNGACTCACCCCAGAAACTGACGATGCCGATCTGATCGAAGCCACCCTCGCTGCCCATGAGCGCGTAGCGACCNGTGGCGCGGACCAAGGGGATCTCGTCACGCAGGGCCTCGAGATAGGGACCGCCATCGAAGGGGTCGATGTCGCCTTCGTAGCGAAACCCCTGCTTTTCAAGCATGGCCCGTGCCGGCTTGGTCTCGTCGCCGACCTTGGCGATGAGATTGCGNGCCTCGGGGGGAAGCAGCGAGGCGTAGATCTCGCCGCTGGGGAAGAGGCTGGTCATGAACTCCTTGGAACGCTGACAGAAGAGGTCGGCTTCCTTGTAGGAGAGGTTGATGAACCGTCGTCCGAGATAGTCCCACAGCAGGTTTCGACTGTCGGGGGAGATGCGNCCCATCATCTCGGCGAGCATNCGTTCGTTGAACTGATGCGGCTGGAGACCGATGAAGTGGAAGCGGATCATGCTCAGGGTCTTGCCGAGCTTCTGGGCGTGGCCACGGTATCCGGGCGCGAGGATCAGACCACCGAGTTCGCTGGGGCCGGTCTCGTCGGTGTCGAACTCGAGGGTGAGATGCACCTGTCCGCTCTGAAGGTCCTCGCTGTAGAACTCGCGCCGCCGGACCTTGAGNAAGGTGTGCGGGTGACCGGGCCAGGAGACGCTCGAGACGATCATCGAGGAACCGATGAGATTGCCGGTTTCGGTGTCCTCCATGCAGAACATGAAGAGTCGCTGACGTTCATCGTCGTCATATTCACCGTTGAAGCTCTTGCGGGATCGCAGCACCTTGCCCGCGATCACGTCCTTGTCGGGAGGAAGNTTGACGAAGTGNACGGTGCGNGCCAGCTTGAGCAGCGTTTCNACGTCNTCAAGTTGGGCGGGTCTGACCAGAAACATGTCGGAAGGACTCCTTGTCTCGTCGAGTGGNGGACTCGGTGAGGTGGTGANGGCTCAGGCGTCGTCGTTGACGACGGANGTGAACGCCTTGCGCATGATCTCGAAGATCGGGTCGAAATGCTCGGGTTCCATGACGCCGACCGGCGCCAGNAAGCGCAGATGATACGGGCCGTGTCCGCAGAGGAANGCGATCACACCGTGGTGGAAGAGCGCATGCANCGACTTCATGATCGTGGCGCGGTCTCCGCCGAAGGGNGTGAGTCGCATCATGCCGCCGGTGCCGGANACGTAGTTCTCGGAAGTGCGCCCGGTGGCGTCGACGACGGGTGAGAAGAACTCGGGGTGTTCGGAGACGAGTCTGTCGCAATGCGCCCGCCACGCGGCCTGAAGCTTCGCGATCCTGCCGTCGGGACCGTAGTAGCCGCCGTCACGAAGCGTGGTGAGCGCGGCATGACCGACGCGGAANGCGCTNGTCGANGANGAGAANGTNCCGCTGAGCAGGCCNGCCTTCGGGTTGAANTCCTCGGTGTAGAGCGCGGCGCAGATCTGACTCATCTTNCCGATGGTCGTGACGTCGACGTACTCACCGAGATCGAGTCCCTGGTAGCGGAACATGGTGTCGGTTCGTCCGAAGGTCTGCACTTCGTCGCTCCAGACGGGAATGCCGGCCTCCTTGCAACGCTTCATCAGAGGTTCGAAGAACTCGCGCGGCGCGACGGTGAAACCACCCTCGCCCTGCACCAGCTCGAAGATGCAGCAGGAATGCTGTCCGGGATAACGCTTGATGTATTCCTCGAGGCGCTTCATCGCGTAGCACCCCGAGGCGGGACCGTCGAGTTCGTCGTAGTACGGCAGGTAGTCGACCAGTGCGTTCTGGGGGATGCCCACNCGGCCGCCGGCGGAGTCGCCGATCTGCGCCATNGTNGTCGAACGACCCATGAAGCAGTCGTTGAANGCGAGNATNCGNGGNGCACCNTNNNTCTTCTGCTGACAGACCTTCANGGCGCTCTCGTTGGCCATNGCNCCCGAGTTCGTCATGAAGCAGTACTTGATGTTCGANCCCTTNGCCGCTTCGGTGGCGATCATCTCCGACAGTTCGACCATGTCGGCGTTGAACTGAAGGTTGCCTTCCATGCAGACGTCGGCGAGACCGGCCTCGAGCTGNGCGCGCACCATCGTGGGATTGGAATGCCCGAACATGTGGACGCCGATGCCGTTGATCATGTCCCACTTCACCGAGCCGTCGGCGAGTTCGACCAGGGGGCCGTTGCCGAAGCCGGACCCTATNTAGGGATAGAGGCAGGGACGCCCGCGCACGTCGGCGGCGCGTTGGAGCCAGCCTTCGTAGGTTTCGGTGGTGCCCTCTCGCGCGGGGCGGGCCCCGGTGATCGAGGCCTGGGCGGTCTTGAGTTCCGATAAGATCGTTTCGATCGAGGCCTGAACGGTTTCGTTGGCCGCGAACGAGGATCCGATCACGTCATGATGTTCATTTGTGGTCGCCATAGCGTTGCCATTCTAGCAGAGCGACGCGAGGAACGGATTGCCGCCCCCGAAAGCCGACCGGGAAATGTCATCTCGTTGGTCACAAGAGAGATAGGTCCCTTCTTTTCCGGACCAGGCACGAAGCTCGCGACAGGAGTCAGAGCGCCAGATCGGTCTCTTCCATGGCGATTCGTTTCATCAGGATCGCGAACAGGGCCGCCCGNTCCCAGATCGAATCGATCTCGACGTACTCGTCCCGTCGATGGAGGTTGCCGCCTCGGATGCCGAGGGTGTCGATGCAGGGAAGTCCCACGTTCTGAAGAACGTTCGCATCGCACACGCCGCCGGTCTTNGCAAAGGGAAGTTCGTGGCCGAGCGCTTCCGAAACACCACGCGCCGCCATCGCGACCGCGGTCACCTCGTCGGTCTGCGGCTTCGCGGGTCGATTGAAGGTGCGATTGATCGTCACGCGNGGAAGATGATCCTCNGGANGCGGNGCCCCGTGNTCGTCGGTCGACCACCTGGTCTCGATCGCCTCCAGTTCGGCGGCCAGCGCGGCCTGGGNCTCGGGATCCGCGAATCGCACGTTGCCCCAGCAGGCGGCGTGTTCNGGCACNGCGTTGGTCGCCCCCCCACCCTNGAGCGGACCGATGTTGACGATCTTTCCGTTGGCGGGATCGGCGAGNTCGAGCACNTCGGTCATGACCTGCGCGAGNGTCTTCACCGCGGAGATGCCGCGTTCGAATTCGCGNCCGACGTGCGCGCTNAGNCCGTCGACCTCGATCATGAACTGACCGGACCCCATTCGTTCCACCACGAGCGANCCGTCCGGAAGCGCGGGTTCGATGACGAGTCCGACATCGTGCTGCCGTGCCGCATCCTCGAGATGTCGCTCCGAACAGAACGTGCCGGTCTCCTCATCACTGTTCAAGAGAAACGTCCAGTGGCATTCGATGCCTTCGGCGTCGAGCGCCTCGAGTGCCGCGATCGCGACCAGAAGGCCGCCCTTCATGTCGGCCGCACCGGGGCCGCGGGAGATGCCGTCCGCCTCATGCGTCAACGAGATGAAGTCATCCTCGGGGTCATGCACGGTGTCGAGATGCCCGGCGATGAGAATGCGTGGCCCGGCGCCTTCCATCGGGCGCGAACAGACCGCGGTCGGCGGTGGCGCCGCGTCACTCGCACCGAGCAGCCAGGTCGGCCTCGCATCGCCGGCATGAACCTCGGTGGTGGCGCCGAGCGCCTCCAGACGGGCGACCAGCAGCTCGCGCATCGCGTCCAGTCCGGGCGTGTGCCCCTGTCCGGATGGAATCGCGACCATCTCCTCGAGTTCGCGAACCAGCTGGGCCTGACGGGCCTGCAGGCCGTCGCGNAGACGGCGTTCGATGTCATCGAGGGGCANTGCGGNGGNCTNGGTCATGCGNTGGTGTCCTTGAGGGAGGTGANCGTGCCGTCGGATCGCACCACACCGGTGCAGACGGTTTCGGCNGGCCCGGTCATGCGGACCGTNCCNTGAAGGGAATCGTAGACGAGATGAAGGGTGCCACCNGGAAGATTCGCTGAAACGGAGTCNTCGGTCCGATGCTCNAGAAACCCGGCGACGCAGACCGCGCTGGCNCCGGTTCCGCANGCGGAGGTCTCNCCACTTCCCCGCTCCCAGCTGCGCATCGNCACCNGNCGAGGGGNNTCGACGNGGACNACGTGNACGTTGATNCGATTCNNGAACCACGGATGGTGTTCGAGCATGGGNCCGAATCGCGCGAGGTCGAACGCATCGAGCGATTCGGANTCGCGAAGCCAGAGCACCAGATGCGGGTTGCCGATCGAGACGAAGGAGACGACCTCGTCGAGTCCTTCCCGGTCGAGACGGACACCGTGATCGCCGAGCAGGCTCGCGAGATCGACTCGAACTCCGATCGCGGAGTGATCTCCATCGAATCCGGGGAGGGAGACGTCCGAATCCCCCAAGGCGACGGCGGCGCGTCCCATCTCCACCGCGACGCCCTGAAAACGATCCGCCTCGTGATGGACGGCCACGGCGAGCGCCCCGGCNCCGGTCTCGATCTCGAAGGCGCGANTCGCGACCATNCCGGAGTCGAAGGCGTGCCGAGCCAGACATCGGATGCCGTTTCCGCAGAGTTCGGCTTCGGAGCCATCCGCATTGAAGATGCGCATCCGAAGCGCACACTCCGAGCCGTGCAGGCGTTCGAAGAGAATGAGCCCGTCCGAGCCGATCCCTTCGACGCGATCCGAGACACGACGAGCCAGGAGCTGCGGAGCCTCGACGACCTCGTCGGTCACATCGATGAAGACGTAGTCGTTGCCCAGACCATGCATCTTGATGAAGTCGAACTCGGTCATGTCATNCCNTCATTGCGCGAGGANNGGATCAAGAAAGGTCGTCTGCTGGACCCAGACGATACCAAGGAAGATCATCAACATGANCATCGTGAACTTGATGCGGCGGACGTCATGATCGATGGAGAGCCGTTCCAGACGGGTNCCGATNAGGGCGCGCAGACGATTCTGCCGCCAGCGGATCGANCCATGACGCCAGGTGTGCCGATTCGGATCGACGCCGTTGATCCTCGAGACNNAATCGAGGGCNCCGCACATCAACANCGTGGCCTGCTCGTCAAGACGNCCCTCANGAGCGGCGGTGTCGTCTCCGACNCCCCCGCGNACGGTCAGATCNCGCGCGGCGGAGGCATCGGCCTGAAGCTCGAATCGTCGCGAGATCCATCCGAAGCAGAGNANNGTCAGNACNACCACGAGCATGANCCCGATCACTTCCAGNGNGCCGATCNTCCGCACCGGCGCACCGAACCAATCGATCAGNNAGGGAAGCAGNAACGCGAGACTCCATTCGANGANCACNCCGATGGTTCCNACCAGCGCNAGNAGCGANACGATCGTCCANGNAAGATGACGATGACGGATGTGGCCCGCTTCGTGNGCNACCACGGCACGGATCTGNCCGGAAGGCAGTCGCTNGAGNAGCTCGTCNGTNAGCAGCACGAAGCGCCTCGAGGGAATCAGGCCGATGACCGCTCCGTTGACCATCGTNCCCCCGGTGGGCCACAGCATGACGTCGCGCGCACGCACGTTCGCGTCCTTGAGCGTCGTGAGGATCATGTCGCGAAGGCCCCCGGGGTGAAGGGGACCGGCGCCGATGGCACGCATCAGGACCGCCGGGACCAGAAGCAGAGCGACGAGCGCCGCGCTGGTTCTCAGGACGCCCGACCACGTCTCTCGCACATCCTCCTCGAGGATGAGATTCGCACCCGCCTCCAGCGCCTCGAGCATGAGAAGAATCGTCAGCATNGGAACGAGAATCAGAAACATGTGGGTGCGAGCGCGCTGGACNACATGACCCCACCGGGANGGNATCGGATGGATCGGAAGACCCATGTCCAGTCGACGCATGAGAAGCGACTCCTGGACGAGACGTTCGAGGGGCCACTGCACCAGCCACAGCAACGCCAGAAGACACAGTCCCGGCAGGATTCCAAGCAGCTCGTCGATCAGAATCAGATCACCGGTGAATGATCGGATCAGTTCGAGCCAGCCGAACACGAGCAGTGCGATCGCACAGCACAGCACGGACACCCACTGNAGGATTCTCAAACGNAGTGTCGCGCGACGAATCGAGGAGATGAAACCGGCCGAGGCNTCCTCGATCGTCCGTCGNATCACNACCATCTCGANCATGACACCGAGAACNGCGGGCGACAANGCGNTCAGCGGCAGAATCCACGACCATGCNCCTTCGCCCGNGTGGANGCCACCGAACCCNTCAGCGGCCAGAAGCAGGGAGACGATCAGGATGAGAACGGGAAGGTTCAAGAAGCNTGCTCGATGAGAGACCGAAGAATCAGTTCTCGGGTCGGGTGATCGTTCCAAGGTCGACCACGAANGAATCCTCGCGATAGAAATCGACGTTGAGCGTCTCTTCGTCGACGAAGGTGAAGACCAGACCGTTCACCCCGGTNTCATCGGCGTATTNGAAATCACCGAGATGNGGNCCGGCNTNGCGTTCGTTGCGATACTTCTGCGCATGNTTGTGAAAATGATAGAGCGCGGTGTATCCGTCCTTGAACANCTTCGANGATGCGAGNTANCGGTCGTCNGCCACNCGGGCCCNTGGCTGNTACTCGAGCAGCTCGAATCGACCGTCGGGGTCGAGTTGGACGATCCCGCCGAATTCGGTGGTGCGATCGACCATGTCGCGATCCGCGAAGTCGAAGACGTGCGCCACGAAAGGCTGGCTGCGCAGAGCCTCTCGAGCGAGGAGCATGGCGGCCAGATCCCCCCAGACAAGCGACTTCCGTGCATCGGAGAGACGTTCGGAGACCTNGATGTTCCATCCCGAGAAATCNGCCTTGTATCGCCGGCCGTTCTCATCGATCTCCTGATCGAGNAGCTCGTAGAGCTGCTNGTCCGNCAGGNNCAGAAGTTCCGGACGATGACGATGAGCGGCTTCCGCGACCGCGAGGTGCCGGGGCTTCAGATCCNTGCGTCNNTCNTCCGNGAGCTGNGCCAGCGCNNTGGCGACGTTGCTCCANTAGGTTTGATAACGAGGCTTNCTCAATTCNCGGATCCAGAGAATCTCCTCNCGATTCCCCGGNAGCACGCCAAGCTCTCGCATCGACGCCCGCATGTCGAGCANCATCGAATCACCACCGATCAGATCNTCGTCGGAGACGAGCNCNTCGAGTTGNCCGGGTTCGCCNTGNGTGACCAGAAGCTCCCAGCATCTCGCCCGAAGATTCGCTTCAGTGATGGGGCTCGCGGACAGCATNGTGTCGATGAGGGNNAGCGAGANCTTTCCACCCCCGNTGAGTCGCTGCAGGGCNAGCTCCTCGGGCCTGACCTCGCTNGCNTNAAGCATCGGCANGGGGGTGGCCCAGGATCTGATGATCGCCTTGGTGAGTCTCTCNCGNCCGAGGGCCCCTGCCTGCTCGATGGCCCANGCACGGAACTCGGCGGGTTCGAGNCGATTGAGGGTCATCATCAGAATCTCATCGAGCGTGTCCGGCGCNCTGCGTGCAAGCCGACTGAACGCGGCCTTTCGAACCGGAAGNAGGTAGCGCGTGCTCAGGACGATGTCCTCGAGCATCGCGAGGTACGCGGGACTCGGCACGGGACCATCCAGACGAGCCATGGCATCNAGATGGGTGGCGGCGGACTTGTTGGTCGACTTGAGCGTCTTCATNGGGTCCGCACCACCNCCACCNGCACATGAGGCCAGAACGGCGCACAANGNCATCCACATCAGGCNNGTNCGCAGTGNGCGTCCACNGTGTGAAGTCGAGTTCAAGGCGAAGTGCTTGGCATGCGTCATGNANNGGTTCCNGTTGAAGATGNNGATCAATTGNNTNATATTCTATGTGGNTTNCNCCATTCGTTGGCATGAGGCGTGNATCTCATCTATCATGNANTCGNNACGAGAGCGAAGGANACGCNNACCCATGACCGAAGAACCCNTCGAACGAAACACCGGCANCANCGAACTCGAAGNNCGTGTTCGNGATGTTCTCGAATTGATGAGGCCCATGATNCAGGANGATGATGGGGACATCGAATTCGTCGAGGTCACCGANGAAGGGGTGGTNCGCATCCGNTTTCTGGGAGCGTGCGTGGGCTGTCCTTCAAGCTCGCACACGCTGCATCAGGGCATCGAACGACTTCTGAAGGAACGCATCAAGGAAGTCACCGGAGTCGAAGCCGAGATCTGATCACACCAGTGACACCCAGCGGCTCCCCACGCTCAGGCCGATCACCCATCCATCCGAGTGACGACATGATGACTCGCTTGAAGGCACCATCGCGCGAGAAGCTGTCTGTTTCTGTGGAAAATTCGTGGATGACGCCATGAAGAGGATGAGACGCGGCGTGCGACACAAAGTCCAAGAATAAACGGCTTTTCACGCAGAGAGACGAGATACACGTGGCCTGGTGGATCGGGAGCGCCATCGGAACGGCCTGACCGAGCGTCATCTTCCATGGCCAATCACCGGATGAACACTCGATTCTCACTTCAACTCCGGTAGGCTTTGTGGGAAGAAACACCAATGCAGAAGACGTCCCGGGGGTCACATGTCCGACCCGGAGGGCGCATCCAGAAGCGCAGAGATCGCGCTTCGATCCAGAATGTGGATCGGCAGGAGGCCTGAAGAATGCTTGTCATCACACGAAAAGAAGGCGAAGAAGTCGTCATCGGAGACCCCGCGGCCCCGCTGGGCATTGTGCGCATCGCCACCATCAAGGGTGACAGAGTCCGCGTGGCCTTCGAGTTCCCACGCAAGATCGAGGTCCATCGACGCGAGATCGCGGATCAGATCGCGACCAGCGGCGAAGACACCAATTCGGTGCTCGGCAAGATCCGCCCCGCCGCGGAGTAGCGAGCCGATTCGAACACTTCTGAACGAACGAAACGGGCCCGACAACCTTGGTTGCCGGGCCCGATGTTCGTCGCCATCACGAGTGATGATGGCTGGTGTGTGCCGCGTCTCCTCGAAAGGTCGGCGGCCATGGTTCACGGGCTCGAGAGCCCGTGCCTCCAATGGCTGTCCATGCCGGGAGGCAAGAGAGATGCCAGGCTGCGGAACAACGAGCAGCTCAGGCTGATTGGTCTGGAAAAGCGGTGCGTACACAACCCTCTGCTCACCCGAATGGAGCAGTCATCGAAAGCGCGTGCCGTCCTTGGCTTGAAACCGGAGTCCGTTCCGACGCGAGTTTCTGAATGGCTTTCGATGTTTCCCAGCGCGGCCCCACGAGCCGTCCATGAACGTGGGGTCGACAGGTTTCCGAGGAAACGACAAGCTGTCCGACTCGTCATCCACCTCATTGGTCCAACTTTCTGCGACGATCGGCCATCGTCCGCCGCGCACTCTTGATCATTTCTTCCTTGGCGGGCTCGAGACGCTTGCGCTCGGCTTCCCACTCGACCGGATCCACCAGCTCCAGGTGATCTCTCACGCCGAGCACCTTCACCGAATCCTTCAAACCGTACTGGGTCAGCAATCGAGCCGGCAGGCGGACACGTCCCGCGGAATCCAGGGGCACTCGTGCCGCCTGGGAGAACATGAGACGTTCGAAATCGTCCAGCTGATCGTCCCCGAGCAGGGAGCTGTCGAATTCCGTCGACAGTCGCTCGAAGGTCTTCTCCGGCCACAGCCAGAGAGAGCCATTGCCCCCGGGGGCTGCGATGAAGGCGGCCCCGTGCACCTCGGGATTCAACACATCTCGCACCTCGGCCGGGATGGCCAGCCGCTGCTTTGCGTCGATCGTGTAGTCGTATTCGCCGAGGAAGAGCACGCATCATTACCTTTCAAAGGTCCGGGAACGGATGGAGAATACCCCACTTCCCCCCACCATTCAACATTTTGCCCCACTATTCCCCCATATATTTTAAAGAGACTCGTATTTTTCATTTCCCATGGTTAACTGGGGGATGCTTAAACCTCACCCTGACAAGGGCTTGTCCAAGTCAGCGAATGAGACTCCGAGAACGTGGATCACTTGAAAAAAACTTTTTCAAGAGGAAAGATGACGACATGAACATTCCAGAAGCGATGGCCCATCTGTACGGCTATCCGTTTTTTCTGACCGCCAGTGGCACCGATAAGAGCCATGGCGTCCTTGCTGAATTCGTGATGCCGTGCGCCAACTCTCCCGCCATGCTGATGGTTTCGGTGCGCAAGGGAATGGCCCTGAGCCCGCTCATCAGAGACAGCAGAATGTTCACTGTGGCGGCGGTCGACGGCATCGCCCTGGCCCACGCGAGACGAATGGATCAGATGATCATCGATCAGGTCGACTCATTCATGGGAATTTCCGTGGAGCACACCCCGACAGGCATTCCCGTGCTGGCCGGTTCCCTCGCCTGGTTCGAATGTGAACTGTCCCGACACATCGACATCGATGCCGACTGCGAGCTCTATGCGGGCATCGTGCGAGCCGCGCACATGGACGAGACCTATCAGGCCCAGCTCGAGGGAGAGGACAACAGCCTGACCGAACTTCTGATGGATCTGACCCCCACCGGAGTCGGGTGATCAAGAGAGCGGACACTCCGGTTCGAGCGCTACCATTCGCCACATGAGCGAGACCCAGCAACAGACAGACAGACGGGGCCCGAGCAACCGCTTCGGGGTCGACTATGCCATCGACGCCGAGCGGCTGGGTCCACCTCCCTGCCCGATCATCGACATGCATGCCCACATCGGAGGCGGACGGGCGGCCGAACTCTACGTGGAGGCGATGGATCTCTTCGGCGTGGAGAGCGTCTGCTCGATGACTCGCCTGGAAGCGGTCGAGGATGTCCGCTCGGTCCTGGGAGATCGCATTCGATTCAATGCCGTGCCGGATTGGACCAATCCGGACAGATGCGAGGCCTTCGGCCAGGATTTTCTCGATCGAATCCGCCGATTCCACGACCAGGGCGCGACCTTGATGAAACTCTTCGCCGCCCCGCGAATGCGGGATGCGGAACTCGAATGGGGTGCGCCGGGCATGCTGGCCCTGGATTCCCCCCGCTACCGAGCGGCCGCCGAACTGGGCCAGAGCCTCGGCATGGCCATCATGACGCATGTCGCCGATCCGGACACCTGGTTCAAGGCCAAGTACTCGGATGCCGAACGCTATGGAACCAAGCACGATCAATACCGACCGCTGGAGCGGATGCTCGATGACTTCACGGGTCCCTGGATCGCCGCACACTTCGGCGGGTCACCGGAGGATCTGACTTTTCTCGACGGCCTGATGGATCGTCACGCCAACCTCCATCTCGACACCAGCGCCTGCAAATGGATGCTGCGTGAACTCGGCGCCACGCCCACGGATGAACTCATCGCCTTTCTCATGAAATGGCGCGGCAGAGTGTTCTTCGGATCCGACATCGTGGTGGTCGATGCTCATCTGGAGACAGACGGCGACGACAATGAACTCGCGGCGAAGGCCGGCAACAGGCAGCAGGCGTTCGATCTCTACGCCAGCCGATATGCGACCCTGCGCAGGATGTTCGAAGGCGAAGGTCGTTTCGAGTCCCCCATCGTCGACCCNGATCTTCACATGGTCGCTCCCGNACGATACGCACCTGATGCCGCACCGACGGTGGNATGCCACCGACTTCCNAAGGACCTTCTCATCGANCTCTACCGGAATTCGGCGCAGACGCTTCTCNNGGNGCTCGANTCGNCATGACCGGGGTGTGTCCGCCCGGTCCGAACCNATCGGCGCCCTCAGGCGGGGGACTCGAGCGTGTCGAGCAGTTCNTGNGCCCAGCTGCGCGCATCACGCCCTGATGCGAAGCCACGNGCGGCATGACGCAACGGTTCGATCGGCTCGTCCGANTCNAGTATCTCCAGAAGCGTGTCCGCTCCGGTGTTNGTGAGATGGGANGGATGNNCNGAGACACCGTGGNCANCGAGCGTCNGTTCGGACCCGGTNCCGGANTCACCGNCGCGAAGCGCGATCGTGATGATGCCACGNGCGGCATGATCGAGGACACGCTCGTCGGTNGCGACATCATCACATCCCGCGACGAACATCACATCGACCTCACCGGGGAACTCGGCGTCTCCGAGGGACTCGATCACCTCGCCGAAACCGATGGCGGTCGCATAGTCCAGCATGTGGTNGAGATGACGCGAATGCCGGTTGANCCTGATCCGCAGATCGGATCCGGTGAAGTACATGAGACCGGCTCGATGCACCAGCAGAATCGCATCCTCCTCGGCGGCGNNCTCGTCGGGTTCGATGCCGAGCCGGAAGGCTCCGTTCGGATCGGCACGCACGGTGGCGCCCACGGGAAGAGAGCCCGGNGTCACCGTGCGAACGCGGTGCACGCCGGCGGCTTTCCAGCCGGCGATGAATCGCTCGCAAGGCACGATCACGTCGAGGCGNTGCATGAGGATCGGATCGAACTCGACGGGGACCCTCCCATCGGCGACGAAGATGACACGAGACACCTCGGAGGCGACCCGCAGTGCGGTCGAGAGCGACCAGGTGCAGGGCACCGGGCGACGTGATCCTCGTGCATCAGANCGGTNCANGAGCGCCTCGAGGGCGCGTCCCAGGGTGCGCGAGGGCGCGCTGCCGATCGCGTTCAGACCGAAGCCGCTGCAGCGACACTCGTCATCCAGCGACCCCAGCACCAGAGCGTCGTCTCCGGCGATCCGTCTGACGAGTTCCACGCGACGAATCCGTCCCGGACGGGCCGAACCCTCGAGGACATGCAGAAGCGGAGAACGATCGGAGTCGTCACTTGATGCCAAGATTCTCTCCGAGTTCGCGCGCCTCGTGTTCGCGGAAGAGCTTGCAGGTCTCGTAGGCGAGCTTGGAGATCAACTGCTGCTCGACACGTCTGCGGTCGGAGGAGCTTCGAAGTTTCGAAGGGTCNACTTCNCGNAGGCTCACGCTGANCGGACGGCTNCCGGTCGAATTGATCTCGGTCTNGGGAAAGACACGCCCGCCCTTGTCGAAGTGCATCACCCGGATTCCGATGCTGGCGGTCGGTCGCAGTTNGGTCGATCGAACGACNCCGGAGAAGGATTCGACCTTGATGTAGATCATCTGCGAGACGCCCGCATCCTCGGCGATCGAACTCATCGAACTCCGGCTGCTCTTTCGCTCNCGTGATCGAACGAGCGCCATCACATCGGATGGATTGACGGTCGTCGGCACGAGGTCGAGCCGCATCAGTTCCTCGGAGATGCTCTCGGCGAGNCTGACCCGCAGAACGGTCCGCGGAAGCACGCTGTTCAGATCGTCGACGAAGACCAGNGTCTTCACCTGATCAAGTTCATGCTCGGCGGGATTCTGCCCGGNTCCCTGAACCGCGTAGGTGACGGGCACGAGGATGTTGCACCCGGTGAAGNCCGTGAGNACCACGCAGGACAGCAGCACNAACAGACAGGGACGAAGAAGATTCAATGTTCGATCAGATCGCATCTGGATATTTGTCCTCGATATGGCGGTAGAAGACCCAGGAGGTCTCATCCACGAACTTGGCCATCAGGCCCATCTGNATCTGNGACGCGGTGGCGCTTTCACGGCCGACACCCTGGATGTCCGGGAATTTGACCCCGATCTCCCAGGTCTTCGCGAAGCTGTCGGGATCCCAGCCGTCCTCTTCGATCACCCCGAGCGTCGCGGCACACGCGCCGTCCCAGAGGTAACTGTTTCCGGCGGGATGAAGACGGAATTCATAGAGCTCGATGAAGACCACCCGNTCGACGCCCAGCTCCTCGGCCATCTCACCGTAGGAGAGCATCGACCAGCTCGGGGTCTGATACTGCCATTGCATNACCTGNCGGAAATCNAGGACCTTGATGCCCTTGACGTTCTCCTGAAGCCGCTTGGAGACGTTCATCGCGATCGTCCCGTAGACGGAACCGTTCTCGTAGAGGATCGACGGCTCGCATTGGACCACCACCGCACAGGTCTTGTCGATCAGGCCGTCATATTCGGCCAGGACTTCGATCTTCTTGTATCGCTCGATGTTCTGACCGACCCCACCGGCCAGCTGTGCGATGAAACAACCTTGCTGGATCATGACCAGGACGACGGCGAAGCCGAGCAGCGCGGTCGTTCGAAGGGTCCGGACGAGTGACATCAGATCATCTCCTTCATTTCGAGAATCTTGAACACCCAGGCCATGATCACGATCACGCCGAAGGTGATGAAGAACCACTTGCCCAGATGATCCAGCCAGAAGCCCAGGATCCGCCCGCCACTCACGCACTGCCAGATGGAGAGAAACAGAACGCCGGCCGTGCAGAATGCGAGCAGCGCCCCGGCGGGCTGGGCACGAAGCGAACCGAGAAAATCACCATCTGCGGCATGCGCGAAGGCGGTGGTCATGCCGCAACTGGGNCAGGGGATGCCGGCATGCATCACCCAACCACATGGCATCATCCCGAGCTGCATGTGGGTGCCGTGCCCNNTGGGCGAGGGGTCGAGCCAGGCGGCCACCAGAAGCAGCCCGCCACTGAGGCAGGCCCCCAGCACGCCGATCCANCGCCGTGCGGACACCCCATCACGGATAGAGTGTCNAGGTGGAATNGAAGTTGGGCAGACATCGGACATCNNTGAGAGGATACCCACTGGAGCCCGATCACTCCACGAAACCCCCTCCGAAGCCTCTGGAGATTGATTCATGACCACCGTTTCCGATTTCTGGCTCGATGCGCATCTGGACCTCGCCTTCATGGCGTTGGAACGCTCGCCGGAACANCCCANCCTCGAGGATGAGGTCGACAGCNGTNGCTTCGCGATCAGCAGACCAGCCCTTGAGCGGGGANGCGTCAGACTCTGTTTCGGAACCATCTTCACGGCNCCGGGAGAGGAAGCGCACGAACCATGGGGCTACCGGGACCATGAGGACCGGGATGGCGCGCATCAGGCGGGGATGAGGCAGCTTGAACTCTACGAGGCGTGGGANGCCCGGGGCTGGATTCGAATCGCGCGCACNCGGGAGGATCTCCTGCGGGCCGACACGNGTGAAGGTCCACCCACCATCGTCATCCTCATGGAATGCGCCGACCCGATCAGAACCCCGGACGAGGCCTCGGAGTGGGCTCGACGCGGCGTGCGCATGGTCGGGATGTCATGGTCGCATGGGTCGAGATACAGCGGTGGCAATGGCAGGCCGGGCGGCCTGACCGACGAAGGACGGGCATTCGTCGAGGCCCTCGATGCACTCGGCGTCGCCCACGATGTCTCGCACCTGTCCGATGAATCGGTCGACGACCTGCTCGAGCTTTCATGCGGTCCGATCGCCTCGACGCACTCGAACGTTCGAAGACTGATGCCGAGGAACAGATACTCGATCAGGCATCTACGCCGGGACCATGCCGATGAGATCGCCTCGAGAGAGGGTGTCGCGGGCCTGAATCTCTTCGGACGTTTTCTCGCGGCGGATCGGAGAGCGACGCTCGATGACGTCGTCGCGCATGCCGAGGGACTGGCCCAGTCCTTCGGACGAATGCGGATCGGCCTCGGAAGCGACGCCGATGGCGGTTTCGGACCGGATGAACTTCCGCGGGGCATCGAGGCGCCGGATCGATACGACCTGATTCTCGAGGGGCTGTCGAAGGCGGGATGGAGCGCGGAGGAGTGTGCCGCGTTCAGATGGGGCGCATGGAGATCGTTCCTGGATCGAATCCCCTCGTTCGATGCCTGAAGGGATCAGTCGAGTTTCAGGCAGCGCATGTCGGAGCCGGACTCGTCAGAGAGGATGAGATGCAGGTTGTATCTCCCACGGTGAAGCAGTCCGGCCATCGAGGCATCGGCTTCCGGCAGAAGCACATCACGCTGCAGCCCGTCTCCTGAGAACGGGGCGAGACGGCCGATCCCCTCCTTTTCGAGGGAGGCGCTGAGCGCGGATCGATTCTGCTTCATGCTGATGAGGTGCTCGGCGACGGTGAGCGACGTGACATCGGCGCCGAACGCGACCAGATGGAGACGCTGCCGGGAATCCACGCCGAATGCGACGCCGGGCACGATCATGTTCTCGAAATGATGAATCGCGATCGGTCTCAGATCGGGCAGGAACGAGAGCAGGTCGGTGGGCACGCCGAACTCGTCACGAGGATGCAACGACTCGTCGAGATGATCCATGTCATTCGTGACCTCCCCGGCGGCCACGGCCGCCGGATCGAGAGTGTCGCTCATGGGCTCGATCGCGGGCTCATCGATCGCGGGCTCCGACTCGTTCGTGATCTCGGAGAGGTCCTCCACCTGGTCGAACACCGACTCGAGCTCGGCATACTCCTCGCGATCGATCACCTGAAGAACATCACCTTCGATGTAGGTGGGAACTTCGGAGGTCGTCTCTTCGGTCGTGGTGTCACAACGACGAATCGATGCGATCAGATCGGCTATCCGATAGGCGGAGTCACGCTTGATCGGAAGGGATTGACGGGTGCCCATGACGTCCATGCGATGGACGACGGCGTCGAGCGTGAGTTCCGCATCGAGAAATCGGCTGGCACAGTTCTGAATTCTCGCCGCACCCTTCTGACCCACCGCGGGCTCGGCACCGACCATGACCAGACCCATCGCGGGTGCCGGCTGATGAGCGTTCTGACGCGCCATGCAGAGCCCCTTGGCTCTTTGATAGGTCCCCACCACGGCGGTTGAATCGGTGCCGGACACCAGCTGAATCGGCAGACCGCTCGCCAGAAGATCGGCATCTCGATCGATCGGATCGGGAACGATCAGCACGCGCCTGACCGATGATGAAAGCCAGGTGGTCATGTCGAACAGCGCATCACCGGTCTCGGCATCGGGGAGCGTCGGCAGGGTGACACCATCACCGAAGATCTCGGCATCGCATGTGTTTCCCGAAAGGCGAATGATCGCGAGCGGTCCTTCTTCTCGAGCCAGAAGGTTGGCGTACTGCCCCAGCCAGAGCCCCGCATGAACGGGAAGATTGCAGGCGATGAGGATCGAACAGCGGTCGAAGAAATCGGCCTCGGGAAGACCGGTCGACGTTGTGTTGGAATCACCATGACCACCGGAACTCGAAGACTGCGCGGAACCACGCCGTCTGGGTTCTGGAAGTTCATCTTCAATGATGAAGGAATCGACGATGTCGTCCATGAGAGACCTCGGGATTACTTGGCTGAAGACGTGGTGCGAGCGGGCTCCACCACCACGATACTGTGAGGGGCACATCCGAGAATCGGCTTCGATTCAAGCGCATGCTCGTCGGGAGCGGGCGGACGCTCATTGATCACAAGCTGATATTCATGACGACCGGGAGGAAGTTCCAGAACCAGTTCATAGGCGCCCTCCTTGGCATTGAGCGCCATGGGCGTGCCCTTGGTGCTCCAGCCACAGAACGCGCCCGTGACCGAGATCGATTCGATCTCATCGGAGACGGGCTGCCGGAAGATCGTGGTCTTTCCGTTGGGGATCGCACCGAATCGCGGCGAGGCGTCATGCTCGACCACCAGAGGCACGTCCTCTCCACGGGCCGCCTTGGCTCGATCGAGATCGGATTTCGACACCTGGGTGATCAACGCCGCCGAAGCCTCCTGGTCCGGGGATGTCTTGACTCGATGAAGAAGGTCTGCGACCCGTGAATTGACCTCGGGTTCGACGTCGGGCTTGAACTCGCGAATCGCGTCCGGAGGAGGTTCCTGAACCGGTGGACGGGGGTCCTCGTCACGCTGAGCCTGGATCGATGCCTTGCGACGCCGAGCACGCTCGAGCGCGATTTCCGTCTGTTCGTGGCCCTGCACCCAGTCGGCGAGTGCGGCGAAATCGGACGCGGCTTCGGAATTGGGTGCGAACTCCCTGACCGGCTGGCCCACGCTGGTCGCCTCACGGATCGATTCGTGATCTCGAATGACCGTCGGGACCACTTCGTCGCCGAATCGGGTGCGAAGCGAGGCGAGGATGTTCTCGGATCGAGTCGAGGTCTCGTCATGCAGGGTGGGGAGCATGAAGAAATCGAGTGGTCTTCCGATCTTCTCCACGACCGACGCGATCGTTTCAGCCTGGCGGATCGCCCCCCGAAGCGCGAAGTATCCGGTCTCGACCGGAACAAGCGTCTCGTCCGCGGCCCGCAGTGCGTTGAAGGTCAGCCAACCGATGGCGGGAGGACAGTCGACGATGCAGAAGTCGTAGTCATCTTCGATCTGTGCGAGAAAACGCTCGAGTCGTCGATCACGGTCCTTCCGGTCGTCCATGCCCAGATCGGCGCTCTCGAATCGGGTCAACTGGACGGTGCTGGGAAGAAGCTTCAACCCGCTTCCAACCTCCCAGAGCATGTCATCGACGGTCGAATCGTGGTACCTGAGATCGCTCTCCAGAACGACCTCGACCCCGCGGACGATCGATTTCTCGGGCACGTTGAGGCCGGCGGCGCAGTGTCCCTGGGGATCGAGATCCACGAGCAACGTGCGCAATGATCGATGAGCCAGTTCCGCGCTCAGATTGATCGCGGTGGTGGTCTTCCCACACCCACCTTTTTGATTGACAATCGCGATCGTGCGCACGAAGGGCTCCTCCGAGCTCTTATCGGCGCATGGTCCGTTTTCACTTCAGATTCGGAGTCAGCTCGCGCCCACCGATGCCCAGGCGGTCTCGAGAAGTTCGCGGTCTGGACCCGACACCATCGTGACGGACCCACGACCATTCGGCACGATGATCGTCAGGGTGCCCTGGCGGACTTTCTTGTCCCACCCCATCCGCTCGATCAGCGGCCCCTTCCCGAGGGGCCTGCGAAGCGCGATCGGGAGTCCACAGGCTTCAAGAGTGCTCTGCAACGCTTCGACGTCGGCAGCCCCCCAATGCCCCAGCGCCCGGGCGCAGGCTCCGGCCGCCATCAATCCGATCGCGACGGCTTCACCATGCTTGAGTTCAAGTTCGGGTAGCGGCTCGATGGCATGCGCGAAGGTGTGCCCCAGATTGAGAAACGCTCTCGCGACCCCTGAACCGGGCCCCGCTTCCTCGCGCTCGTCACCTGAGACGATGTTCACCTTGGTCGCCGCACATCTCGCGATCAGGGACATGCAGCTCGAGAGCCTACCTTCGAGTATGTCGGACGCCTGGGCACGAAGCGCCTCGAGCAATGCCCAGTCCGCGATCAATCCGTGCTTGACGCATTCCGCGAGCCCGCAGGCCCGCTCTCGCTCAGGCAGGGTTTCAAGCACTTCCGGATCACAGAGCACCCCCACCGGTTGCCAGAAGGCGCCGACCAGATTCTTGCCCAGGGCGCCATCGGGAAGCGGCAGGTTCACTCCGGTCTTCCCGCCGATCGAGGCATCGACCATGGCAAGAAGGCTGGTCGGGACATGAAAGACCGGAACGCCTCGCAGCCAGGACGCGGCCACGAAACCGGCCAGATCACAGATGATCCCGCCGCCAACGGAGACGACCGCACCGGACCGATCGATCCTCTGGCCGGCCGCCGCCTTGAGAAGGGCTTCGAACGCCTCGAGGGATTTGTTCGATTCAGTCGCTTCGACGGTGGCAACGACCACGTCAAATCCGGCCGCTTCAAGAGATGATGCAACGACTTCCGCATGGGTCTCGGCGAGCGCGGCATCCGCCACGAGGAGAATTCGCCGGCCGGCGGCCTCGCCGAGGGCACGAGCCAGAAACGCACCCGTGCGAGCGCGGGCGCCGGCCTCGATGGTGACGTCGTAGGCGTGAGAATCGAGAGGGACATGCAGCGTGGTCATGTATGGAGCCTTCCTACGGTGAATCATCGCCCCGTCGAGCCAGTTCGTCGAGGGCTCCGACCGGATCGGTTGGAAGATCCGGGTCGTGTCGAGCCGAGGTGAGGGTCGAATGCCGGCTCGTGCGGGCGCCCATGACGCGTCCTCCGGATGAATGGCGGCCGAGCCGACGACGGATGATCCACCACAGGCCGCCAAGCATGACGCAGCTCACGACCACCATCAGTGAAGGCTCGAAGCGAAGCCCCGCCCCGGCACCACCACGGAGACGTGCGACGAAGACAGGATATCGACGGTCGACCCCGTCGCGTGCGCGGGCCTCCTCCACTCCACGGAACCACCCTTCGACCACCACCTGATCCGACACTGTGCAGGCGTCGAGATCATCGACTGACGCGAGCACGATGACCGGACCGCTTCCAGGCACCCGAACGAAGCACTCGGCGGGGCCCGGGGGGGAGAATGGACCGGACGTGATCTGCTCCAGGCGTCCGACGAACACGGCGAACGAGTCCCGGTGGGAATCGGGTGCGCTCAGAGCCACTTCGAAGCGAGCGGCATCCCAGAACGCCTCGAGATCGGACGAGACGGTGCCGGCCTCGAGCCCGGCGGCTCGACTCAACAAGTCCCGAACGTCGGATGACGCATCCTCGACCTGCGAGAGGCCGATGCCACCGGCTGAGACGAGGCATGACGCCACTCGAGAACCGCCCAGCAACGTGATGGCGAAGATGATCGAGACGAACCACACGTTTGAAATGGTACCCCCATGAGGACATTGGCTCGATCGAGGGCGGCCGGACCTCGTCGTCACGATCAGAAATCAGGAGGAGAGGGCAAAAAAAGAAGGACGCGAATTCCGTTGAACGGGAACCGCGTCCTTCAAGTGACCCCTAGGGGATTCGAACCCCTGTTACCAGGATGAAAACCTGGTGTCCTGGACCTGACTAGACGAAGGGGCCTAATCGTGAACTTCACATCTTACATATGGAATCTCCCGAGGCAAGCGAACGAGGAAAAGTCCTGATCCTGCTACCCTCCGGCCATGAGCGATCACGATCCGATCATCCTCTGCCCCCTCGAATTCGAGCGGAAGGCGCTTCAGCGCCATCTTGCCGGGACCGATCTGCGCGTGCTGTGCTGTGGTCCCGGCAAGGAAGGTGTGACGAGATGGGCCGGTTTGAATCGACATCCGGGGGCGCCGGTGGTGCTGGCAGGCCTTGCCGGCAGCCTCGTCGAGGAGTTGAACACGGGTGATGTGGTCGATCTGGAAGCCGCAGTGGCGCCCGGCAATGTCCGCTTCGAGACCAACTGGCGACTTCCGGCATCCTGCGGAGTGCCGCGGGTCACGGGTACCAACAGCACGCGACTGGTCAATTCCAGACCGGCCCGCCGAGCGCTGAACAGTCATCTGGGAAGTTCGATCGTGGACATGGAATCACTGGCGTTCGCCGAGGCCGCCCACCAGCTCGGATGGACCTTCGGCATCCTGCGAGGGATCAGCGACGGACTCGACGAGACACTGCCTCCCGGATGCGATCAATGGGTGGATCATCGAGGAAGAACGGCGAAAAAAGCCGTGGCCGCGAGCATTCTCAGAACGCCGTCGCTCATCGGGCGGATGAGAGTCATGAAACGAACCGGCGAGAAGGTTCTGGAAACGGTCGCGAAACACATCATCAGCTCGCTTGATTCGGGACGCTCATCATGACGGGGCATGGTGGAACGAACGACCGGACGGTGATCGTCTTCGGGGGAACCTTCGATCCCCCCCATCGCGCACACCTGACCCTGCCGCTGCTTGCCGCCGATGCGATCGCCGCGGACCACGTGTTGTTCGTTCCCGCCGGATGCAATCCGCAGAAGATGGACCGCAGACCCACGTCAGGACAGCATCGAATCGCGATGCTGGAAGCCGCACTCGCCGGTGACTCCCGAGCCAGCGTGTCATCGATCGAAGTCGACCGCGAGGGCGCCACCTACATGGTCGACACCCTCCGCCAGCTGCGTGCGATGGAACGCTGGCAGGGCGTGCGCCTCCGACTTCTGATCGGAGCGGATCAGGCCTTGAATTTCAGAACCTGGAAGGCCTGGGAGGAGATCGTCACCCTGGCGGAACCCCTCATCATGCCGCGAGGTGATCAGGACGTGAAAACCCTCCTGGAAGCTCTGAGGGGTCTTTTTCCGGAGGACCCCGAGACGTGGTGCGGCCGGGTGCTGGATCTTCCCAGACGGTCCGACAGATCCGAGGAGATCAGAAGCGATCTCTCGGAAGAGATCCCTCTCGAGGACCAGCTCACACCCGAGGTGGCAGCCTACATTCACCGGCACGGCCTCTACGAAGACGGCGGGGTCGATGACGCGGCGGAATGACGTGGCACGCATGCGCTCTGAAGGCAAAGTCAGGGAGCTTTCTGTCCCGATCGGTCCTTGAAGGGATCAGAAGCCCTATCATGGGACATTCAGGCATCAGCGCATCCACCAGACCTCCCGAGCAGTGACACACGCCGTGAAGATCAGAAACTTCTCGATCATCGCCCACATCGACCATGGGAAAAGCACCCTGGCCGATCGTCTCATGCAGGAAACGCGGGCCGTGGACGCACGCAAGCAGAAGGATCAGCTGCTTGATTCGATGGAACTGGAACGGGAACGCGGCATCACCATCAAGGCCGCGGCGGTGACGGTGCCATGGGTGCACGAGGATGAGCACTATCAGTTGAACTTCATCGACACCCCGGGGCACGTGGACTTCACCTACGAAGTCTCCAGGGCGCTCACCGCCTGTGAAGGCGCCGTGCTGGTCGTCGATGCGGCTCAGGGAATCCAGGCCCAGACCGTGGCCAACGCCTACCTTGCCGTGGAGAACGACCTCGAACTCATTCCCGTCATCAACAAGATCGACCTCCCCGCCGCCGACCCCGATCGGGTCGCGATGGAGATCGAGCAGGTCTTCGGACTCCCCGCGGAGGACTGCATTCTCGTCTCCGCGAAGACGGGACAGGGCATCAAGGAACTGCTCAACGCGATCTGCGAGCGATTCCCCGATCCTCCCGAACCGAAGACCGACAAGCTTCGCGCGCTCATCTTCGACAGTCATTACGACGACTATCGCGGCGTGGTGGTCTCGACCCGTATCTTCGACGGCAAGCTCGAACTCGGGCAGAAGATCCTGATGATGGGCACCGGACGGCACTGGACCGTGACCGACCTCGGCAAGAACACCCCTTTTCCCGTGCAGGTGAAGTCACTCGAGACCAATGAGGCCGGCTGGATGGTCGCCTCGATCAAGACACTCGGCGATGTCAGAGTCGGTGACACCGTCACCGTGATGCACGACCCGGCCCCGGACCCTCTGCCGGGCTACGAAGAACCCAATCAGATGGTCTTCTGCGATTTCTACCCGTCGAGTTCCGGCGATGGCGGCAAGAAGAGTGACTTCGAGACGTTGCGCGAGGCCATCGAAAAACTGCATCTCAACGACGCCAGCTTCACCTACGAGGCACAGCACTCGGAGGCGCTGGGTTTCGGATTCCGCTGCGGGTTCCTCGGTCTTCTGCACATGGACATCGTCCAGGAGCGATTGGAACGCGAAGGCAACGTCGAGATCGTCCAGACCGCCCCCACGGTGTCGTACATGATCGACCTTCGGGACGGCACCAGCGTCGAGATCCAGAATCCGGCCGACCTTCCCGACCCGAGCAAGATCGAGGGCATCCGTGAACCGATCGTGAAACTGGAGATGATCTGCCCCAACGAGAACATCGGCGATCTGATGAAGCTCTGTGACGGACGTCGCGGCATCTTCAAGGGACAGCAGTTCCTGAGCGAGACCCGACAGATCCTCGACTTCGAACTTCCTCTCGCGGAGATCATCTACGACTTCTACGACAAGCTGAAGTCGATCACTCGCGGCTACGGCACCATGGACTACGAAATCATCGGGTACCGCAAGGACAACCTCGTGAAGGTCTCGATCATGGTCAATGGCGAACCGGTCGAAGCGCTCAGCCTGATCTGTCACCGATTCACCGCGGAGGTCCGCAGCCGGGCGATCCTCAAGAAACTCCGCAAGCAGATCGATCGACACCAGTTCGAGATCGCCCTTCAGGCCGCCATCGGTGGCAAGATCATCGCCCGTGAATCCGTGAAGGCGCTGCGAAAGAACGTGACCGCCAAGTGCTACGGTGGCGACATCACTCGAAAGCGAAAGCTTCTCGAGAAACAAAAGGCCGGCAAGCAACGTATGAAGACCATCGGCAGCGTGAACATCCCTCAGGAAGCGTTCATGGCCGTGCTCGAACAGGAATGACCCAGAACCCCGGAACCGATTGGACGTGACAGACATGCGAACCTTCGACAGAACACTCATCGTGCTTGCGCTGATCGTGGCGACGGCGGCCCTGCTTCGTCCGGAACCCACACCCAGCATCGCCGACGCCACCGGAATCCCGGCGGAGACCCTCGGCCCCGCAGCGTCACTGGAACTCGAGGGCGAGAAGCCCCTCGTGGTGCGAAACGAGGATGGACGCATCGCGTGGAACGATGAACCGACTTCACGAGCCTGGAGCGTCGGAGCGGTTCACATCGATCGAATCATCAAGGAGATGATCCAGTCCGAGGAATACGCCGGTGAACGACAGGACCTCGAAAGCGAACTGAGGGAGATGGACTCCGAATTTTCCGATCGACAGAAATCGATCCAGGACGAGTTCGGCGACATCGGGGAGGACGATCCGAATTTCCCGGAGGCTCAGGCGCAGATGCAGGGCCTCATGCAGGAGTACCAGCAGTTCGCGCAGATGGCCCAGGGTCGCATGGCCCAGCTGCAGGCCGAACAGCTCGAGCGCAGCTACCGGGATCTGATCGAAGCCGTCGAAGTGGTCGCCGACAAGGCCGAGATCGATCTGGTCTATCGGTACATCCCGACGTCGGAACCATTCATGAACAGCACCGTCGAGCAGGCGATGCTTCAGATCCAGATGCGGCCGTTCCTTCGATACCCGGACTCGATCGACCTCACCGCCAGGGTGCTTGAAGAACTCGACCTCGGCTGACCCGCGGAAGACTCGAACGCGCGGGACTCAGTCCGGCAACCGCTCGATCGCGGCATCGAACGCCCTCTCGAGGGCGGCTCGAACGCTGTCCATGGAGGGGCAGTCATCACCCAGCTCACGACGAAGACTCGTCACCGGCCTTCCGTTGAGTCCGCAGGGGACGATCAGTTCGAAATGGGACAGGTCGGGATCGACGTTCAAGGCGAGTCCGTGCATCGAGCACCAGCGACTCAGTCGCACGCCCAGAGCGGCGATCTTGCGAGCCTGCGAGGTCCCGGCGGCGACCCAGACTCCGGTGGCCCCATCCTCGCGACCGGCCTCGATGCCGAATGAGGCCACGGTCTCGATCACGACCTCCTCCAGAAGGCGCATGTAGGGATGAATGCGCAGCCCCAGGCGGTTCAGATCGAGAATCGGATAGGCGACCAACTGCCCCGGACCGTGGTAGGTGATGTCACCCCCGCGATCGGTCTCGAAGAGTTCGATCCCCTGCTTCGTCAGATGCCCCGGTGTCGCCAGCAGATGCTCTCGCACGCCGGGTCGCCGAGTCACGGTGATCACCGGCGGGTGATGTTCGAGGGTGAACACCGTCATCTCACCTCCACCATGTTCCCGAGCGGCGACCAGGTCCGCATGGCAGCTGCGCTGCCTTTCGAGGGCCTCGGCGTAGGAAACACGCCCGAGGTGCCTGAAACGGTGTTTTCCGGGATGAATTGGGCCGTCTTTCACGCCTCTAAGCTAGCTGCCTTTTCCGCGAGCTGCTGATCGGTTGGCACTTCTCCGGCCGAATTGTTTAGAATTCGCCCGTGCCCAAGATTCACCCCACAGCCATCATCGACGGAGATGTGACCCTCGCGGACGACGTCGAGATCGGCCCTCGCTGCACGATCACCGGGCCGGTCACGATCGGCCCCGGGACGAGGGCCATCGGCGATGTCTGGATCAACGGTCGCACCAGCATCGGCTCGGGATGCACGATCTACCCGTTCACCACGATCGGGTTCGCCCCGCAATCCCGTGGCTACGACACGGAGCGCATCGGACCGGGCGTCTCGATCGGGGACAACAACATTCTCAGAGAACACGTCACGATCAACAGGGCGATGACCGAGGACGGCCCCACCCGGATCGGGGACAACAACTACATCATGGCGCAATGCCATGCCGGACACGACGTCCAGCTCGGCAACGATGTGACTCTGGCGAATTCATGCCATCTCGCCGGACATTCGATCATCGAGGACCGGGTCACCATCGGCGGTGGAGCGGCGGTCCACCAGTTCGTTCGAGTGGGTCGAGGGGTGATGATCGGTGGCAACTGCGGGACGTCTCAGGACGTGCTGCCCTGGTTCGTCATCACGTCGACGAATGTCGCAGCCAGTCTCAATCTCATCGGCATGAGACGCCAGGGCCTGTCGAGTGATGAAATCGAAGTCGTTCGCTGGGTCTTCAAGATCCTCAACCGACGAGGACTCTCGGTCCCCTCCGCGACCGACGCGATTCGCAAGCGGGCCGAGGAGGAACCGAACCGGATCCTCGATCGATTCACGCAGTTCCTCGATCGTTCGGAACGACCCATCTGCACCGCATTCCACTCCAAGGCGAGAAGCGGCTACGACATCAAACAGTGACCGCGGCGAATTCATGCAGGGAAGCACCACGTGTCGATCAGTTTTCAGAATCTGGGTTCCTCGAGCGGTGGCAACGCCACCCTGCTCCTCTGCAGACACGACCGAACCATCCACCGTTTCCTTCTGGACGCGGGACTCGGCCCCAGAACCGTCGCGAAGCGACTGAAGGACTGCGGGCACACCGAGCAACGCCTCGACGGCATCATTCTCACGCATGCGGATTCGGACCACATGCGGGCCACCTGGCGAGCCACCCTGGAGCGGCGGAGAATTCCAGTGCATGTCTGGGAGCCTCACCGAGAGGAAGCCTGCAGAAAAGGCGTGCCGAGGTCCCTGGCCCGACCGCATGACGGGGTGTTCGAGCCGGGCGACGGGGTCCGAGTCAGCTGCTACCGAACGCCTCATGACCGGACCGGATCATGCGCTCTCAGAATCGAATGCGGCGAGGTGGCGCTGGGCTGGGCCACCGACCTGGGCCACGCCGACGACGGGCTGATCGACCACCTCGCCGGCGTGGATGCACTGGGCATCGAATCGAACTACGACCCGGACCTGCAATCGGCCTCGCAGCGACCGGAAATGCTCATTCGACGGATCACGGGAGGTCGTGGGCATCTGTCGAACCAGCAGTGCCTGGATGCCGTGCGTCGGATCACGGGGGCCACGCTTCGCTCCCGGGCGTTGAACGTGGTCTGCCTGCTGCATCTGTCACGAGAATGCAATCGACCGGCGATCATCAGCGAACTGTGGTCCCGATCGGGTGGGGAGCTGGTCGAAACTCTGGAAATCTCCAGACCCGATGGCCCGGGAAGACTGCACGGCCTGAGACCGCACGCCCCCACCGCGACCCAGGCCGAACTCTTCACCTGAGTCGCGCAGGCACGGATTCTGAAACCCACTATTCTGGCGTGCATGGGTGAGCGAATTCTTCATGAGTGCGGCCTCGCAGTCGTCAGACTCCGCAAAGAGCTGTCCTGGTATCGGGAACGATACGAGGATCCTCTCTGGGGGCTTCACAGACTCTTTCTTCTGATGGAGAAACAGCACAACCGTGGCCAGGACGGTGCGGGCATCGGGGTGGTCAAGTTCGACATGCCCGCCGGCGACCGCTTCATGGATCGGATGCGATCGGCCAGGACGAATCCCATCGAACGCCTCTTCGACGAAGCGATGCGTCCCGCGGAGAAGCTCACCCGAACGCAGTATCGCGAACTCAGTGATGAATCATTGAAACGACTGGTCCCCATGCTGGGCGAGGTCATGATCGGCCACCTCCGTTACGGCACGCACGGCAACCGCACCACGGAAGCATGCCACCCACTGATCAGAAGCAACAACATCTCGAGCCGCAACCTCGCGCTCGCAGGCAATTTCAATCTGACCAATTCGGACGAACTCTACGAACGCCTGGTCGAATACGGACTGCACATCGTCGGAGATTCGGACACCCAGGCCGTGCTTGAACGCATGGGATACATGCTGGACAGGGAACACGAGATGCTTGCGTCCACCATGGGCGAGGGCTCCTTCGCCAACCTCAAGGATCGCAGACTCGCGGAGGAGGTCTCCCGCCAGCTGGATGTCCAACGGATTCTTCGCAAGGGCACCGCGGATTTCGACGGGGGCTGGGTGATCTCAGGCATGCTCGGAAACGGCGACATGTTCACCTGTCGCGATCCGGCCGGAATCAGGCCGGCGTTCATGCACATCGACGATGAAGTCATCGCGGTCGCGAGCGAACGCCCCGCACTCTGCACCGTGTTCAACGTCGCTCCGGACGAGATCCGTGAACTACCCCCGGCGCACGCACTGGTGGTGAAACGGGACGGCACCCACAGCATCTCGCCGTACATCGATCCGATGCCCGAACGAAAGTGCACCTTCGAAAGGATCTATTTCAGTCGCGGGAACGACCGGGACATCTATCGGGAGAGAAAGTGCCTGGGAAGCACCCTCGTTCCGAAGATTCTCGAGGAGATCGATCACGATCTTGAAAACGCGGTCTTCGGGTTCATTCCGAACACGGCGGAAACCGCCTATCTGGGCATGCTCGAAGGGCTTCGCAACTTCGCGACCGATGACACCGCCTCGCGACTGATGGGACTCATCGAATCGGGAGAAGCCGATCTCGAAACGGTCCGACGGGAGCTGCGGATCCGGCCACGAGCCGAGAAGATCGCTCAGAAGGACCAACGCCTGAGAACCTTCATCACCCACGATTCGGCTAGGAAGAGTCTGGTCGGCCATGTGTACGATCTCACGCTGGGCACCGTGCGCGAGAACGACACGCTGGTCGTCATCGATGATTCGATCGTCAGAGGAACCACGCTTCGTGAATCGATCATCACGATGCTGACCCGGCTCTCCCCCAAGAAGATCGTGATCGCCTCCAGCGCACCTCCCATCAAGTATCCCGACTGCTACGGGATCGACATGAGTCAGCTGGGCCGCTTCATCGCCTTCGAAGCGGCGGTGGAGATCCTCCATGAACGCGGGGAGTCGGAGGTGCTCGAGGAGGTCGAGGCCAAATGTCTCGAGCAGGTCGATCTACCGAACAAAGCGCTCAAAAATCATGTTTCTCTGATCTATGACGGAATTTCCCACGAGGCGCTCTCGGCCAAGATCGCCTCCCTGGTCAGATCGGACTCGCTGAAATGGAACGGAGCGATCTCCGTGGTCTATCAGACGGTCGAAGGATTGCGTGAATCCATGCCGGAATTCACCGGAGACTGGTATTTCACGGGAGATTATCCGACACCTGGTGGATACAGGGTGCTCAACACCGCCTACCTGAAGTGGCGCAGAAACGACGAGAGCCGCGCATACGAGTCGATCGAGGCCGGCATCTGAGGCCTTGAAACGACCATTCCAGCGTCCGATTCCCGGGATCCGACGAGCACCCCCGCCCCGGAGGACCTCCGCGACGGGTGGTTCGAAGCGGTTCATATCTTGACGGCGCGCCTGATCGGTGGTCAAATACCCGACTCGATTTCCCACCAATGGGAAATGGTGTTTTCGATTCAGCAGAACGTTGGAAGGACTCAGATGGCCCGATACATGGGACCCAAGGTCAAGCTCTCTCGCCGTGTCGGTGTTCCGATCGCGGATATCCCGAAGCACACCTCGAAGCGACAGCTGTCGCCGAACGGCATGCACGGTTTCCGTGGTCGTCGCGTCAAGGACTATGGCATCCGCAAGGATGAGAAGCAGAAGCTTCGATATCACTACAACGTTCTCGAGAAGCAGTTCCGCAGCTATCTCGCAACCGCGACACGGCGCCCGGGCAACACCGGTGAGAACCTGCTTCAGCTCCTGGAATGTCGACTCGACAACGTCATCCGTCGTGCGGGGTTCACCCGAACGATCTGGGCGGCACGTCAGTTCGTGGTGCACGGGCACCTTCTGGTGAACGGCTCCAAGGTCGATCGGCCCAGCTACCAGATCAAGCCGGGTGACGTGATCACGGTTCGTGGCAAGGACTCCTCCAACAAGCTCGCGCGTGAAAGCATGGAGAGCCTCGCAGGACACATGGTTCCGGGATGGATGGAAGTCAATCCAGCGGAGCTCACCACCAAGGTGGTCGCTCAGCCGACTTCGGATCAGATCCCGTTCGATGTGAACACCAACCTGATCGTCGAATTCTACCGCTAGTCGACTGACCCTCCGGGCCCAGTCCCGGGTTCATGGAAGGCAGCCATGCTCAAGTTTCTTCGCCTCTACCAGGGCTGGATCCTCGCGATCTTCGGGACGTTCCTTGTCATCACCTTCCTGCTTCCGCAGGCGATTCAGGGACTCTTTCAGAACGCCGCCACCACCGGTGGCGACTGGGCGACCGTTGGCGACGGCGAAGTCGTCACCACCGGGCAGCTGCTCGAACTGCAGAAGGAACTCCGCATTCTGGAGATGGTCGGCAATCCGATCATCAACAGTCTCGGTGCGGACAAGGATGCCGCCTACTGGTACCTGCTGACTCGTGAGGCCGAGCAGGCCGGCATGGTCGGTGGCGCGGGCGTGGGCAGGACCTTCGTGGGCGCGATGAGTCGCCAGCTGGGGACCGTCAGTGAGACGGAACTCGTGGCTCGTTTCATGGGCACGGCCGGCGTCAACGAACGCACCGCTCTCGAGACGATCGCAAAGGTCCAGGGCGTGAGCCTCCTCTCCGTTCAGTTCCAGACCGCGGCCCGGTATTCGGACGAGCGACTCAAGCAGGCCGCCTCCAAGATCGGACTGGCGGTCGACGCCGACCTGGTCATCCTCGACGCCTCTTCGACTCTGAACGACATGGAAAGCGAACGTCCGACGGATCAGGATCTCGAGCAGCAGTTCGAGAGCCATCGCTCGGAACTCGCCGGCACGGGCGCGAGCGGCTTCGGCTACCGACTTCCCGACCGGGCNAGAATCGAATGGCTCACGATCGACCGCGCGGCGGTCGAANCCGCCATCGAGAANAACGCCGATTTCGACAACATCGAGATGCGCAAGGCGTTCATGAAGACGCCCGAGAAGTTCGGCGCNCTGGTNGTCGGCGGAGGAGACCCCCCCCGCTTCGAGGANTACGAGGAGTCGGTGCGAAGCATCCTCACCAGGGAACTCGTCGACCGTCGCATGAACGAGATCTCCAAGTTCCTGAACGATCAGGTGCAGATCCCTCGACGAGGCNTCGGACAGGTCGGACTGCACTACGACCTTCCCGCGGACTGGTCTCAACGTCGTGCGGACTTCAACGAACTCGCAGCCGCGCTCAGCGAGGAATTCGGAATCGNCNCNCCGAGCGTCGACACNAACGANTCGCTCCTCACGGCGCAGGAGATCGACACGCTNGANGGCATCGGCATCGCCCAGTCCACGAAGTTCGGACAGCGACCGACCAGCGTCTCCAANTACGTCATGTCCTCGAAGGAATTCGGTGGNAACGAGCTGNTCCCGTCNCAGGCCGGGGTCGCAGGNCCGGTCTTCACCGATGCGGCACGCAANCTGTACCTGATGCGCACCATCGACACCGATCCGGAACGTGATGCGAGCTCTCTCGCCGAAGTCAGNGANCTGGTCCTGGCGGACAGCGAAAGTCGNGCNCGGTTCCNGGCTCTGGAAGCCAGAATCCCGGAACTCGAAGCCGATGCGGTTCAGAATGGAATGCAGGCGGTCGCAGATCAGTTCGGCGCGAGCGTGACCTTCCAGGCGAACATCGCGGAGGCCAACCCCCAGTTCCTCCGGTTCGGCATCAAGTCNCCNACACGAGTTCCNTCGCTTCGNGATTCGACCACGCTCGTCGAGCGNGTCCTCGAAAAGGCGGCGGGCCTCGACTTCATGACGCTCACCACCGACATCCCGGCGGAGCAGCGCACCTTCTTCGTGGCGGACGAGGAAAGCCTCGCNGTGATCGGAGTCCAGATCACCTCGATCAAGCCCCTGACCGAGGAGACCTGGGAGGAGCTGGCCGCATCCGACAGCATGATCCGAGTGCTGGCGACGGATGAGACCACCGTCGACTTCTCNNAGACCTTCTCGTTCGAGGAACTGAAGNCANGACACGATTTCAAGCTNCTCGCGACCAACNTCGAAGGTGGCGANGACCCCACCACCGGCCTCGGAGCCGAAGAGGACCCNNNCGNNGAGGAGACCGAGAACACCTCGGCATCCACCTCCGACNCCTCNGACGAGACCAANGCCGCGGGCTGAACCCNCGGCTTCGGCATGAACGTTCNNGTTNCGAACGANGNGTCAGCTCACTCGTGAGCCGGGNGGCACCGTGCCGTCGATCGCGAGCACGCGGACTTCNCGCTCATCCTCACCGAGNACCTCGCTGGCGGCGAGAATCATGCCCTGGCTGATCTCTCCACGAAGCTTGCGTGGTTCGAGATTGGCCACGATCACGACCTGCTTGCCCACGAGCGTCTCGGGGTCGTACCAGGCCTTGATNCCGGCGCAGACCTGTCGCCCNTCNGGNGTGCCGTCGTCGAGCGTCACCTTGAGCAGCTTGTCCGCATTGGGATGAGGCTCGCAGGCGGTCACGGTCGCGACCCTGAGATCGATCTTGCTGAAGTGTTCGAAGTCGATGCTGGGGAGAGGTTCACTCATGTCGATTCCTTGTTGCGCCCGNAGGGCGGGTTGTCATGTTCAATCGTTCAGGACGCCCACGGCGCGGGCATCCCGTTCACTCAGGGTGCCGCCGTCGGAACGAAGCGACACGGTTCCATCTCGTTTCCATGAACGCTCGCAGCGTGGCTCATCTCGAAGATCCTCGATCTCGATGTCGCCGATGCCGTGGACGAACCGTGCTCGACTGACACCGCAGAGATCCGCGAAATCCTCGAGGAACGGCTTGAAGCGATCCTCGGGATCCGGAACGACGACGCCGGCGTCGAGCGGATTCTCGATGCCGTTCNCCTTGGCCTCCTCCAGNGCCTTGAGGACACCTTCCCGCTGGCGCATGATCGCAGGCCACTCGGTGGCGCTTTCGTACGAAAGCCCCTTGTGGACGGCGTCGAAGATCGAGGCATCATCCCCGTGGAGCGCACGAAAGGCTTCGTTCGCGGTATGAGGCACGATCGGCGCGAGGAGACGGCACAGCAGATCGGCGAGGTGGTGCATGGTCGTCTGACAGCGACGNCGACGCNCCGAATCGACCTCGTCGCAGTAGAGCCGGTCCTTGACNGCGACGCAGTANGTCGCCGACACGGCATCGTTGCAGAAGTCGAAGAGCGCGAGGTGCGCCTCACGGAAGGCGTACCGATGCATGGCCTCACGCACATGTCGTTCGACCTGGGCGGCNTGACCNAGAATCCATCCGTCGACGGTNTGAGGCTCGATGTCCTCCAGAGCNACCATGTGGTCCTCCGGCTNNAAGTCCATGAGATTCGANAGAAGGAATCGAATNGTGTTCCTGATCTTGCGATAGCTCTCACCCGCGAGACGGAAGAACTCGAGATCGACCTTCACATCCCCGTCGAAGGCGAGNGANGAGACCCACCACCGACAGACGTCGGCGCCGTATTCGTTGACNAGGGCTTCGACTTCGAGGGCGTTNCCGATGCTCTTCGACATCTTNCGNCCNTCCTTGTCCACCATGAATCCGTGGGTGATCAGGGTCTTGTAGGGAGGCGACCCCGTCGCTCCGAGTGCGGGAAGAAGAGAGGCCTGGAACCAGCCTCGGTGCTGGTCGGATCCCTCCAGATAGACGTCGACCGGATATCCGAGATCCCGCTCGCGCATGACCGCATTCCAGCTGGATCCGGATTCGAACCAGACGTCGAAGATGTCGGACATCTTCTCGAGCGAAGTCGCATCGAAACCCTCGGGGGCNTCCGGGTCGTTCGCGTGGTCGTAGTCGGCGAGAAGNTCCTCNGGGGTTTCGCTGAACCAGGCATCGCTNCCNCGCTTGCGGAAGGCCTGAGCCACCGCCCGGACACTCGCCGCGGTGAGGAANGTGTCACCCTCCGCGGTNCGNAAGGCGGGAATNGGCAGNCCCCANGCACGCTGACGCGANAGNCACCANTCGGGNCGGGATTCNAGCATTCCGAGCATCCGATTGCGNCCCCAGGCNGGNACGAAATCGATCCCCTCTCGAACGCTCTGCAGNCCGCGCTCTCTCAGAGANNCNCCATCCCCNAANGGACGGTCGACCCCGATGAACCACTGNTCGGTCGCTCGGAAGATGACCGGNGACTTGCCNCGCCANTCATGCGGATAGCTGTGGTTGAACATGTAGTCGTGAAAGAGATGNCCGGATTCCCGGATNCGCTCGAGCACCTTGACGTTCGCATCCCAGATCGACATGCCCTGCATCCATTCGGGAACGCTGTCGTCGTAGGTGCCGTCNCCGAGCACGGGNCAGTAGATCGGCATNCCCTCCCGNAGNCCGGTGCGATAGTCATCCGCACCATGACCGGGCGCGGTGTGGACCAGNCCGGTGCCGTCCTCGAGGGTGACGTAGTCGGCCGCGACCACGCGCCCCACACGTTCACAGAGNGGATGATGNTAGGTCAGTCCGAGCAANGCCTTGCCCTGGCATTCCCCGAGAATCTCGACCTTNTCCGAACCGGCNCNGGTGGTGACCGTTTCCAGAAGATCCCGGGCGATCACGGTCTCGCTGCCNTCGATGCGCGCCAGGACGTAGTCGAANCGTTCGTGAACCGCGATCATGAGATTCGCGATCAGCGTCCANGGCGTGGTGGTCCAGATCATGAACGAGGGTGTCTGGTCGAGNTGCACGCCGAATGCCGNACCNACGGCCTCGNCATCGNCNGCNTCGAATTCNACGTAGATGGANGGNTCGTCACGATCCATGTANTCCAGCTCGGCTTCGGCGAGGGCCGTCTGGTTCTCGATCGACCAGTGCACGGGCTTGAGATCCCGATAGACCAGNCCCTGCTCGACGAGATCGGCGAAGACTTCCGTGGTCGCGCCTTCGAAGTCGGGGGTCATGGTGAGGTAGGGATTGTCGTAATCCGCGAACGTGAGCAGGCGTTCCATCTGNTCACGGTGACGTTTCTGGAACTTCTCCGCGTACTTCCTGCATTCACGTCGCACCGCCATCCGGCGCTTGTCTTCGGGCAGGTCGGCGAGCTTNTCGATCTTNCCGCTCTCGACGAGTTCACCCATCACNCGATGTTCGATGGGAAGTCCGTGACAATCCCAGCCCGGAACGTAATCGCACCACTCGCCCTCCATGATGTGGGAGCGAACCACGAGATCCTTGAGGACCTTGTTCATCAGATGCCCGATGTGAATATCGCCGTTGGCATACGGCGGGCCGTCATGAAAGATGAAACGATCCGCTTCGACTCGGGCGCCACGCACCTGCTCGTAGAGACCGGCCTTCTTCCAGGACTTGACGGACTGCGGTTCGTTCTGGGCGAGGTTCGCCTTCATCGGAAACGATGTCTTGGGAAGATTCAGGGTCTTCTTGTAGGTTTTCGCGCTCGACTTGTCGTCTGACATGGTTCACCTCGGGATTGGCGAATGCTGGAATGAAAAAAGCGGAAGTCCGGATTCAGAAGTCGGGTGTCTCGTCATCCGGCTTCACCGACTCGTCGAGATACGACTGAAAATCGCCCATCTTGTAGCTGACGAAGCAGAAGACATGATGCAGCGTGAACCACTCCGGATCGGTGGGATCCTTGTCGAGATCGGCTCGCAGACGATTGAGTTCGGCAAGTAATGATTCAGCCTTCATGGTCGCTCCGTGGGTCAGGCCGAAAGGCCTTGTTAGTGATGAATGCGTGAGGGGCGAAGTCTCAGTGGTCGTGATGATCATGATCGTGGTCATGGTCGTGATGATCATGATCGTGGCCATGGCCGTGATGGTCGTGACCGTGGCCATGGCCGTGATGGTCGTGACCGTGGTCATGGCCGTGATGGTCGTGGTGTCCGACCGCATGATTGTGCCCATGACCATGACCATGACCGTGATCATGAGTCTCGAGCAGTCCACTCAACCAGGCGACGATGAGGCCGGCAACCAGAGCGACCGACAGCAACAGGCGGTTGTGCCGGTGAAACTGGAGCTCCGGCAGAAGATCCGACCCTGCGATGCAGACGAAGGTACCCGCGCTCAAGGCGAGGGCATAGGCCGTGAGATTGTGCCATGTTCCGATGCCGTCGACGAAGAAGAAGAGCAGGATGCCCACGGGGATCACCAGCGCGAACAGCAGGTTCACGAGAATGATGCCTCCGCGAGACGCACCACTGACCCGCATGACGGCGGTGATGGCGAGGGCATCGAAAGGCTTGTGAAACAGAATCGCGAGAAACGCTCCCAGTCCCGCAAGGCCTGCCAAGACGGTCGGGGCATCAGCGCCGGCGTCGCCAGCCTCCATCGAATGGTCCATGTAGACCGAGGAGCCCAATGCGATGCCCGCGAGCAGAGTGTGCACGGTCATGCCGAAGAACGTTCCCACCCAGCCGAGAGTGTGGTTTCCATGAACGCGCTCATCATGTCCGTCCGAGGAGGATTCCTCGATCTCGTGATGATGAAAGCAGAAGAAACGTTCGAGGAAGAAGATCAACAGGAAACCCAACAGGAACGCCATGGTCACGCCTGAGACGGGTGCACCTTCCACAAGGGCATGCGGGAGCATGTGCAGCAGTCCGACACCGAGAAGGATCCCGGAAATGAACGACAGCGCCACTTGCATTCGAAGATGCGTCAACTTGAACAGGAGAGGAAGGAATCCCCCCAGCACGGAGGCCAGTGCGATCAAGCCGCAGTAGATGACGAAAAGCCAGAACATGAAGAGCGGTCCAGGTACGAAAGGATGAACGTTCAGATGTGGACAGTGTACCGCTCCGAAGCCCCGAAGTCGTGGCATCGGGCTTTCGGAAAGGCTAAGATGTCGGGCTCTGCGGGGCGGTAGCTCAATTGGGAGAGTGCCTCGGTCGCATCGAGGAGGTTGAGGGTTCGATCCCCTTCCGCTCCATTCCCCGCCACGACGCCTCGACCCCGGTCGAGGCGTCGTGCATCACACGCCCCACCGGCTTCAAAACGGGGAGAAAACGACAATTGAAGGATCATCCCGGGGGGGGCGGTACACTGGTGTGATGACGAGTTCATTCGCACCAGAAGACGCGGCGCAGACCGGACCGAACGTCGATCCGAGGTTCGACGGTCCGATGTGGCAGACACCAGCCATGCGACAGTACGTCCGCTTCAAGACGGCGCATCCCGACTGCCTCCTGATGTTTCGAATGGGGGATTTCTACGAACTGTTCGACCAGGACGCCGTGACCGCACACGAGGTGCTCGGCATCACCCTCACCGAGAGGACCAAGGGCATGTCGATGGCCGGGGTCCCCTACCACGCGATGGAGGGATATCTGCGAAGGCTGGTGGAACGAGGCTTTCGGGTCGCGATCTGCGACCAGATCCAGGACCCGAAGGATGCCAAGGGAGTCGTGGACCGGGCAGTGACCCGCGTGCTGACCCCAGGGACCCTGGTCGATGAATCACTTCTGGACGATGCGTCCTCGAACCATGTCGCCGCGGTGCACCTGAGCGACGATCGCGCCTTGATCGCCTCGGCCGAATTGTCGACGGGAGCATTCGATCTGCACGATGTCCCACGGGAACGACTGCATGATGAACTGGCACGCATCGCACCCGCGGAACTGATCGTTCGTGATGTCGTGGGCGATCCTCCCGAGTGGCTGGTCGACCTGGAGACGCTGGGACAGATTCCGATCACGCGCCGGCCGGAATGGACATTCGCCAGGGAACACGGCCAGAGAGTGCTCAAGAACTTCCACGCGGTCGCCTCGCTGGAGGGGTTCGGGCTGGATGCGGACCACCCAGCCACACAAGCCGCGGGAGCGCTGCTGCAGTACCTCAGAGAGACTCAGGGCCCGACCGAGGAGGACGGTGGGCGGAGCCTGGCCCACCTGCAGCCTCCACGGCTGAGCGATGAGTCGGACCACCTCGTCATCGATGCGACCAGCCTGCGCAGCCTGGAAGTCATCCGCACGATGCGCACCGGCACCACCGAAGGAACCCTTCTTTCCGTTCTTCAGAAGGGACGCACCCCGATGGGAAGGAGACTGCTTCGAGAGTGGCTGTGCTGGCCGCTTCGGGATCGGGCTCGAATTGAAGCACGCCAGAAGGCGATCGGCACGTTCATCGAAGACGAGGATTTCTCCAGTCGCCTCCGTGATGTCCTCGACGGCATGCAGGACGTGGCTCGAATCGGCTCGCGAATCTC
>PAQN01000018.1 GCA_002709755.1 Phycisphaerae bacterium
GCGAGATCGCATCCCAGTTCCAGAGCCGCGATCGACGGTTTGATTCCCGCCGCGCCGACGATCGCTCCGATCACGAGATCTCCGGGCCGGGCGATCTGATGAAGCATATCGACCGCGGCATCGTCGCCGACGTGGACATGCTCCACCCGGTCACCGAGACGGGCCTTCGCCTCCGCGTCCGGACTGGCAACATGGCGGACGCCGAGAGCGTCAGCCTGTGCCGCGAGCGCGTCGAGTCTGGTTCCCGCCGCCAGCCCGATGATTTCAAATCGTCTCGGCCCGATTCGGTTGAGATGCTCGACGACGTCGATTGTGTTCACGCCTATGGATCCGGTGGATCCCAGGATGATGATTCGATCCGTACGGGGGTTGTTCGAGGAAGCAAGCGCTTTCATGCGTGTCGCCTATGCAGTGATTCGAATTCGTGTCGGATCGAGTGAGGCCTCATTCCCCGGGCATCGTGCGTCTGATCCGGCCGCCGTAGAGTGTTCTCGGTTTCTTGGGCTTCGGCTCCATGATGCCGTCCTTTTTGGGTGCGCTCTTGCTTGTTGCGTCCTTGCTTGGTGCGTCCTTGCTTGGTGCGTCTTTCGAGTCGTTCGTCGGTTTTCGTTCGCCTCGGTCCGCGGCGGCGGCCTTTCCGTGGGCATCATCCCGCTCGTTTCGTGCAGGTCTTCGTTCCTCGGTTCGTGTCATCTCTCGATCGGAGTTTCTGTCATCGCGCTCGGGCTTCGATCCGGTCGCGGTTTCCTTCGAAGAGTTCTCGCTCGGCGAGTTCTCCGAATCGCCTTCACTATTGTTTCGCGAACGTCCGCGTCCGCCGCGACGTCTTCTCCGTCGTTTCTTCCTCGGTTGTCCCTCGGAATCGTCGGTCTCGGTCTTCTCGGCGGTATTCTTGGTCGATTCCGCGTCGGAACTGTCCTTGCCCATGGAAGGATCGTTCTCCGTGGTGGGTGCGCTTTCACCGGACGATTCGTCGCCGGAGTCATCGGAGGCGTTCTCGTCGGATTGCTCCGACCGCCTTCNGCCACCGCGACGACCTCGTCTTCTTCGCCGNCGNTTTCTGGGCTTGTTGTCCTCATCGCCCTCTTCNGTCGTGNCATCCNGGGTCACGNTCTCCTCGGATGATTCTGNATCAGTCCGTTCCGGNACNGGTGCGGGCTCCGGAGCGAACCATTCACGCACCNTGGCGAGNNCTTCNCCCTGCAGTGAGGACATGTGGTTCTTCAGTTCGAATCCACCNTCGGCTTCACATCGATCGAGNATNTCACGNGAGGTGATCTCAAGTTCCTTGGCAAGCNCGTGCACTCTGATCGGTCCGGGGTCGACCTCCACTGCCGGTGTCGTCTCCTCGGAGCGGCCTCTGTTGCGGCCTCGCCCTCCACGTCTTCTTCTCCGTCGTTTCTTGCCGCCTTGCTCCGTGTCGCTCTTCGAGGATTCATCCTGTCCGTCGTCGTCCGAACCGGTGTCGACGTCCTCCGATTCGTCGATCTCGAAGCCACCTGAAAGTGCGATCGCGGTCGCATCCGCAGGGGCGGTCTTCCCTCGACGCCGTCGTCGCCTCTTTCGTCCGGTCTTCTCTCTGGCCTGGTCGTCGCCTTCGGTGTCCACCGGAAGATCCTCGACNTTNGGAGCCTTNGGAAGCTTGATCTTCGCGATATCGACGTCCGCGCCGTCTTTTTCATAGGCATAGATGTCGACTCNGTTGTCGGCGATCGTCTCGCTGACACGAACCGCGATCTTGCANCCCGAGCGTTCTTCGATCATCGCGATCTCCGAACGCTTGTCATTCATGATGATCGAGGCGATGCTGCTCGAGCACACCATCTCGATGCGGCTCACCNGGTCGTTTTCAAGNATCGTCGCNGCCTTGCGAAGAGCGTCCCGTCCGACCGTGTCNGGTCGTTGCATCTCTCCGGTCCCTTCACAGGTGGGGCAGNGATGGAANTTGGCCTTCTTGGTGTTCGGCCTCATGCGNTGACGGGTCATNTCGACCAGACCGAANTCGCTGATCGGNAGCACNGTCGCCTTGGCNCGNTCTCGCTTGAGGTTCTGCATGATCCGCTTCTCGATCTCCTCCCGATGCGAGGCCTGNCGCATGTCGATCAGNTCGTTCACGATCAGGCCGCCNAGATCCCNCAGTCGNAGTTGCCGGCAGATCTCGTCCACGGCTTCCTTGTTGGTTTCGAAGGCGTTCGTCTCCGAGTCCTTGGCGGAACGGCTTCTGCCGCTGTTGACGTCGATGGAGACCATCGCTTCGGTCTGTTCGATCACGAGCGCGCCGCCCGACTTCAGGGGGACGTTGATGTCGTGAAGCGCGTCGATCTGCTTCTCGATGCCGAATGCGTTGAGGAGCGGCACGCCTCTGTCGTAATAGCGCATGTCCGGCATGCTGCTNCCCGCGGCCACCTTGAGAAAGTTGGTCGCGCGCTCGAAGGCNGCGGGATTGTCGATCACGATCGTCTTCACACTNTGGTCGATGACGTCGCGTATCGTNCGGATCAGGAGATCNCTTTCCGCGTACAGAAGACANGGCGCTCCNGTGTTCTGGATGCGACGGTCCATCTGATCCCAGAGTCGCTTCAGATAGGCCACGTCGCGCTTGAGCTCGAGCTTCGATGCCTCGAANCCGGCGGTTCTCACGATGAAACCGAAATTCTTCGGAAGGTCGAGTGAATCGAGAATGGTGCGCATCGCCTTGCGTTGCTCGTCATCAGCCACCTTGCGGCTGACTCCGATGCGGTCCATGTCCGGCATCATGACCATCAGGCGCCCTGGGATCGAAAGGTAGCTGGTCACCGTCGGGCCCTTGGTGCCCACGCCCTGCTTGAGCACCTGGACGAGAATCTCCTGGCCCTTCTTCAGCGCATCCTGGATGGGCGGGCGCTGTCTTCGGGGGATCTTCTTGCCGACCTCCTCGACCATGTCGCTGCCGGGGAAATANTTCGGATGAAGGTCCGAGACGTGAAGGAAGCCTGANTCACCGAGTCCGAAGTCGACGAACGCGGCCTGGATGGCGGGTTCGATGTTGGTGACTCTGGCCTTGTAGATGTTGCCGACGACGGTCTCGCTCGANGCNCGTTCGACGAAATANTCGTCAAGTCGTCCGTTTTCGACCATGGCGATCCGGCATTCCTCGTTGGTGATNTCATTCACCAGCATGATCCGGTCCTTGGGCGTCGGNCCGCTCGTCGCCTCCGGCAGTGCGATGCTCATCCGCCGGCCGCGTCTCTGNCCGTTTCTGCCNCCGCGCCCNGATTTCGATTTGTCGCCCTGNCNTCGACGNTTCTTCTTCTCTCCGCCTTCTTCNGAACCCTTCNCCTCGTCCTTGGAGCNGTCGGAGCTCTTCNTGGAGGATGCTTTCTTNTTCGTGGNCTTCTTGGAGGAGNCGCGTCTNGAGCCGCTCTTCTTGGAGGTCTTCTTCTTCGAGGAGGTTGTTTCCTCTCCCTCGGTCGAGGCGGCGGTCTTCTCGTCTGCCGTCTTCGAAGTGGTCTTCTTGGTGGCCTTCTTCTTGGCGGCNGTCTTCTTGGNGGNGGNCTTCTTGGTCACCTTCTTCTTGGCGGCGGTCTTCTTGGTCGAAGCCCTCTTGGTGACCTTGGNGANGTCCTCCGANGTCTTCTCGTCCTTGGTCTTCTTCGTCACCTTCTTGGTGGCAGCCTTCTTGGCGGCCTTCTTGGTCACCTTCTTGGCCGTCTTCTTCGTGACCTTCTTGACAAGTTTNTTGGCGAGCTTCTTNGCAACCTTNTTCAGGCNGCNCTTGGGCTTCTTCTTGTCGCTCGTCTTGTCATCGGAGGCGTCGTCTGTCTTTTTCTTGCCGGCAGGCACTGGGATTCTCCATGCGGCCGAATTCGAGACNCCCGAAGCAGAGTTCGTGTCNAGAGAGGACCCGTTCCACGANACGATNCCCGGTCANGTNGTGACCAGGCGTTGCGGTGTNCGGGTTNTCTTCTCGAGATCGAGCCTTGCATTCAAGCGTTTCAAGCCGGTCTGAAGCGGTNGCTGGCGCCATCGAGTCGTTCGGATGNGNCGATTCAAGCGATTCTCNTCCCCATCAGAGTGGTGGGGGAGTCNGCTTTTCANGNTCNTCATCTCGCNGACTNTTTCGGGTCACCCGCCCGGAGCGTGCTCCTGGTGGGATTCTCGAGTCCTGCCNCGGCTTCTCGTCCGGTTCGGCCTTGTCCTTTCGATCGNTCCTCGAAGTGAGGNCGATCAATGTTCCATTGATCCGAGCTCCTGTCCCGACTTGCGCTTCATCTGGGGAGTGAGGTCCACCGGTGTTCGAGAGCATGTCTTCTCGAAACGTCCCTGGTGGGTCTAGGCCCCGCTGGCAGAGTCGATCAAGGACTCGGGCGATACTTTTCTCAGCTCGGCTCGCAGGTAATTGATGACCTGTCGCTCCGAGTCGAACGTGCTGACCTTTCGCGCAACACGTTCGCAACGTTCTACGTCCACTGACCTTACCACCTGCTTGACGGCAGGGATCTGGCTCGGGACCACTGATAGTGTACGTATGCCAAGGCCGATGAGCAACATCGTNTACATGGGCTCAGCCGCNATTTCTCCGCACAACGAGACATCGATGCTNCGTCTCCGAGCCGCTCGNACCACGCTTTTTATCAACTGNATCACCGCCGGATGGGCGCCGGTGTAGAGATTCGCGACTCGNTCATTGCCTCTGTCGACCGCCAGTGTGTACTGAATGAGGTCGTTCGTGCCGATCGAGAAGAACGACACCTCGGAGGCGAAGGTCTTGGCCATCAGCGCCGCGCTGGGCACTTCGATCATCATTCCCGTCTCGAGATTTCGATCGTAGGGAATGCCTTCCTCGTCCAGCTCCTCGCAGACATCCTTCAGAAGCATCTTGGTCTGCCTCAACTCCATCACCGTGGAGACGAGGGGGAACATGATCTTCATGCGTCCGAACGCCGAGGCTCGCAGGATCGCTCGCAGTTGAGTCTTGAACATCGGAAGGTTCTGAAGGCAGTAGCGAATGCTACGGCAGCCCAGGAACGGGTTACGCTCCGGTTCGACCGATTGCTGCTGGGTGTACTTGTCGGCGCCGAGGTCGAACGTCCTGATCGTGAGCGGCCGGCCGTCAAGNAGTTCGAGTGTCTTTCGATAGTGTTCGAACTGCTCATCCTCGGTGGGNGTTCGGCCGCTGGTGAGCCAGAGGAACTCGGTTCGATAGAGACCCACNCCATCTCCGCCGTATCCGATCGTGGTCTCGACCTCTTCCGGAAANTCGATGTTCCCCAGCAGTGAGATGCGTGTCCCGTCGGTCGTCGCCGGCTCGAGGTTCGCGGTCCCGCGAAGTTCGTCCCTGCGTTGGGATTGCTTGGCCTGAAGTCCGCGATAGGCCTCGATCGATGATTCGGCCGGGCGCACCAGCACCGTGCCGCTCTCCCCGTCGACCGCGATCTCATCGCCATCCTGGATCGTGCTGGTCAGTGCGTGGCATCCGACCACGCAGGGGATCTCGAGCGCTCGTGCGACGATCGATGTGTGGCTGGTCCTGCCTCCTGCGTCGGTGGCGATGCCGAGGATCTTGCTTCGATCGATCGACGCGGCCTGACTCGGGGTCAGTTCATGAGCGACCAGAATGACAGCTCCGTCGATCTCAGCGAGTCGGTCATCGGTCTCGCCGAGCAGGCGGCCCAGGACTCGGCGGTCCAGATCGATGAGGTCATTGACTTTCTGGCGAAGCATCGCGCTGTCCATGCTTCGGAACTGCTGGGCCAGTTGCTCGAAACGCTCCGCCACCGCCCGTTCCGCGTTGACCAGTCCGTCCCGGATTCGATCCTGAATCGGCGCCAGCAGTGTCTCGTCCTTCAGGACTCCGATGTGGAAATCCAGGATCTTCGCGGCATCCGGCCCGAGCTCCTGTTCGGTGTTGTTGCGGAGCGTCACCAGTTCATCCAGCGCACCATCGATGGCGTGTACGAGTCTCCGGATCTCGTTATCAACGGCTTCCGGGGAGATCTTCCGTTCGGGCACGTAACGTTCGACCGCATCGAGGACGAAGGCCCTGCCGATCGCAATTCCCGTTGAGACTGGAATGCCTTGAATCGATTCCATGGTGTTCATCCTGCCATCCGGAGGGACGCGTTTTCCCTTGGTCCGGAGCCCAGCCACTATACCATTTCCCGTGTTTCAATGGACCTTTGATTTGATGGAAGCCCCATGGTTTCAAATCTTCTGGGCGTCCTTCTTTGTTATTTGTTTTTTTTTGATCCACCCAGGATCGGTTTTATCAGACGCCTTCAACCTGACCGGTCGGAAGGCTGCCTCGAACCCAGCATGCGCTCTCCGTCAATGGGGCGGTTGGCTTTGCTGCATCCTTTGCCTGGGGCCCCATCCGCAGGGCCTTCGAATGAAAAAGGGGCCCCGGCAATGCCGGAGCCCCCGCAGAGGTGATCTGGATTCAGGGCCGAATCACTTGTCTTCCTTGACCTCGAATTCAGCATCGATGACGTCATCATCATCGCTTTCAGGGGCCGCGGCGTCATCCGTGCCCTGTGCGCCCGCTGCGGCTGCCTCTTGCGAGGTCGCCTCGTAGACGGCCTTGCCGAGTTCGAGTGACGCGTCCGAGAGCTGCTTGAGCGCAGCTTCGATCGCATCCTTGTCATCACCCTTGACCTTGTCCTCAAGGTTGGTGATGGCGGATTCGATGCCGCTTCGAGTCTCAGCGGAGACTTTGTCTCCATGTTCCTCCAGTGACTTCCTGGTCGCATAGACCAGTTGCTCGGCTTGGTTCCTGGCTTCCACCAGCGCACGCTTGTCAGCATCCTCGCCCGCATGGGCTTCGGCGTCGGCCTTCATCTTGTCGATCTCGTCCTGCGAGAGACCGCTGGAGCCCGTGATCTCGATGTTCTGACTCTTGCCGGTCGCCTTGTCGGTTGCGGACACGCTCAGAATCCCGTTGGCATCGATCGCGAATTCGACTTCCACCTGCGGCATTCCTCGAGGTGCGGGAGCGATGCCGGTGAGATCGAACCGACCAAGTGACCGATTGTCATTGGCGAATTCTCGCTCGCCCTGCAGGACATGGATGGTGACCGAAGATTGATTGTCGGCCGCCGTGGAGAAGGTCTCCTTCTTGCTGGTCGGGATGGTGGTGTTCTTTTCGATCAGCGCGGTCATCACGCCGCCGAGCGTCTCGACGCCCAGTGAAAGGGGGGTGACATCGAGCAGCAGCACGTCCTTCACGTCTCCCTGAAGCACACCACCCTGAATCGCGGCGCCGATTGCGACCACCTCGTCGGGATTGATGCTCTTGTCGAGGGAGTCTGTCTTGAAGATCTCCTGTGCGATCGCCTGGACGCTCGGGATTCTCGTCGAACCGCCGACCATCACGACTTCCTTGATGTCCGATGGTGAGAGGCCGCCGTCCTTGAGCGCGGTCTCGCATGGAATGCGAAGACGTTCGACGAGTTCACTGCACAGTTCCTCGAACTTGGCTCTGGTGACTGTGACTTGAAGATGCTTGGGACCGTTCTGGTCGGCCGTGATGAAGGGGAGATTGACCGCGGTCTCGAGCTGCTGTGAGAGCTCGATCTTCGCTTTTTCGGCCGCTTCCTTCAGTCGTTGCAGCGCCATCGGATCCTCTCGGATGTCGATGCCATCTGTCTTTCTGAATTCGTCGGCGAGGTAGTCGATCAGCTTCTGATCGAAATCATCACCACCGAGGTGGCCGTCGCCGTTGCTCGCGAGTACCTCGAACACGCCGTCGCCGACGTCGAGAATCGAGACATCGAAGGTGCCACCACCGAGGTCGAAGACCGCGATGCGTTGGTTGGTGTTCTTTTCAAGGCCGTAGGCCAGCGCCGCGGCAGTCGGCTCGTTGATGATTCGGTCGACTTTCAAACCGGCGATTTCCCCGGCATCCTTCGTCGCCTGTCGCTGGCTGTCGTTGAAGTAGGCCGGCACCGTGATGACGGCTCGTTCGACGGTCTCCCCGAGGTAGTCCTCAGCCGTCTTCTTCAGATCCTGCAGGATCATGGCCGAGATCTCCGGTGGGGAAAGCGTCTTGCCCTGGACCGAGACCTTGACCAGATCATCCCCCGAGCCTTCGACGGTGTAGGGGACGATCTTCTCCTCGGACTGCACTTCGTCATGGCGTCTGCCCATGAAGCGCTTGATGGAGAAGACGGTGTTCTCGGGGTTCGTGACCTGCTGATGACGAGCGGGCTGACCGACCAGGCGGTCTCCCTTGTCCGTGAATCCGACCACGGATGGCGTGGTTCGGTTGCCGGTCGAGTTGATGATGACCTTGGGTTCGCCACCTTCCATCACCGCTACGACGGAGTTGGTGGTGCCGAGATCGATTCCAATGATTTTGGACATGTTGTTGTTTCCTTTCGTCCGGTGTCCTTCACGGGCTGCGGCGAGGCCGTCCCTTGATCCAGAGACCGGTCGCTTCATCGCGATCCGCGATTCAGCTGCTTGACAGGTCGCAACATGGATGCCAGAGAGACTCTCGCTGAAAAACCCCTCTGAGCACGTTTAAACCCCTCTGATGCCACTCTTTCTTGCCGTTGTGGACACATCTCCCATCCGCGTCTGCCAGTTTGGCATCACCGGATCCATGGATCATGGCATCGCCTCTGGCGGGCGGCTCTCCACCACTGGGCGGATGATCTATGGTGTCTCGACCGTTCCGGCGGGTGCGTGCCTGCCGATGTCTCACGAGTATCAAGAAGATGCACTCCGAACCGAGCACTCCACAGATCAACGGTGCGCCGCCCGGGCGCTGGTTGAGGTTCATCCTTTTCACGATGGGCCCGTCTCTGGCGCTTCTTCTCGGGTTGGTTGTCCTGGTGGGACGATCGATCGGAGACATCAGTCCGTTGCTTCAATGGATCTCCTGGGTTCCTGTGGTCATGCTTCTTCCGATTCTTCTGGTCGGACTGATGTTGTCCCTGTTCGCGAGAGGTCGCTGCGCCCTGAGCCTCAGGTGTCTCGGGAGTGTCGCGTTTGCATCGGCCCTGGTCTGGGTCACCGTCGTTGATTTCGGGTTTCTTCGATCCGGAACCGTCGTTCAGGATGATCTTGTCCTGGTCAACTGGAATGCGACGATCCTGCCCGGTGAGGAATCATTCGAGGAGGCGCTGCTGAATTCCAACCAGGCGCTCGAGCTTCTCTCCGATCTTGATGCCGAGGTGCTCGTCATCTTCAACGGTGGGTACCTCAGACTCGCGTCCGATTGGAAGGTGTTTCAGGATCGATTCGACCACAGCGCTCGAAGCGCCACGGTGATGGTGCTGAGTCACCATGAGATTCTCGAGGTCAGGCCGATTCTCGCCTCCGGCGGAAGTCTGATTCTCAAGATTCGGATCAGGCATCTCGGGTCGGAACGGATCATCTGGGGGTTCGACCTGCCTTCGTCTCCCCGACTTTCGAGAAGTGAACTCTTCCAGACGCTTCGTGGGCGCCTCGATGGACTGACCCAGTCCGAGCCCGAGGTGCTCGTCGGTGATTTCAACGTGCCACGTGGCAGTCGTTCACTCGCGAGAGCCTTTCCTGATCATCGCAGTGCGTTTTCCGAGGCGGGCACGGGCTGGAGCGGGACATGGCCGAACGCATTCCCTCTCTGGGATCTCGATCAGGTTCTCGTCGGACCCGGTTTGACCGCCGTGGAATACGAGGTGATCACCCCTCCCCATGGGATGCATCGGATCCAGCGAGTCGCGTTGCGCTGGTGAGAGCGTGCCTGCACGTCAGCAGGTGTTGATCAATTCTCTGCCGTCTCATCATCGATGCGGAAATCTTCATCGACGAGTCCCCAGATCGAGTTGAAGATCTCGCCATGCTCCTCGATCGATTCGATCGGGCTGTCCGGAAGTCCGAGGAAGAACCGATTCTGTTCATCCTGCCACCATTGAATCGAAAGATCGCCCAGAAGCTGGTTCATTCCGATCCTGTGGTTGAAATCCGCCTTGGTTCTGAAGCCATCCGTGATGAGGATGGCGTCAGGTTCAAGCGTGTTGATCGTCTCGTTCCTGCCATCATCGCCAAGGTACTGGTAGTTGGCGTAGATCGTGTCCTTGCTGCGTGGAAAGAACATGGTCCGAGAGAGATCGGTCTGGCTTTCCTCGTACCTGTGTCCGCCGGTGTGGCTCGGACAGTAGAGACACTCGGGGGAGTCGCAGTATCCGTCCCTCACAAGAATCCCGAGTCCATCCCATTCCGGGCCCACATTCTCGGCCTTGCCGTGCTGGTGCGTGCTGCTCGGCTGACCCAGAGAGTGCCAGGTCAATGCCATCTGGTCCAGGCGTCTGCCGCTTTGGGCGACTCGACTCGGGGGAAGTTGCTCGCCTCGCTGGTCCATCGAGAAGGTGATGGTGGCCATCCCGAGCTGCCTCATGTTCGAGGCGCAGATCAAACGTTGTGCACTGTCTCGGGCAGCACGCATCCCGGGGAAGAGCAGGGCGGTCAGAATCGCAGTGATCGTCAGGACGACCATCAGCTCGAGAAGGCTGAAACCTCTCTCGGCGTGGCGTGCATCTGAATTGGTCCTTTTTCTGATCATTGGTTGAAGTGCCCCGGTGACCACTGGACTTCAAACCCGGTGAGTCATCTCTAGGATCGCCGAAAAGTCCTTGATTGAGCCAACAATATGGGAAAAGAGCGGTTTTTCCTCAGTTTAAGGGTATATTCAAAGTGTCATCGAGGTCAGACTCCTTCCCACTGATCAGTGCCTCTGTGACGGTCCCAAGGCTCTTGCGAGCATGAAAACGCGTTTGATTTCATACAAGCGCGGTTTCTCGCGGTTCCCCGGAGGTTGCAAGATGACAACGAAGGCGGACGATTTCAGGCTCATGCAACGGGTTGCCACCGGCGATCGTGGTGCCGTTGAGGAGCTGTACGACCGCTTTTCCCCTCTGGTCTTCAAATCCGCCCGTCAGGTGCTTTCCAGCAATGCCGAGGCGGAGGATGCCGTTCAGGAGATCTATCTGAGATTGTGGCAGACCGCTGATCGATACGATCCCAGACGAGCCAAGTTGATCACCTGGGTCATGCTCCTGACCCGCCGGCATTTGATCGACAGGTTGCGCCGTCGCGCCTCCAAGCCTCCGCCGATGCACCTTGATGAAACAAGTGGTGGGGTGGCGTCCTCGGAGCCCAACCTCTCGAGAGTCTCGGATTCCGAGTCCTCCAAACAGCTTCGAGACTGCATCAACGAGCTTCCTGAGCTTCAGCGGCTCGTGATCGAGCGTTCATACCTGCAGGGATTCACTCTTCGTGAGGTTGCTTCGCAACTCGATGCTCCGCTTGGCACGGTGAAAAGCGCGCTCAGTCGCGGTCTCCACCGGCTTCGCGAAAAGACGAAATCGGGCAAATCACTTGGCTAGACCGCGTTTATCACCCTCTTTCACCCACGTTTTGGAAAATTACAAGAAAGTCGCCTCAAATCAATGAGGCATGAGGAACCGCCTCCCCGGTCCATCCGAAGACACACATGTCACCGACCAACGTGACGGAACCTCTCATCAAACAATCCGGCCCTCAGTACCATGAAGACTCCGCTGTTCATTTTCACCACCCTCGCAACGACCAAGGTCAGCTACTCATGATCGAGATGACTCATCAGGAATTGCTCGATTTCGCGGACCTCGATGTCCTCGGTCTTCTTGATGAGGTTGATTCGACCCGTTTCGAAGCGGCGTTTCAGAAGGCAACCCCCGCCGATCAGGATCTCATTCGGGAACGCCAGGCGGCTCTGGCGACCCAGCTTGTGGGCGCACCTGACGCCCATGTCCTCTCCGCGGAACTCAAGGCCCGCGTGCTCGGCACCATTCAAAGCGAGAATGACGCCATCGACAGCGCTCTGGCTCCGGTCGCCCGAATCGGCATCGACAGGTGGCGTCGTGAGCAGGCAAGCCAGTCCGTGGTTCAACCGGCCGATGACTCCGACCATATGCTCGCTTCCGATCCAGCGCTCACCCGGAGATTGCAGCGTTCCTCCACCATCTGGCGCGCGGCGTCCTTCGGCTTGATCGCCGGTCTGGCGGTCTCGTTGCTCATCGGCTACACGATGGTCGAGAATGCTCGAGAGGCCACGCGTCTTGCCTCCCAGCGAGCGGCCTCCGAGCAGCTTTCTGAGCTCTACCCTCAGGAGCTCGCCAATGTGGTGAACAACTTCAAACGAGATCAGGTGCTCGGTCTCGCCACGGCGCTGGGGCATCGCGGTTCGTTGACCGCCATTCTCAACACCGAGGAAAACGATGTCCGTCTGATGGTCTTCGCCATCAAGGCCGGAGAATACGCCATCACCTACACGGACGACAGTGAAATCGAGCACCGAATCGGTTTCAAGATCGATGAAGGCATGACCGTGGTTCAGATCCCCGCCCTNGAGGAAGGTGTCGCTCGTGCNCTCGCCTCNCGNAAATGGTTCGTGACCGACTCGAACAATTCTCTCGTCGCCGTCTGCAACCCCGGCATNGCGTCCGTNCAGGCGACCTGACGACNAAGCCGTCTCAGTCCTCCTCNGCCCGTCTCGACCACTCGAATTCGATNGGTTCGAGGTCTTCNCGGATTNTCANCCGCTCATTNTGAAGGCGTTCACAGGCCTGGTGNTCCTTCCAGATCTCNGGNTCGGCAAGNGCGTCGTCGATCTCGCNCAGACGGGCTTCGAANTGTTCGATTCTCTTCTCGAGANCTTTCAANGACATNCGCTCGAGAGGGTCCTTCCTCTNTNTCGTCTTTCTNTCNCCCTTGTTCCGAGNGACCCGNCCGGNNGGTCTCTTCTTTCGNCTGGCCTTGTCCTGTTCGTGTTNCCGTGCNTTCGCCTCCTTCAGGGCGAGATGTTCGCTGTATCGTCCNTGGAAGATCTCAAGCGANCCATTCGCATCGAACACGATGAGTTGCGTGCAGGTGCTTTCCAGAAGTGCGCGGTCATGGCTGATCAGCAGCATGGCGCCTCCGTGTTTTCCCTTGTCCCCGAACGAGGTCAGGGCCTGCTCGAGTCTCTCGGCCGCAGGTATGTCGAGGTGGTTGCTGGGCTCATCGAGAATCACCAGGTTGTGTGCAGCGGACACCAGTCCTGCGAGAACGGCTCTGGCTCGTTCGCCACCCGAAAGCAATTCAAGTTTCTTGTCCTGCTCGCGACCGCTGAAGAGGAACGCGCCAGCGAGATCTCTGGCTTGTTGTTCCGAGGCCCGCGTGTCGCCGTCATTGGAGACGATCACCGATTGAAGATATTCCCAGACCGTGAGGGAAAGATCTATGTGGGACTGATTCTGTCTGAACCACCCCACACTCAGCCGGGGGCTCTTGCGGATCTCTCCCGAGACACATTCGATGTCCCCGAGAAGCGTCCTGATCAGCGTGGTCTTTCCGATGCCGTTTGGCCCGATGATCCCGATTCGATCCCCCGGCCTCACGACGATGTTGAAGTTCTCGAACATCACTCGCTCATCGAACTTCTGCTCGAGTCCCTCCGACGAGATCAGTATGTCGCCGACTCTCGGAGGCTGGGGGAGTTTCAGCCTCATCACATCGAGTTCCATCGGTCTTTCGACGAGTTCCTGCTCCTTGAAGCGTTCNAGTCGACTTGCNCGNCCGCGTGCCTGTTTCGCGCGCTGGCCTTCCTTGAANTTTCTGATGAATGCCTCTTCGGAACGNATCTTGTCGAGTTGTTTCGCGTGCTTCCGTGAGTCGGTGAGCATTCGTTCCTGACGCAGGTTGATGTAGTCGTGGTAGTTTCCCGGGTAGTCCCGCAACACGCCACGTTCGACNTCGACGATTCTNTTGACGACGCGGTCCAACAACCACCGGTCGTGGCTCACCACGAGNACGGCGCCTTCGTATTCATTCGCCAGGAAGTCCTCGAGCCACTTTCTTCCGTCGATGTCGAGATGGTTCGTGGGTTCGTCGAGCAGCAGCATGTCGGGACTTTCCAGCAGAAGTCGGGCGAGTCCGAGTCGTGCCTTCTCTCCTCCGGACAGCGTGCTCACCTTCTGGATCACCTGGGCNTCCGTGAAGCCGAGTCCCAGCAACGTCGCATCGATCTTGTGATCGATCGCATANCCGCCTTCGGANCCGATCTCGGTCTCCAGATCCGCCTGACGTTTGAGAAGNCGTTCCANCGCCTTCTCATCGGCATTCGCCATGTCCTCGAAGACGCCATTCAGNTCCTCGTGCAGNGCGTTCAGNCGGGCAAACGCGCGTGCCGCCGCCTCGCGCACGGTGTCGTTCTCCTCGAATTCTGGATGCTGTGACAGGTANCCGATTCTGGCNCCCTTCTGGAGTTGCACNGATCCNGAGTCGGGTTCCATGTCTCCTCTGATGATTCGCATCANNGTGGTCTTTCCGGAGCCNTTGCGGCCGACCAGNCCGATCTTCTCGCCTCTTTCGACCGANAGGATCACACCGTCCAGAACGATGCGAGTGCCGTAGGTGTGCCTGATGTTGGTGACTGTGAGCAGTGACATGGGNTCCCGAGTATAGAGAAGGTCTTCGTGNTAGAATGGNNCGATGNCNTCGCTGAAGTCCAAAGTCATTTCNACNCGACGTNCAGGCATGCGACGCTGGTTGTGGCCCGCGATCATGATCGCGGTCGCGATTCCGATCGCCTTCCTGAGCGGCCGGGTTGAAAANCAGCGAAGNGTCGCCGCCGCCGAGTACGGNCGTCAGATCGCGATGTGGGACGGTGACNCGGTGGTGCCCCCGTGGCTTTCCGAGTCTGCAAGCCATGTCGTGCTCATTCAGGACCTTCGTCGTCGTCTCAAACGACGTCCGCAGGACGACGACACCGTGGATGTGACCGCCTTCGTCGAAGAAGGTGGTGACGGCGGGCGATGGAAGGTTCGCCTCGCATGGGACGATTCTCCGACGGTCGATCTGATCGTCGGGTTCGACGGGCTGGCCACGACCCCGATGTTGATCGGAGTCGCAGGTGGTCCCTTCAACGGATCCCCGAGTGGAGACGAGGCGGATCCCACTCGATCGAAAGACGGTCTCGTCCCATGACCGAGTGTTCGGACTCGACATCGCGGCCGCTCGAAGTCTGGCTGGATGGCCAGTTCGTCTCACTGGATGAAGCCAGAGTCTCGGCATTCGATGCAGGTTTCCAGCACGGCATCGGACTCTTCGAGACGATGACGGCACGAAACGGCCGAGTGTTCCGACCCACCGCCCACATGGAACGGATGATCGAGTCCGCTCGATCCCTGCTTCTCCTCGAATCGCTTCGGATCGACTCCCTCGTCGAGGCGATCCAGGCCACCGTCTCTCGGAACGAACTTCNNGATGCGAGAGTCCGGCTNACTCTGACCGGCGGCCCGCTCAATCTCCGGCTCGANTCCCCCGGNCGAACCGACCCCACGATTCTCATTCATGCTCAGCCGCCNACGGTGACNCCGGAGGTTCTTCGCNATGAGGGNATTCGAGTGGTGGTCTCCGACGATCGTCTNAGTCATCTCGACGCNTCATCGGGNTGCAAGACGCTCAGCTACTGGATGCGTCTGCTCGCCCTTCAGAAGGCNGGNGCGAAAGGCGCGTCCGAAGCTCTCTGGTTCACCGTCAGCAATCACCTCGCCGGTGGCAGCACCTCCAACGTGCTCCTCGTTCGTGATGGGCGGCTTCTGTCTCCCTTCGCNCGAGGCGAGGAGGCGGANGGTGCGATCGCATCACCGGTGCGACCNGGTGTCACTCGTGCCGCGATCTTCGAGATGGCTCGCGAGCAGGGGCTGGGCATCGAAGTGAGATCCCTGGACATCGAAGATGTTCTTGCGGCCGAGGAACTCATGCTGGTCAACAGTGGGTGGGGGATTCTTCCCGTGGTCGCCGTCGAGAAGGCCGTCGTTGGTGATGGNCGCCCCGGCNCCATCACCCTNGGATTGCGNGACGCACTGGAACGCCTCATCGATCGTGAGACCTCCTTCGGCATCGATCCCGGTTCTGCCAACTCCGGTTCCGTGAACGACTCAATGGAATCGGACTGACGGGTCAGCGTCGGATGACCTTGACGTTTTCACGCATCGAATCATCTTTCCGGTCTCGGACCGTCGACGGGCCGAAGTCGGTCTGTCCCCGGCCGTGCGGTGTCGGTTCGGACGTCCGGTCCGGCATGCCCCGTCCCGTGTGAAACAGCGTTCTGAAAAGCCCCAGCGCCAGGATGACCAGAAGGATGACCGTCCCCAGCGCCAGCAGTGGTATCGCCACGAGGATCAGAAGGCACACCATCAGCAGCCGCTTGAATGGCGATGCTTGAAGGAGTGCGGAGCGTCCGGCCCCGAAGGACTGAGCGTTCACGGTGAAGATTCGTGGGCCTCGTGCTGTCATCTTGATTCTGGTTCTCCGATTCAAAGGGTACCCGTCTCGACCGGCGATGCTGCAGGAACTTGGTGCACAGCCTGTCATTCTTCGGGGAATTCGTCGTCAGGCAGCCTTGTACGGGTACCATCGGAGATGAAGAGGCCCTCGAAGTGGTCCAAGGAGGCAGGATGCCCGCCAGCAAGAGCGACACCCCCAGATTCGTGCATCTCCATCTCCACACGGAGTATTCGCTGCTCGATGGTGGAAACACCATTCCAAGATTGGTCGATCAGGTCGCAGCCCTCGGCATGGATGCCGTCGCGGTCACCGATCATGGCAATCTTCACGCCGCGATCGAGTTCCATGATCATGCCCGCAAGAAGGGCATCAAGCCGATTCTGGGAATCGAAGCCTACGTCGCGCGTGGTGATCGAGGCGATCGCACCCGCACTGGCGTGATGGATGGCGGCTTTCACCTGGTGCTGCTCGCCGAGAACATGGTCGGCTGGAGGAATCTTCTTCATCTCTCTTCGGATGCCTACATCAANGGNTTCTACTACAAGCCNCGCACCGACAAGAGCAAGCTCGAGGNTCACAGNGAGGGTCTGATCGCGATCAACGGGCACCTCGGTTCNTCCATCGCNCATCAGCTCGTCCAGTACGAGCGGGATCGACGNGACGAGCACTGGGAGCGNGCTCTCGAGGAGGCACGCTGGCATCAGCGCGTGTTCGGCCCGAATCAGAACGGCGACCCNNGCTTCTTCGTNGAACTTCAGAAGCACATTCCCGAGCAGGAAGCGATCAANCCCCATCTGATCCGACTGGCCGAGGAGATCGGAGCCCCTCTGGTCGCGGACAATGATGCACATTTTCTTCGTCGCGAGGATCACGATGTCCACGACACGCTCTGCTGCATCAGCATGGGGAAGAACAAGCANGAGGAAGGGCGCCTGCGCTATTCCGAAGAGTTGTACGTGAAGAGNCCCCNGGAGATGNCCGAACTGTTCCCCGAGCAGCCGGAAGCGATTCTCAACACGGNTCGNATCGCCGACAGATGCGACGTCGATCTCTCGACCGANGCGAATCATGCNCCGGTCGTCAAGGTGATCCATCCCGGGGAGGCNCCCGTCTACGAGGGTGGCGACCGTACGAACTGGTTCAAGGACTACTGCAGTCAGTTCGAATTGATGCCCTTCGATGCCGACAATGAACCNGAGNTTTCAGCCGAGGATCTGAAGACCAGCTGCGATCTCGCACTGCGAGATCTCTGCGAGGCTGGCCTGATCTGGCGGTACGGTCCTGAGGGAGTGACGCCTCACATCCGTGCCCGGCTCGATCGCGAACTGGGCATTCTCGCGGACAAGCTGATCAGCGCGTACTTCCTCATCGTCTGGGATTTCGTCAACTGGGCGCGGCAGCGTGGCATNCCGACCAACGCCCGTGGATCCGGTGTCGGCACCATGGTCGGGTACGTNCTNGGTCTTTCGAATGCATGTCCNGAGAAATACGGCCTTCTCTTCGAGCGATTCACCGACCCCGATCGTGCCGAGTATCCGGATATCGACATCGACATGTGNCAGGATCAACGTGGAGCNTGCATCGACCACGTCAAGGAGAAGTACGGTCACGTCGCACAGATCATCACCTTCGGGCGCCTCAAGGCACGTGCCGCCATCAAGGATGTGGCGCGAGTCATGGGACTNGAGCCTTCCGAGGGGCAGCGGCTNGCGAATCTGATTCCCAACGAACTGAACATCAGCTTCGACGACGCGATCGCGAAGGAACCTCAGATCGATCAGGAATGCAAGNCCAATNCCGTCATCGCGAAGGTCTTCGATCAGGCACGTGCTCTNGANTATCACGCTCGTCANTCGAGCATNCACGCCGCCGGCGTGGTCGTCGCGACGCAACCGCTCGACACGATCGTCCCGCTTTGCAAGGCGTCCGGNAGCGACGACATCGTCACGCAGTGGGATGGTCCGACCTGCGAACGACGTGGGCTTCTCAAGATGGATTTCCTCGGCCTGCGCACGCTTTCGACGATCGAGCGGACAAGGCAGCTCATCTTCGGAGCNCTCNCGGANGAGTCGATCTGGAACGCNGTCGGTCNGCNCCCGCCGNANGACGGNNAGTCGGACGACAGGCCGCATCCNCTCGACCTCGATCGCCTCGAATTCGAGGACGAGCGNGTGCTTTCGCTCTTNCAACGCGGAGANACNGACGGAGTCTTCCAGTTCGAGTCCGATGGCATGCGACGTCTTCTGATCGACATGGTTCCGGATTGTCTNGAGGATCTGATCGCGGCGAACGCCCTCTTCNGNCCGGGGCCGATGGANCTCATCCCCGACTACGTCAATCGAAAGCATGGAAGGCAGCCGGTCCCTNNGGTTCATGAGATCGTCGACAAGTTCACGGCCGAGACCTGTGGNATCATGGTCTATCAGGANCAGGTGATGCAGGTNCTGCATCATCTCGGTGACATCCCCCTCCGCAAGGCGTACACCATCATCAAGGCGATCTCGAAGAAGAAGGTCGAGGTGATCGACTCGGCNCGNTCCGATTTCATCGNNGGCGCCGNCAAGCGGGGCATCGGTGAAGCTCAGTCGAACGAGCTCTTCGATCTCATCCTGAAGTTCGCCGGCTACGGTTTCAACAAGAGTCACTCNACNGGNTACGCCATCGTCGCCTATCAGACNGCCTACTTGAAGACGTANTTTCCCGCCTTCTACATGGCGGCTCTTCTGACCTACGAGAGTCAGGCGAAGAAGGTCGAGGACTGGTTCGGNTACATGGATGGTTGTCGNCGTGTTCCGTGGCCGGATTCGAACGCGNCNACGCCNCATGTCGGCATCGATGTCCGNCCNCCNGACATCAATCTTTCCGACTTCGATTTCTCCGTGGTCTTCGACACCGATGAACCCGTCTCCACGTCGAGCGGGCACATCCGNTTCGGNCTCGGAGCGATCCGAGGCGTGGGTCGTGAAGCGGTTCGGTCCATCATCGAGGAGCGCGAGGCGTCCGGTCATTTCAAGTCCCTGCATGATTTCTGCGAACGCGTCGATCACCGCAAGGCGACCACGAAGACGATCGAACTGCTCGTCAAGGCGGGTGCCTTCGACAGTGTNCACGGGATCGCNTCCCGATCCTCCATGCTGGCGACNATNCCCGATGCGGTCTCGGCCGGAAAGCAGCTGGCCAAGGATCGNGCCGCGGGGCAATCGATTCTCTTCGGAGGTGACATGGGAATGGATGATGACACCGACGACATGGNGGCATTGAAGTCCGTTCCTCCCTGGGACGGCATGACGACNCTCGCCAACGANAAGGACGCNCTCGGCTTCCATGTCTCCGGTCANCCTCTGGACNAGTATTCCGCGATCCTCTCCGAATTCTGCAGTGCGACTGCNAGNGGNCTCTCCGGCATGCAGCAGGGGAGTGCGGCGGTCGTCGCCGGCATGATCACGCGCGTCCGGCCTCTGACCACCAAGCGAGGTGATCGCATGGCGATGCTGACCATCGAGGACAAGACGGGTTCGGTCGANGCGGTCGTCTTNCCGGAGGCCTTCGGTGAGTACGNNAGCATGATCGAGAAGGACAAGACNCTNCTCTTTTCAGGTGCGGTCGATCAGTCCCGCGCGCAACCGAGTCTNCAGGTCCAGTCCGCGTTCCCGATCACCAATGCTCCTGCGCATCTNGCCACCAGNGTCGAGGTNCTGCTTGANAATCTCTCCNNGATGACACCCGANNAGCGAACCGAGCGCATGCGNTCGCTTGCGAAGGCGCTTGAAGTCGCCTCGAAGGGCGCCTCNCCGAGCCTCGGTCGTTCGGTGGAGACGGTCATCATGCTCGATGTGGAGGGNAGTCGNGTGACGCTTCGCGCANAGCAGTANCGGATGGTNCCGACCCGCGAGGCCATNGAATCCNTGGCCNCGGTCGTCGGTGGNCGNTGCNTNCGCGTCGTGGGTGGTCATGTTCCAAGCATCAAGGAACGTCGNAACCGNAAATTCGCNCGCAACAANTGAGCATCCNNTCAAGGCANTGCNTGCNCTCAGGGTGAGAGTCGTTCGAGATNCCAGTCGCCCGCCTCGAANCNGTACGNGATCCGATCGTGCATTCTNGAATTCATTCCCTGCCAGAATTCGATNTTTTNCANTGCGACCCTGTAGCCGCCCCAATGTGNGGGTCTTTCGACNTCGCGACCNTCGAATCGCNCNTCCTCCGNCCGGCAGGCCGCTTCGAAGGACTCNCGATCCNCGATCGGTCGTGATTGCCGGCTGGCTCGNGCNGCAAGCTGCGATCCTCTCGGNCGGCTCTTCCAATACGTGTCCGATTCCTCTTCACTGACGTGCTCGACCGTNCCNTCGATNCGNATCTGACGTTCCAGNCAGTCCCAATGAAAGACCAGCGCCGCGACCNTGTTGGTCTCAAGNGCGAGACCCTTGCGGCTCTCTCTGTTGGTGAAGAAGACCGCGCCCCGTTCATCGAGTCCTCTCAGNAGAACNATGCGCGCACTCGGNCTGCCGTCCGGATCCACCGTCGCCAGCGTCATCGCATTCGGATTGGGNAGTGACGTTCNGGTCGCCTCATCCATCCAGGCGTGNAGGGCGGTCATCGGTTCGGANGGGGGANGTTCGAAGTCNAANGAGTTCATGACGGAATCCTANCCTCCTCGTTCNANGTCATCATCGGAATCGAGAAGNNCCTCNGCCTNACTGATCCGGCTGGACCAGTCGCGAGGTGATTCNTCCGAAGNNGNTGGCGGCNGTNCCTCGNAACGGNGCTCGGGCTTCTCTTCTTCGGGTTCGNGNNCNTGCTTTGNCTTCTNGGTGTGCCTGAGATNTCCGCCTCTCGGAAGCGCCGCTGTGGCCTCGTCCACCCCGAATTGCGTGAGCCATTCNTCGACTTCGCCATCCGNGAGAGGGTCCTCNCTGCGGGCGNTTCNCNNCTCGNAACGTCCNGACGNATGGTCGGNCGCGAGTGTGGCCAGAAACCGATCNGNATCGATGATNCGGCATCGTCTGCGTCTTGCCAGGACCTGGATTTCTCGATCNGAACTGACCACGATGAGCCTTTTNGGGCTGTTNGATCGATTGACCAGNTCNAGAATGAGGGTGTCCGCNGACTGGGNCTGGCCNGANAATTTGAACTGTATGAGNCCCTTGGAGNGTCCNCGCANGCCTCCAGAGAGGCTTCTGNCNTTGCCATCGCAGANCATGACCGACTTGTGGTTCCGATAACGACTGCCCCTGATGAGGCTGGCGAGTGATTCCTCGTCGATTCCAGCCATTTCGGGGGGGAGCACGCCCGTTCGGTGCAGCACATTACATGTGTCGATCAGCAGCTTCATGAACCGATCTTAGTCCACATCCACTCCCGGCTTCCTCGGATCTTGAACCTTGNCTNNTGGGTTGCGTCCGGAGTGGGAATCCTGTGTAATGCGTGGCTTCTCACGAGGCACGCGTCTCGTGTTCATTTCTCAGAAATGTCTCAGTAAGGACCTCCTCCCGATGGCGATTCGAATCAAGGCTCGTGGCAGCGAAAGCGTCGAACAGATGCTCCGACGTTTCAAGAAGTTGTGCGAAAAAGAAGGCCTGACCAAGGAAGTCAAAAAGCGTCAGTANTACGAGAAGCCCTCCGAGCGACGGCGTCGCGACGANCGTAAATCGGCCGCACGCGTNGCNCGCGTCGATCCCTGATCGCTTNTGNAAAGCTCTCAGGNGGNTTTCTCGGAGTTCTCTTCGAGAATTCTCACGCGATCCGTGCTTCTCGATCGAAACCAATANCACGTCATTCTNTCCCTNCAGANCGNNGCTNTTTCNGNTCNTAGGGACTCTTTGGTTCCCNCGGAACCATTCACTCACCTGTTGAATTCCCATAAAGGGCCCTGATCAGATGATGCTTCACCTCTTAGAGTCACCCAGTCTTGTTTCCAGTGCTCCGTTCTGGTTTCTTGCTCCGATCGGTGCGGTCTGCGCACTGCTCTTCGCATTNANCTTCTACANGGGCCTGATGAAGAACAGCGAAGGCGAGCCTGAAATGGTCCGNATCGCGCAGGCGGTTCGAGACGGNGCCTANGCCTATCTGGCGCAGCAGCGAAACGTCGTCATCGTGGTCTTCCTGGTCCTGTGCGCGGTNCTCGTNGCCATGGCCTTCGGAGGTCTTCAGGACATTCTGACGCCATTGGGTGTGGCCANCGCNGGTCTGCTTTCCGGGCTGTGCGGATGGTTCGGCATGAAGACCGCCACCAACGCGTCGGCTCGAACCACCGCCGCTGCCAAGGAATCTCTCGACAGCGGCCTCAAGGTCGCGTTCCGAGCNGGCGCCGTCATGGGACTCAGCGTCGTCGGTTTCGCGNTGCTCGACGTNTCGGTCTGGTTCTTCCTTCTGTANCAGNTCTTCGAANTCGGATCACTGGTCGACATCACGACCGTCACNATGACCTTCGCGATGGGCGCNTCGTTGCAGGCCCTNTTCGCNCGAGTCGGTGGCGGTATCTACACCAAGGCGGCCGACGTCGGCGCCGANCTCGTCGGCAAGGTNGAAGCCGGGATTCCCGAAGATGACGCGCGCAACCCTGCCACCATCGCCGACAACGTCGGNGACAACGTCGGCGACGTNGCCGGCATGGGCGCCGACCTCTACGAAAGTTACTACGGTTCGATTCTCGCTGCGATGGCCCTCGCCGCCGCCGCCTGTGTCGGAATCTTCGCCGGTCAGTACGACGATGCCGCAGCGATCTGGTCACTCAAGCTGGTGGCATTGCCTCCGGCTCTCGCCGGCCTCGGCATTCTCTGCTCCATCATCGCCGTCTTCTTCGTGAAGGCCGAGGAAGGTGCGAGCTTCTCCCAGCTTCTCAAGAGTCTCCACTTCGGTGTCTGGCTCTCATCGGGTCTGATCATCGCGCTCAGCGCCGTCCTGCTCTGGTTCATGCTCGGGCCCTCCGCCGAGATGGAACTCGGGCTCGCCTGGTGGCGACCACTCGTTGCCATCGCGGTCGGTCTCTGTGGCGGACTCGTGATCGCCTGGGGCACCGAGAAGTTCACCAGTTACGAGTACGCACCCACCCAGCGCATCGCGGAGCAGGCTGAAACAGGCTCGGCGACCGTGATCATCGCGGGCATCGCGGAAGGCATGCGATCGACCTGGATCCCCCTGATCACCACCGTGGCGGCGATCCTCCTCTCATTCAGTTTCTGCATGGGCAGCGAGAATTTCCTCCTCGGCGTCTTCGGTGTGGGCATCGCCGCGGTCGGCATGCTCTCGACCCTCGGCATCACGCTCGCCACCGACGCCTACGGTCCCATTGCGGACAACGCCGGTGGCAACGCTGAAATGACGCAGCAGCCTTCGTTCGTGCGTGAGCGCACAGACATGCTGGACTCGCTCGGCAACACCACCGCCGCCACCGGCAAGGGGTTCGCCATCGGGTCAGCGGCTCTGACCGCGCTCGCACTGCTGGCCGCATTCGCCATCACGGTCAAGACCAACTTGAACTCCACGGCCGTCTCCGGACAGCCCGCAGCGTTCTATGACGATTTCCCGCAGGACCAGCTCGGTGACGCCGAGAAGATGACGCACGCCCGCTATGTCGGAAACGGCCTCTTCACCTTGTCCACCTCGGCGATCGAGTCTTCGGAGAATCCCGTCCGTGAAGGCGGCCTGGTCGCGGATCAGGGCACCCAGCGACGCCTGGAAAGCTCCGGTGACGCCGATGGTTGGACCAAGATCACCTACGACGAGAACAAGCAGGCCTACATCGGTTCCTACAACGGGATCAACGACACGACGATGTCGGTCGAGATCTCCTCCATCGAAGGCGCGAGCCTTCCCACCGTGCTTGCCTATTACGACGTCACCTTGATGAACCCCCGAGTGCTCTCCGGACTCTTCGTCGGCGTCATGATGGTGTTCGTCTTCTGCGCCATGACCATGAATGCGGTCGGCCGTGCCGCATACGCGATGATGCACGAGTGTCGACGACAGTTCGAGATCATGAAGAAGGGATTCAAGTCCAACGGCATGTCGGACGAGGACATCTCGGATCCGCTCAAGTGGCCCTTCGAAGTCTCCGTCGACAACCACAGCTACCCCGACTACGGGTCTTGCGTGTCGATCTCGACCACCCGGGCGCTGCGTGAAATGGTGATTCCCTCGGTGATGGCGGTCGTGATTCCCATCGCGGTCGGTGTCATTCTCGGCGTGGCCGGCGTCATGGGCATGCTCGCGGGTGCGCTCGTCTGCGGTTTCGCGGTCGCGATCTTCATGGCCAATGCAGGCGGCGCCTGGGACAACGCCAAGAAGTACATCGAAACCGGCAAGCATGGCGGCAAGGGTTCCGATGCCCACAAGGCCGGTGTGGTCGGTGACACCGTCGGTGACCCCTTCAAGGACACCTCAGGCCCCGCCCTGAACATCCTGATCAAACTGGTCAGCGTCGTCTCCGTCGTCTTCGCGGGTCTCACCGTGAAGGTCAGTCCGATCATTCTCTCGGCGCTTGGCCTCGGATGATCCGACTTGGGCATCATCGCCTTGATGGTGTTCGATTCCTCAAGCAGATCTTCTCAGGGGCGGTCGTCAGACCGCCCCTTCTCATGACCATCAGGGATTGATCAAACACATGAGTCGCTCACGTTCGAATGCAGATCCTGAAGATGTCCTTGAATTCGCGATCGAATGCGCCCGCGCTCTTTCGGATGATCGCACCGAGGATGTCGTCCTCCTCGATGTGCGCGGTCTCAGCCAGGTCTCCGACTACGTGCTCCTCGGTTCGGGAACCAGTGAGCGTCAGATGAAATCCGCGGCGCAGTCCGTGGAGGACATCGGCAAGGCTCAGGGCAATCCTCCTTTCAAGTCGACTCGTGACACCGGCACCACGTGGATCCTCGTCGATTTCGTGGAGCTGGTCGTCCATCTGTTCGAACCCGAGCATCGTCTCTATTATGATCTCGAATCCCTCTGGCAGGAGGGGCGTCAGATCGACTGGGAACGTCCCGAGGTCTCAAGTTAAAACTCCAAGGGAATACCATCGTGTTGCGAGAAGCGCTCTTCGCCAAGATCCACATGGCCACCGTCACGCAGTGCAATCCGGACTATCACGGATCGATCACGATTGACGGTGATCTGCTTGATGCGACGGGGCTGCGAGTCAATGAAAAGGTTCTCGTGGCCGATGCAAACAGCACGAATCGTTTCGAGACCTACGTGTTCCGCGGCGAGTCAGGTTCGGGAATCATCGGGGTGAACGGTGCCGCCGCTCAACTGACCGGCATCGGCCACAAGGTCATCATCATGAGTTTCTGTTCCCTGAATGACGAGGAATTCGGTCGTCATCGGCCCGAGGTGGTCATCTGCGACGCGGCGAACCGGATCTCAGAGACGATCCGATACGAAGCAGGGTGAGATCTTGAGTTCACTGGGTGTCATCTTCGTGCTCATCGCCACACTGTTTCAGGCACCGGTCGATGACTCGCTTGACCCCATCCCCACGCTCAGGAACTGGACCGGAGAGATGCTCGTCGACGGCGTGCCGACCTTCTTCGTCATCGAATCGAACGGACAACCCGATGGCGTCTCTCTGGTGACGATGCCCAGCATGCGTCTGGTCCGCGCGGAGGCGACTCGAACGGTGCAAGCCGATGGCAGCACCATCATCGAAGTTCCATTCATGGATCAGGCTTCCGGACTCTTCACTCTGGGTCCCTGGGCGTCCACCGGCGTCGATCAGGGAGAAGGGTCCTATGACATCATCGATTTCGACGACGTGCCCACCAACCGTGGTGGAGTGGTTCAGTTCGATCACTGGCGCGCTCCGGAGTCGATGCCCCGACAGGATCCCGTCTCCGGGGTCCTGACATTTCCAGGTGGTCAACGGGTGAGAATTGATCTTCTGATCGGGCATGATGGTGACTCGGCCGCCTCGGCTCGTTTGGGCGTCAGGATCCAGCAGATCATCGCGTTCCCTTGTCTCGGCACTCGAAGCTCAGAGACCGGTGCGATCAGTCTGGTGACGAACGTCGGAACGCCACTCACCTTCGAGCTCACTCCCAGCGAGACTCAGTTGGGGGGGTACACCGCCTCGATGGTTCAGAACGGGATGACGTTCGAGATGGAATTCACCCCGAACGATGCCATTGGTCAGGCGGACTTCCTCACCGGCGAGCGACCGCAGACCCCGCGACCGCCCTTCCCCTACGAGACTCTCGAGGTGCGAATCCCACATCAGGATGGGCATGTCCTCGCCGGTGAGTTGATGCTGCCTCAGGGCGTCGCGCGTCCTCCGGTGGTGGTCTTCATCACCGGAAGTGGTCCCCAGGATCGTGATGAGACTTTGATGGGTCATCAGCCGTTTCTGGTCATCGCCGATCACCTGGCTCGAAATGGAATCGCCTCGCTCCGCTGCGATGACCGTGGTGTCGGAGACTCGACCGGTGACTTCTCCGAGGGGCTCACGGTCGATTTCGCGACCGATGTCACCACTCAGGTCGAATGGCTGGCGACACGTCAGGACATCGATTCCTCCGCGATCGTTCTCGTCGGTCACAGCGAGGGCGGATTGATCGCGCCTATCGCCGCGGTTTCCGATCGCCGCATCGCCTTCATCGTGCTCATGGCCGGCACTGGAGTCGACGGCGCAGAAATTCTCAGTTCCCAGACTCGTCGAATCAGCGAGGTTCAGGGTTATTCCGAGGAGACGCTCGTTCCGATGATGGCCGCGCATCGCGCGCTCATGACCCTTGTTCAAGACGGGGCCTCCGACAACGACATCAAGGATGGATATCGCACGCTCCTCGAGGTTCAATTGCAGGCAGCGCATGACGAGGGCTTCATGGATGACGGTCAGCTGGCCGAGGGTCTCGAATCACTGGATGATGCCGCCCCTGTGTTTCTCACACCATGGATGAGAGCCTTCATCGAGTTGGATCCCGATGAGTATCTCAGACGCGTCCAGTGTCCGGTGCTGGCATTGAACGGATCGAATGATGTTCAGGTGATCATGGAATTGAATCTCCCTGCGATAGAACGATCGATCCTCGAAGGAGGAGGCCGTGTCACCACGATCTCCTATCCCGGTCTGAATCATCTCTTTCAGAAGTCGGATACAGGTGCGATATCCGAGTACGCTGAAATCGACACCACGTTCGAGCCCGTCGTTCTCGACGACATCACGCGATGGATCAAGGGCGTCGTCGCCGACAAGGAGTGATCAATCATGTCTTTCGGACTATCCAGAGGGAAGCATCTCGATTCAGGTGAGTACGGATACGTCACCGACGATCTCCCACCGCATGATGCGGGCGACTTCGATCCTCGTGACTGGTTCGCTCATCCGAAGCGTCGATTCGAACTCGAAATCGGTTCGGGAAAGGGGACCTTTCTCGTCCAGCAATCCGTACTCGACCCTGAAACGAACTTTCTGGGCATCGAGTGGGCGGGGGAGTTCTGTCGCTACGCGGCCGACAGGGTCAGGCGTCATGAGATGAAGAACGTCCGCATGTTGCATGCTGACGCCACCGAATTCATCCGCTACTGGTGTCCGGATGGAATCGCCGACGTCATCCATCTCTACTTCTCCGATCCCTGGCCGAAGTCACGGCATCACAAACGGCGTGTACTTCAGGACGAGACTCTCAGGCAGTTTCACCGTCTGTTGGTGGACGAAGGCGAGCTTCGTCTGGTCACCGACCATGCGGAGCTATGGGCCTGGTACGAGGAGCACGCCTCACGACATGAATCACTCTTCGAACGACGCGAGTTCGAACGTCCACCTTCCGCAGGATCGACCGAGGTCGTCGGTACGAACTTCGAACGTAAGTTCGCACGTGAGGGTCGGCCTTTCAATGCGATGACGCTGTTGAAGAAGTGATCCGGCGCTCATCAGGTCCGACGCCTGGGCTTCGGCGCCTCCCAGTCATCGAGATTCTCCTTGCGGAGCGCCTGCGCTGCGACACGAATGCACCGCCTGCATATGAATGCCTCGTCGTAGGCAGGTGATCGGTAGCAGGGGTCCTTGCGATGTTCGAGGCACATCGTGCACTTCCACCCTGGAATGCTGTCATTCATCTCGTTTTCGATGACGCCTGCCCATCCCACGTTCAGGCACTTTCCACAGATGCATGATCCATGATGCCCCTCGATCATCGGAATCTCCTCGGTCCATTCCCGATGGCAGAAGTCGCACAGGACATCCGACATGCGCATCGAATCCGAGTTGGAATTCTCCTTGAACATCATCAGCTCCGGCCGTTCATCCTACCCTCAGAAAAAAGGCCTTCGTCGGCGGTGAGCCGACGAAGGCCTAGGAGGAAGAGATGAAGACATGTTTTTATCGACCTAATCCCTCTTTTCACTTGAATCAAACGAGGCTCTCCGTCGTGCCCATCAAGTCCGGATCGTCGCCGCTTATTGACTGTGAGGCATGACTTTGTGGTTTTTGCCCTGGCGGGACGCAAGATCGTGAAACTTTTTTCTCAAAAATATGGGACGATTCAGCCATGTCTCCAGGACTTTCCCTCGCCAACAAATGTCAGTTCCTCTTCGGTCTCGCCATCGTGGTTCTGTTGTCGGGTGTGCTTGCCGTTCCCTGGTTCAGATCCGAGACCGTGATTTCCGATGCCCAGATCCAGATCGGTCGTAAGCTCGCCGACAGTCATGCATCGAATCAAACGACATCGGAGCAGAGCATACGGTCCATGGACGTCGCCGAGATCGATTCCAGCGATGATCCCTTCGCTCTTCTCGCGCTCAAGGTGTTCACCGACAATCCGGAACAGGAGGACCTTCTGGAGAGAACCGCGTCAGAGATCGGCAATGGTCTCGACGTCAGATACGCTCGGCCCGTCCGCATCGACGGGAAGGTGACATCGATCACCTTCGTCGACTGGACCGGGAAGTTCGGCGCCGGTCAGCTGCTGACGAGTCGAATCTTCATAATCGCCTCCGGGATCACCGCCGGCTTCGTCGCGATCCTGGTCTTTCATCTGATTCTCACCAAGTTGATTCTCTCTCCGGTCCGTGAACTTCGTGAGACGACCGAACTGGTCGAGCAGGGNCAGATCGACGCACGAAGTGAAATCATCACGGGCGATGATTTCGAACAACTCTCCAACGCGTTCAATCGCATGCTCGACGAACTCGCGAGATCGCAGTTCAGACTCACGTCGATGAACGAGAATCTCGACTTCAAGGTCAACGAGCTTGCCGAAGCGAACATCGGTCTTCATGAATCAAACCGACTCAAGAGTGAGTTTCTCGCGAACATNAGTCATGAANTNAAGACTCCGCTCAATTCGATCATCGGCTTCGCCGAGCTTCTCGAAGAGCTCGCGCAGGATTCGGGTGACCCCGACGACAAGCAGCTGCGCTATCTCGCCAACATCGTCGGNAGNGGGCGCAGTCTTCTCGAGATGATCAACGAACTGCTGCAGATGGCGAAGATCGAGGCAGGTCGTGTCGAGGTCGCCGTCGAGCCCACCAGCATCTCCGATCTTCTGGAGGGTCTTCAGGCGATCATGCGCCCTCAAGCCGAGGCCAAGTCGATCGATCTGAACATGCGAATNCCTCCGGGCCTTCCNCCGGTCGAGACNGATGCCGGCAAACTCCAGCAGATCCTGTTCAACTTCCTCTCGAACGCCATTCGATTCTCCGAACAGAANGGGGGGATCGTGATCGCCGTTCATCGAGTCAGTCGACAGGAGGGGGTNCCCGCNATTCGAATCAGCGTCACCGACGAAGGACCNGGCGTCCCCTANGACATGCAGGATGCCATCTTCGAGAAGTTCCGTCAGGTCGATGCCAGNCACACGCGGGCCCATTCAGGCACCGGCCTCGGGCTCGCGATCTGTCGTGAGCTTGCATCGCTGCTTGGNGCCACNGTCTCCCTGGTNTCGGAGCCNGGNCATGGGGCGACCTTNTCGGTGGAGATCCCNTCAGCNTGGCAGAACGAGGATCTTCAGCCGTTGATGGAATCGNCTCGNCGATCATCNTNAANCCGTCATCCCGGGACGTTCGCGNTCNTTCACNNCAGTTTGAACGACCCCGGATCGATCAGNGCCACGATCTCGGCATCNGCGGTGNGGCTCAGGTGTCTGGGNCGGGANGAGTCGATTCGAGCNGGCAGGGGATCGAAGGCCTCGTTGTTCGTCACGTANGTGAGCNCGGCNGTGGCCACGATGGATGGTTCAAGAGANCCGCCCGGNGCCCACAGGTCGTAGTCCTCCCATGANAGCCNGAATTGATGACCATCAGGGCCACCNTCCAGAAGCCGGAANTCGAAGATCCAGCATCCNGTCTCTTCTCGCTCACTTGTGATTTCAAATCCNTTCGTCATGGTTCCATGAGGATATCATGGTCNCNCACGTCTCATTGAAACGAGTCANCNCATGTTCGCCTACATCACCGAAATCGTACGACTTGGTCTTGGCAATCTCGCATTGCACAAGCTCAGGTCCGTCCTGACCAGNCTGGGCATCATTCTCGGTGTGGCNGCNGTNATCGTGGTGGTCTCCATCGGCGAAGGGAACAAACGGTCCGCACTGCAGGACATCGAGGCGCTCGGTGCGACGAACATCATCATTCGNAGCGTGANGCCTCCCGCGCAAGCGGGAGGNGGAGGCAGTGCGAACACNTTCATCGTCGCCTACGGNCTCGGACGNCGTGATCATCGNAGGTTGNAGGCCGCTCTNGGTGCGGACATGGTGCTGGCNGAANTGAAGGCCACCGGNGGCGAGGTTCGACGNGGGGANAATCGAACGGTCTCCCAGTGTTTCGGGACCGTGCCGCTGTTCATCGAAGTGGCGAACCTCAAGGTCACGCCCCGAGGGCGCTATCTGACGCAGTCGGATCTCGATCAGAAGAATCCCGTGGCGGTGATCGGCCATGAAATCGCACGCCAGTTCTTCCGACTTGAGGATCCCATCGGTTCGACCATTCGCATCAACGAGGTGGTCTTCACTGTCGTGGGCGTCCTGGAACCCGTCGGATTCGCAGGCGGCGCCGGGGCGGCGCAACTCGACCGTGACCTGAACAAGGACATTCACATCCCGATCACCACCGCGCTCGATCGATTTGGAGATGTCGTCGTCAAACGGCAGTCCGGTTCCGTGAGTGGCGAGGAGATCGAGCTCTCTGAAATCTACATCAACACACCCTCCACCGAGGATGTGATTCCGGTCTCCGAGATTGCCAAGAGAATCGTCGAAGTCGACCATCCCGAGATGCGCGATGTCGAGATGGTCGTCCCGTGGGAGCTGCTCGAGAACGCGAAACGGGCCATGTTGGTCTGGAACATCATGTTGATTTCGATCGCGGCGATCAGCCTGCTGGTCGGTGGCATAGGAATCATGAACATCATGCTTGCCACCGTCACCGAGCGAACCCGTGAGATCGGAATCCGCCGTGCACTCGGGGCCACGCGTCGAGACATCGTCCTTCAGTTCCTCATCGAGACCGGATCACTCTCCGCTGTCGGCGGTCTCATCGGGATCATTCTGGGAATCGGCATCTCATTGCTTCTCGAGTCCTTCATTCCATGGCTTCTCAGGACATCCCTCTTCTCCGGAGTCTCCTCCTCGAACATGTCGATCAATCCCGAAGTGACCCTGTGGTCCATCATCACCGCATTCCTCGTCGCGGTCGTCGTCGGCCTTGTCTTCGGAATCTATCCTGCGATCGTCGCCAGCCGTCGTGATCCGATCATCGCTCTCCGACACGATTGATCACCCGCCATTCTCGCCGCGTTCAAGAAGCAGGATGCTTCCATCATCATCTATCCAACCGTCTTTCAGAGATCGGATCACGAATCCCTCGACGATTTTACGCGGTGTACCCTGGACTTCTGATTCCATCTCTTGGACCAGCTCCGAGAGTTCGACCTCGGGAATGGTTCTCGACGGGTACGCGATCACGATCCATCCGATGGACGGCGCGATCAATTCACCGGTCTCGTTCGGTGCGAGTTCGACGATTCGATTCGGATCATCCGCGTACCAGCTCAGAATGATTCCCAGATCCGTGATTCCCATGAAACCGATGTCTCGTCCGTCGCCCGGGATGGCCGCCATGATCTCGCGCACGGGCTGACGTGGTGTCTGATATCGAATCGACAGATCACCGCACCAGGCGCAGAGGAGGAGAATCGTCGCAACCGTGCCTGCGGGGCGTGACCAGGTCCACAGCATCCGGATCCCAGCTGCGATGGCAAGGACCGTGAAGGGAAGACCGAAGACCAGAAAACGAGCGTAGACCCAGGTGCTTAGGCCACTCACGAGGAGGATGGCGATCAGAATCGGCAATCCGGTCAGCAGCAAGGGGCGTCTCACGCCTGGATCTCTCACAGCTGCGAGACAGCCCGCGCAGACCAGAATCAGGCCCGGAATCGCTCCGAGGATGCCCCATGCGCCTCCAAGACCCAGAAGGCTGTTCAAGCCTTCCTGGCCGAAGAGGTCGGGTTGGTCATTTCGGGTCGCTGAGAATGACTTCGACTGACTCAGGAGATCTGGAACCACCGGGGCAAGGACAGTGAGCGTGGTGAGGGCGCTCATCGCGATCGCACTCAGCCCGAAGAGAGCTCGACTTCGTGCATCACGCTCCTCTTTGTCGCCCCACGTCATCGTGCCGAGCAGGTAGACGGCATGGGCCAGAGGAACCACGACTGTCACCAGGTGACTCCATATGCCGAGTGTCGTGACGATCGCATAGAACGGAAGCAGTGCGATGTTTCCACATGTCAGATAGCGCACCAGCAGGGCGCTTCCGCTCGCACCGAAGAAGAGCATGAAGGCATAACCCCGGGCTTCGGTCGATTCCAGGAGTGCGATCGGTGAGCAAAGAATCAGCGAAGCTGTCAGGAAGATCCAGGGCATCTTTCCGAAGGCATCTCGAGCCAGTGCGCTCAGTGGCCAGAGTGTGGCAAGCCCCAGGACCAGCGCCGGAAGCCGGATGACTTCGGGTTCGAGTGAACCGCCGCTGATCAGCATGCTGGTCCATGAACTCAGGGTCTGGAGGGTGTGGTTCGCCGGAGTGAACATGTTTCCGATGATGGGACCGGGACCGAACTGTCCGTAGTACCAGAAGCTCGCTATCTCGTCGTACCACAGACCGTCCTCGAGCAGTGGAAGGCGAAGAAGCAACGCCACACTCACGAGAAGCGCGGCAGCGAGCGTCCATCCACGTGACCACTCGAGCCTTCTCGAATGAAGCGTGGGCACGGAGGCGCATTGCAGAAGGAGGGTCCAGACGATCCAGCTCAGCCCGGCGAGGGGCAGCATGAGTCGAAGCATCGTGACGCCATTGGTCAGCGCCTCCTTTGGGAGCCCGTCCGCGGTGTTCAGTGGATGAAGAAACCAATTCGTCCAGGACTGACCGGAGATCAGTGCGAGACCGAGCAAGATCAGGCCAACCGACCAGCCTGTCATGGTGGCGGCCCGGCCGATGCTCGAGTGCTCTGAGGAACTCTTCTCAGCCGTTGTCATCGTGAATCGGCTTTCTGTTCATCATTCCTGGTGTTCACCGCAGATCTTCCTGAAATGAACAACGGCGCGAATCATTCGCGCCGTTGTTCCTGGTTCGTCATCATCATCCGAATGTTACGGACTGGTCGTGCCGCCGACGGTGCCTGACACTGGGATGGTCTGGAAGTCGACGCTGTC
>PAQN01000019.1 GCA_002709755.1 Phycisphaerae bacterium
GCTTGAACGGTTCCATCTCGTTGATGAAGGTGTCGACCTGACGCACGATCCTCATCGCCGCACCGATCGATCCCGCAAGATCGAATCGTTCCATGGCCGCGATCGATTCATCGACCTGCCCGGCGGTGAATGTCTCCCATTCGATGCCGCCATCGGCACACTCACCCGAATCAGCCGGGCACCTGCCTTCGAAGTACTTTCCGATCATCGCCGAGGTCCGACTCGCACAGTTCCCGATGGTGTTCACGAGATCCGTGGTGTAGGTCTCGTGGAACTGCGCTCTGGAGAAATCCGAATCCGTCGCGCCCAACGGCCCTTGAGTCGCCAGAAAATATCGAAGCGAGTCCTGCCCGTAGGTGTCCATGTAGTTCTGAAGCTGTTCGAGGTCGATGAAGTTCCCCAACGACTTCGACATCTTCTTTCCTTCGCTGATCCAGAACGAATGGGCGTAGATGCAGCCTGGTTGCTGGAGATCCAGCGCCATGAGCACGGCGGGCCAGATCACTGCATGAAACCAGAGGATCTCCTTGCCGATCACGTGGTAGTCGGCAGGCCAGAATCGAGACTTTTCACCTGCGGGGGATTCGAACATGCCAAGCCCCGTCGCATAGTTCATCAAGGCGTCGATCCAGACATAGATCACATGTTCCTCGTGTTGCGGAAACGGTATGCCCCATTCGAAATTCGTCCGCGTGATCGGGACGTCCTGAAGGCCTCCACGGAGTCGCCCCAGAACCTCGTTTCGTCTCGCCACGGGTTTCACGAAGTCAGGACGTTCCTCGAAGAGTCTTTCCAGCCGCTCCTGATAGGCGCTCAGTCTGAAGAAGTAGTTCGTCTGCGTCGCTCTCACCAGCGGCTTCTGTGAAATCGGTGACTTGTAGTCCAGCTCCTTCGCCTTCGTCTCCGTGTGGTATTCCTCTTGTCCCTCGTCGTACCACCCTTCGAACTCACCTAGGTAGACATCGCCGGAGTCCAGGAGACGTTTCACGGCGGTCTGGACCTGGTCGACATGTCGTTTCTGCGTGGTTCGAATGAAATCGTCGTAGGTCAGACCGAAGAGATCCATCACCTTTCGAAACTCGGAGGCGTTCTCGTCCGCGAGCTGCTGTGGTGGGATTCCCTTCTCCCGGGCTGACTTCTCGACCTTGAGCCCGTGTTCATCCGTCCCGGTCAGAAAGAAGACCTCCTCGCCCCTGGCACGCATCGCCCTCGCCCAGATGTCACACAGAGTCGTCGTGTAGGCATGTCCGATATGAGGTTTGTCGTTGACGTAGTAGATGGGGGTGGTGATGTAGGCCATCGTGTTCTGTGTGCCTCGTGTCTTGGGGGCGATTCCATGTGAATTCAGGGACATCGGAAGGGGACCCGATCTACCATGAGGACAGTCTACGTGAGATCACTCCATGAACCCAGAACCATCATCAGGAGAAGCCTTCGGCAAGACGGGGCATGCTGCGAACCCGCTCGCCGTCTGTGGCGTGCTCTTGATCGTGCTCTTCTCGATCCTGCTCGGGGTCCTCGGTCCCAGTGTCGCCGATTATCGTCGAGGTCAGTTCGTCTCCGGTCAGCCCGTGATCGAGCTTCTCCAGGGCGTGCAATCTGTGTATTTCCAGATGAACCGGGAGATGTCCAGAACGTTGAGGCGTTCCAATGCGATGCCAGCCTCCCTGCCCGGATCCACACTGGAGCGCTCCCTTCAAAGTTGTTTCGGGTCGATCGACCCGCCCGTTCTTCCGAACCCCCCGGAATTCAGGATAGTCTTCGTCGATGACCAGGTCGATGTTCTCGCCTTCCGACGGGACGACACCGGTCCGCAGTCCGGTGTCTCGGTCTTCTACCTCCCCGAGCAGGGAGATCCCACTGCCACGGATGGCGTCGTTCTTCTGGTTCAGGATCTTCGGGCCACCCCGCAGGCGATCTACCTTCGTGATGAATTCGGAACACCGAAGCCCGTCGAGGCGGGGCTGATCTATCGTGATCTTGTGGACGCCTTCCGTTCGGAATTGGACATCGTTTTCTGGACCTTGGACGGATTCTTCTATGTGCTCGTCGCTTCCGATTCCGACCGGCTTGAGGACTATCTGGAATCACTCGAGCTGACTCCCGTCATCGAAGAGCCGATTTCAAGCGTCTGAGACTGATCCTCGAGTCTTTGGTCTTCTGGAATCTCTCCGAATCGATAGAGTAGAAGTCTCACAGCNCGGAGCCTTCCCGCATGTCACAGCATCTCTCGTCCCTTTGCGGCACCGTCTCGCGTCTTGNCCTCNTCGTGGGGATCGGAACCTCGGTTCTCTGCNTCNCANCCGTGCACGCTCAGAACTCGCTTCAGAACGATCTGTCCGGATCCAGNGGAGGCACCNTGGACAACANTCTTCAGGTGAATTCCGCCGGTCAGCGAGTTCGGCAGAACCTCANANCCTANCAGCGTNATTATCGTCTCGGAAANCTTGCCGTGACCGGGGGACTTGCCGGNGGANGCAANTTTCGATTGGATGCCGAAGCGCGGCAAGCCGGACTCGAAGAGGGNTTTTTCGGNGNGAACGANTTCAGAGGNGGGCTCGGAGGCGATGACATCTTCAATGAGCTTCAAGGTTCGGCNCTGTCACAGATCCAGTTCGTGACATCGGATCTNGCCAACCAGAGCTATCTGAACGCGTCGGGTCTCGGNATGTTCGAATATCGAAGAGANTTCACCCCTTCCGAGGGGATNTACAACGCCTTCCANGGGAACCGNATCAATCAGGATCGGATCAGGTTGGATCGCATGTATTCNAACTCCGGATCGGGNGGTCTCTACGATGCCGCNGTCANTCCCANNTCCATNGGNTTCATNCAGATGCAGAACGACAGCGGAGACACCGTCCCCGTCGCGATCGAATCGAGCGATCTGCAGGGCGTGTATCGCAGGCCGNTGTTTTTCCGAGGGGTCAATTACGGAACTCTGGACACCTTCCAACGNGCNTCNCTTCTCGGCAGCATNTCTCGAGGAGAGATCAGCCGAGAAGATGTCGGNTCCCCCTACATGNCCTCCANTGGCGCGNTNCCGGCNGAACTCCTGTTGAATCCCGATTTCGGCAATTCCNGTTCCGAAAACGNNGCNTCATCCGGNGACNACAANACGCTTGATGCCTATCAGAAGGCCATTCGTCAGATGGTGACCACGTATGCGGATCGTGATGACGTCNCCATGGGCGTGGATCCCGCGCTGGTCGANGAGATTCGNAACGACATGGANCGATTGCGCCGTGTCGCACTTGAAATGAATCCCGATCAGGGNGNATCCCAAGATGATTTCGATCTCGAGTCCTACATNCTGAGTCTCGAGGAGAGTGATGCCGGNGATNAGCAGTCGGCANCCGANGNGCCTGAAAACGAGANCGCCGAGGAGCGTGAAGAACGNCTCGAGCGTGAGGAACGTCAGGCATTCATCGAACGTTCNCTNGAGATCATCAGAAACGGTGGTGCGATCGATTCATTTCTAGANGGGCAGCAGGGACGCATTCGCACNCTCATGGAAAAGGGCGAGNNGCTTCTTCGCNGGGGTTCGTATTTCGATGCCGAACAGCGTTTCGACGAGATNCTNACGATCAATCCCGGTAACCCTCTCGCNCTTCTGGGAAGAGCGACGAGTCAGCTCGGCGCCGGACTCTATCTNTCCACGGCNTTNTCGCTTCGAAAGCTTTTCACCAANTACCCCGAGATGGCGGGCATGGTTCTTGATGAACAGTTCCAACCGAATGTGATTCGCCTCAAGATGGCGGAAANCAAGCTTCGAACCCGCNTCGATCGNGGCACGGATCTNTCCTCGTACGGGTTGTGCCTTGCGTACGTCGGCAAGCTTCTCGANGAACCCGAGATGATCGAGGAAGGTCTCGCCCTCATGGATCAGACCGATGCCGATGTGTTTCTCTCCCGNTTTCTCGAGAAGGTCTGGCTNGGCNTGGAACAGNAGACTTCNGAACCCTGACNATGCGCGAACACCTCGCCATCGGTTACCGGNCGTGATTCCNGCAGCTTTNACCGGTTCTCGGNAACNCCGTGCGNTCTGAGCCGNACATCATGCCCTGANGGGCTTTGAAACCATTCTTGNGCTCATGAGGNGGCCNTGATTCTGCCGATCAAGANNACATGAGCATCATCGGNGGAGGACTTGAAAGNTCCCTTGCGCAGCTGGCCCAGGCCCAGCAGTCGGTNGCCAAGGACAAGGATCGCGAACGTGCGGCCAGTGAGTCCTCTCGANGAATCTCCGATTCCGTGCGACTTCGTGTCGCCGGTGTGGAGGAAGCCGATGCCGTGAGAGGATCCGGTCGTGACGGTCATCACTCCGAGCATCATGAACANGGCGCTCNTGAGGANAATGAATCGAAGAGCGACTCNCCCGAGGANGGNGGTTCGCCTCGTGTCGGCATCGATCTGACNGCCTGANCATCGAAACGTCACCGTGTCATCGGCCNCGCAGTTGTTCCGAATCGGTCACGCCCAGCGACTTGTAGATTTCAATCGTCGCNTTCGACTTGTTCAGCGTGTAGAANTGTATCCCCTGCACGCCTTCATCCATNAGCTGAAGGCACTGCTGNGTCGCCCAGTGTATTCCGACGCGTTCGATGTTCTTCGGATCCGGTCCCGCTCNCTCNAGCGCNTTCAGAAGCCTGGCGGGGAAATTCGTGCCCGCTGCCAGTTCNGCCATNCGCTTGAGACCCGANAGCGACGTCACCGGCATGATTCCCGCAAAGATGGGGACATCGATTCCCTTCAAACGACAGCGTTCCTGCCAATCGAGAAAGGTCCGGTTGTCGAAGAACATCTGACTGCAGATCCAGTCCACACCCTGGTCGACCTTGTTCTTCAGGTGGTCCATCTGAACCAGCCTGTTCGGGGTTTCCGGATGCCCCTCCGGGAATCCCGCNGCTCCGATTGAAAAACCCCGCGGATCGGGGTGCGCTCCGCTTCGATTGAATGCGGAGATGGTCNTGATGAGATCCGCGGCGTGTGGAAAGTGACCGNAGTGNTCCCCNTGCACGCTTCCCGCCGGCACATCACCTCTGAGCGCGAGNATGTTCGANATGCCGGTCTCNGCGTATGCGCNGAGAATNTCNTGGATCTGTTCCGGATCGTGTTCGACGCAGGTCAGGTGTGGNACCGGATCNAGNCTCGAGGTCTCCNTGAGACGCTTCACCAGATCNTGTGTCTTGGTTCTTGTCGATCCGCCCGCACCGTANGTGACTGAAACGAAGCTGGGGCCCAGCCTGGTCAGTTGACTGATCGTCTCCTCGAGCTGATTCCAGCTTTTTTCCGTGCTGGGAGGGAAAAATTCGAAGCTGAACGTGGTCGTATCTCGTTTGATGACATCCGACATGTGCATGGACACATTGTATGGGATATGTCCGTGATAAACTCTCGACGTGGACGGCAAGCAGAACATCCCCAAACCGACGGCCCGGCGCCTCAGCCTCTACCTCAGAGAGCTCGTGATTCTTCTATCCGCCAATCGAACGATGGTGAGTTCGAAGCAAATCGGCGCGCTTCTCGGGTTGAGCGATGCCCAGGTCAGAAAGGACCTGACCTTCGTCGGACAGTTCGGACATTCCGGCGTCGGCTATGACGTGCGAAAACTGCATGAGAATCTTCGGCGGATTCTGGGGCGCGATCTGACCTGGAACGCCGCCCTGATCGGGGCGGGCAACATCGGTCGAGCGCTTCTGTCCTATCGTCCGTTCGATGAACTCAATTTCCACATCACCTCCGTCTTCGACTCTGATCCCTCCTCATGGGGTCTGGTTCTGAACAAGCGGACCATTCAGCCGATTTCCGAACTGGAAGCGACTCTCCAGGACAGCGGTGTCCGATTGGGCATCATCGCGGTGCCGTCCGACGCCGCTCAGGAGGTTGCCGATCGACTCGTCGAGTACGGGATCGACGGGATTCTCAATTTCGCACCTCGCCGTCTCGAGTTGAACTCCGACGTGATCGTCTCCAACGTCGATTTCACCCTGAGTTTCGAGCAGCTCGCCTTCCAGGTCGCTCAGGCCAGTCACCTCTCCCCAGACAAGGAACCCGATGATCTTCCCAGCTGACTTCCGATCAGGTCACTTCGCATTCGCGATCTGTCCGCTTCTTGTCGTGCTCGCCACCGGCTGTCGAATGACCGTTCTGCCTCCCACGAGCGAAGATTCCGTTCGAGAGCGAAACACCGTGCTTCGGGATGAGAACGAAGCCCTCAAACGTGAAAACGAAGGTCTGAGGGTCCGAGTCTCCGAAGCCGAGGCCGGCCTAGATCCCGCAGCGGTCGAACTCTCCGATGCCACACCACGACTGGTCTCCATGGTCATCGAGGGCTCAAGTCTCGTCGAGCCCGTCGCTGGCGAGAGAGGTCCCTCGCAACTCACTCTCAGGATGTCGCCATCAGATGATCGAGGCCGGTTCCTTCAGGTCGTCGGGGCCCTGTCCGTCACGGTGGTGGGGGTTTCGATCGGAGAAGACCCCATTCTTCTGGCTCAGGATCGTTTCACGCCCGCAGAGGTTCGTGATGCCTGGCGTGGCGGGATGATGGGATCCGGGTATGTCTTCGAGATCCCCCTGACCGGGTGCCTTCATGAGGACCTCCCGGACTCCCTCGATGTGGTGACGCTCTTCGAGGCTGCAGGGAACGATCATCGCGAGCTTCGTGATGAATGTCCCGTCAAGGTCCGAAGGTACGGTTCCTGATGAAGTGGGTCCGAGTGGGTTATCATGGGGTCATGACTCTCCGAAGATCGAATCATCTTCTGCTGCGAGCCGGCACGATCGGTCTGTTTTTCTCGGTGATTTGCTCGACCGCATGTCAGCGAGCACTCTTTCCCGAGGAATCTCCTCGAACTCAGTTCGAGACCTATGACCGGATGCGTCAGAAGTTCGTGCCCCTCGTCGTTCCCGACGTCTTCGGGGAACCGAAACCGGCCCTTCGGGCCCGGCTTGGCTCGAGCTGATCCCCACGCCGTCAATTTTTCCCCATTGCTGAAGCGTTTGTCGGTGTGAGTCCGATGGACTATGTATCCTCATGATGTCAAGGATCGATCGAAGACTGACCCAAGGATGGATTCAGTGACCAGACGCGGACTCAACAGCGCCAACCCGACTCGAACATCGACCAGGACCAAGGTGGTTCTGGCGGCGTTTGTCTCAGCGATGACCGCGGTCACGGGCATGTTGTTGATCAGTGGCGAAGAGATCGGGCCCGCCAGTTCCTTCGCCGCCACGAAGCCTGTCATCATCAGTGATTCCGATAACGACTTCTCCAGCGCTCAGACTCGATCCGAGGGGGAGATCGACAGCCGCTGGGAGATGATCGTCATCCATGACTCCGGTTCGTTGTCCGGAACCGTCCGTGATCTCGATGCCGAAGCACGCGAAGCCGGCTTGAACGGCCTCGGCTACCACTTCGTGATCGGAAACGGAAATGGACTGAGTGACGGCGTCGTCGAAGCCTCCTATCGATGGAATCGTCAGCTTGCAGGCGCCCATGTGGCTGCCGCACCCAATCCGGACAGTGCAGAGCAACAACGGGCGGACCAGATCAACCGAACGGCGATCGGCATCTGCCTGGTTGGAAACGGTGAGAGATCGGAATTCACCGAGGCTCAGATGCGGGCGCTGATCGATCTCGTGCAGGCGCTCCAGGTTCGTCAGGGCATTCCTGCATCACGAGTCGTCCTGCATTCCGATTTGAACGCGCAAGTCTCCAGCCCCGGTCGATTCTTCCCGGTCGAGCGACTCGAAGCGCACCTCGAACCCTGAAATCGAGCCACCCGACAAGGTGCATGCATGCGTCCGGATGAGATTTCCGTTCTCTTCGATCTCGACGGAACCCTGATCGATTCTTCACGCGATCTCACCGCGGCTGCGAACGTGATGTTGTCGACCATGGGGCTCCAAACGGTGACCCTCGATCAGGTGGAGACCTGGATCGGGCATGGTCTGTCACACCTCATTCATCGATGTCTCACCCGAGAGTTTCATGGAGTGGCTTCCAATGAATCATTCGCAGAGGGCATCGGTCTCTTTCGACGGGCCTATCTGGACACGGGTTTCATCCGAACCCGGCTTCTCTCGGGATCCGAGACCCTTCTTTCCGCCCTCAGGTCCGAGGGATTCATGCTGGGTCTCGTCACCAACAAGGACACGATTCCCACACATGCGGTCCTGAACACGCTCGAACTCACCGCGTTTTTCGACGTATTGGTCTGTGGGGACTCCTTGCCCGTGAAAAAACCACATCCCGAACCCCTGAGACACGCCGTTCGCATCCTCGATTCGAGGGCCGCATGGATGGTGGGGGATTCCGAAACTGACGCTCGATCCAGCCATGCGGCTGGCATACAGTTCATTGCCGTGCAGGGCGGGTACGGTCATTCCGGTCGTCTCGAAGATCTCCCCGGGCCGCCGGCTCTTGTGATCGAATCCCTCGACTCTCTTCTACAGATCGGTGGCGAACCGGTCGAAATGCTCAGCAACCCCCGAGCATTGTCCTGATAAGACAACTGACGATTCATCAGTGGGAAATCGTCGGAAAGGAACCGCGCGATGTTGGACGCCCTGAAGTCGAGAAGTCTGAGGCCACAATCCATCTGTTCCATCCTGCTGTCTTCGTGTTCCGTGGTTGGAACTCTGGCGCCGAGTCCCCATGCTTCCGCGGCCGCCGACGAGGAATCCTTCTCGACGATCGAGGAAGCTCGTGACATCGAGAAGACCGTGATCGCCCTCATCGATCAACTCAGACCATCCGTCGTGGGTCTCGAGATCGCATTTTCACAGGGTCGCGGTCTTCCCCCCGCTGTCGCCGGCGGTTCGGGCACCATCATCGATCTCGAAAACGGGCTCATTCTGACTGCAGGGCACGTCGGTCGCACAGCGCACCTCCCTGTGAAGATCTATCTCCACGATGGCACACGGATCGAAGGAGAGACTCTCGGTCAATATCTCGACGGGCAGGAGGATTGCGGTCTCATCGCCTTCGATCCCAAGCAACTTGAAACCACCGATCACGCGCCGTTGACTCAAGCGAGGTTGGGTGATTCCACGAAGGTGGAGGTCGGAGACTGGGTGCTCGCATTCGGTCACACGCATGGTGTCGAAACCCAGCCCTGGAGACCGCCACCTGCCCGCATCGGCCGAATCACCGGGAATCATGATTACGTTCTGACGATGGACTCCCCCCTCAACGTCGGTGATTCGGGAGGTCCTCTGTTCACGCTCGACGGTCTCGTCGTCGGAATCAACGAGTCGGTGTCACGGCATCCGCACGAGAACGCGGCCACGGCGATCGAAGTGGCTCTGGACCGATTCGATCAGATGCTCTTCTGCGTCTCCGGGGGAGCGACGCTTCCACAATTGGAGAACGACTATCAGCTTCTGAACGACGTCCCTTCGACCTATCCGATCATCTTCGATCCATACGACTCTCGCTCGGGACGCGATGAGCCCTCGATGCTGGATGTCCTGACCTCCGCAACCTGGGATGCGGGTGACTGGGTCGTTCGCATCATGAGTGACGGTGAACAGGTCTCCCTGGGATTGATCGTCGATGAAAGCGGTCTGGTCTTCACCAAGGCTTCCGAGATCGATCCTCGAAACGAATCCATAGAGGTGGTGACCGCTTCCGGACTGTCAATCAAGGCCCGTCCGCTTGCCATCGATGGAAAACTCGACCTCCTTCTGCTTGAACTGCCCCCCGGCACCTGGTCGGCTGCTCCCATCGGCCAGGATCACTCCATCGAGGCCGGCACAATCCTGATTTCCGCCGGTCCAGACGCACAACCGATCTCATTCGGAATCTGCGAACTGGACACCTATCGCTCCGATCTGAGTCGCATCGATCGCGCCTTTCTCGGAGTGGGCTCAGTCCCTCTTGATTCCCAGGAGGGTGGAGCCGTCATTCAGCAGGTCGTTCCCGGTTCCTCCGCCTCTCGAGCCGGCATCCGAACCGGTGATGTCCTTCTGTCGATTGATCAGCAGTCCCTGCGTGGCCGGGATGCATTGATCCGTGTTCTCTCCGGATACCGTGCCGGTGACACCATCGAGATCTCACGACGTCGCGGCGATGTTCGTGATGTGATTCGAACGCGTCTGGGGTACCGCAATTTCTCCGCCTTCGAGAACGAGGTCGGCAACTCGGCCTCCCGATTGAATCGACACGACACCGGATTCGGTGACGTCATTCAGCACGACGGGCTTCTGCTTCCCAATCAGTGCGGTGGAGCCCTGGTCGATCTGAGCGGTCGTTTCATCGGCATGAACATCGCCCGCAGCGATCGAACCAAGAGTTTCGCGCTCAATGGCGCCGTCATTCGTGCGGCATTGAAGAGGATGCGCAATGGCGGTGAGATGGTGAAGGCGTGGAAACCACAGGATCCCAGGACGCTTCAGCTTCCGATCAAGCCCAATGACGACGGTGTCTACAGATTGGATGCATCCTCCGCTCAGCTCTTCGGTCCGTCCGTGCAGTTCCAGCTCATCCCACGTCGCCGCATGGGACGCTCTCAGATCTGCATTGGAGCATTGAGGTCCGCTCGGGACGAGGTTCTCTGGGTTCTTGATGATCCGAGTCCGGGGGCCTATGAAATCTGGGTCGAACAGTCATGTGGCAACGAGGCCGCAGGCAAGTCCTATGAACTCGGAACATCCCGGGGATCGATCGATTCCGTGGCCCTGCCTACCGCGAACTGGTTCGAAGCCCGTCCGATCATGATCGGCGAGCTCGAGCTGGGAGAGGACGATCCCGTCATCACGTTCCAGCCGACTCAGGACTCGGAAGAATCCGTGATGCTGCTTCACCGGATCGAACTGCGCCCGATCACCGACTGACGAGTCTTCTGATTCTCAGACGTTCTCCCGAGGAATCTGGATGTACTCGATGCCGGCCTCCTCGAAGACCGCCACCGCCTTTCCGATGCTTTCGACCCATCGGTCGTCGTCTTCGTCCAGGCTGTAGGTGATCACTCTGTTCAAGCCTGCCTGCGCGATGGCGATCGCACAATGTACGCACGGACTGAACGAGGAGTAGATGGTGCAACCGATCGGCGTCACGCCGTTTCGAGCGCACTGGATGATGGCGTTGAGTTCGGCATGCACCACGAGATCGTACTTGACGGGTCTCTGGAGTCTGTCCGGGGTGTCCTCAATGCCACGCGGAAGGCCGTTGAAACCCGTGGCCACGATCTGATGATTCTGACTGACGATGACCGCACCGACACCTCTGCTCGGATCCTTGCTCCATGAAGCAATGTCGTCCGAAAGACTCAGAAACCGTGCGTGCCATTTGTGTGAACTTGGTAGGGTCATCTGGGCTCATCCTAGCGAATCTCACGGCAGGATAAGACTTTCCCCCGTCATCGCCTCTGGGACCGGTACGGACATCATTTCAAGAATCGTCGGCCCAATGTCGGCGAGTCGACCGTGCTCACGAAGCCTCGCATCTTTCCACCGGTTTCCAATCAGGTGAATCGGAACATCGAAGTTCGTGTGTGCGGTGTGTGGGCACGCTTCCGCTGCGTTCCACATTCTTTCCGCGTTTCCATGGTCGGCGGTGATGAGAAGGCTCCCCCCTCGTGAGATGGTCGCTTCGACGAGGCGGCCGACGCATTCGTCGACGACTTCGCATGCTGTCTTCGCGGCTTCGAAGACACCCGTGTGCCCGACCATGTCACCGTTGGCGAAATTGACGACGATCAACGACTCGCAGTCTTTCGAATCGATACGTTCGAGGACGGCGCGACATATCTCCCTGGCGCTCATCTCGGGCTTCTCATCGTAGGTCGCGACATCGGTCGGGCTCTGTACGAGAATGCGGCGCTCCCCATCGAACGGGTCTTCTCTGTAATCATTGAAAAAGAACGTCACATGGGGGAACTTCTCGGTTTCCGCACACCGAAGCTGTGTGCGTCCCGCCTCCGAAAGCGCTGCTCCGAGTATTCCTTGAAGCTTTTCGGGTTTCTCGAAGATCACCGAGATCGGCAGGCCTTCCTGATATCGAGTCATGCCCGTGAACCGGAGGTTCTTCACTCGGTGTCTCCTTTCAAAGCCACCTCCCGGTTCCTCTCGAAATCTCTCGTCCTCGAGCACCATGGCCTTGGCCATCTCTCGAGGACGATCTCCCCGAAAATTGAAGAAGATCACGGAGTCCCCATCACAGATTCGGGAATCCTTCGCCTCCTGAAGAGTTCTGCCGATCGCAGTGGGGGGCATGAACTCGTCTCCCGAGAGATTTTCCGATTCCGGTCTGGCATAGTGCCTCTCGAGAGCGGCTTTGGCATCCGTCTGGAATTCGTCCGGTTGATCCACAAGGCACTGATAGGCCCTTTCGATTCGCTCCCATCGATTGTCCCTGTCCATCGCCCAGTATCGTCCCATGACGGAGGCCGTCTGTCTGAATCCACATTCCTCGAGCTTGCTATCAAGATTCGAAAGAAAACGAAGGCCGCTGGTCGGTATCGTGTCTCGGCCATCCGTGATGGCGTGGACGTGCAGTCGAGACGCCGGCCAGTCGCTCCGCATGGCGAAATCGATCAGGGCCTCGAGATGACCCATGTCACTGTGCACCTGCCCGTCGCTCACCAGACCAAGCAGGTGCACCGATCCCCCGGTCTCTCGTGCGTGCTCGAAGGCTGACTTCAGACCGGGAATCTCGAAGAACGCACCGGATCCGATCGCCTGGGTGATTCTCTGAAGTTCTTGATTGACGATTCTTCCGGCCCCGATGTTCTGGTGACCGACCTCTGAATTGCCCATCACCGGCCCATTCGCCGACATTGGAAGTCCGACATCCGGACCACTGGTGCGCAGCAGGCTGGTCGGCCAGTGCTTCTTCAGGCCGTCCGCCACGGGTGTTTTCGCGCACTGCACGGCATTGAATTCGGCTTCTTCTTCATGGGGATTCTCTCCCCAGCCATCTCGAATGACCAGCACGCACGGTCCATGTGATCCGTCGTTCCTCGTTTCGTCGGAATTCTGCATGTTCGAAGGTTAGCTGGGAACAGAACTTCGTGCGTCTTTCGGGTTGCCAGAACGTCATTCACCGCTCTATCCTCGTGGCATGGTCACGACACCCAATCCCTCGTCCGAGTCGAAACCCCCCGTGGACGATCTCGGGATCATCGGTCGATACAACGCCTTGCTGGAACGAGTCGAAGCCGCCGCCAAGCGTTCGGGTCGGAGCGCCAAGGACATCATCGTGGTTCTGGTCTCCAAGTACGGCACTCTCGAGCAGATCCGTGAGCTGATTTCGGCGGGACATGTCCATTTCGGTGAAAGCCGCGCTCAGCAACTCGAGCAACGATCAGCTCAGATCAGTGACTGGATCGAACGAATGGCCGAGATCTCCTCTCCGGGTTCGCAGGCCCTTCCTGAGGTGGTCAACTGGCACATGATCGGGCATCTCCAGCGAAACAAGGCTCGCAAGACGATCAAATCCGCGCGCCTGATCCAGACGGTCGATTCTCTGCGGCTTGCCGAGGAGATTCAGGCCATCGCGTCGAAGGGTGACGAGCCCGTCGAGGTTCTGGTCCAGGTGAACGTCAGTGGTGAGCCCAAGAAGACCGGGATCACTCCACCAGCGGTCCCTCACATCATCGACCAGATCGAAACCATGATCAACGTGCATGTCCGTGGTCTGATGTGCATGGCCGAGAACACCGAGGATCAGACGGTCGTGCGGCAGAACTTCCAGCAATGCAGCGAGTTGTTCGACGAGATCCGTCGGCGCGGGAATCTCGGAGGTCGATTCAACATTCTCTCCATGGGGATGAGCAACGACTTCGAAGCGGCGATCGAATGCGGTGCCAACTGCATCCGAGTCGGCAGCGCCATCTTCCAGGACGAGGGTCGACCCAAGGCCTCCGAATAGCCCGGTTGCGAGATCAGAAATCGTATTTGATTCCACCGAACAATCGAAGGTCGTTTCTCGTCGATCCCTGTGGGACGATCGACTGGAATTCATCCCGGATGCCTATGTAGAAGCTGAGCCCCTTCGATTCCTGAAGCTGGAAGTTCCATTCCGCATTGAGAGACAGCCTGAACTGACTGAAGTTGGTCACTTCCGGAGCATATGAAAATGTGCCTGCGAATTTCTGCCGGTCGTTGATCTGCCATGCCCATTCGACGGAGGCGAGCAGTTCGGGAAGCGTCTGGGGAATGCCGTATTCATAAGTGAGACCGGCACCGAATCGAGTGTCGAGAGTGAGATCCTCCGTCTTGATCAGTTTGTAACCCGGACCGAAGTACCCACTGATCCTGTGTTCCCAGAGTTCGAATTCATCCCACTGGTAACTTCCCCTTGCGAAGACGCTCCAGTCACTTTCGGGAAAGAACCAGTCCTGGGTGGTCGAAAGCGAGATGTCGTTGTCGATGATCTCATCGTTGGCGCTGTTCAGGAAATACGCTCCGTTGATGCGCAGTCGCGCGAATTCGCTGTTGTGTTCAGCCTGCGCGCTCAAGCGGACGTTGAATTCACTGTTCACGTTCTCGACGAATCCAAATGCGGCGCCCACCACGAAATCCCAGTGATCGAAATTCGTGAGCGCTGCGAACGTCTTCTCCGGGTCGGTCTCAGCAGTCTCCGAATCATCCTCGGCCGACTTTTCAACCGTCTCCGCCACGGCTTCCTTCGGCTCGGCCGACGTCATCGATTCCTGGCGAGCGCTTGTCTGCGGCCTGACACCCGCGCCCGTCACGATCTCTCCGAATCCCGGACGCTGTGGCCTGGGCGCGCTTCGCCTCACGGCGAGAATCCTGTCTCGTGGAATCCGCATCTCCTCGAAGACCGGGTGCATGAGGACAATTTCATGCTCGTTCTCCTCGAGAATGCTTCCTCGGATGACGTCCCCGTCCGAAAGAACGATCTCATCGGCTTCGGTAGCGTCCTGTGACATCACGGCCCCCATGTTGATGGAGTCCGGATCGAAGCCGGCCGTGATGTACGCTTCACGAATCCGTCCGGCTTCGACGGCCTCAACGGATTCTCCCGATGCGGGGATGGTGTGTGCCTCGACGGTCGGGGCCCCACCTGCGATGGACCCCACCCAAGACATGAGGCCGCATGCAAGTGTGATGATCAATCCGTCGAGACGCATTCCGGGCGTGTTCCAATTGAGGTTTCGTGTGAAGTTCCGTGTTCTCTCGGTGAAGATCCATGTGGAGATGGCGTTTCGAGACACGTTTGACACGTGTTCGGTCGTTCTTCCCCCGACCGCCCGTCGAAAGCGGTTTCAAAAACGAGCCGTGCTCGTACAGGAGACATCGACAAAATCAACGACAACTCTGCACATGATGAGACACAAATTTCCCATTCCCTCTCAGACGTCGCCTCGGATCATGCGTTGCGAATTCCGATTGTCGGAAGGATCTCGCTCACGCTTCTTTTCAGTTTGAATTGCGGCGTTCATCGCGGTCGGACTCGGATTTCTTTTCAACGTCCAGTCGATCTATCCCCGAGCGTCGAACGAGACTCCCGTCGCTCAGGTGAACGTGGAATCGGAGATCGCGGAGACGCCAGGCCTCGATGATGAGGTGGATCGGCCCTCCACTTCGGATGACCCCGCCACCATCGAGACCGGCCATGGTGAATTGTCGACGGCATTTCGCCTTCTTGATTTCGTGCAGTTTTCAGTGTTGCTTCTGATTGGTGTGGCCTGCGGTCTGATTTCACTCGGCAGCCTGGCGATGATCTCTGATCGAACATTCGGCGGTTTCACCGTGGGTATTATCGGAGTCTCGACATGTCTCTGGCTCTCCGCGCTCGCCCTGTTCGTGCCGGCGCCCGAGCACTACCTGATCGATCCGATCCAGTATTCGGTGGCGGCGATCATTCTCTGGGGCTTCTCCACCCGGTTGCTGGGTCTCGGTGTTCGAGTCGGTTTTTCCTTCAGCGGGGGACCGATCGCCGCACTCGGAATCATGGCCCTTGGTTCACGAATCGTCGTCTGAGCCACCTGGAGTCGAGTCCCGGGACGATCGGCCGTTTGAATCCCGATTGCGTGCCTGTTCCAATCGATCCTCCTCGGCGTGTTCGATTCTCATTCGTGAGAGTCGTTCACGGCGGGATTCCAGGCGAGGGTTCTGGATCGCTTCATCCGCCCCGGGCAGCTGCTCCGTGTTTTTCGAAAGTTCATCCGTTTGATTGACGGTCATCTCTGCGATCTGCTGGTTGTACGGAAGGTGGTATCTCGCGATCTGTGTGTTCACGTATCTGCTTCTGCATCGGTAGCAGACGATTCTGGTTCTGGAGAAGACGAGAATGATCAGCTCGGCCACCATGACCAGAATCAAGGCGGCCAGGATGATGGGATTGTTGGCGTACCCGAACAGACTGACTGCGGTTCCCGCGAAGGCGAGAATCACGAATATCGGGGTCACGCTGGGAAGTGTCTTGATACGAAACAGATGACCGCTTCCACAGGCGAGGCATTTTCTCAGGTTCCCCGCATCGTCGAGCGCGCCTTCCCAGTCCAGGGAAATCTCCTTGTCACCGGGGGCGACGGTGACTCTCGGTGGACGAGCCTCCGGATCGAGGTTCACCCGGCCCAGTCGCCGTCTTGAGAGGTCGTTGAGGTCGATCTGCATGTCTCCATGATGGTACGGCATGGAATCTGTCGCACGAAATCGTCTGACTCCACTACCATCCGGATATGAGCCCTGAAGAAGACACACTCTTCGTCGACCTGGATTCCCGTGCCTCGTCCCTTCGAACCCTTCTGCCGGGTCGATTCATCGTGCTTGATGGACCTGATGGCTGTGGCAAATCGACTCAGATGAGCCGTATGAAGGCATTCTGCCTCCGATTTGGAATCGAAATGGAGCATGTTCGAGAGCCCGGTGGCACCACCATCGGTGAACAGATCCGAGAGATTCTCCTTGATTCGGCGAACGACCGGATGGTCGTGCGCACTGAAATGCTTCTGTACATGGCATCTCGGTCCCAGCTGATCGCGGAGCGAATCCGGCCCGCGCTCGATGCAAATCGATTCGTTCTCGCCGATCGTTTCATCTCCTCGACGCTCGCCTATCAGGGGACCGGGGGGGGGCTTTCACCCGAGGAGATCATGTCCGTCGGAGATGTCACCACCGCGGCGACCAAGCCTGATCTGGTGGTGATTCTCGACGTCGACACCGAGATCGCCTCGACACGAATCTCGGGTGAACTTGATCGCATGGAGCGCAAGGGCAGGTCGTTTCATGAACGGGTCCGTGCGGGATATCTGGATCAGATCGAGCGTGATCCTGAACATCATCTGCGCATCGATGCGGGCCAGAGTCCCGACGAGGTCTTCAGTGACTTGTTGCAGGGCCTGATTGACCGGCTTTCCTGAGCCTTGCCTCCAGAAGCCCGTCCAGTTCATCAGCGGCCCTGTCGAGATCGTCATTGACGATCATGGCATCATAGATGCCGAGGTCGTACGCCGATTTGATCTCCGACTTGGCTTCCGAAAACCGTCTTTCGATGATTTCAGCGCTCTCCCTGCCACGGTCGACCAATCGCTTGTGCAAGGCTTCCTCCGATGGAGGAAGCACGAAAACCCCGAAGGCATCCGGTTTCTTGTCCTTGACCAGTCGTGCGCCCTGAACGTCTATGTCCAGCAACACGATTCTTCCCTCGGCCATGTTCTTCTCGATCGGCTCCTTTGGGGTGCCGTACCAGTATCTTCCGAAGACACAGGCGTGTTCGAGAAACTTGCCTTCCTCGACCCATTGTTCGAAGGTCGGTTCGTCCAGAAAGAAGTATTCGACGCCGTCGGTCTCGTGCTTCGTGCGCTGTCGCGTTGTGGCCGAGACACTGAACGTGAAATCGAACTTCTCGTTCAGGCGTTCGATCAACGTCGTCTTTCCAACTCCTGAAGGTCCTGAAATGATCATCAGGAGTCCGGAATCGGCGCTCTGGGTTCGGGGGTCATCACTCATCGTCCGATCATGGTAACGAGAGCGGGGAGTGTTGAAACACGGGCCGCTCACAGAATCTGCAAGCGGCCCGCACGTCGTGATCAGCCACCCTTGATCAGATTCGGTGCCACAGTCGCGCTCAACCATTCCTGGTAGTCGTAATCGGTCAGTGTGGGTTCACCATCCTCGTCGTCACCGTCCTCGCTGGCTCTCGTCTGGAATGGAAGCCGCACGGAATCGGGGATTCTGGCAACCGACCCCGGTCGATCGACCGTGGTTGGTAGCCTGAGAGTCCTCGCGGCCTCATGCCACGGAGGGATGCTGACGGACCAGCGCTCGAGAAGCACCGCGTCCGCCGTGCACTCGATCTGCAAGGTGCCGTCTCTCGGTTCCTCGGTCTGGATCACCCTGCTGATCGTGGGATACGCTCGATCGAATCGCGATCTCGTCGGTCCCGCCTGGCTCGGCGTGATGTCAGCCCAGAAGAGGATGAAGAGAAGCAGCATCAGGAGAGGAGGCGAGCAATGTGTCGTTCTTGAATTCATCATGAGGTCACCTCCTTTGTCATTCGCTTTCAAGGACCTGTGCGTTTTGAAGGATCTGCCATCCGACATCCCGAAACGCCGGAAAACGCCCCATCGTTCCCGTGATCACTCGGATGTCCTCGTCATCAAGGGGCCATGGTTCCTGTGACACGCCCTGAATGTCCGCCTGCTGTCTTCTGAAGTGTTCCAGTGTGAAGGCACGCTCGCGCATCGACCAGTTTCCAAGTCTTTCACCGATCTCGATAGCCTTGTTCGTGAAGACCGCCATGTGGCGATGCATCTTGTCTCCGGAGAGGTGTCTCAGGGTGATGTTGCATCCGAAGATCGCCCACCATCCCCAGCTTTCCAGTTCGATGTCCGGTTCGACCTGGGATGGGTCCACGACTCCATCCAGACCCTCGAGCACTCGTTTCACGGCGTCTTCGGCGCTGCTCGCGCCGTCGGCGGCATCGATCTCGATGAGCGCTCCTCGGCAGACGTTTCGGAGTCCACGGTAGTAGGGTTCGTCGAACTCTTTGTTCAGTTCCTCGTACATGTCGCACGCATCGGAGAGATCCTCTCGAGACATCTCGGCGAGCATCCTGATCCGTGAATCGGATTCGGACATCATCCTGCGAATCGAGTTTCCACGCACGAATTTCAGGAATGCGAAGCGCGCTCTTTCGTTCCTTTCCGCCCTGTCCACCGTTCCGATCTGTGAAATCAATTCACTTGCGATCGACTTCGCCTCGACCAGGTGCCACAGGGTGTAATGTGCGTTCGCCAGATTGATGTGCAGCATGAATCGGGTCGATTCAGGGATTCCGGGTTCGGTGATGGCGGCTTGTATGACCCTGAGGGCGTTGGCGTACCTGCCGAGTCCGTTGTATCCACCCGCCATCCGATTGAACGCGATGGCTCTCTGCTTCGGTGTCTCCGCCTTGGAGAGCATGGCCTTGGACAGGTCGATCATGTCGTTCCAACGTGCTTCTCGATGTGCTTCGTAGACCGCCTTGTCCATGGAATCGAATGACGTCTCGTCATCTCGATTCGATCGCACGGTGGTGTCGTTGCAGACGGATTCGGCGACATCTCCGATCGTCCAATCGAGGGCTTCTGCGATACCCGCGATCAGATCCAGTTTGGGATTGCCGCTCTGAGGAATGATTTTGGTCGGATCCCGACGAAGTGCCGTGCTCAGCTCTCCCTTGGTCCAACCACGATAGACACGCGCAAGATCGACGAATCGACCCAGACGCTCTCGTTGGTGCGTTACAGCTTCCATTTCTTTCTGATCTCCAATTCTGTGTCCGACGGATACTCACATCGCCGGATCAAGCCGCCATCACGGTGGATGCAGGTCGATCCGGGTTGTGGCCCCCCAGCACAATCACGCCCGAGCGAATCCCTTTCGCCAGGATCGAGGATCCATGCTTTTCGCCCGCTCCAACGTCCCGGTTTCGCGAAGAATCACCCATCCCTGCTCCATGAAGCCGATTTTGGCGCCCATCGTTTTCACGAATAAAACCAGATCTTTCGGGTTCATGTGCCATGAAATGGCTTGGTGACCGGAGGCTCTGGATCCCTTCCAGGCTCGAAAGGACAGTTGGTACGCCCTTGCTCTGAGGCGGTTTTCGCGGCATGTCGAGCTGAATTCCACGGCCCTGGAGGCCAATTCATGCACCTTCTTCCAGTGCGTCCCGGACCCATCATGTCGCAGGATGATCCTCGCTCCGAAGAGGCACCACCAGCTCCACGCCAGACGAGCGCCGTCTGAAAGAGCCCCCTTGAGAAGTCGCGCATGCGCATCGTCGATCATCTCCTCGATTCTTCGAAGCGCATTCGGAGGCGAGATCGTCCCGAGTTCGGTGTCCAGTTCGAGCGTCGCTCCAAGTGCGACCGTGTCTTCATCGAGAGCGGTAGCGGAGTCGGTGGTCGTGATCTGCAACGACCTCAGCAGGTCCTCTCGCGCACCGGCGAGAGCGATGTCGTCCACTCCGGAATCGATGCTCTCACGAACCGCATTTCCTCTGACGTATCGTGCGGTTCGTTCCGCGTTCAGAAGGCACTGGGCATCGATTCCGGGATCACCCTCGATCGACGAGAGAATCGATGTCGCGACTGATCTTGCCTCGACATGATGATCCAGTGACAGATGGGCCCGGCAGAGACCGGCTTTCAATCTCAGTTCCGTGTCGAATCGAACGCCCCTCTGATTGAGGCCGGTTCGAAAACTGGCAAGCGCACCGTTCAGATCACCTGATCGCATCAACGATCGCCCGATCATCTGGTGCGCGATCGAACGTTCATGTCCTCCTCTGGCGTGTCGAACCATCGCCTTGGAGATGATCCGTGATGAATCCGTTCTCCCGTCATCTTCGAGTCGATTCGAGATTCTGCGCAGGCTTTCGAAGTTCCGTCGGCGACCGAGTGACCTCGTTTCGATGACTTCATCCCTCGACGACGGCGTGCTCCCAAGCACCTCCACGACATCGGCGATCGTCCACTCGAGCAGTCCCGCAAGAGAATCGATCATGTCGAGTTTCGGATTTCCAGTCGGAGGAATGATCCGGGTCTTGTCTCGTCCGATCGCGTCCGCAAGTTCCTTGACTCCGAGCGCTCCGTAGATTCTCGCCAGTTCCACCACGCTCACCAGTCTTCTGCGTCTGAGCACGGATTCCGTCGTGGATTGATTCACCGATCTCTTGGCGGTGTCGTCTTCGATTGCTGGCATGCGATCTCCGGATCTTGATTCATCGTCATCGCAGATTCGCATGCCCCGGCGAGACGACCCATGATCTCATTTCCCCATGATGCGCGACGCAACGCTCGAATCCGTGGGTGCTGCATTTTTTCATGGAGTTCATGTCTGATCCTTCATGCAAACACACGTATCATGCGCGTGTGTCCTCCAGAATCCACTGCGCATCCTGTTTCTACGATCTTCGTGCCGTGTCCTCGGGTCCTTGTCCGGAGTGTGGACGTCATTTCGAGGTCGCCAATCCGAGAACCTTCACCAGGATGCGAAAGGCCCCCAGTCTTCTCGCGGGCCTCGCCATCGTCCTGCTTCTCGCTGTGGTCGCCTCCCTCGGCATCGGCTTCGCCTTCTTTCAGAGCTACGTTCCGGATCGACATCTGGCGTTCTGGACCATCTTCGGCGTCGGACTGGCCGTCGGGACCGTCTCGAGCGTCCATGCTGCATCGAGTCGATTCCTCTTCGTGCGTCTTTGCGCGATGTGCGTCGGAGTCCTCTGCTTCTGGGTGGGACTTCTCTTCGCCAGCGACAAGTTCTACCGGGTCTGGCAGGCCAGCCCGAACGCATCGGACGAAGCCTATTCGGACTCGGCTCCGGCGGGCGTGCTCGTTCTGGGATGGTTGCCCGCCATCGTGTTCGTGACCGTCGTCATTCTGCTCACGTTCTGCGCGAGGTGGCTCCTTCGAGCGTTCACCCGCAAGACGCCACCTGCGCCGCCCGTGATCGATTCGTGAGGACTCCCCGTCGTCGGCGGTCCGTTCGAATTCGTCGACTCACTTCGAATACGGCTTGCGACCCAGAAGAATCTCCGATCGTTCGCTCAACGGTCGGGACGTCCATGCATCCTCGGTGTGTTCCGACAGATGCGCGACCACGAGTTCGTAGACCGACTCACGATCGACGCTGGTATCGATCTCCACGCAGCGATTCCTGCTCTTGAACAACTCCACGGTCGGGAGTGTGACCTCCTTGAAGGTGTCGAAGCGCTGCTTGAGGCTCTCGCTGTTGTCATCTTTGCGCCCCGAGTACTTCGCGCGGCTGAGTATGCGTTCCTTGAGCACCGGGTAGGGGCACTCGAAATACAGCATCTTCGGAAGTTCCCGATCTCTCCCGAAGGCCTCATGCCATGCTTCGAGATTCGCGAGCGACCTCGGAAATCCATCGATCAGGAAATTTGTCCTGCCGGTGTGTCGAGTGACCTTCTCCATCGCATCCTTGAGCAGGGTGACGACGATCTCGTCCGAGACCAGGTTGCCGGCGGAGATGAGTGCGTCCATCGCCTCGGCCCTGGGACCGCCGGCTTCCATTTCAGCTCGCAGAAGATCCCCCGTGGACAGATGAGTCCAGCCCAGCTGCGCCTGTGCCAGTTCACACATCGTTCCCTTGCCGGCGCCGGGNCCGCCCAGCACGAACACCACGTTCGGTTCGGGGCATGGTTCCCGNGGATCGCAGTGATGAATCACGATCTNCGGGGCGGGGGCCACGCCTTTCTTGTAGACATGCCACGNCCTGTCGGTNGGGGGCATCTCGTCTTCGCACGNGATGTCGTAGGCGAGGTGGCCGTCNAGTCGGCTGATCCGCCATGATCGATAGCTGTTCGAGTAGGANAGGGAAGGNCTNCGTTCGCNCATGCCATCGGCCCTGTCCCAGGCCATCTTTCCGTTCCAGTACCCCTTCGANGAGANCGTTCCGGACTCGCTNGTNGCGGGTGGNGCCTCCGAGGGGANGAAAAGACCGTCGATCTCCGGGATGCCTGCACCCGACACTTCGATGAAGAAGNTGTTCGGTTTCGGATCNCGATCGGCGTTCATGACTTCCTCCTCGAGACGACCGCTCGGGGCGGCNGCACCGGTCATCCCGGATCGNTCCCCGGTCAACCGTGNATCAGACGGCCCTCGGTCGCGAGCGTCGCTTCATGCATGCTTTCCGCCATGGTGGGATGCGCATGCATGGTCGAGATGATGTCCTCCGCCGTNGCNTCNAGGCGAATGGCGAGNCCCATTTCGGCGATCAGCTCACTGGCATCCTCGCCGATGATGTGCGCGCCGAGGATTTCACCGTAGGGCTTGCTGGTGATCACCTTCACGAGGCCTTCGGTCTTGCCGACCGCGATCGCCTTGCCGTGTGCCTTGAGCTGATAGGTGCCCACGTTGTATTCGATGCCCNTCTCCTTGCAGGCNCGCTCGGTCATGCCGATCGAAGCGATCTGAGGCGAGCAGTACGTGCATGCGGGNATCGCGTCGTAGTCGATGGGCACCACGTGATGACCGGCGATGTGTTCGACGCATGCCACGGCCTCTTCNGAGCCGACATGTGCGAGCCANGGTGCGCCGATGACGTCACCGATCGCGAAGATTCCCGGGACCGANGTGGCGTANGTCGGATCCTGACTCTCCCGATAGTCGGTCCAGATGTGTCCCTTCTCGACGCGAAGTCCGAGCGATTCGTCGAAGAGACCGTCGAAACGACCGTGGACGCCGATCGCGACGAGGACGCGTTCGGCTTCGATCGTCTCGCCCTTGGCCTTGTCGTCACCCGCGGGGGCGACGCTCACCTTCACGCCGGATTTTCCGGTCTTGATCTCCTTGACGGTCGTCGCGGTCTTGAATTCGATGCCCTGCTTCTTGAACGCCTTGAGCGCGATCTTCGAGACGTCGTCGTCCTCCGCGGGGAGAATTCGATCGAGCATCTCCACGACCGTCACCTTGGTGCCGAATGCGTTGAAGAAGTAGGCGAATTCCATGCCGATCGCCCCGGAACCGACGATGACCATGGACTTCGGGCATTCGGGGATCGTGAGTGCGTGGTAGCTCGAGAGGATCTTCTCGCCATCGCAGGGTGCGAATGGAAGTTCGTTGGGTGCCGCGCCGGTCGCGATCATCACGTTGTCGGCGGTCAGGGTTCCCGAATTCTTTCCTCCGGTTCCCGAGTAGTAGTCGTCATCCGCTTCGGAGATCTCGACCGTGCAGGGTGTGGCGGAGGTCCGTCCGCTGGTGATCTTGGCGTGTCCCTCNTAGTGNTCGATCTTGTTCTTCTTGAACAGGAATCCGACGCCGTTGTTCAGGCTGCCGGTGATCTCGCGACTGCGACCCATCACCNTGTCCCAGTCCACGNTGACGGCTGAAGGGTCGATGTTGATTCCCCATTCAGNACCGTGGGTGACGGCNTCCTGANAGAGCTCNGCNCCGTGNAGCAGCGCCTTGGTCGGGATGCATCCCCAGTTGAGACAGACTCCTCCNAGCTTGCCTCGTTCGACNCAGGCGACCTTCAGTCCNAGCTGAGCCGCTCGAATGGCCCCCACATATCCGCCGGGTCCGCTTCCGATCACGATCAGGTCGTAGTGCTTGCTCTGAGCCATATCTGTATCCACCGCCATCAATTTGAGAGGTAANGCTCCATCCGGGCGCTCCGGATNGAGAGGGGNAGGATTCTAGCATCGAGCGACGCCTGANGAGGTNTCCNGATTCCTCANGAAGCGCGGGATACNGCCCAAGTCGTGCCNCGAAACTGCCGATTTCTGCTTCTGGGGCCNNATCNGGCGCCCACCATCGTTTCCGGAGGATTCCATGACNTCATCATCTCANGACGGTTCTCNTCGGACCGANGCNCTTTCCGCGCTGGCGATGGCCAGCCACGAGGTGCGNGGCGCGCTCGCGGCCATCATCTCNCACGCCGAACTGCTCGCCGATCGTGCCGANAGNCCTCATGAAAGTCGGGCCACCGCACGTCTGATCGAGCGGCATGGCCGANCCGTTCTGNANACCTTCGATTCGATNCTGAAATCGGCCCAANAGCGNCATCAACNGACATCCGTCANNTGCGGNGCCTGTGATCTGCGNTCGATGATCGAGGAACTCATCCTGCTTCAGACNCCCCGAGCNCGTGCCGCTGGTCTCTCGCTCNNGGCGACGATCGATGNCGNGATTCCCGATCGCCTTGAACTGGATGCCGGTTCCCTTCATCGCATTCTNTCGAATCTGATCGANAACGCCNTGAAATACACTNNCGATGGCGGGATTCACGTTCGAGCTCTGGCAACCGTCGCCGGTGATCTGTCCATCGAGGTCGAGGACACCGGCCCGGGAATCGCACCATCCGAGGCGGACCGTGTCTTCGAAGCCTTCGTTCGATCGGATCNTGTCCGANACTCGACCACCAGNGGCGTCGGCCTNGGTCTCTCGCTCTGTCGGGAGCTCGCGCGGNCGATGNATGCCGATCTGACCNTCCGGTCNGGACCTGAGGGCGGATCGATNTTTGNATTGAAACTTCCCNGCCGACTGCGTCATCGTCATGACCANGATGACATCCTNCAGGGTCTTCAGGTCCTNATGCTCGATGATTGNCGCGAGACGCTTCGACTGAANTCCGCGCTTCTTGAATCACGTGGCGCNTCGGTCGNCTCNGTGGGTGATGCACGTTCCCTGATTCGNGAGATCTCCCGGAGTGATCGATCGTTTGATCTGATCCTGGTCGATCTCGAAATGCCCGAACTCGACGGCTGGGGTGNGCTCGANCTGCTTCATNAACACGCATGCTCNCTTCCNGTGTTCGCCNTCACCGCNCATCGCATCGCTCCTCTGCGCGCTCGTGCGATCGAACAGGGGTTCGCGGATCTGATCGCCAANCCACTCGATTCGAACCGGCTGGCCGATCTGATCGAGCCTCTGATCAACCGTGACANCGGACGTCTGGCAGGNTGAGAAGAAGCCTCCTCCGGCCCGGGTGGCGNTCGCCACGCCGATCTTCCCATTTGCNGGACCGNGGACGTTCGATACCTCGTCNCGGCACTGGTACCATCTGCATGCCGTGCGAACCGCCATCATCAGTGACATTCACGCGAATCTCGAAGCCCTCGAGGTTGTCCTCGCCGACATCCGCATGCGGAGGATCGATCGGATCATCTGNCTCGGAGATGTCATCGGCTACGGCCCGGATCCATGCGCCTGCATCGATCTGNTTCAGGAANNCTGCCTGTTNTCACTGCTCGGGAATCATGACTTCGCATGCCTTCTCGAGCCCACCAACTTCAATCCCATCGCGGCCCAGGGTTCCTATTGGACCAGGGCCCAGTTCGAGCCTGCCGGAGAGGATCATGATCCCGCGGTGACGGCTCGAAGGCAGTCCTTTCTTCATCTGATGAAGACCTATGCCTTTCTCGATGACGACCGCGACTATCTGCTCGTTCATGCCTCGCCCAAGAAGCCACTCTCGGAGTATCTCTTCCGGGACGACGTTCAGAAACCGTCCAAGCTCGTCTCGGCGTTTCTTTCGATGCCGGGTGCGTACGCTTTCGTCGGTCACACCCATGTTCCCGGGGTCTTTTCCGGCGAGCTCGATGTGTCCGATCGTTTCAGCACCGATTCCCTCTTCGATTTCGAATATGGAAACGAGCTTCCCGACCCCTTCCCACTCGATCGGCAGGACGGGCAGATGCGATTCATCATCAACCCCGGTTCCGTGGGGCAGCCTCGGGACGGGGATCCAAGGGCCAGTTATGCGATTCTGGATAACTNCGGCGAGACACCCACCGTCGAATTCCTCCGTCTGACCTATCCAGCGGAGGTCACGGCGGAGAAAATCAGGGGAATAGACCAGCTGGCCNACCGTCTGGGCGATCGACTCCTCGTGGGGGAGTGACCCCACGTTGGCGTTCGTGGTGAGCCTCCAATAGCATTGGTCCTTTCAAACGATGAATCTCCTCTTCGGAGTTTCAGGCTTCCGCCGGAGATGCCTTTCAGTGCGTATCGCGATCATCAGTGACATCCATTCGAATTCCGTCGCCCTCAGTGCGGTGATGTCCGAGATTGAATCCAGTTCCATCGATGAGATCATCTGTCTGGGTGACATCATCGGATACGGGCCGGATCCACTGACGTGCATCGACGTCGTTCAGGAGAAGTGCTCGCTCGTGCTTCTTGGCAATCATGATTTCGCCTGTCGCACGCAACCGGTGAATTTCAATCAGCTGGCCCGCGAGGCCGCGCTCTGGACCAGGAACAAGCTCGATACCGCCTGGCCCGATGATGCCGCACGCGAGAGAAGGATCTCTTTNCTTGATCAACTTCCCGTTCGCCGGCTCTTTCAGGACGACCCCCGTCTTTTGTGCGTGCATGGATCGAGTCGGTGTGCCACGAATGAATACGTGTTTCCGGATGATGTCGAGGACAATGCGCGATTCGATCGACTCTTCCAGAGATTCGAGGGCATCTGTTTCGAAGGTCACACGCACATGCCTGTCGTCTTCGAGCAGGAAAAGCAGACTCATGAGAACGGCAACGAGTCCTTCAGCTACACGCGATATCTCGGATATCGCGAGGACGCCAGATCTCCCGGCCCCGACGGCACCGGAACGATTCGAGGGGCTTCGAAGGTTCCTTTGAGCCTTGCTCCGCATCGCAAGTACATCATCAATCCGGGCAGTGTCGGGCAACCTCGTGATCGAGATCCCTGGGCATGCTGGGCGATTCTGGAATGTCAGCCCGATTCCGACGACATGATGATCTCATTTCGCAGAACATACTACGACTGGCATCGGGTGCTGGAGATGATTCGNCGATCCCAGCAGACCGAGGAACANCTTCCGTACCGCCTNGATGANTTTCTCGGCGCACGACTTGAAAGAGGCCACTGAGTTTTCATGGAATCCGCCACTCGAAAAATCGTCCTNCCCCTCATCGCAGGCATGTTCGCAGCCTTCGTCATCACCGCTCTNATCCTGGGCCCCGGNGATCAGGTNCCCNCNGAGAAGGNCACCNAGACCANCGAGNCCACCGAGACNNCCGCGGNGCNCGCGGCGATCGATGAATCGGCGACCAGCGCCGAATCGTCGGTGGCACCNCCTGCNGCCAGTCCCACCGAGACGACATCNCAGGNCGCNCTTCCGCTNGGGGANGATGCACCCGCGCCACCCGANGGNGGNTTCGGNTANCTGGAGGCGAAGGCGCCGNCGGAAGCGACNNAGACCTCGCCCNGTTCACTNGGTTCGCTCGATCCNTCGATCTCGCGAATGAAGCTTTTCTTCGCGCCCACCGCGGCAGGCATNTCNCAGATCACCTTCAGCGATTTCTGGAAGACCGGCCGGGCCAAGCGNCAGGCGGACTCCCATCACGCGGCGGTGGCGGCCGGCTCCNCCGATCCGCCCCCGATGCCCTCGGAGGATGAACGCTACGTCCTTCAGAANTCCATCGAGCTTCAGAATGACCAGGGNCGATCGTTCAAGACTCCGATTCTCGCCGCTCATTCGATCGGAATCAGAGGCTGGGGTGATCAGACCCGTGTGGTCAGTCTCTTCGGACCCGTGTGGTCCGAAGTCGAACCCGGAAGTTTCAGGACGGAGATCCGCGATCAGAGCTCCGGCAAGGTCGTCCTCGAGGTCAGTCGACGCTTCGTCTTCTCGAACGACGGATACGACATCGCACTCGAACAGCGGGTGANCAACAAGTCCGCNCGACCTCTCGCCCTGCGCTGGTATCAGTACGGNCCCGCCGATCTCGAACTCGAAGGGACGACCTATCTTCGAGATGTCAGACGTTTCCATCTCGGCTTCCTCTTCGACCCCACGCGCGACCCCGAGCAGAGGCATGTCCTCTCCCAGGGCATGATGCGTGAACGCACCGAAGTCATCTCCATGGGNGAGGCCTTCACCGAGTCCGTCGAGGACAATCGAATGTGGCCCACCCCGCAATCGATCGAGGAGGACCTCCGCCTTTCATGGTTCGGTGCGACGAATCGCTACTTCGGACTCTGCATCCATCCGATCTACGATCCTCCNGATCGTCCGTCNCGTCGGCTGTCCGTCATCGAGTACATCGAGCCCGCTCTCGGCAAGACCTTCGANGANNACGGNCAGGAACAACAGGTGGTCACCACCTCCCTTCACGGCACGGAACAACTNGTGAGTCCCGGCCAGGTCGCCTCCTGGGACATGGGTGTCTTCGCCGGGCCGCTCGAACGAAGCATCCTGAACGACCAGCAGCCCTACGAGGCGCTCGGCATGGGTGGACTCATCCTCTATCTGATGAGCGGCTGCTGCACCTTCTGCACCTTCTCGTGGCTTGCGGACTTCATGATCGTGTTCCTGGCGGCGATCAACTCCGTGGTCTTCGACTGGGGCGTCGCGATCATCATTCTGGTGTTCGTNGTCCGNGCCATNCTTCATCCCATCACCCGCAAGGGACAGATCGGAATGCAGAAGAGCGCGAAGGCCATGGGCGAGATCAAGCCCGAGCTCGACAAGCTTCGCGAACGCTTCCCGAACGACAACGAGAAGATGAGACAGGAACAGATGCGTCTGATGCAGGAGAAGGGCGTCAACCCGCTCGGCTGCGCCACGGGCATGCTGCCGATGTTCCTGCAGATGCCGATCTGGATCGCGTTGTACGCCGTNCTNTTCTTCGCGTTCGANCTTCGTCAGCAGTGGGCCTTCTACGGGTTCTTCCAGCTGTTCGATGGATGGTCCTTCATGGGCGACCTCAGCGCTCCCGACAACTTCATCGATTTCGGTGTGCAGAAGCAGTTCCTGTTCTTCACCTTCACCGGGATCAATCTGCTTCCGCTNCTGATGGGCGTGGTCTTCTTCATTCAGCAGAAGTACATGGCGCCGCCTCCCAGCGCCACCATGACCGAAGATCAGAAGAAGCAGCAGAAGCTCATGAAGATCATGATGCTCGTGATGTTCCCGATCATGCTCTACGGCGCACCCAGCGGTCTGACGCTCTACATCCTCACGTCCAGCATCATCGGCACCACCGAAAGTCGTTTCATCAGGAAGCACATCAATCGGATGGAGGAGCTCGCCGAAGCCGGCGTGGTCGATGAGAAGGCGCAGGCCCGGGCGGAGCGCAAGAAGAAGCGTCAGGACAGGGCCGGCAAGATGTACGAGAAGATGCTCGAGAACGCGCAGGCCAAGCGCAACAAGAAGGCGCAGAAGTCACGCAGCTTCAAGACCAAGTCCGATCGCAAGAAGAGCTGAGGCCAGCTTCGGATGAACGTCGCGGACACCATCATCGCGATCGGCTCTCCACCGGGGCGTTCCCAGCGGACGCTTCTGAGAATCGCCGGTCCGGACGCCTTTCGCGTGTGCGACATCACCGATCCGGTTCGTGGTCTAAGGCCATGCAGGTTCGTGATCGGAACCCACGAACTGCCGACGCTTCGATTCATCGCACCGGGGCCCCGCAGCTACACGGGTGACGACGTCGTCGAGTTGCTCGTTCCCGGTGGTCGANCNATCATCGACTTGATCCGGAANGAACTCGATCGACGAGCCGAACGGNTCGGCACGCTCCTGCGTGATGCCGAGCCCGGNGAATACACCGCACGTGCCTACCTGAACGGACGGATCGATCTTCTCCAGGCNGAAGGGATCTCCGAGACCATCAGGGCTGAAACCGACTCTCAGCTCAGAGCCGCTCATGGATTGTCGGGTGGGGGGCTTGGTGATTTCGCACGTGAGATCGCCGACGAGATCATCCGTCTTGCCGGCCTGGTGGAGGCGGGCATCGATTTCACCGATCAGGAGGACGTGGTCGCGATCCCCCTGGACGATCTGATCTCCTCGGTGCAAGGACTTCTCGCGGCGCTTCGAGACCGTCTGGCTCGTTCGATCACGATCGAGAGACTCGACTCCGTTCCCGTGGTCGTCCTCGTGGGTCGTCCGAATGCAGGAAAATCCAGTCTCTTCAACGCCCTGCTCGGACGTGAGCGAACGGTCGTCGCGGATCTCGCAGGAACCACTCGCGATGTCCTGGCGGAACCGCTCCGGATCGACGGCGACGACGGTCCCTTGGAGATCCTCCTGCTCGACGGGGCCGGGTTCGATCCAAACGCGCCGAATCCGGGTCATCTCGAACTCGCGATGGAGCGAAGAATCGGCGATGCCCTGCTGCGTTCCGATCTGCTGCTGCGTTGCACCGCGCCCGGCGAGCGGCCCATCGATCTTCAACCGTTCATCGAACGCGGGGCTGGTGCGCGCATTCTCGACGTCTCGACGAAGTCCGATCTCGATTCCGGGGATGATCGGGATGGCATCAGAACGAGCACGACATCCGAATCAGGACTCGACGAACTGCGACATGCCATTCGCGCTTCTCTCGGTGGGGTGTCGAACGTTCTCGCCGCGGACAGGTTCGCTCTGAATCAACGACATGAATCGGTGCTTCGTCGCTGCAGCGAGACGCTCGAGGATCTTCTCGTCATGGCATGTGATGACGGCTCGCCACCGGTTGAATTTCTGGCGGCTCGCCTCCGGCAGGGTCTCGATGAACTCGGGTCCCTCATCGGGCGTGTCACCCCGGACGATGTTCTGGATCAGGTCTTCGCGAACTTCTGCGTGGGCAAGTGATCCGTCTCAGAACTGGATCATCATGGCGGGGGTGAGCTGGATCCTGTAGAAGATCTCCGCGATCGACTCGCGGCCACCGCTCGGGCCCGGTGTTCCATCGATCCCGGTGGATCGGAAGATCTCGACATCATCCGAGAAGATCGTCGTGCCCACCATGACGCCGAGCGCATCGTCGTCGAGCCTGCTTCGCACGCCGCACCAGTCTCCGGTGATCCCCGTGGAGTTCCAGAGCCAATCGTCGTAGGAGGTGGAACCCACCGGTCCGGCGGGCACGACGCTGGTGATGGGGGGTACTGGTTGGGAGGAGGTGAGACAGAACCGTCTTCGGTCGCACGCGTGTCGCTGCGGGCGTCCGCCACCCGGCTCGTGGTCAGAAGAAGCGTCGTGAGCAGAATGACGTGTGACCGACACATGGTGGCGATCACATCCGCCGCGACTCACGATGTCGGTTTTCAAGCTAGCCTGAACGCATGAGCATGAATCGAATCGACATCAGGCCCCGTTACTGCGAGTGCGATCCCATGGGCGTGGCGCACCACGCGACGTTCCCCATCTGGTTCGAGATGGGTCGTACTGAATTGCTGCGCGAGACCGGAGTCAGCTACCGCGAGCTCGAAGAGGGGGGGATCTTCCTCGCCGTGGTCAGAATGGATGTTCGTTACAAGTCACCCGCGCGGTACGACGATCAGCTGATTCTCGAGACCCGGCTTGCGTCCGTCGGACGGGTCAAGATCGAACACGAGTACACCCTGACTCGTGACGACGTCGTGCTCGCGACCGGAAGAACGACGCTGGCCTGTCTTGGTTCGGATGGCGCGGCTCGCCCTCTTCCGGACGTTCTGGCTGGACGTCACGAATGATCAGGAGGACCGCTTCGTGTCTTCCGCGGGCGAGAGTCTGGTTCGAATTCTGGACAGGGGTCCCGAGTAGGCTCTTCTGAGTTCGGCTTCCAATCCACTCTTCAACAGGCGATCGAGTTCGTACTTCGCAGGACTCGATTCCACCAGGATCGTGATCGTGCCTCCACGAACCTCTCCGAATCGACAGGCGGAGGTCAGCTGCTCGGGGACGAGTCGATCCCAGGCCTCGGTGAGGGTCGCCAGGCGTCCCTCGTTTCGCTTCGCGACCTTTTTGGTCGACTCCACGAGCCCTGAAATTGAGGTATCAGGGTCCCATTTACGCCGGTAAGGGGCGATTCTTCGCAATCTGGCCAGTCTGGGATCGGTCATGAGCTACGAGGATAGGGCGTTCAGCTGTATGCTGCTCGACCTATGACACAGGTTCGACTCGATTCCATACGAAAGACGTTCGGCGACACCGTCGCCGTGGACGATGTTTCCTTCGAGATCAACTCCGGAGATCTGTTCTTTCTCCTCGGCCCGTCCGGCTGTGGAAAGACGACGCTTCTCAGGATGATCGCGGGCTTCTCCCCGCCCACTGCGGGCACCATCCACATCGGCGATCGCGACGTCACCACGCTTGGTGCGGAGAAACGCGACACCGGAATGGTCTTTCAGAGCTACGCCCTCTGGCCGCACATGAGCGTCCATCAGAACGTCGCCTTCGGTCTGAAGGTCCGCAAGCTCTCGAAGCCGGACATCGAGCGCGAGGTCGCACGGGCCCTCGAGCTCGTCCGCATGGACTCCTACGCACATCGCCGCCCGAACGAGTTGTCCGGCGGACAGCAGCAACGCGTCGCACTCGCTCGCGCACTCGCCTTCAAGCCGACGGTGCTTCTGCTCGACGAGCCGCTCTCGAACCTCGACGCCAAGCTGCGCATCGAGATGCGAAACGAGATAAGACGAATCGTCGATGAACTCGGGATCACGACCATCTACGTCACCCACGATCAGAAGGAAGCGCTTTCGCTCGCCGACGGCATGGTCGTGATGAGTGAAGGCAAGGTCATTCACAAGGGCGCGCCTCGAGAGCTCTATCACCGTCCTCGGAATCGTTTCACCGCGGAATTTCTCGGTGAGACCAATCTTCTCGTCGGAGAGATCGAACGCCACGACGGTGATCGCCGTGACGTGCGAACCATGTTCGGCACGCTGACCTCCGCGACATCGGATCCCGATGCACCGACCACTGGTCGGGTCTCCTTGTCGATCCGACCGGAAAGTCTCACTCGTTCCGGTCCGAACACGCCCGAAACGCACAACCGAATCGCAGGAAAGCTCCTTGAAACCGTGTTTCTCGGCGAGGTCGCACAGCATCAGGTCCGCGTGGGCGATGATGCCGTATTGAAGGTTCTCGAAATCAATCCGCGCGAGCGGACTGACACCAGACCGGGTGACGCGATCGAACTCGCCGTCGCTCCGGAGGATGTGGTGGTTCTGGTCGACTGATCGAGTCGATCGCCACGCTTCAGGAAGGATCCCACGGGTCACGCCCGTCCTGACATGTCTCTTTTGCGCATCGCCATCGTCGGACGCCCCAATGTCGGCAAGTCCAGCCTCTTCAACCGTCTCATCGGCCGTCGGGTGTCGATCGTCGACCCCACCCCCGGAGTGACCCGTGACCGCATCTCGGGAATGCTCGAGATTCCCGCTCCCAGTGATGTCGATGATCGTGAAGTCAGATTCGCGGAACTGACCGACACCGGAGGCTACGGGGTCTACGTCGGGGAAGGCGCACGTTTCGACGATGCCGGCATGGACCTCACCAAGCTCACCGACGCGATCGAATCCCAGATTCGCTACGCGACCCGTGAAGCGGATCTCATCGTCTTTCTGCTCGATGCCCACTCCGGGGTCGCCGCGCTCGACGAGACAGTCGCGGGAATCATGCGCAAGAGTGGCATCGCCGAGAAGGTTCTTCCCGTGGTGAACAAGGTCGATGATGAATCATGGGAGGCGCACGGCCATGAGTTCTTCGCGCTCGGATTCGGCGACCCGGTCTTCGTCTCGGCCAAGAGCGGTTTCGGTCGTGCCAAGCTCGCGAAGAAACTCTGGGAGGCCGCGGAGAACCACCAGGGGCATGTCGAAGAGCAGCTTCTGAAGTTCGCCATCGTCGGGGAGCGGAATGCCGGAAAATCCACCCTCATAAACGCCCTCGCCGGGCAGAAGAGGGTGATCGTCTCCGAGATCGCAGGTACGACCCGTGATTCCGTGGACGTCGAACTCGACATCAACGGACACAAGTATCTCGCGATCGACACCGCCGGGGTCCGCAAGAAGAAGTCATGGGCGGATGATGTCGAGTATTTCTCGAATCTCCGTGCCCGGGACGCGATGCTGCGATCCGATGTCTGCATCTTCCTCCTCGATGCCACCAAGGAGATCTCCCAGGTCGAGAAGAAGCTTTCTCTGGAGTTGCAGAAGCAGTTCAAGCCGACCGTCATCGCGGTCAACAAGTTCGATCTCGTGGAGGATACGACCTCGCCCCAGGAATACGTCGACTATCTCACGCAGGAGCTCAGGGGAATCGACTACGCACCGCTCGTCTTCATCAGCGCGAAGGAGAGCGAAGGTCTCGAGGATCTCATGAAGATCGTGGTGAACCTCGATCGACAGGCCAAGCATCGTGAATCGACCGGCAAGATGAATCGAATCATCGAGGAGATCATCTCGGAACGCGGTCCGTCATCCAAACTCGGAACGCGTGCGAAGATCCTCTACACCGCTCAGGTCGGCATCTCCCCGCCCACCATCGTGCTCGTGGTCAACAAGCCGACTCTGTTCACGCCCGGGTATCGTCGCTATCTGATGAATCGCCTGCGAGAGCGTCTTCCGTTCTCGGAGATTCCCATCAGAATGGTCATCACAGAACGGAATCGGATCTCCCTGTCCGCTCTCAAGGGGGGCGATCACAGAATTCCTGTGACCGACGATCCGGATTCGAGTGATGACATCATCGACCACGAGTCGTAACATGTGAGTTCGAACTTTCACCCCATCACGCGCACCGGCCCTCGTGATGGGTTCCAACGACCCGACCGGTGACAGAACATGACGAGCGCTTTCGGCCCTGTGGAGGTGTTGGACCGCGCTTTGGAAACTCTGGGACGGTTTTTCCGAAACCGCACGTGTCGTTGCCATGGAATTGAAGACCATTCGCAGTCAGTACGGAACTGGTGGATCGATCACCCGTCTTCCGATGTTTGAGGATGATGCCGATCCCGAACGTCGTGACGTGATGACCGACGAGGAGATCTACGCGAACAAGAAGCCGCCGACCTCGATCGTTGTGCGTTACGGGGTCATGAAGCTGGTGGCGGAGTATCCCTATGACGGTCCGTCGAAGCCCGGATGTGGCAGCAAGCTCGTGATTCGCACGAACCGTGGCATGGAGATCGGCGAGATGCTCACCACGACCTGCACGAATTCAGGATGTGGAAAGTCGATCACCCGAAACGAGATGCTGGGATACATCGAGAATTCCGGCGGCAGTCAGTTTCCTTTTCGCACCGATGGTCGGATCATGCGCGTCGCCACGGTGGAGGATCTCAATCGATGGAGCGAGATTCAGTCAAGGGTTCGTGCGCGCAAGTCCGAGGTCGTGAAGATGGTCGCCGAGGCCGGATTCGGTGATGCGGTGAAGATCGTCGAGCTAGAGCCGATTCTTTCCGAGGAGCAGCTCGCGATCTACTACACCGCGGAGGATCGGATCGACTTCCGTGAACTCGTCCAGCATCTCGCCAAGGCGTTCGGGGCCAGGATCGAGATGAGGCAGGTCGGCGCTCGTGATGAGGCCCGTCTGGTCGCGGACTACGAGAAATGCGGTCAGCATTGCTGCTGTCAGAACTTTCTCAAGGTTCTGAAGCCAGTCTCGATGCGTTCCGCGAAGGTTCAGAAGGCCACGCTCGATCCCTTGAAGATCTCGGGGCGCTGTGGACGACTGATGTGCTGTCTTCGATACGAGGATGAGACCTATTCGGAACTGAAGAAGAAGCTCCCTCACAAGAAAAGTCGCGTCGGCACGCCCGAGGGTCCCGGACTCGTCATCGATTCCAAGATCCTGGTGCAGTTGGTTCTGGTCAAACTGGAATCGGACGGTCGTCAGATCGCCGTTCCCGTCGAGGAGCTCTGTGATCCAGACGCCCCGCTCGATCTCTCCATGCCGGCCCATCGTGATCCTCTTCGAGGCATGCCGGTGGAGGATCTGGAGACTGGTTCACGATCGAAGAAACGTCGCAAGCGTCGTTCGAGAAAGTCCAAGGATGAACGGCAGGACGCCTATCGCGCGGCATCACAGGCCGAGGAGGCCAGGTCCGCTGCCGGCGATTCGGAGGGAGGTCCAGCCGAGATCGGTGATCCGCCCGCCAAGAAGAAACGTCGTCGCAGGCGCAGAAGAAAGTCCTCTGAGGCAAGTCCCGCCTCTGATTCGGGTGGAGCAACCGACCAGGGCTCAAACGATTCCGCGGCGTCCGGGTCCGGAAAGAGACGTCGGCGACGTCGGCGAAGAAAGAAGCCCGGTTCGAGTGACGCTCCGCCATCGGAAAGCTCGTGATCAAGACCCTGCATTTGAAGTTCCTCATCAACCCACGCGTTAGAATGTCGGACACATGAGCAGCTTCGACTCCAATTCCCAGGTCTCCTCCGGTCAACAGGGCGCTTCCAAGACCGGAGTGACCGAGACCATGATGTCCCTCATCATGTCCTTCGTCCTGGCCATGACGGCTCGTGGTTTCATCATCGAGGGTTTCGTGATTCCCACCGGATCGATGGCTCCGACCCTGATGGGTCAGCATGTCCGTTGGACCTCCCCCCAGACAGGGTGGGAGTATGCGATTGATGCCAACGGCTATCTCGGGCGATGGCAGCTTGCCGCTCAGGAGCTCACCAAGCTCAAGGGTCGTCTCTCCGCGATCAAGGATCCGGAGCAGCGCAAACAGATTCGAAACCGTGATCTCAAACGTGCCATGATCGCACGCTGGGATCCGATGTTCGGACTGTCGGGGCCGGTCGAGCGCTCGGCTCCCGAACCGATGCAGCCCCGTCCATCAAACGGTGACCGAGTCGTCGTTCTGAAGTCCCTCTATCCCTTCACATCGCCTGAACGTTTCAATGTGGTGGTCTTCAAGAATCCGACCGACCCGGTCGGACCCACGCAGAATTTCATCAAACGGCTGGTGGGTGTTCCGCAGGAGCAGCTGGTCGTCGTCGATGGCGACGTCTTCGTCGGTTCACTGGACGCACCCTCCGATCAGCTTCGGGTGGTGAGAAAGCCCGAATTCATCCAGCGGGCGGTCTGGCAGCCCGTCTACGACTCGGGTTTCGTGCCGATCGACATCGTCGGTTGGGAGGAATCGGCGCAGTCCAGCTGGTGGGGAGCGCCGTTCGTGCCTGACCTCGGTGACTGGGAGATCGGCACCGATCGAACCTGGCGGACGACATCGGACGAACCGGCCGCCCTCACCTGGAATCATGATGCGTGGCCGATCACCGATTTCAACATGTACAACCTCAACAGACTGCCCAACGCGTCTCTGTCTCCATTTTCCCGTGATCCATATCCCATCAGCGACATCCGCATCGCGGGTGTGATCGATCCACTCGATGGCCGCGCGTTCACCGGCAGTCGTCTCGTCATGGCATCTCGCGGGATGCTTTTCGAATGGTCGATCTCAAGTGAAGCAGTCGCACTTCGGATGACCCGTGAATCTGACGGCGCCGAGATCGATTCCATCACCGGATCCGTCGATCTCGGCGGCGCCACCTTCGAGATCGATTGCTGGCATGTCGACCAGAAGATGTGGTTGTTCATCAATGGAGATCTCATCCTGGAGCTTCCCTTCAACGACTGGTCGCCCGAGCAGCGTTTTCAGGCGAGCTATCCCGACACTTCGTCCGACACCTACCTCAGCAACCCCACGCTTCCCAGACCGTCGGGCCCCCGCATCGACTGGTTCTTCGAGGGTGGAGTCGAAGCCATCAGGAACGTTCGCGTTGACCGGGATCTCTTCTACCGACCGACGATGCTCGACAGCGCGAATCAGCGCTCGCAGAACGGACCATTCGTTCGCGGTCTCGGGTTCGGTTCCGATTTCAGAAATCCAGGACGCCTCGAACAGGGTCAGTATCTGATGTTCGGCGACAACAGCGCCGCCAGTCGTGATGGTCGGATCTGGGGCAGACCGCATCCTCTTTCGACCCAGTACACGGATGACGACGCACCCTTCATCGTGCCGCAGGACATGTTGATCGGCAAGGCATTCAGCGTGTACTGGCCCGCTCCGCTTCCTTTTCCCGGGACCGATTCACGTTGGGTGCCCAATTTCGGGAAGCTTCGTTTCATCCGCTGAGCGAGGATGTCTTCATGGGAGATCTCACGATGGATGCGCATCGCGCGATTCATGAACGCCGGACGATCCACAGCTATCGACCCGGGCCTCTCGATGACGGAGTTCTCGAGCGGGCGCTGGATGCAGGTCATCAGGCGCCTTGTCACAAGTTGACGTTTCCCTGGCGATTCGTGGTCTGCGGTCCACGGACTCGTGAAGCGCTTGCAAACATCGCGGTCTCGATCAAGTCGGCCGGGCGGACTCTTCCTTCGGAGAAGATCACCCAGATCCAGAACAAGATTCTCGATCCCGCGGAACTGGTGGTCGTGACGCAGATCCGCTCCGACGACGAATTCCGAAGTCGGGAGGACTATGCCGCCTGCTCCTGCGCGATTCAGAACATGTCATTGTCGCTGACGGCGGACGGGGTCGGTTCGAAATGGTCGACCGGAGGGCTGACCCGGGATCGCGCGAGCTACGACGTGCTCGGCATCGATCGGGATCTGGAGGAGATCATCGGTTTCATCTGGGTCGGTCTGCCGGCCGAGACTCCTGCCGTGAAACGCCCGACTCTCGACTCCGTGGTGCGTCGCACCGACTGACGACGTCATGCGTCGAATGATCGACCCGGATCGCTTCGACTGCCGCTGTAGAGGTCGAATTTCAACAAGCGACACTCGATTCCACCATGCTGGAACGTGATCCGGTCGGCGGTCTTCAAGCCGACGGAACCTGCAAACTCCCGACTCGTGAAGACCCATCCCTGCCAGCCACCGCATCTTTGCTTGAGGAAGTCACCGATTCGACCGTAGGTGGGTTCGAGTTCCTCGTCGACTCCCAGTCGTTCACCGTACTCGCCATGGAGGATGATCGATCCCGGTTGTCCGGGGAGCGTCGTGTCGGCGAAGTCGCAGACCTCGAAGGTGATCAGATGGTCGACGCCCGCGGTCACCGCGTTCTTCTTCGCAGCCGAGACCGCGAGTGGATCGAGATCGCTGGCGATGATGGGCGCCGGCTTCTCGGAACGCTTCTCCTTCTTGGCCAGGGCACGTTCGCTTTTCCATGCGGACTCGTCGAAGGTCCGGAGATGCTTGATGCCGAAGTTGCTTCGCAACAGTCCCGGGGCACGCCCGGTCGCGATCAGCGCTGCTTCGATCGCGATGGTGCCGCTTCCGCACATCGGAACGACCAGTGGCCTGCTGCCGTCGTATTCCATCCTGGCCAGCACAGCGGCCGCGATGGTCTCGCGCATCGGCGCCTTCGAGGGGATTCTTCGATAGCTCCGATCCGAGAGTTTCTGTCCCGCGAGATCGAGCGAGATCCGACAGAAGTCCTTCTGCCAGAAGAGATGGACCACCGTCCGGTCGCCGTTCGAACCCGCATCCGGTCTGTGTCCGTTGATCTGCTGCATCCGGTCGACGATCGCGTCCTTGAGTCTCACGTTGGCGAACATCGTGTTCCGGATGGTCTCGTTCTGGATGTGGGACACCACCGAGATGTATCCGTCATGAGGGATCACTCTCTCCCAGGGAAGACGCACCGCCGCCTCGTACATCCGATCCGCGTCCGCTGCCTTGAGATCCGCGAACCTCTGCAGCAGGTGATAGGCGGTGCGAAGTCGAAGCACGAGACGCATCGCATCCACCATGGTTCCCTTCATCTCGACGCCGGTGTGATCCTTCTTCGTGATCCTGTGGCCCAGATCCTCGATCTCGCGTGCCAGGTAGTCCGACAATGCCGGTGCGCAGGTCGCACGCAGAAGGCGAGGTGGGTCTGGATCGACCGATTGATCGTCCCCTTGCTTGTCTGTTGATTCTTCGAGCATCCTAGTGTCCCATCATTCCGTCCATGCCCTCGTTCATCTTCTTGCGCTCGGGCTTCTTCATGTCGTGAACGGGATTCGCCGGTTTCAATCCCTTCGCAAGCGCTTCGATTCTCTGGTACGCATCGAAGGATCTCGCTTTCCATTTGATGATGCGGGGTGATTTCACGGTATCGATCGCATTGAGGAGCTGAAGCAGTCTTTCGTGCGGCCCTTGGAGCATCAGAAGTTCATCTTCACTTGGATTGAAGATGTGCTCGAGTGAATGCAGCGCACCTCGGTCTCCATCCGGTCGATAGTCGAATCTCGGAGAACTGAGCGGACTGTCACCAAGCGCCGGTCGCCCTCCCTTGTAGAACTGTGCCAGGAACAGCCGGTCCTGGGACCAGCCTCCGACCAGTCGTGTCGACAGATCCCTGTCCGTCATGCCGAACGTCTCGACCGTCTCGAGCACCTCGTCACCGTGAAGCATTCGTTCGGTCTTCCGCCAGTTGAGGAGGTCATCTCCGAGTGAACGTCGCAGCCTCTCCTCCAGATCCGGGAGGATGCTTTCCCCGATGGTCCCGTTCTCGACGCCGAGTTCCAGAAGATCGGCGATCTCCTCCAGCAACGCGGTCGCCGCCAGCTGGCCCATGAGGTGGCTGCCATCAGCCATGTGCGTCGCGATGCCGAGCGCGCCCACGAGGGATTCCGAGACCTGCTCTCCGGTATCGAGGCCGTCCTCGTGCTGACAGATTCCAAGGGCGGCTTCGGTCAGCAGAAGCCGACCCGCCGCCTGCATGCCTCGAAGATGCCTTCCCTCGGAAAAACCCTCGGCTTCGAGAACCCGGATCTCCGTTCGGGGGTCGTGACATCGTCTGATCTTCGCGGCTCTCAGAATCGTCGTTCGCATCGGGCGCAGCATCTCGAAGATCGAGTTCAGGCGTTCTCGCAGCGAATTGGGCAGCGCGTCGCATGTGCCCGAGACCAGAAGGATCCGGCGAACCATAGCCATCGTCTCCTGATCGGAACCTGAAAGACGGCTCAGCTCCGGAAGACATCTTCGATACAACGTCATCGCGTTCCCGAAATATCCCGGATCGGCACCTCTGGTGATCTGTCGCAGGGACTCGGAGATGTACGAATGCAGGCTGGTGGTTCGGACCATGTTGAACACGATCCTCTCCCACGGTACCAGGAGCATCCTCGCGAGAGGTCCATATGCGTTCCGCATCACGTCAGCCATGATGGCGTTGACTCTGTCCGCGATCTCCTCCTCGCTTCCCTCTTCGAGGGCATCACCCAGCATCTCGTAGACGACTCTGGCCTCTTCGAGTTCGGAGAGGAAGGAATCCTCGTCGATCTCCATGAGATATCGTTGGTCGCTTCGCTCGCTTGCCATGGCCGCGAAGATCTCGCGATCCTGTCCGTCCAGCAGATAGCTCGTGCTCCCCTTCATCATTTCATATTCACCGAGGGCCGCGTCCCGAAACCCGAAAGGATCGCTTTCCAGGTACATGGTCGCCATGCGAAAGGGCATCGCACTCCGTGCATCAAGTCGCTGTTCCGTCATCGCCTCGTCGAGGATGCCGAGCCCGATGCCGGCGATGGACGCTCCCACCAACGAGCTGATCGCGGTTCGATCTCTTCGAGCGACCTTCGACAGTTCGAGGAGGTCCGAGAGCGAATCCCCGGCCTCCTTCCACTCGTTCTCACGGATGAGCACCTTCACGCGAAGCGCCAGAAGTCGTGCAATCTCTCTCATCGGGGCGAGGTGTGGAAGCAGCATTCCGACACCGGCGGAGTGATCCACCCCGAAGTCGCAATACTCGGCCTTCAGAGCCTCTCGGAGTTCCTTGACAACCTCGTCAGTCAGCTCGAGCCGCCTCCTTGCGACTTCGGATCGCAGAGCCGCCTCTTCATCGACCACGTCATCATCGCCATGAACGATGAGGTTCTCGTATGCCACCCCGAGTTCCTGGAGCTCCTTGATCGCCCTCACCCTCTTCATGACATCGATCAGCGCCTTCGCCCCATTGTCGGGATCGTCCCCCGGAAACAGACTCGAGTCGAGCGCCTCGTTGAAGGCGCGGACGTTCTCCTGCCATTCAGCGTCATCGGCCCCGGCGTCGCTCTGCGCCTCCGAGATCGACGACGTGGCCAGCATGAGCATGCAGCCGATGAGAAGAATGTGTTCCTTGCACCATCGAATCATGATTCTCCCTCCAGAGTCGCCTTTGGGCCGGGATTGTTTCGCTGCACGAGGACCACCCCAAGAAATGCCAGTCCGCCAAGCGTGAACGGGACGAGGTAGTAGATCGCTCTGAATGTCAGCAACATGGCGAAGACCTCCGATTGCGTGGACGCGATCGGGGCGAGCACGACCAGCATGATTCCCTCGAACACGCCGATGCCACCCGGCACCGCGGAGAGCAACGATATGAATTGAATCACCGCGAAGATGCCCACGAATGAAAGCCAGTCCATGCCGTCGTGACTGGGAAGAAGCACCCACAGGACCGAGGCCACGATGCACAGATCGGCACACGAGACGACGACCTGAAGAAGACCGATGATTGGTTTCGGAAGTCTGAAGTCATGTCCTCGTATTCGAACGGTCCTCTTGAATGTGAACAGCAGCACGAACCAGATCAGGATCAATGTCAGAAGCACGGTCGGAATCGCGTACCGAATCCAGGGGTGCGAGAGGATCTCTCCGACATGCGGTATGTCGGAGAGGGTCCTTGCGAAACCGCCGCCCTCGAAGAGAAACGCGAGCGCCGCCGTGCAGGAGAGACCCAGGTAGTACGTCAGCACTCCGAAGCCCAGTATCTCTCCGATGGCGCCCGCCTTGATGTTCCACCGAGGATAGATTCTCAGTCGCAACATCCCACCGACAACGACGGCGTGTCCCGTCGTGTTGGTGATGCTGTATCCCATGAGTCCTGTTGCAAGCGGTTTCCACCAACGAAGGGGCAGCTTCAGGTATTTCACGGCCACCACGTCGTAGCAGGCGAGGGCGAGGAGTCCCGGAACGACGAGTGCGAACGCCATCAGCACCTTCGTCGATGGAATGCCTCTGATGTCAGCGGCGATCTCCGAGAGCGAATGTGCCTTCAACTGAAGATAGATCACCACACCGGCGAAACAGAATACGACGATCGTGAAAACGGGTGACAGGCGATGGAGACTGGGTAGTTTTCGTTTCACAACCCAAAGGATATCGGTCTCCGGACCCTTTGGGGATTTAGTCCTTGCTTGATTGTCCTGTCTGGGTGAGTATTGACCTTCCGCCACCCTCTTCCTCAACCTCGAGAGGGTGTCTCGACCTCATCTCCAGTGGAGTCCTCTCTCATGACCCGATCGCCTGTTCTTTCGCCTGTTCTTTCAGGTGCCCTGATCGGTTTCCTGTCGAGCGCCGTCTTCGCTCAGCAGTTCGTTCAGGAGACGAGCAGGCTTCCCAGTCAGTCGTTCTATTCCAATCAGTTGTCCGCCTGCGATTTCGATCTTGATGGTGACATCGATTTCGCAGTCGCCGATGGGCAGGGGTACACCTCCCAGGGAAGCCCCTTGCAGGTACGCCTCTACGTCAATGACGGCACCGGTCAGTTCACCGACGAATCGATCGCGCGAGCCGGCGGAGTCACGGGCTGGTTTCGTGGTGTGGAATTCGGTGATTGCGACGGCGACGGGGATCCGGACATGATTCTCGCCCAGGATTACTTCACGGCTCCCGTGCTTCTCATCAACGACGGGAACGGCTACTTCACAGATGAATCAGAGACCCGTCTTCCGAATCTGAGGCTCTCATCCGCCCGTGCGCAATTCGCCGATGTCGATCAGGATGGCGATCTCGATCTCACGTTCTGCGACTCGGGGACCTCCAGTCGCTTCGGATCCAATGGTCGGTCGCGACTGCTCATCAACGATGGGACCGGCGTCTATCAAGACGAGACCGACGCTCGGATGATCGGTGGAAGCACGATGTCCCAGCAGATGGACCTGCTTTTCTTCGATGCCGACAACGATCTCGATCTCGACATGTACGTCGGCACCAGGTCCAGTGGATCCACCAACAGCAGTCGGCTCTGGACGAATGATGGCAGGGGATACTTCACCGGTTCACTGACCGCCGGCGGAGATTTTTCGGTCTACAGCTATGATGCGGGAGACATCGACGGGGACGCGAGGCTCGACCTCATCGGCGCGAACGGCGCCTCCGGGAACCGCGAGAAACTCATCAGGAACAACGATTCCGGATCGTGGACGGACGTGACCACCTGGATCTCACCGAATCCCGGCGCGGACGACAATGACAGCAAGTTTCTCGACTTCGACGATGACGGTGATCTGGACCTCATCATCGCGGTCCTCTACGGCTCTCGAGAGCGCATGTACGTCAACGACGGGACGGGTCAATTCACCGAGAACACCTCGTTGATCTCCGGTGTTTCCGATGCGACCCTCGACATCGCGGTCGCCGATTTCACCGGTGACGGTCGAGCCGACATCATCACGGTCCAGGGCGAGGGTGGAAACTTTCAGAATCGCTTCTATCGCAACACCGGCGCCTTCGACACTCGCCCGCCAGTGATCGCCGGCGTGGGCCTTTCCGAAGCGGATCGATCCGGGCGCAGGGGCATCCTGGCACGTCTGTCCGACAGCTACACATCCGACAGGGGATTCGACCCCGGCTTCGTGCGGGTGGAGCTGAAGGGAGGAGGTGACGAGAGCGAGTCTCTCGACATGTTCTGGGTCGGCAATTCCATCTGGCGTGCCGACATCATCGCTCCGGAGTGCAGTCCCGGATTCGAGTATCGAATCGTGTGCTCGGATCGAAGTGGCAATGTCCGGACGGGTGAGTGGATCTCGGCGGATCTCGGCGGGAGCCCCCTTGCCGGTGATCTGAACGGAGATGGCTGCGTCGACGGCATGGACATCGCCGTGGTTCTCGGCTTCTGGTCCGACACCGACCAGCCCTGCTTCGATCTCAATGGAAGCGGCCTCGTGGATGGCGGTGATCTCACCATCGTCATCTCGAATTTCGGAAGCTGCCTCTGACCTCGAACCTCATCCCAGTTCGAGCCCGGTTCATGGGCATGAAAAAAGAACACCCCGATGAAGGGTGTTCTGCAGATCATTCGTGATTCACGGCTGATTCAAGCGCCCAGAGTCAGCACGGGCACCGATCCCAGCGTGTGATCAGCGTCGTCGATCCTGACGAGCTTCCGCTTCGTTGATCTTGAGGGGACGTCCGCCGAAGTCGCTGCCGTTGAGTGCATCGATGGCCTTCTGGCCGTCTTCGTCCCCGATTTCGATGAAGCCGAATCCGCGGGAGCGGCCGGTTTCGCGGTCAAGGATGACACGGGCGCTCTGGACGGCGCCGAATTGACTGAAGAGATCGGAGAGTTCCTGGTCTCCAGTCGAGAAAGGAAGGTTGCCCACGTAGATGTTCATTGAATTTCCTAAAGCTGAAAAGTCGCAGTCTGGAGCTCGCGAGCTCTTCTCTGCGACTGATCAGAAGTTCTCGTGATGATGAATCACTTCGGAATGATTCCCGAAGATCATCCGATGCACTAAGCATCAACCCGAACGGTGGCGGGTTTTTTCATGTTGTCATGAGGACTGAAACACCGTACTCAGTGCCTCGTGCCTGAAGTCAGCGACGTCGGTCCTGACGTTCCTGAGCTTCATTGATTCGAAGAGGACGACCGCCCATCTCGGAACCATCGAGTGCTTCGATCGCCTTGCGTGCATCCTCGTCAGCCATTTCGACGAAGCCGAACCCGCGTGCGCGGCCGGTTTCGCGGTCCATGATGACGCGAGCGCTTTGAACGGCACCGAACTGGCTGAAGAGATCCGAAAGTTCCTGATCACCAGCTGAGAAGGGCAGGTTGCCCACATAGATATTCATAAGAGTCACCGAAGCTAGAAAAGTCGCAGGGTTGAAGATTACGAGGCGCCTCTCTGCGACGGCAGTCGACTCGTCAGAATCCGGCGGGGCCGGTGCGCATGCATACTACAGAAACAACTGCCGGAATGTTGGGTCAATGATCAAGATGGTTGGGCTGGATGGCGCTCTAGGGTACGATAATATCCATGAAAATCGATTTCAGACTAGATGGACGTTCGGCCGTGGTCTGCGGTGCGACTGGTGGTATCGGGCAGGCGATCGCGGTCGCATTTGCCGATGCCGGGGCTCGTGTCACGGTCGTGGGACGGGATCCTGAGCGCATCGATCAGACCCTTTCACAGCTGTCCGGGGCCGGTCATGATGCCCTCTGCGTGAATTTCTCGGACATTCCAGCCGTCGAGCATGCCGCTCGAGCGCGCGCGGAGCAGGGTGATGTCGACATCTTGGTCAACAACACCGGTGGCCCCGCGGCAGGTCCTGCCTCGGAAAGTGATCCCGAGCTCTTTTTGAACGCCTTTCAGATGCATCTTCTGAACGCTCAGACCATGGTGCAGACATTTCTGCCCGGAATGAAGAAAAATGGCTTCGGACGAGTCATCAACATCATTTCAACGTCGGTGATCACCCCGATTCCAGGGTTGGGCGTCAGCAACACGATCCGAGGTGCGGTGGCAAACTGGGGCCGAACCATCGCCGCGGAGCTGGGACCGTTCGGCATCACGGTGAACAACGTGCTTCCCGGCTTCACCGCGACAGCTCGTCTGACCTCGCTCTTCGAGGGCAAGGCCGGACGTCTTGGAAAGACCGCCGCCGAAGTCGAAGCAGATGCCATCGCCACGATTCCCGCCGGCCGAATCGGCCATGTCGAGGAACTTGCCGCGGCCGCGCTCTTTCTCGCATCACCCGCCGGTGGATATGTCAACGGCGTCAATCTTCCGGTCGATGGCGGTCGGGTGTGCAAGGGTTGATCGGAGGGTCCCGAGATGACCATGCCTTCGTATCGAAATCTGATCAATGGCGAGATGCGTGATGCGCTGGATGGACACTGGCGTGACACCATCAATCCCGCTCTTGGACAGCCGCATGGTCGTGCCGCGGAGTCCTCCGTGGGGGATGTCGATCTTGCCGTCCGCTCCGCGCTGGACGCCTTCACGGAATGGTCGGCCGCTCCCGCCGCGTATCGCGCCGCCTGTCTGCGTCGATTGGCGGACCTCATCGATGAGAACGGTGAGCGTCTCTCTCGACTCGAGTCGATCGACCAGGGAAAGACGCTTCGGCAGGCGCTCGAGATCGAGATTCCTCGAGCCGCGTCGAACTTTCGATTCTTCGCCGGGGCCGTCGAGCATGTGTCCGGTGAGATGCATTCGATGGGCAACGCCGCCTTGAACTACACCCTGCGCCGACCACGCGGGGTGGTTGGTTGCATCTCCCCCTGGAATCTGCCGCTCTATCTCTTCACCTGGAAGATCGCCCCCGCGCTCGCCACCGGCAACACCGTGGTCGGCAAACCCAGCGAGATCACACCCGCGACGGCATCCATTCTGGGTGAATTGTCGATCGAGGCCGGTTTTCCCCGAGGTGTTCTCAACATCGTTCACGGGTGTGGTGACCCCGTCGGACGTCGTCTGGTCGAACATCCCGATGTCGGAACGATCACCTTCACGGGAGGCACCTCCACCGGCGCCGCGATCTCCGCCACCGCCGGACCGATGTTCAAGCGATTGTCGCTCGAACTCGGGGGGAAGAACCCCGTGATCATCTGCGAGGATGCCGATCTCGATCGGGCGATGCCGCAGATCATGCGAAGTTCATTCTCGAATCAAGGCGAGATCTGTCTCTGCGGCTCGAGAATTCTGGTGCACCGCAGTCGGATGAAGGAGTTCACCGATCGATTCGTGGAGATGACCCGTGGCCTCAAGGTGGGTGATCCGCTCGATCCGGAAACCGACATCGGCGCCATGGTTTCGAAGGAGCATCTCGAAAGCGTCGCGAACTACATCCGGCTCGCTCGTGAAGAGGGTGGCGTGATCGCATGCGGCGGTGGTCGACCCACCCACCTCCCTGAGCATTGCCGGGACGGCAGTTTCCTCGAACCGACCGTCATTCTCGGGCTTCCCCAGGAGTGTCGAACCAATCAGGAGGAGATCTTCGGCCCGGTGGTCTCGGTGCAGGGTTTCGACACCAACGTCGAAGCCGTCGAACGAGCCAACGGCGTTCCCTATGGTCTCGCCTGCAGTCTCTGGACCAACGATCTCACCCGGGCGCATCGCATGGCCTCGCGCATCGATTCCGGAATCGTCTGGATCAACTGCTGGATGGTCCGTGATCTTCGGACCCCCTTCGGGGGTTGGAAGCACAGCGGTGTGGGCCGCGAAGGCGGCGAGGAGGCCCTCAAGTTTTTCACTGAAGCGACCAACGTCTGCGTCGCCCTGGAGGATGGTTGATGTCTCGACGTCATTGGCTTGGTCTGGCCTTTTCCTTTCTGTTCGCCTTGATCGTCACCGTCATGGCCCGCTGTTCGAGCCGTCCCATGATCACGGTCGAAGCGGACGCCTCCTTCGAGATCTACAGTCTCGACGGTGACAGCTACCCGATGTCATCTGCGAACTGGCGTGACTCCGGTTTTCACGGCTGGCCGATCCTGAGGACATGTTCCATTTCGCATTCGATGGGCGTCGAGCTCCTCGACGAGCTGCTTTCGGACGCCGCCTCCGACGCTGCTGCGAAGGCCGTGCGGGTCGACTGCTTCAGGCCACGACACGGTCTTCGTGTGATCGATTCGTCCGGGACCACGGACTATCTCATCTGTTTCGAGTGCCGTGGATTCGAAATATGGTCCGGAGGACTTCAGATGCCCGGGGGCGGTTCGATCACCCGTGGACCCGAGTCTCTGTTTTCAAACACTCTCAAGACATGTCGCTCCGAGGAGAAGGTCGAGCCATGACGAATGAACGCATCGAATCATCACGAGCGCCGGAACCGGTCGGAGCATTCCCCCATGCGACGCGCTCCGGGAACCTCATCTTCCTTTCCGGAATCGGACCGCGCGTGCGCGGTTCGAAGACGATCCCCGGTGTGACGCTCGGTGACGATGGCGAGATTCTCGACTACGACATCGAGACGCAATGTCGCAACTGCTTCGAGAACGTGAAGACCGTCGTCGAGGATTCGGGGGTTCCCTGGGAGAACGTGGTCGACGTGCTCGCCTTTCTCACCAACATGAAGGATGACTTCGCGACCTACAACAGGATCTATGCGGAGTACTTCGCCGGAGAGGGCAACCCCAATCCATCGCGCACGACCATCGAGATCAACGCCCTGCCCACGCCCATCGCGATCGAATTGAAGGTCATCGCCGAGGTCGAGTCCGATTCCAGCTGAACCCCTCAGTTGGACACCTCAGCTGAACACCATGGTTCGCCCTTCGCCATCCCTGTCGTTGGTGGCGGCTTCGATCACCGACCAGAGCACGATGCCGGCTCCGAGGGGCAGGGCGAGGCAGAACGTCACCCCGATCAGGAAGCCGAGCAGGATCAACACGAAGTTGAACAGGCACAGCATCAACTGGGTGAGACCATGGCCGGTTCGCCCGACCAGCAGATTGTTGATTCCCGCAAGCCCGGTGATCAGGGGCAGCAGGATTCCAAGCAGAAGATAGAGCAGGCGATTGTGGGGCGACCTGTGCGCCGAATTGGCGGCGTCTATGGCATCCTTGCTGTTGTCGAAAGGGCTCGTTGGCGGCGCCTGTGGTCTCGGTGTTCCTTCGAAGACGCCGGCGTCCGTCGTTGACATCCATGGTTGCGTGCCGCAGCGGACCAGGCATTCCGGATCGATGCGATTCTCCCGGGCGTAGCGGACGAGCTCGTCCCACGTATATGGTCCGTATTCAGTTCCCGAAGCATCCCGATACGTCCAGTTTCGTTCCATGGGATGTCACGCTTTCATTCAACGAAGTGGGTCTTTGAGTGAATCTTCCATCGCGTCGTCCTCTTCGGTGAAGGCGCCCAGTCCGGTCGCACCCTCGTAGACGCCCGCCGCCGAGAACCGGCAGACCACGTCCTTGGCCTCGGGCATGGTGAAGACGATCTCAAACCCATCATTGGTCTTTCGGTAGCTGGGATTGCCACCTTCTGCTGGAGTCGGCGGAAAATATTTCGGTTCGGTCATGCCCGAGAGCGACTGAAGCAGTTTGGCGCCTTCGGCCTCGTCGGGAAGACGGTCGTTCTTGGAGATGAAGTTGACGATCGGGGCGGCGGTCCAGTTCGCCTGCTGGGCCATGTTGCCTTCGACCGTGCCTGCGGGTGATGATTCATCGATGGCACGCTGGCCGGCCCGACCGTCCTCGTCGGCACCCCAGAGAATCAAAAACATTGCCGCCACGATGATGAACAGCAGGATCAGGATGATTGGACCGCCCGTGCCGCCAGTTCGAAATCTGCGGTGGTCGCTGTTCCGGTGTTTCATGATCTTTTGTGCTTCAAGCATGCTGGTCATAGGGTCTTTCCTGAGTTCTGCGTTTCAAATGGGGCAGACGAAATTGGTCAGTCGTCGAGTTCCCGGAGTATCGCACGAACCGGGCTTCCGTCAAACCCCTCGAGCGCCAATGGAAGTGCGATCAACTCGTATTCGCCGGGAGTCACGTCCGCCAGGGCCAGTCCCTCGATGATCGACATGTCGTTGGCGAAGAAACGTGCATGGGCGGGGAGTTCCTTCGAATCCTGGGTGTCGACGCTCGGAGCGTCAACGCCGACGAGTCTGACACCTCGTTCATGAAGATGGTCCACCAGCTCGGGTGCCAGTCCGCAGTAATCGTCGTTCCACTCGTCGAATCCGTCGAAGGTGCCGCCGTGGATCAGAAGCCTCTCGGTTCTCGGCAGTTCTCCCTGGATGTGTTCGAGACCCAGTCGTCCTCCACGCGGGCCGTTCGCTCTCACCACCGCGCACGGTCCGACGTAGAGATCGATCGGTTGCTGTTCCATGGTGCGCCCGCCGAGTCCGTAATGTGCCGGGGCATCCGCATGCGCGCCCACGTGCACCGAGGTCCGAAGCGTCGAGAGCGTGACGGGCTGTCCGTCCTCGAGTCGCCACAGGACCTCCCGTGTCGGAGGGTTGTCGCCCGGGTAGACGTGTGTTCTGTCGGAAAGCACCGGTGTGATGTCGATCAATCCCATCGTGAGTCCTTGGCGCGTCGTGCGTGAATCAGCGTTCCTGAAGCATGATGAAGACGATCAGCATGATGAAGCTGGTGGTGATGAGTCCGAACCCCGTGAACGAAAGAAGAAGTCGCCACTGCCAGCGGGCTCTCTTTCTCGCGTCGTCATAGGGAATCGTGCTGAAGGAGACCATCTCATAAAGCGGTAGAAAGCGATCGCCCAGGGTCGTGTGGAGCGCGTGCTCCAGTCTCTTCTTCCACTTGAACCAGGTCTTTCCCGTGTGATCCCGCATCTCGATGAAATTCGCGAGTGCGAGGTCCGCGATCGCGTTTCCGTGATCGACGCGATCGACGTAGTACGACTCGATCGCATCGATCGGATTGTCCGGATCGGCGATGAGTCCTTCGGCCAGACGCTTCGCATCCTCGAAGCTCGCGTTCGCGCCTTGTCCGTAGAACGGCACGATCGCATGCGCCGAATCGCCGATCAGCACGACACCGTTCCTGTTCCATGGTCGACAGCGCATGGTCCCGAGGGGTCCCACCGGATTCCGCTCGTACTGGTCCTCCAGATCCGGCATGAGCTCCGAGGCGTCCGGGTAGTGTTCGTCGAAGAATCTGCGAACCTCATCGGTCTTCACGGACTCGAACGAATGGAATCCTTCGTAGGGCCAGAAGAGTGTGCAGGTGAAGGAGCCGTCGAGGTTGGGCAGGGCGATCATCATCGAGCCTCCGTGCGGCCAGATGTGCAGCGCCTTGGGGTCGATCGCCCAGGGAGCATGCGGCCCCTTCTCGGCCGGTGGAATGCTCAGTTCCTTGTATCCATGGTCGAGAAAGTCCTGGCTGAAGCTGAATCGCGGCGTCCTCTGCAGGGCGCTTCGCACGGCGCTGTAGGCTCCGTCCGCACCGACGATGACATCCGCCTTCTCGACGGTCTCGCATCCTTCGGAGTCCCGGAAGCCGATGCTGCCTGCCAGAGGGTCGACACCGGTGCATGCCTGTCCGAAACGAAACGTCACCGTATCGCACTCGTCGGCGCCATCGAGCAGAAGCAGATTGAGTTCGGAGCGGCTGACGGAATTGATCGCCTTCTTCGAGTCCGCCGAATACGACTGGAAGGTCTCGTTGTCCGATCCCGAGTGGATCATGCGACCCGTCATGGGGATCGCGTGCTTCATCAGTTCGTCTTCCAGTCCGGCGGCACGAAGGGCGTCGATCCCTCTCGCACTGATCGCGAGGTTGATCGATCGTCCACCTGCGAGCCGCTCGGTTCTCGGATCCTCGCGACGTTCCACGACCAGAACCTCGAAGCCCTCTCGTCCGAGCAGTCGAGCCAGGAGACATCCGGCCAGTCCGGCGCCTGCGATCACCACTCTGGGTTTCTGCGAGGTGTCCGACTGGTTCATGATGCTCCCAGGATCTCTGCGGTCTCGTGCACGTCCATGAACGAATTGTAGAGGGGTACCGGTGCAAGCCGGATGACATCCGGGTGTCTGAAGTCGCAGGTGATCCCCGCTGGCCGCAGCCGATCGAATCGTTCGCGCGGACGATCCTTGACACGCACCGAGAGCTGGCATCCTCTCGCGGAGGGATCCTCCGGAGTGATCATCTCGCAGCTGTCGGGCAGCGACCGCTTCAGGAGAAATTCCAGATATCCGGTCAGGAGTCTGCTCTTGCGTTCCAGCGCCTCCATGCCGACCTCGTCGAAGATCTCCAGCGATGCGACCAGTGGCGCTGCGGCAAGAATCGGCGGGTTCGAGATCTGCCAGCCGTCCGCCCCCTGGTTCGGAATGAATTCAGGAATGTCCTGCATCTTGAATCGGGTCTTCGGGTCGTTGCCCCACCATCCCGCGAAGCGTGGCAGATCGGAGTCGTTGCCGTGTCTCTCGTGCACGAAGGCTCCGGCCAGTGCGCCGGGTCCCGAGTTCAGGTACTTGTAGGAGCACCAGCAGGCGAAATCCACGTTCCAGTCGTGAAGTGAGAGTCTGACGTTTCCGGCTGCGTGCGCCAGATCGAAACCCGCCATCGCACCGACCGCGTGCGCCGCATCGGTGATGTGCTTCATGTCCAGAAGCTGGCCGGTTCTGAAGTTGACCCCACCAAGCATGACGAGTGCGAGTTCATCGGCGTTCTCTTCGATCAGATCCTCGATGTCTTCCGTGCGAAGCAGATCCTCGCCCGGTCGCGGGGTGCACAGCAGCAGGGCTTCATCCGGATCGAGACCGCGTGCCTGCAGGTGCGTCTTGACCGCGTAGGTGTCCGAAGGGAACGCGCCGTCCTCGATCAGGATCTTGTTTCGTCGTCCGTCCGGTCGGTAGAAGCTGACCATCAGAAGATGAAGATTCACGGTGAGCGAGTTCATCATCACGACCTCGCCGGGCAGGGCGCCCACCAGTCGCGCTCCCGACTCCCGGAATCGTTCGTGGTAGTCGAACCATGGCCTGGTCGCTTCGAAGTGTCCTTCGACGCCGAGTCGTCCCCAGTCATCGAGTTCCTCCTGCATCCGCGCACGGACGCTTGTGGGCATCAATCCCAGTGAGTTTCCGCAGAGATAGATCATCGCTCGACCGTCCTCGCGAAGCGGAAACTCGAAGTCGGCCCGTCGCGTCGCAAGGGAATCCGTCGAATCAAGGTGACGTGCGTAGTCCCGATCCGGCTCGAACGATGATGGATTGATCTCTTCGGGTGACGGAGTCACTGTGGTGGTTCCCTATCTCTCATCGGTTCTCAGAGCGCCTTCGCCGGGTTTGATGCCGAGGAATTCGAGTGCGGTGCCACCCAGCAGGTTTCTCTTCTCCGCTTCTGTGAACTCGTCGATCGAACGGATCAGTTCGCCCGGGCGATGTTCTCCCAGTGGAAAAGGATAGTCCGACCCGAGGGCGATCCGGTGGCTTCCGTGCTGTTTCACGAGAAAACGAAGCGCATCCGCGTCATGAACGAGTGAATCGAGATACAGCCGATCGAGGTAGTCCTTGGGATTTCGTTGGCTGTTCTTCGCACAGAGGTCCGGTCTGACGTCGTACCCGTGGGCGATTCGCCCGAGCGTGTACGGAAAGGAGCCTCCTCCGTGGGCGAAGGCGATCTTCAGATTCGGAAGTCGATCAAGCACACCGCCCATCACCACGGAGCAGATGGCCACCGCGGTCTCCGCCGGCATGCCCACCAGCCAGGGCATCCAGTAGTCTGTCATGCGGGCGCTTCCGAGCATGTCCCACGGGTGCACGAAGATGCTGGCTTCGAGCTGTTCGGCTGCCTCCAGGATTCTGAAGATCTCCGGGTCGTTCAGATTCCGTCCCTGGACATGGCTTCCGATCTGGATGCCCGGCATGCCGAGCTCCTTGACCACCCGCTCGAGTTCAAGGCAGGCGAGATCCGCATCCTGCATGGGAACGGTGCCGAGTCCGATGAATCGGTCCGGATACTCCGCGACGACCTCCGCGATGTGATCGTTCAGTCGACGTGCGAGATCATGGGCATCCGCGGGCTTGGCCCAGTAGGCGAACATCACGGGGACGGTGGAGAGCACCTGCATGCGCACTCCGTCACGATCGCACTCCGAGAGTCTCACCTTCGGATCCCAGGAGTTGGACTGGATCTCCCGGAAGGATCGTCCATCGATCATCATGTTCGCACAGCACGGTTTGTGGTGTTCGAGCTGCACCCATCCGCCGTAGCCGTAGCGCTCCTTCAGATCCGGCCAGTTCTCCGGCAGGATGTGGGTGTGGAGGTCGATGACTGGAATCGGATCGTTCATGAGCGTGCGTGTTCGTCAGGGCGCCTTCAGGAGAGATGTTCCGGCATCACGTACGGACCCGGCTTCGGGACGCGGTGTCCGCACGATGGACAGGTGCTTCGCTTCGGATCGGCCCAGAAGGATTCCATGGCATCCCTGAAGGCGACCACGATGTCGGCGCAGTCGAACTCGTTGTCCTCGACCAGCGCGTTGCATCGCTCGCAGTAGAAGATCTGATGTTCGAGTTCGCCCGGTGGACGTCTTCGTTCCACGACCATGCCGAGCGTGCCCGCCGGTCTGCACGGTGCGTGCGGGACATTGGGTGGGATGAAGAAGGTCTCACCCTCCCGAACCACATGGTCCACGATGCGATCGTTCTCATATGTCTTGACGACGATGTCCCCGCGCAGTTGCACGAAGAACTCCTCGGAGTCGACCTTGTGGAAATCGTTCCTCGCATTCGGGCCGGCGATCACCATCGTGAAGAAATCCCTGCCGCTGTAGAGGTACTTGTTCCCAACCGGTGGCTGGAAGTCGTTCTTGTGCGTCTCGACCCAGTCCATGAGGTGGAGGGGCGGGCTCACCGATCCGTCCGCCTCGATGCCGGTTGGTTCATCGGGTGTCTCAGGAGCCGTGTCAGTTGTCCGTGCCGTCTTTTCGGTCATGCCTGCCTCCAGTGAACGCCGCTCACATTCTAACAGTCGCAGACGCACCATCCGTTCATTAAGATCGGTTCATGAACATGATCCGCATTATGAGCATGATTTTGGCGTGTCTCTGCCTGTCTGCATGCGTCACACCGGTTCCCGTCCTGCCTTCCATCGAAAATCTCGGGAACGACACCTCTCTTCTCGTGGTCCTGATTCACGGCCTGGAAGAGGATGAAGGCCAGATCAGCATGACTTGCCGGACCAACGGTCCTGGCTGGCCTTCGGGTGAAGGGGGTGAATACGTCCGAGTCGTTCCCGTCGCCGGTCACGACGGCACGATCCGGATCGCGATCGATGACGTCCCGTTCGGTGTCTACGCCATCTCGCTCTTTCACGATGTGAATGCCGACAACGACATGAACCGAAATGCGGTCGGCCTGCCGCTCGAACCCTGGGGCATGTCGAACAACGCGATGGGTCTGATGAGCGCTCCGACGTTCGAACAGGCATCTTTCCTGATCAACTCCCCCGAGACGCTGATCGAACTCGATCTTCGTCGAGGAATCATTCTCCAGCCCCGAGCGCCCGTTCTGTGAACGACACACCCCCCAGCCTCGAGGAACCCTCCAGAGAACCCGATGGGACGTTCGAATGGAGCATCAGGCCCGCCGTGGGACGCCCCGGCGCCATGGTCTTCGCGGTGTCCACGATCATCATCATGTCATCGCTCATCGGTGTGATGGGTGGCGACTGGATCTGGGCCGCTCTTTCCGCCGTCCTTCTCTTCCTCACCACCAGCCGTTTCTTTCTCACCAGCCGAATCTCGATCTCATCCGAGGGCATTCGCGCTCAATTCCCCCTCAGAACGCGTTTCATGCCGTGGAGCGAGATCGTCAGCATCCGACACGATGGATCCGCCGCGCTGATCAGGTCGCGAAGCCGACGCTGGCGGAAGGCCGAGTGCACCGTGTTGTTCGATGACCCGGCGGACATGGCGATCGAGAGCATGCTGCGGTTCGCGCCCGATGGTGTGGTGCAGGGGGTGGACTCATGAAACGCCTTCTTTCATGGTTGTCCCATGCCTTCGCGGTCGAGAAGGAGACTGAATTCGATCCCGATGAGGACGATCGTGCGCTCATCGACGTGGTCTGCGCCGAAGTGGTCAGGCGGCACATGGCGACCCCGGCGACCCTGTTTCTGGAGTCGACCCGCCCCTTGAACTACATAGGCAGCCAGACCATGACCTTCTTCGAGCCCGTGATGAGGGCGGTCCTGCGCAATCCCGCCAAGTGGGAGCAATTTGCGAGGATTCTGGAGCATCGGGGGTCGATCGAGTACCTTTGCCGGAGGATCGAAGCGTTGGACAAGGAACACGATTCCAAAACGAGCACCAAAGACGATGAACGACACTCAGAAGATTAATCCCGACGCCATCAATGTGATTCTCGCCACCGACTGTGGCTCGACCACCACCAAGGCGATCATGATCGAGAAGGTCGACGGCGTGTATCGCCAGACCTGGCGTGGCGAGGCGCCCACGACCGTGGAAGAGCCCTTCGCCAACGTGACGGTCGGCGTCCTCAATGCTCTGACCGAGATCCAGGAGGTTTCAGGTCGACGTCTGATCGACGATGCCGGTGAGATCATCCGACCCGCCACCGCCACCGAAGGGTGTGACATCTACATCTCCACCAGCTCCGCAGGCGGTGGTCTTCAGATGATGGTGGCCGGAGTCGTGCGAGAGATGACCGCGGCGAGCGCCAAACGTGCGGCGCTGGGCGCCGGCGCCATCGTGATGGACACCATCGCCGCGAACGATAAGCGACGTCCCCACGAGCAGATACAACGAATCAGAGAGCTTCGTCCCGACATGGTTCTGATCTCGGGGGGAACCGACGGCGGAGACACCAAGAAGGTGACCGAAATCTCCGAGATGATCGCACCGGCCAAGCCACGGCCGCGTTTCGGCAAGTCCTACGAACTGCCCATCATCTTCGCCGGCAACGACAAGGCGAGGCCCGAGATCGAACGAGTCTTCTCAGACGGCGGATTCGATCTCAAGATCACGGACAACCTCAGACCAAGTCTTGAGCAGGAGAATCTCGGGCCGGCCCGAGACATGATCCATGACGTCTTTCTCGAGCACGTCATGGCGCATGCCCCGGGCTACGACACCCTGATGTCGATCACCGATGCTCCGATCATGCCCACCCCGGGTGCCGTGGGAGACATCCTTCAGACGATCGCCAAGGGGCGGGGCATCAACGCGGTCGGCGTGGACATCGGCGGGGCGACCACCGATGTCTTCAGTGTCTTCGATGGAACCTTCAATCGAACCGTCAGCGCCAATCTCGGGATGAGCTATTCGATCTCGAACGTGTGCGCCGAAGCCACGATGCCGACCATTCTGCGGTGGGTCCATCTCGACATGGAGGAGCACGAGCTTCGCAATCGGGTCAAGAACAAGATGATCCGACCCACGACGATCCCTCAGACGATGGAGGCGCTCGTCTTCGAGCAGGCGGTCGCACGCGAGGCTCTTCGGTTGGCCTACATCCAGCACAAGGCCTTCGCCACCACGTTGAAGGGCGTGCAGCAGCAACGCACCGTGGGCGACACCTTCACCCAGCAGTCCGGTGGCGAGACGATCGTCGACAACATGAAGCTCGATCTTCTGGTGGCCTCCGGAGGCGTGCTCAGTCACGCCCCCAGAATGCATCAGACCGCGATGCTCCTGATCGATGCCTTCGAGCCCGAGGGCATCACCGAACTCGCCAAGGACTCGATCTTCATGATGCCGCATCTCGGCGTGCTCGCCTCGGTTCATCCGCAGGCCGCCATGGAGGTCTTCGAGCGCGATTGCCTCGTCTATCTCGGAACCTGTGTTGCGGCCAAAGGCACTGGAAAAGAAGGCAAGAACTGCTTCAGCTGGTCGCTCGACGGTGGATCACGGGGATCGGGTGACATCGCCTTCGGTGAGATCGAGATGGTCGAACTCGGTCCCGACGAGACGGCGGAGATCGAAGTCAGGCCCGCACGCGGTTTCGATGTCGGCGCCGGTCCGGGAAAGCCGGTCACGCGTACCATCCGAGGCGGCACCGTCGGCGTCATACTCGACGGGCGCGGTCGTGCCCTGTCGCTTCCCGAGGAACGCGCCGAATGCAGGGCCGCCGTCACACGAACGATCGAGGCCGTCGGTCTCTACCCCGATCTCGAAGGGAGCGCCGTCTGATGGCGAAGGCATACACCCCCGGACTCAAGGTCTCTTCCAGAACGACTCATCTGGCGCACAGAATTCTTCCTATCGCAGGTGACGTGAAGGCGTCTCTCGGTGACGTGGTCGATGCCGACACCATCGTCGCCGAGACCTTCATGGACGGTGACATCACGCCGTTGAACGTCGCAAACCTCATCGCAGCACAGCCCGGAGATCTTCCCGAGCTGATGCTGAAGAAGGAAGGGGACCGAGTCGAGAAGGACGAGCCGATCGCACGCAGCAAGGGCATGTTCGGCATGTTCAAGAGCGAGTGCAAGTCACCGGCAAGCGGTGTCCTCGAGGCGATCTCCAAGGCGACCGGTCAGATCATGATTCGAGGCGAGTCGATACCGGTCCAGGTGAAGGCTCATCTTCCGGGTCGGGTCGTGGAAGTGCTTCCCGAGGAGGGTGTGGTCGTCGAGAACGACGTCGCGCTCATCCAGGGAATCTTCGGAGTGGGGGGTGAAACCTCCGGAACGCTCGTGATGGCGTGTGACTCGCATGATCAGGGGCTCGATGCGAACGCCATCGACGAGTCGATGGCCGGCCAGATCGTGGTCGGGGGCGCCCGCATGACGGCTGATGCGATCCGAAAGGCTCAGCAGGCCGGCGTCGCCGCGATCGTCTCGGGTGGAATCGATGATTCCGATCTTAAAGCCATACTGGGATATGACTTGGGTGTCGCGATCACCGGCTCCGAGAAGATCGGTCTGACCTTGATCGTGACCGAAGGATTCGGTGAGATCAGCATGGCCCGCAGAACCTACGACCTCCTTGCCAGCAATGCCGGCCGACCGGCCTCGGTCAACGGCGCCACACAGATCAGAGCAGGCGTGATGCGTCCTGAAATTCTCATCCCCCTCGATCCCGAGTCCGAGGAGGGTGATTCCTCACAAAGTTCCACCGACTCTGGCGTCCTCGCGATCGGAACGCCGATTCGGGTCATTCGCGATCCCTATTTCGGTTCGATCGGCACCGTCGCCGCGCTTCCTGAAGCGCCCCAGGTCCTCGGTTCAGGATCGAAGTCCAGAGTGCTCGATGTCTCGCTTGAATCCGGTGAGGTCGTTACCGTACCTAGAGCGAACGTCGAATTGATCGAGGCCTGAACAGGTCTCCGGAGCATCCCCGCATGCGAATGTCCACGATTCAAACCACCCTTCTCACCACCGCACTCTGTGCGTCGGCCGGAGTTCAGGTGGTGCTTGGATCGGTCGACACCATGTTCGTCGCACCTCCGGAAGCGCCGACCGATCTCGTCGCGAACGATCTTCCCTGGGATGGTGGCGGCACGGTCCAGATCACCTGGACCGCTTCCGCGACACCCGAGGATCAACTCAAGGGCTACGAGATTCTCGCGCACGAGCTTTCGGTCACACCCGCCGAGCAGGCGATCGAAACGGATCAGGAAGCAGACCGTGTCGCCGCCGAGCAGACCGAGTCGCTTCTCGAAGGTGAAGGCATCGCTCCCGAGGATGCCCGTCGCGAAGCCGAGCTCGCGCAGTCCTCCTTCGCGCCCGCTCCCGACGATCCATCCGAATGGGACTCCCTCGGAATCGTTCCCGCGAATGAGACCGGCTACGAAGCCACCGGCCTGAACAAGGACGGCGTCTACCTCTTCAAGATTCGGGCCATAGGTCTTTCAGGCGAGTTCTCCGCCGCGACCCCGGCCTCGGGAGAGATCAGGCCCGTCGCCGCCTTCTTCAACGGGCGAAAACTGCCGCTNCTGATCACCCTGCTTCTGATCGCTTCGGCGGTCTTCATCTTCATCGTGCTCGCTCGACGCGGCATGCCGATGCGAATCAGGAAGATCGCCGGACTGGCGGCCGTCGATGAAGCGGTCGGACGAGCCACCGAGATGGGCCGTTCCATTCTCTACATCAACGGCATTCAGGACATGGACGACCTTCAGACCGTGGCCGGTGTCACCGTGCTCGGTCGTGTCGCGAAGACCGCCGCCGAGTACGACGCGAAGATCGAGGTCCCGACCTCGCGATCTCTCGTGATGACCGCGGCGCGAGAAGCGGTGCAGTCCTCCTACTTCTCGGCAGGGCGACCCGATGCCTACAACCCCGATCTCATCTACTACGTGACCGACGAGCAGTTCGGTTTCGTGGCNTACGTCTCCGGNATGATGACCCGCGAAAAGCCNGCNGCATGTTTCTACATGGGTTCGTTCTTCGCCGAAAGTCTCATCCTCGCCGAGACNGGAAACTCGGTCGGAGCCATCCAGATCGCCGGAACCGCCAACCCCAGTCAGCTGCCGTTCTTCGTGGCGGCCTGCGACTACACCCTGATCGGCGAGGAGTTCTTCGCGGCAAGCGCCTANCTNTCGGGTCAGCCCGATCAGCTCGGCAGCCTCAAGGGCCAGGACATCGGCAAGATCCTCGTCGGAGTNGTCATCGTCATCGGAGTCACNCTGGCGACGCTGCAGGCGATCACCGGAAGTGAATCCCTCGATGCCGCCGTGAACTANCTCGTGAACGTCATACTCGGAAGCTGACGGACCTCAACCAGTGCAGATTCTCACNCGATCCATCCCGCTTTTCATCACCGNCGTNGCCGGCGTCGTGATGATTCTGTCGGCGTTCTTCCCCTACACCAGCGACTGGGGCAAGTTCGCGGGTCAGTTCTTCAACATCCTCGCCGCCTTCGCCTTCGTGCTGGGTGGCGGCAACCTGTTGAAGCTNCATCTGAAGAAGATCTCCGATCAACGTCCNGGNTGGGCNTATTCCGGCGTGGTCCTGGTCTGCTTCATCGTGACGCTCTTCGTCGGTCTTCTGAAGATCGGCGCCTATCCGAACCCCACCTACCCCACCGTTCACTTCGGTGGCGAGACNCAGGGTTCGGGCAGCATGTTCTGGTGGTTCTACGAATACGCGTTCAAGCCNCTGACNTCGACGATGTTCGCGATGCTNGCCTTCTACGTCGCTTCGGCNGCGTTCNGAGCGTTNCGNGCCAAGAACTTCGAAGCCATCCTGCTTCTGGGNACCGCGTTCGTCGTTCTCCTCGGACGNACCTTCGCNGGNGTGCTCGCCACCGGATGGATCCCNCCCGACAGCGCCTTCAGCGGTCTTCGNCTCGAGAACCTCAGCGTCTACGTCATGCAGGTGTTCAACACCGCGGGAACGCGTGCGATCATGATCGGCATCGCGCTCGGCATCGCCTCGACCTCGATGAAGATCCTGCTCGGCATCGATCGCTCCTTCCTTGGATCGGGGGATTGACCGCATGATCAAGCTGCTTGAAAATCTCGATCGTCGCTGGATCTTCCTCGCCATGGCCCTCTGCGTGTCGGTTCCGATCCTGGTGATCGGTCTCACCGGGGTCACCTTCCCCGAGACGCCGACCCCTCTGGCTCAGGCCTTCTTCAACGAAGTCGATCGCGCCGGTGAAGCCAACGGGCGACGTGCCAACGTCCTGATCGCCCTCGATTACGACCCCGCNTCGGCCGGTGAACTCTCACCGATGTCGCTTTCACTGGTGAANCAGTGNGCGCAGAAGGGGCACCGGATGTACTTCATCTCGNTGTGGCCGGTGGGTCCGCAGATGATCGAGGATTCGATCGACAAGGTCATCAAGAGGTTCTACCCCCACCTCGTCTACGGTCAGGACTACGTCAACCTCGGATTCAAGGCCGGCAACGAGCAGGTNATCAAGGTGATGGGCATCGATCTGACCACCGAGTTCCGAACCGATGTCGAGGGCACCACGCTCTCGCAGATTCCGATGATGAAAGGCGTGACCTCACTCGAGGATTTCGACCTGATCGCGGAGATCAGTGCGGGCTACCCGGGATCGAAGGAATGGGTCCTCTACGCGGCGACTCAGTACGACATCCCGCTGGTCAGCGGCATGACCGGGGTGCAGGCGCCACAGAACTATCCGTACTACCCCACCCAGTTGAAGGGTCTTCTCGGGGCGATCAAGGGTGCGGCGGAATACGAGTTCATCGTCAACGACTACATCCGTGATGCCAGAGTCCGAGGGNTTCTGCAGGCCNCCGGAATCGANGAAGCGACCAGACAGGAACTCGCGAACGAACTCGACCAGATTCCCGCATGGACGACGACCGCGGCCGCGGCNTCGATGAGTCCGGACGCGAAGGCGGANCTGATCGACGCCGCCACCGGTGCCACGCCCGGTGAATTCCTCGAGGGGCAGCGACGCATGGGNCCGCAGTTGTTCGCGCATCTCCTGATGGTCGCTCTGATCATTCTCGGAAACCTGGTCTTCTTCGCCCAACGACGACGAGGAGGTTCGGCATGAACGCCTCCGCAAGNGAGTCCATGACCCCCGCACAGCGCGCCATCTGGGCCATCATCTGTCTGGTGATCCTCGCGATCGTCGTGGTGCGATCCTTCATCGGTGACGGCATGGGTCGTGTCTACGTCGAGCCGAAGCCGATGGATTTCGTGGTGGAGACGACGACCGGTGAGGATGGCACATCCACCACCAGCTCGCGTCAGCTTTCTNCCGAGGAATTCGNGGCCTTCACCAGCGCGAATCCCGAGNTCGAGACGGTCAGTTGGGTCGAATACGACCAGGTCGCTCCCAAGGAATACTTCGCCCAGGAAGCCGCCGGTGGGGGGGACATCATCATGTCCTGGCCCCGNACGATCGGACTCTGGCTGGCGGCGTTCTTCACGCTTGCGATCTTCTCGTTCCTGTACCGGGACAATCCGTTCTACAAGTTCGCCGAGAGCGTCGTGGTCGGTGTGTCCGCCGGCTACTGGATGGTGGTCGGATTCTGGGACACGATCGTTCCCAACCTGCTTCAACGTCTCATGCCCGCCTTTTCGAAGGACTATCTGACGCCCGGCATGGAACTGCCTCCCGGCGGCTTCGATCCGACGAATCTGGTCTTCCTGATTCCTCTGGTGCTCGGAATCATGCTCGTCGGTCGCCTGCTTCCGAAGTGCGGCTGGCTCAGTCTCTGGCCCCTCGCGTTCATCGTCGGAACGATGGCCGGANTGCGCATGGTGGGATACATCGAGAGCGACATTCTCAGTCAGACCAAGGAAACGGTGATTCCCCTCTACGTGCAGGGCGATGACACCTCCTCGACCTTCATGATGATCTGGAGCACGATCTGGGCGAGCCTCGCTCAGATCCTTCTGGTGATCGGTGTCCTCGCCTGCCTCGTGTACTTCTTCTTCTCGGTGGAGCACANGGGTGCCGTCGGGAAGACCGCTCGAGTCGGCATCTGGTATCTGATGATNACCTTCGGCGCGGCCTTCGGTTTCACGGTGATGGGACGTATCGCTCTCCTTGCCGCCAGAGTCGAGTTCCTCTTCGATGACTGGATGTGGTTGATCGATCCGATGCAGCAGCGTGAATTCATCACGTCTTCGGTCGGCCTCCTCTTCTGAACCCACGGCAGAGGCCATACAGAGGTCCGCTCTGATGCCGCACCCCAATCACNTCAATCACCGTCTCNCCGACCNNGCCGGGACGCGTGCCAGGGCGCATGCAATCACGGAACTCGGANGAGACGGACTTCCGGTCNGGAGTCTTGATTCCNAGACTCTGTNGCGTCGGGTGAACGGGCTNGCGTCGGTCCTGCTCGATGCTGAAGCATGTGGCAGACCGGTTCTCAACGGTCGAATTCGGCCGTGGAGTCATGGAATCTCTCAGCTGAATCCTGGGTTTCATTCGTCACAGAGTGCCGCCATGTCGCTCTCAGGGACGTCTCGCACATCGATCTTGTCCAGCGCCGGCAGGAATCACGTATCTCCGATTTTCTTCAGCCAGGAAGCTCGACCGCCTCGTGACGTCACGCGCTTTCTCACCTCATCCAATCGAATCGAAAAGATCGCTCTAGCGCATCTTCTGTAGGAGACGTCTTCGCGGTGCGTATGTTCGTCCCCCCTTCGACGGCGCGTTGCCAGCGAAGGCAATCGCAGTCTCTTGAGTTCAGAACTCGAAGGATCATGACATGAATGAATTGAAGAAAGCGTCACGTCTTCTGNTGGCATGCGCGGGCGTTCTCGTNGGATGTNCGGCCTCCTCNGCGGTCGCGGACACGGTCTGTGCCTGGAACTTCAATCACGAGATCGAGNACCGNTTCGTCTACAAGGCCGANCATGGCATCGGATCCATCGATGCTTCCGCCTCNTCCGAATGGTTGAGAAGCTATTCNGGAACNGANCTNGGNGCTCANTCCGGTGACGAGGCNGGNCTCTCNCTCGGNATGCGAGGTGATTCCGCCAATGGAAGTGGATTCGAACTNACNTTTTCAGCNCGTGGTGCGCACAGTCTGCAGTTCGCCTACAGATCATCAGCCACAGGTTTTCATGAAAGCGAGGTCCAGCGTCTCACNTCCGATGGCTGGNAGCTCATCGCCGCATTCGGTGATTCCCAGACCGCNTCGNCCNGGACCANGATCACCGTGCCNCTGGGNGATCTCGNCGGTGATACGAAGCTCCGACTGGTNCTCGGTGGTGCGAGTTCNTCAGGCAGCACGGNTCGCTTCGACAACATGAAGGTGGTCTCTGTCCCGGCNCCGGCATCGGTCATCGCACTCGGTGAACTNGGAATGTGCGGTCTTCGTGGACGACGNGGTCCGGGTTCNTCNCATCACGAGGAATGAATTCAAGGNCCGTCGNNGCGAGATGGAGGTGGCTCGGTCGTGTTCAAGCGNCCGAGNCACTNNTCTTCATCGCCNNGCGTNCAAGTCAGAGGCTCTCGACCGGCGTGATNCTTCTCTGCGCCAGATTCACCGCGAGCTTGATGGCCTCGATCATCGATGACGGATCCGCCGCGTATTTCGCCGCGATGTCGTACGCCGTGCCGTGATCGGGNCTGGTTCTGATGATCGAAGTTCCGGTCGTGACGTTCACGGCATCACGCCAGCCAAGCAGTTTCACCGGGATGAGCCCCTGGTCGTGGTACATCGCCACCACAAGATCCCATTTTCCTTCGGCGGCGCTGATGAAGATCGTGTCCGCGGGAAATGGTCCGTTGGCGTCGATGCCGGCATTTCGTGCCATTTCGATCGCGGGTNTGATCAGACGGTCATCTTCGTCGCCGAGTATGCCGTTCTCACCAGCGTGTGGATTCAANCCGCACACCGCGATCTTGGGCGAGTCGATTCCGAGATCCTTGAGAAATCGGTGGCCGATGTCGATCGGNTCGAAGACCTTTCCGATGGTCAGNAGATTTCTNAGATCCATCANGGGCACGTGNGCGGTGGCGAGGGCCACGGTGAGCTTCTTCGAACGAAAGAGCATCGTGTGTCNCTTTGATCTGGTTCGATGTGCGATCANCTCNGTATGTCCCGGNAAACGCGATCNGCTCATNATCCAGGCCTGNTTGCTGATGGGGGCAGTGACGATNCCATCCAGNCGTCTGGGNTCGNCNGNGCNCAGCATGGCGTCGTCGATCGCATCCTCGACCAGTCTTCTCGACAGCGCNCCACCCGCNGGGCTCGGTCCNGGCAGGCTTGCGCGANTGCTNGGCGCCTGTTCGTAGTCCCGCACCAGAATCCGTTCCTTGATCGGATGTTCCAGTCTCATGGAATCGTGGGCGATCCTGGACCAGTTGATCTTCAGATCGAGTCTGTCGGCGGTGAGCGTCAGTCGCTCGTTCGAGCCATAGATCACGAATCGCGCCTCGCCCAGAGAGTCAAGGTCGGCGAGCGCTCGGACCACGATCTCGGGACCGATCCCCAGAGGATCCCCCATCGTGATGCCGATGGTGGGGACGTTTGAATGATTCTCTTCGCGTACCACGATCACATTCTAGTTGTCTTCCCGGTCGAGGGGCCGTGATTTTGATCGATCTCCATCGAGCTGGCGCGGCTCGCCGAATGTCCTGTGAAAAAAACGGGTTGAAAGAACCGGGGTTGAAAGAACCGGGGTTGAAAGAACAAGGGCGCCTGCCGCGGCAGACGCCCTTGTGAATGGTCATCGAGGTGATTCCTGTTCGGAATCCCTTGAGTGGGGGCAGGATCAGCAATCCCCCCAGAAGGCGAGGACGATCGCAAGATCTTCACCGTTGGTGGTGCCGTCACCGTTGAGGTCTCCGCCGGCGAGGCCCCATCCACCGAGGACGGTGGCGAGGTCGGTGCCATTGACGGTGCCGTCGTTGTTGGTGTCGGCGACACAGTCGCTTGCACAGGTGTCACTTGCACAGTCCGTTCCCACACCGTTGAACGTGCCACCCGCTGAGGCGCAGATGTCGCTCAGAAGCTGGAAGCATCCATCACCGATGCAGCATGCACCGACTGGTTCCGCACAGGTGCCGGCGTCGCAGGCGGTGTCCGCGCCACCCCATGTGCCTCCCGCGGCAAGGCAGGTGGCCTCGGTCGCCGAACTGCAGATCGTGCCGACGCAGCATGAGCCCTGGGGTTCCGGGTTCGGTGAGAAGGAGACGGTCATGTCGTAGTCGTTCTGAGTGCCACTGTCCATGAAGACACGAGCGAAGACTCTTCTGGAAGAGACCGAGGTGTCGTAGTTCGACCAGCTCACGGACTCGTCGTTGGTGTTGCTGTTTCCAAGCGAGACGAGATCTCCACTGCAGCTGATCGCATAGAGCGCGATGTCAACGTCGCCGTTGGAGTGTGAGAAATCAAGGTCGAACTGGATGGTCTGTCCGCCGGGCACGTTCAAGCGATACCAGTCTTCATCCGTGGACTTGACCACGAGATCGTTGTAGTCGCCCGCCGAGGTCAGGAAGGCCGCGGTCGAGCAGGTGTCGTTGTCGTCGTAGGGGTCGTCATCCGGCTGGCCGATGTCGAGGAATTCATCGAATCCTCCGGAATTGAACGCCGTGGCGAAGCGGCCGTAGCCGTCGAGGCCGTTCTGGTTGGAGCAGGAGCTCGCACCACATGTCAGGACGCCCATGAGCTTCTGGTCACTGCTTCGGTACGCGCCCGAACCCGATGAACCACCCTCGGTCACGCCGTCATTCCAGCGGACACCGAACCAGCCCGATGATGATCCGCAGACCGGGTTCGAGTTGATGTCGCCGAAGCTGATCTTCATGCGATCTCCTGCGGGATGATGCACGCAGGTGATGTCGAGGTTCGTGGTCGCCGTGTTGGTGGTCCAGCCGACCCAGAATGCCGTGGAGGGCACGGATCCGGTGAGCCGGAGCAGGGTGCTGTCCGAGTTTGAATGGGTGTCGATGAGCGTCGAGCCGAAGCTGGACGTTCCGCCGGAGACGCCACCGGTGCAGTTGACTCGCTCGTATCGGAAGATGAACTGCGCGCTCGAGGCGACGCTGTTGGTCGAGATGCAGTGGTTCGCCGTCATGTAGTAGGCGGTCTCGTCCTGTGCCGAGGTCGCGATCAGCTGCCCTGAACAGACGAATCCGCCACCGAACGACACCAGCGCGGTGGCATCACCCACATCTTCCCAGTCGTCGTAACACGTGGCTTCGTTGTGGCAGCTTCCAGAGCCTCCAGCCAGTCCGTCCTTCATGATGGGGAGATACCCGTGAAGGACCTCGGTCAGTTCGAAGGGGAGATCGTTCGATCGAACGGTGTCTGGTTGGAAGTACTCGACGATCACGGAATCCACCGGCTGGATCAGTGACCAGAGGTCGCCATTGTCCATCGGTCCGTCGTCCGTGAACGGTCCTGCGACCGCTTCGGGAGCTCCGGGTGCGTATGTCCTGAGCTCTGCACCCTCCGGAAGGTTCATGTTCTCGATGTGGATGTGAAGGTTCTCCGCATCGATGGATTGAACTTCGATCTGCCAGAGTCGGCCACCCGGGACATTGACCCACATGCCGTCTTCCGCGCTGACACTGAGCGGTCTGGTGACTCCGTATCTGAGTGGGGCCCCATCCTGCTGCTCGATCTCACCGAGCAGAATGAGTTCGGTGTGGTCCATCGCTTTGAGCGAGACCAGGGGGCGTGGCATGAAGCCGAGTTCATTGCGGACCGCGATGGGGAGCCTGGCACCGATTGGCTTGGCCGGCCTGTCCGCGAGAACGGATCGATGTCCGTCGGCTTCTCGGATTTCGTGGCTGACTGAAAGATCTCGATTTGCATCGGCTGAACCAGCAGCCATGAAGCTGCCTGTCAGGAGTGTGGCCATGAGGGTCAATGTCATCGTGTGGTCCTTTATTCGATTCTTCTTGCTCTGGATCCGGCCTTGCGAAGGTGGAATCCAGATCCGGTGTGGGGTCTTGGAGGGTATCTCTAACTAAAAGTAAACCTCAATGGTCGCGGTATCAATATAAACGATCGATTATTTTATAAACACGCACAAAAACAAGGATAGTGTGATCATCTTGATGAGAAAAACAGTGTTTGAACCGGGTTTTGGGACATCACCCCGCTCTGTCTGGACCACAGCGGGGGTCCTGGGCATGGTCTCTGGAGTCTCTGATCAGGGCAGAATCGTGATCTGGCTGCCCTGTTCGGTCAGGGCTTCGTAGACCACTTTCACATCCTCGTCTCGCAGCCTGATGCATCCCATCGACTGCATGTCCCCGATTGAATCGGGATCAATCGTCCCATGGATTCCATAGCCAAGAAGATCCTTGTTGTCGGGATCGATTCCCTGAAGTCCAACCCAGCGTTCCCCGATCGGATTCTCCGGATCGTCTGCATAGAAGAATTCACCCGTTCTCGGGTTGGTCCACTGCGGGTTGACCAGTCTGGAGTTGGCTCGAACGACGAAGCGTCCTGTCGGCGTGCCGTCGTACGCCCCCAGACCCACCGGATAGCTGGCGATGATCACCTTTCCTGACTCGTTCTCGATGTAGAGATCCATCATGAACTCACTCTTGTGAACCACGGCATGAAAGGTTCCTGCGGGCATCTTCAGTGACTGCCCGACTCGTATGGAATTCGGATTTCTCAGATTGTTGAGTCGCTGGATGATTCTCCAATCAGCCGAGATCTGGCCCCGTTTCGCAATTCGGGAAAGGGAATCACCCTCCGAGACGACGTATCGAGTGACGAACGGATCGTTGGGAAGCGAGGATGGGTCGAAGAACAGAACTCTTCCCAGATCGTTGAGTTCAGCTCGTGCGCTCTTGAGATCGTCCGATCCAAGCGAACCTGATGCGATGAGCGAAGTGAGACCTGCCCGGGCCGCAATCGGATCGGTCATCGCCAGCGTCGCGTATTCTCCGATCATCTGGGCTCGGTCCTGCGTGACGTCCATCTGCTCGCTGTTCGAGGTCGGTGTGACCGGCTCGATCTCGGTACGGACCAGTTCGTCGGGCTGCATGTCAGCGCCCGCCGCCCCCTGCGTAGCCGCCAAGACGTCCGTCCTGGTCGGTTCAGTGGCGGTGATGTCCTCGTTTCTGACCACATCATCGAGGATGGGACTGTTTTCCTGTCCGTTCGCGAACAACGGGGCTTGTTCGGATTTGGCATCGATCTTCGAGTTCGAACCACCATCAAGAGTGATCATGTTCGTTGGATCGCCATCCGCCTGAAGCGAGTTCGGACCGGTCTTGGTCATCCAGTAGATGCCTCCCAGCCCGCAGATGATGAGAAGAACGGCAATCCAGCGTCCCGGGCGACCTTTTCGCTTGCGGTACATGAATCGTCCCTGCCCGATTTGTCTGCCTGATTGACTGCCGAGTGCCATGCGAATTCTCCACATCTCTTCACTTTTGGTGAATGTATGCGTGCATCCTAGCTTTTCCGTCAGTCTTTTCGGTTTTTTCCCCAACCCTTCAACGAGAAGAGTCACCAGCCCTGCCGGGCTGATCGTCCCTGCATCCCATGATGCCTTGTTCGGTGACCACCTCCTGAACTCTCCGATCATGAGCTTCTTCTGGAATCTCCGATTCCAACTGGCACTCGAAGCCAACGCCCAGAATCACGGCACCGCGGGTTTCGGCAAGCAGTCGGTCGTAATAGCCACCACCGTGCCCCAATCGTCGCCCCAGGCGATCGAATGCGATTCCCGGGACCAGAATGGCGTCGATCCCATCGTTCGGGTGTGAAGCACCGGGTGGCGTTCTGATCCCGAACGCTCCGACCGGAAGTTCACCCATCAGGCACTCCAGAGGCACGAGTTCCATCATTCCCGGTTGGTCCAGCGTTCTGGGCAGCAAGACCTTGCGACCCTCGGACCGCCAGCTGTCGATCACGGGGTCGATCATCGGCTCGGTGGCGAGTGGTGCGAATGCCAGGATGGTTTCTGCGTTTCTGAGTGCCTCACATGAGAGCAGCTCCTGTGCAAGGAGATGACTCAACGCCTCTCGGTGGTCTTTGCTCAGCTCCTGCAGTCTCGAAAAGACCCGGTTTCGAATCATCGATTTCTGCTGATCAGGGGTCATGAGGGGTGTTCCTTGGCGTCAGCTCGTGCTCAATTCGCCCACTCCGATTCAAGGACCGAGAACCTGCCAAGGTGGTCCTGGAGGATCAAAAGTCTCTTCCAATCCGAAGTCTTTGATCAGTCCTGAAGAACAGAGTGCCGATCTCAATTCTGTGATCTATCTTAAATCAGATCTGGTGAAGGGTCATTTTCAGAGAGGCTGCCGGTCACATGTGCGGAATCATCGCTTACATAGGAAATCGGGAGGCCAAATCGATCTTGATCGAAGGTCTCAAGAGACTCGAATATCGGGGCTACGACTCNGCNGGNGTCGCNNTGATCGAACCCTCGGGNGANATGCAGCGNGCCCGNTCGGTCGGGCGTGTNCAGGGTCTGGAGGANCTCGTCANTGANGGNTTCANNGGATCCGTNGGCATCGCNCACACNCGTTGGGCGACNCATGGTGGNGTGAGCGAGNNCAACGCCCACCCTCATGTCGATGATTCGACCCTNGGTCACGGNGTCACGCTCGTNCACAACGGCATCATNGANAACTACGCCTCGATCAAGCAGTGGTTGCTCAAGAAGAANCANGTGTTCGAATCCGACACCGACACCGAGGTCATCGCCCACCTGATCGGTGAACTCTACGACGGTGATCTNGAAAANGCCGTGCAGGCCGCNCTNCGNGAGGTGACNGGNGCNTATGCNCTGGCCGTGATNTGCGCCAAGGAGCCNGACACGCTCGTCGTGGCNCGAAAAGGNTCGCCNCTCATGGTCGGNGTNGGNGCNAANGAATTCGTNGTGGCCAGTGATTCNAGNGCGATCGTCGCACACACCAAGCAGGCNTTCACGCTTGAAGATTACACGGTGGCCAAGATCACTCGCGATGCGATTCGGACGTCCACCGTCGACAACGTCGAGATCACTCCCGAGATTCGNGAACTCGAGGTCGACCTCGAAGAGATCGAACTCGGTTCCTTCGANCACTACATGCTCAAGGAGATCTATGAACAGCCCGAGGCGATGAAGCGTTGCTTCCAGGGTCGACTGGATCTTCGNGACGGTCAGGTGCGTCTCGGTGGAATCTCTGAATTCGCCCGCAAGCTGGCCACTGCGAAACGCGTGGTGTTCATCGGGCAGGGGACCGCTCTCCATGCGGCGATGATCGGGGAGTATCTCATCGAGCACATCGCGAAGATTCCCGCTGAAGTGGAATTTGCAAGTGAGTTCCGGTACCGNAATCCGATCGTNGAGCCCGGGACCGTCGTCATATCGATCAGTCAGTCGGGTGAGACCGCCGACACTCTGGCCGCGCTCACGGAGGCCAAGCAGAAGGGGGCTCTCACCATCGGCCTGGTCAACGTGGTCGGTTCATCGATCGCTCGTGAGACCGATGCCGGGATCTACCTGAGAGTGGGACCTGAAATCGGAGTCGCCTCGACCAAGGCCTTCATCGGGCAGGTGGCGGTCGCCGCCATGCTTGCCGCCTATGTCGGCAGGCGCCGTTTCTTCTCTCAGGANGATCTCACNCTTCTCNTGAACGAGATGGATCGAATTCCCTCACTCATCTCCAGGGTTCTGGAGCAGTCCGACGACATCAGNAAGGCGACCAGTCGATACATCAATCGNGAGAACTGGNTGTTNCTCGGTCGNGGCATGAACTATCCGGTTGCCCTCGAGGGCGCCNTGAAGTTGAAGGAGATCAGTTACATCCANGCCGANGGCATGCCCGCNGCCGAAATGAAGCATGGCCCGATCGCTCTGATCGATGACGGCATGCCCGTNGTGTTCGTCGCCACCAAGAACAGTCAGTACGANAAGGTTCTCTCCAACATCGAAGAGGTCCGGACCCGTGGCGGACANGTCATCGCGGTGGCGACCGAAGGCGACACTGAAATTCAGTCGATGTGCGAGGACGTCTTCTGGGTNCCGGATGTGGCGGAACCNCTTCAGCCNCTTCTGACCGTGGTCCCGCTCCAGCTGCTNGCNTATCATGCCGCGGTGATGCGCGGAAAAGATGTCGACAAGCCNAGAAACCTCGCGAAAAGCGTGACNGTNGANTGACTCGTTTTTTTCAGTGAATTNTGGAAAATNCGGCGGTCAATNNCNNGNCGAANCGGNNTGTTTCGGNGGNCTCGTCTGCGCTTGAATCATTCACTTTGTCCCGGTAATATCGNGNNTCCGNNNCATGCCGNGGCGGCATTTCTNCATGCAGCGCGAACGCATTCGTCCCTTCCTGCTGCNGTNNACGGGTNCCCTCTGGGCATCCACACNATTNTCCGGTTTCGAGGCGCATTACNAGAGCTGTACGTTCAATGTCTGACGAAAAGATNTGGATCAAGAAGGNGTTNGGAGTGACNCCCCTNCGTCATGAGGGAGATGGCGCTCGAAGNCGCTGTTGGTGCGCAAGCACCAAGGACAANGAGATCCTNCTNCTCAAGCANGTCAAGATAGAGAGCGAGAANGATGAGCGTTGGGTCGANCAGCTCGTCAACGAGCANCAGATTGCCAACGCGGTCGACCATNCGAGCATGCGTGGGACCCACTCGGTNATCTATCACCCCANCAAGAAGAACGCNACCGATGTCGGCCTTCTCCTNCAGTACGTCGATGGCGANGATCTGCAGGAGTGGCAGAAGAACACGAANCCGTCGCTTGATGAACTTCTNCGANTCTTCATCGAAGTCTCCGATGGCTTGAATCAGATGCATCTNGCTGGGTACGCCCANGCCGACATGAAGCCGTTGAACGTGCTCATNGACAACAGGACCAAGGCGCCTCTGATCATCGATCTCGGNCAGGCCTGTCCGCTGATGACGGTGAAAGAGAGAATTCAGGGAACNCCNGGTTTCATGGCGCCCGAACAGGCGAAGCGCGGAGCCGTGACCTATCTCACGGATGTCTTCAACTGGGGGGCCACGATGTACTTCATGCTCTCCGGATTGCGTGTCGACACCGACAAGTGGACCGAGACCAGAATGCTCACCAACGTTCCCGACAAGCTCGCGGAGCTGATCGCCCAGTGCGTGCGAATCGTCCCCGAGGAGCGTCCGAACATGAAGTTCGTTCGAGACAGTCTTCANGGAATTCGCTCCAAGATNGACGTCGGCGCCNTNTGAGACCGCTACGATGCGGTCATGAGCACTCGAACCAAACTGAATCGTTTTCGAAACATCGCCACTGGAGCCGCCATGGCGGTGATCGGCCTGGGATGCGCCAAGGAGGCTCCACAGACACCCGAGGTCATGGCCAGGTGGTCCGACGAGAGTCTGTGGTCCCTCGAGGTGGTCGACATCGACGGAAACACTCGCTCTCTTTCGGAGTTCGATGGGCAGGTCGCCCTGGTCGTGAACGTCGCGAGCAGNTGCGGTTTCACGCCCCAGTACGAGGAATTGCAGGCTCTGTACGAGGCTCGGCGNAATGANGGCTTCGTCATACTCGGATTTCCCTGCAACGANTTCGGNGGTCAGGAATCAGGTTCGACCAAGGAGATCAAGGCCTTCTGCACCACGCGTTTCGGNGTCGAATTNCCGATGTTCTCNAAGGTCGTGATCAAGGATGAGGCCACACGCAGCCCGNCNTTCGAGCTTCTTGGAACCCAGACCGGCAAGCTTCCCGGTTGGAATTTCGGGAAATACCTCGTCGGNGCCGACGGNAAGGCGATCGCNTTCTTCAATTCCACCGANTCACCNTCTGGNAAGAAGATCCAGACCGCGATCGATGANGCNCTCGCTTCGACNGNCNCCAGCCNGGGNTGATTCTTCCGATCGNTGCTCGTCTCACCAGCTGTTCGGTGTTCGACCGAACCGTCTCAGGCTNGCGATNCCGATGGCGCACCATCCTCGNCCGACGGCCTCCAGTTCGGCCAGTGAAGCCGCCAGNATGATCCACATCGCGACNGTCGCGTCGATCTGATCNGTCCAGAANGCGAAGACCGNGATGACCGCGGGCAACGTTCCGTTTCCAAGCAGGCCCAGAGTNGAGANGGCGGCCTGTTCGAGGCCATCCTTCTGTTTTCTGAGNTGAATNGTGGCGACGATCCATTTCAGGTCGCTCATGATCAGCCAGANGATGATCGAAAGCCACAGCGCCCTGCCTGANTCGAGCACGTCTATGTTCAGCATCGTGATCGCCACGAGGGCCGGAGTNACCACGAATTTCAAGAGCGCGCGAAGCTGGTTGCGNGACTNCTGCNGCTCGATCGTCAGAAATCGCGCAAGNACGGCGACCAGCAGCAGNGCACCCGCTGAAAATCCCGANACCTCGCTGGATTCAGGAGCTGGTGCGAACNCGACCAGGGCGGCCAGAGTGATGATCGTCGCGAACTGNGTCGGAGCGCTCAAGGTGTTTCGTGCCGTTCGTTGGGTTCGGTCNCGNGCGTACGTCGCCACACCACANGCTGCNCCGATCCACAAGCCTGNCACNGGCTGAATGTCGAGNAAGGACGCCAGNAGCATCGCGGNCCCCCCNCACACCACCGTCNCCNTCCATGCCGCCAGGAGAAGGCTTCCGGGCGCGCCTCTCGTCGCCCTGATGTTGGTGCATCCCACCACGATGATCGCCAGTGTCACGACCAGCCAGCGCACGCCGCTCTGATTGTGGTCCCGCAGTGCGGTCATGCTCTGGGCGAGGTCCGCGGGGGGCGAGGGTGTCACCTGAGCTGATGCACCGATTCCTTCCATGCTTCGAGCGCGTTCCACCACATGTTCGGCCCTTGATTTCGAGACTTCCTCCGTCAGAGCCCGGATCTCATCCGAGCTTCCGATCCAGAGTGATTCGAACGTCTCCGGGGCGATTCTGCCCAGGACCGTCGGACCCAGCAGCGTTCCCGCGAGGACCGCTGCGATCAGTGCGCCCTCCTTGAATCCGATCTTTCGGAGCCCCAGCGCACACAGGATCGCACTCACCGCCGTGAGTGTCGCGAAACCCGGAATGATCAAATCCTGCATCATGTTCCTTGTATCGGCTCGATCACCGCACATCTCCTGATCTGAGTACAGTGATTTGGTCAGAACGCACTCGGAGTCCCGCACATGATCTCGATCATCACCCTCACATTTGTACTCTTCGCCGGCGCACCCGGTTCCCTCGATTCCTCCGGAAACGAGGTGTCTCTCGAAAAGACTCTGGAGATGATTCCCGAAGGGGCGCTGGCTCTGGGCGTCATTCCGCGGCTGGATCGTCTCAATGACGACATGGCTGAAATGCTCGACGCCATGAATCGTCCCTCGACCGTCCTCGCGGGGCGGCCCATCGAGATGCTCAAGGCCCAGATGGGGATCTCAGTTGGTCTGAACGAGCGCGGATCACTGGCGGCGTGGATCCAGTCTCCTCAGGCAGACGAGTCGGATGAACCATCCACTGCGTTTCTGATCCCGGCATCGGATCCGAATGCGTTTCTTGAAGGCAACTTCACAAGGTCCGATGACGCATGGCTTCGTTCCGGAGGTGAGGCGATGTTCGCACGGGTCCTCGGAAGCCACGTCCTGCTTTCGACTGATCGAACTCTGGTGGATGGCTACGAACCCGGCCCGGGAAGTCGCGTTCGAATGATTCGAGATCTCGGCGAGAAGGCCACCGAGATGATCGCAACCGGTGATGTGATCGTCTGGGTCGATGGTCAGCGCATGGCGGTATACGGCGCGGAGGCCATGCCTTTCGGAGAGAATGACGTTCCGGGACTTCCTGATTTCACCGCAGACGGCATTCGTGACAGCGTGATGGTCTTGGATGTGGATCCTCTCGGTCTTTCACTCAGAACCTTTTCAATGTTCGACAAGGCGTCCGAACTGGGTGCCTTGATGGTGTCGGGGGTCAGTGCGACCCCTTCCATGTCACGACTCACGAACGCGCCCTTCTACTTCGCGATCTCTGTCGATGCGGAAGCCCTGGGAGGCATGCCCGTGGCGAGGAAGCTGTTGGCTGCGACCGAGATGGACATCCCCCTCATCCCGGATCTGATCGATTCGGTCGGACAGGATCTTCAAGCGATGCAGATGGCGATCTACCCAAGTCGCCTCGGCATCGCACTCGGCGGCCTTCTCAACGATTCCGCTCTGGTGATGGTCAGCAAGAATCCCCTCGCTCTCGAAGATGCCATGCAAGCGCAGATCATGTCGGTCGCAGGCGAGCGAAACGGAATCCGTTACGACCCCGAATGGATTGAGAACAAGGCGCTCAGGACCGGTGGCACCGCGGATGCGTATCGACTGAAGGAGACGATCCTGCCACCCTCGAAGAGTTCGGAAGGCTCTCGTCCCCAGATGGGTGCCGCTTTCCAGCAGATCTTTCTTCAATTGCTGTACGGATCACGTGGACTCAACGGCTTTGCGGGAGTCGCTTCAGATGCCATGATCATGACGTTCTCGCAACGTCCCGATGTCTGGGGTCGCGCGCTCGAGGCCGCCGATTCAAAGGGCGATCTTCTCTCGGAGAATTCCACTCTGACCGCCATGCGTCCCTGGCTGCTGCCATCTCCTGACGTGGAGATCCTCATCGGAGTCGGTTCCTTCGGGAAATTGCTCAAACAATTGAGCCGGGCCATGCCGGTCAACGTCTTCGATCCCGCCGATCTTCCAGTGATTCCCGAGGGCCTGCCTCCCATCGCCATCGACATGAGCACCGGCACCGCCACGTTCGAGACCGCCACCGTGGTGCCCACCGGGGTGGTCGCGCTCGTCTACGACCAGGCCGTGAAGTGGGTGACGAGCCAGATGTCGCCTGATTCGGATGATCGCCCATGAGCCGGGATCGACTCTCGTGCTGGCCCCCGCAGTCCCCACGATCGATCGAACTCGATCCTCCGGTCGTCATGGGAATTCTCAACACCACCCCGGACAGCTTCCATGCCGGGAGTCGCGTGCTCGACCCCGAGGCCGCCTTGGCCCATGCTCTGGAGATGGTCGATCATGGCGCTCGAATCATCGACATCGGGGGTGAATCGACCCGACCGGGTGCGGATCGCATCGAGGCGGATGAGCAGATTCGTCGAACCCAACCCGTCATCAAGGCGCTCAGAGCCGTGTCCGACGTCCTGATCTCGATCGACACCACATCCCAAGTGGTGGCCGCCGCCGCCCTGGAGGTGGGCGCCGACATCATCAATGATGTGTCCGGTGGCGAGGAGGATCCCGGACTCCTTCATTTGGCGGCCGAGTCATGCGCGGGCCTGGTTCTCATGCATCGAACACGCCCGCCCGATCAGGATGTCTACAGTCATGATCATCCCGCCGAACCCGATTTCGGCTCCCAGGGGGTTGTTTCCGCCGTTCGAGGCTCGCTCGAGAGCATGCTGAGCCGCGCCATGCAGGCCGGGGTCTCACATGGTCAGATCGTCCTCGATCCGGGGTTCGGTTTCGGAAAATCCGTCGTTCAGAATTTCGAGCTCCTTCGTTCGCTGGACAGCCTGGATCCCCGGAATCTCCCCCCGACGCCCCTCCTGGTGGGGCTGTCCCGCAAGAGTTTCATCGGAGCAGTCCTCGGTGATCGTCCGGTCGACGAACGACTCGCGGGTTCGGTCGCCGCGGGTCTCATGGCGGCACAGGGTGGGGCGTCCATCATCAGAACGCATGATGTTCTCGAGACCGTCGACGCCCTCGCCATTCTCCACGGACCCTGAGTCGACAAAGAACGACTGTCCCTCTTTTGACCTGCTACCATCTTCATTCGAGGCATGACGCAGTCATCCCACCAACACGCCCAACACACTTGTTTGGAGTCTCTCAAGCCATGGCGAGCGATACCATGATCGAGTTCACTGATGCAAATTTCCAGGCCGAAGCACTTGATGCCGACGTGCCTGTTCTCGTCGATTTCTGGGCGGAGTGGTGCCAGCCCTGCCGCATGCTCGCCCCCACGATCGAAGAGGTCGCCGATGATTTCGCGGGTCGTGCCAAGGTCGGCAAGCTTGATGTCGACGGCAACCGTGAAGTGGCTCTGAAGTATTCCATCCAGTCGATTCCGACCGTGATCCTTCTCAAGGACGGCGAAGTCGTCAACAAGTTCGTCGGGCTTCAAGGCAAGGATGTCTTTGCCGGGGCGATCGACGAATTGCTCGGCTGATTCGGACAGGTTCTGGCGCCTCCCTGATAATAAAGCCGTCTCGGGCCCTTTCGCAGGGGCTCGACACCGGACGGTTTGCCAGTCGGACGTCTCTCGGATACCTTTCTCCTCTCGCACGCCTCCGGGTGTGCGTGCACGCACCCGCTTGACGGGTTCCTGGGGCCGTAGCTCAGTTGGGAGAGCGCTTCCATGGCATGGAAGAGGTCGTCGGTTCGATCCCGATCGGCTCCACTTGAATGAAAGGACGTTCGCCTCAGCGAACGTCCTTTTTTCATTCAAGCGGTATTCTGGGGGTCACGTCCTCATGTCCATGACATCGATTCAACGCATCCGGAGCGTTCAATGAAGAAGCCGATCGCAGCACTGCTCAGTTCCACCTTGCTTTCGATCTGCTTCACCCTGCTGGTGCTCGGCGCCATCGGCTGGGTGCTTGGCGATCTCGGTGGAACGCCTCCGACCGATGTGACACTCTCCTTCGATCAAGGGCATGGTGTCAGAGTGGGGGCTCAGGTCAGGTGTCGTGGAATCGCGGTCGGCAGAGTCTCCGCCGTCAGGCTGGAGGGCGAGGGGGTTCGAGTCGAAGTCTCGCTCGAGTCCGAGTCACGCTCTTTTCTCATGCGTGAGGGGACGAGGTGGTGGATCGATCGTCCGGTGGTGGAATGGTCCGGAGTCGGTGGTCTGGATGGAGCGTTCAAGGATCGTGTGGTCGAGGTGGATCCCGGTCCCTCGGATGGTCCGATCGTCGCGGACTTCCGGGGCCTCGATGCACCTCCCGTGTTGTCTCACCATCAGCCTGGTGATCTCGAACTGGTCCTTATGGCTTCCAGGCGTGGCAGTCTTCAACGCGGTGCCGCGGTGCTCTATCGCGGCATTCGGATCGGAACGATCCTCGACACGACCCTGGCCGAGGATGCCACCTCGATCGAGGCGCGAATTCTCATCGAGCGACGCTACGCGCCTCTGGTGCGTGACAACTCACGCTTCCACGAGGCGGGCGCCTTCGATCTCGATCTCGGTTTCTCCGGTCTCCGGGCGAGACTCGATTCCCTCGAGACTCTGATGGTCGGAGGGGTGTCTCTGGTCACCCCCGACGCGCCCGGTGAGCGGGTCGAGTCCGGTGCACGTTTCGAGGTCGATCCTGAAGAGCGTGACGAGTGGGCCGAGTGGCGCCCTCGAATCCCCCTCGAGGATTGACTCAGAACCGGAATCCCAGGAAGCAACCGATGAACGGTGATGGATCCGTGTCCCGCCGGCTCAGTGTCGAGCCTTGTGAATTCTCAAGCTCGAGACGCTGACCGAAATTCACGCCCGCCAGGACATGCAGTCTGATCTGCTCCATCGGGCGCCATTCGAAACGTAACCAGACGGGGAATGTCCTTTCCCCACCCACCCCGTCTCGAATCGCGGCGGGTCCGTCGTCGTTCAGTCTGAATCTGCGGTACTCGTACCGACCACCGAGCGAGATGTTCATGTCCTCGTTCAGGTAGTAGATGATCTCAAGTCCGAGGCTTGCGGGGTAGGTGACCGGACCCCGCATGTTGGAGATGAACAGCTGACGGTTGATCTTCCAGTCGACGATCGGAGAGGGGATCCACAGAAGACCGTCCTCGATCTGCGTCGTCACCAGTGCGGTCGCTCCCAGCGAGAGATCGTCGGAGAAGACATAGGCTCCACCGAACACGCCGCCACCAGTGAACGCCCGGCTGAAGTCCGCATCGTTCTCACCCGACCACCGGATGAATCCACCGAGAATCATCCGCCACTCGTCGTCAAGGCGCCATCGCGAGACCGCGCTGAGGGTCAGATCGAAGACCGAACCCCATGGATCGCCCGCCGCGGGTTTGGAGAAGGGTCCTTTCCCGGTGAAGTCGTAGTTGTCCCATTCCATTCCGATGTCGAAGTCGAGCGTCAGCGCCGGCGAATACTTGAATTCAACGCCCGCACCGAGGAACGTCCGGTTCACCGAATAGCGTCCACCACCGTTGATGTCGGTCTCGAACTGGTAGATGTCTCCCCCGGACACGCTCCAGCTGAAGGCCTGCTCGGTGTCGGTGGTCGGTTCACCCGCGCTCTCGTTCGATTGTGAGGCATGCATCTCCGAGGCGGAGGGTGCTCCATCATCCTGTGCCCAGACCGCTCCGGTCATGAGAACGATGGTTGAGAGTCCGGCTGATCGAGCGATTCTTCTGAGTGGATGAGGCATCTGTTTGGATCCATCAAGGTTTTCTGTTTGCAGGTTCATTTCAAGACCTGATCAGGGTAGTTTGGAAGTCCTCAATCCGACAGTTGATCCACGGAGAATATGAAGATGTCCATCTGCAAGATTTCCCTGATCGTGTCAATGTCGTGTGTGGTCACGAACCCGGTCTCGGCCGACCCCCCTGATGAGTCCCGCTGGCTGCCGATTGCATCGAAGGACGACTCTCCCGGCGCCTCCCTGCTTCATCGCATCCGTGACACGGGAAGCGTCGTGCTTTCCGAGCCGACCCGCGGCGCCACCTTCCGTTCGAGTGATCTCTCCGCGTTCACGGTGATCGGGCTCCCCGACACCCAGAACTACTCCGAGCTGTATCCGGAGATCTTTCTCGATCAGACCCAGTGGGTCGCGTCTCAGAGGTACATCCGGGACATTCGATACGTCAATCACTACGGGGACGTCGTCCAGCATGCCGACATCGTCTCCGAGTGGGAGAACGGAGATGCGGCCATGTCGGTGCTCGACGTCGACGGTCTTCCCTATGGAATCAACGCGGGTAATCATGATCTCACCGCCAACGGCATCCCCAACGAACCCTACATTCCTCAGTTGTTCCTCGAGTACTTCGGACCTCAGCGGTTCGAAGGGCGTCCCTGGTACATCAACGCATCACCTTCGGGGATGAGCAGCTATCAGATCATCGAGGGTGGCGGTCTGCAGTTTCTCATGCTGCAGATCGAATGCGACGGTCCGGTTCGCGAACTCACCTGGGCTCAGGAGGTTCTCGACAACCACCGCGACAAGCCGGTCATGATGACCACGCATCGCTATCTGCAGGACGCCGAAGACTACACCGCAGGGGTTCCTCTGGTCTCTTCGGGGCGCTATCCACCGGTCTGGTACGCGATCGAGGGTCCCTACAGCGATGGAGGCATTCAAAGCGACGACATCTGGAACTGGTTCATCAAGCGAAACCCCAACATCTTCATGGTGAACTGCGGTCACTTTCACGAGGAGTATCGCCAGATCTCCACGAACGTCCGCGGCAACCCCGTCCACGAGGTGCTCGCCGACTATCAGGATGATCCCAATGGCGGAAACGGCTGGCTTCGAATCATGCAGTTCGACGTCGCGGGAAACCGAATCGACGTCGAATCCTATTCTCCCTGGCTCGATGAATATCGCAGTGCGGACGAAAGTCGGTTCACTCTGGACGTCGAGTTCGAGCGCTATCGTTCGGATTTCCCCGTCGCGGTCTTCCAGGATGGATTCAACGGATACACCGGAACGCGTGACACCTGGGTGAACGAGGATCAGCCGAACACCTCCTATGGTGACGACGACACCCGCGATGCCGATGATGACGCGGCGAACTCCCTGTTCAGTGATTATCTGGGGCAGGCGATGATCCGTTTCGAGGATCTCTTCGGTGGAGAGTCCGGCGTCGGACCGATCGATCCCGATTCGATCATTCTGGATGCTCGGCTTTCGATCGAGATCGAGGACGACATCGACAACCCGATCTTCTCACCGGACTTCTTCGTCTATCCCGCATTGATTCCCTGGGAGGAGAACTCGACCTGGAACTCCATCGGTGGGGGGTTCTCCGGATCCGACCTCGGGCCTCAGATCGGAGTCTTCTCCGGGGACGACGATCCGAATGGAAACAGCCTTCGCCAATTGAACATCACCTCGCTGGTCCAGTCGTGGGCGGACGGAGCCCCCAACCATGGTGTGGTGATCGTGCCCGAGATCATCGGTGGCAACGACGACGGCATCTCGATCTGGACGAGCGAAAGCGGTAACGGTCTCTTCCGTCCCAGACTCGAGATCACCTATCTGCCACCACCCAGCTACGATCCCGCCGACTTCGATCAGGATGGCGACGTCGACGGTCAGGATCTCGCGTTTCTGCTCTCTGCCTGGGGGCAGAGCGGTGCCGCCGATCTCGACGGAGATGGGGTCGTGGGCGGTGGGGATCTCGCGATCCTGCTTTCAGCCTGGCTTGCTCCCTGACCCCCCTTGGATCACCGGGGCGTCATCAGTCCGAGCTGGTCGGCGCTGGCTCTGTCGGATGTCGCTTTGACATCACTCTGGCATAGATGAGGCCCACGCCGAGCATGAGCAGTCCGAGGACCAGGAAGCTGACGGCTCGCCACACGCCGGAGACCGAAGCCAGGTCGTACAGAACGGCCTTGGCTGCCGCCAGAGCAAGCAGTGAGAGGCCCGCGTAGCGAACCCATGGGGCGTCACGCAGGAACCCGGGAATCAGAAGTCCGATTGCGAACAGTCCCCACCAGATCGAGACGGCGGCACGCTGCCCCGATTCCGCGGTGAAGGTTTCAGAGGCGATCCTGGCGACTTCATGACTGGTCGCCACCAGCACCAACAGGGTGGCAAGACCCATTCCGAATGCCGCCAGGTATCGACTGGATCGATGGCCCGGATTCAATCGACGTTCCATGATCGCGGCGAACCAGATGGCGACGCTCACGATCAATCCCCACCACAGTCCGTTGGTGAATCCCAACGGATTCGACTGGTCCTCCCAGCGGCCCTCGATGGATTGGATCCAGGGCCAGATGGTCAAGACGGTACCGATGAAGCCGGTTTTCGAAAGACACAGCTCCGGTCGGACCGTCTGCAGTGTGAACGCACCGGCTGAAAAAAGCAGCCAGACCACGAGGACCGAGGTGTGTGAGGCCTCTTCGTGCAAGACCCCCAGAAAGAGCATGGCGATTGCGAAGGCGGCGAGACCGATCGCCATCTGTCGCCGGTCCTCCACATCGATCCGCGACAAGACCTGCGATGACGCGAAGGTCACGCCGGAAAGGGCCAGCATCGGCCACCACCATGGCGTCAGGACGATGCCCGCGAACTGGAGTTGTTCAGAAATGTCCCACCAATGACCGACCATCACGATCATCAGGAACGTCAGGAACTGAATCACAATGCCGTATGTATGCAGTCCTCTGGATGTGAGATACGTGCCAACCGTCATGATCAACGCGCTCAGCACGATGAGCACCCAGGTCGCCTGGAGCGACGTCGACTGATCATTCAGAAAACCGATCAGGCTCATGGTGATGCCGAGGCCCATCAGGAAGTGTGCGGCCTGTCGCCATGTTGAGCCCGTCTCCGAGGCACGACGTATCAGACCACCGGTGATCAGCCAGCCGAGGGCGGCGACGATCATCAGCACGGTCCCGCGGGTGATCGTGAAGCCACCCGCGAAGTCGGCGTCGACCACCGTGACCACCCACCACTCCAGAAGCATCAGATTGGTGCCTCCGATCGCCTGGGTGATGATGCCGTAGACGATCAGCGCCTTCGAGTTGAGTCGATCGCCTGCGACCACCGCACCCACGCCGAGCACCGTCCACGCGATCACGCCCGTCCAGTCGCCGAAGGCGATCGACATCGCCACGAAGACCAGGGCGCCCGCTTCGGTGACGAACACCGTGGCCAGACGTTGAAGATCGTCGGTGGGTCGTGTGCAGAGAATCGTACGCAAGCCGACCTTGTGGGCGGATGCGGCGAGCAGAGCGGTGGCAAGGCCGACCGGAATCAGCCAGGTGCCCGTGTCCAGTCCCTGGTTGTGACAGGTCATGAGTGCGAGCGCGATGGCCCATGCCGTCGTGGTGAACGACGACGCGAGCGGGCGAATCACATCCCACCCGATCAACTCATCCGCGTTCTCATCACGAGGCAGCGTGGTGAGTTGATGTTGCGTCGCGGAGTAGACCAATTCGAGCTGGATCGTCGCCCACACGCAGGCGATGAAGATCATGTGCGTCCAGGCGGAGACGGATGGAGACGTCATGATCCAGAGGGTGCCGAATCCGATCGTGCCCCACCATGAAATCGATCGCAGCAGTGCATAGGTGTTGCCGGATCGAGCGCAGAGAATCAAGCCCACCAACAACAGTGCGATCAGATAGACCGGCAGGGTGTACGTCGAGGAGTCCGTGTCCATGAACATCAGCGGCGACAGGTAGCCGCCGATGAGTGACAGTGCGGCCACGCTGAGAAGCTTTGCTCGTGCGCCGAGGAAGATTCCCAGTCCCGACGTGGCGACCAGCAGGATGAAACCAACGCTGGCCGGAACGACTTCGAAGACGTCCCATGCCGCGTAGCTTGTCGCATACAGCACACCGAGCCCGGCCGTCGTCAGTCCGATCGAGGCCCAGGCGGAGATCTTCCGCCGGGCGACTTCTCCGCTGACGATGAGCGCGCCACCGAATGCCGCCGCGAGGAAGCACTTCAACTGATCCGGCAACAGATCGAACAATTCGGCATCCCACGCAAGCTTCAGCATCGTGCCGGCGGCGATGATCACCAGCAAGGCACCGAGAATCGCGTAGAGGCGACCGCCCACCAGATTTTCGAGCGTGAGGTTGGTGAACGCCGCGCTCACGCGCTTGCCGAATGCAGTTTCATTGATCGAGCCGGATGCCGTCGATTTCACCGGTGTTTGTGGTGTTTCGGGTCTTTGATCGAGCGCCTGGAGTTCGGTCCCTTCAGTCATCGTCACCTGGCTGGCCGGTTCGACCGGTTTCGCGGGTTCGATCGACTTCTGAGGTACGGCTGGAGCAACTGGTGGTGGGGGTGGGGCCTTGGACTTCTCCTTGGGAAGCACGTCCTCCAGACGGGATTCGATTGCTTCGATGCGCTGAAGCAGTGCGTCTAGTTGATGTTGCAGATCCCGATCTTCCAAGGAATGCTCCAATGCCAATCAGCGGTCCCGGATGGCATCTTAAGATGAACTCAGTGCATTTCATAGTCTCCGCTGTTGAGCAGGCCTTGGTGCGTTTTTCCGGCTTGATGAGCCAGAAAAACGGTCTTTAAGCATGACTGACGCGTTTTTCAGGCGGGCAGCGTGTCGACGATGTTGGTCACGACCTCGTCGGTCGAGATGCCTTCGGCTTCGCCTTCGAAGTTGAGGAGGCATCGATGTCGCAGTGCGGGCAGGGCGATCGCCTTGATGTCGTCGGTCGAGACGTGGTTGCGTCCATCGAGCATGGCCATGACCTTGCCACCGAGGACGAGTGTCTGAGCCGCGCGGGGGCTCGCACCGAAGCGGAGGAATCGGTTCACGATCGGTGGAGCGAACTGACCTTCGGGGTGTGTCGCAAGGACCATCCGAACCGCGAAGTCCTGGATCTTCTCTTCGATGCCGACGGATCGCACGGTCGCCTGGTGGGCCTTGATCCGTTCGCCATCGAGCACGGGATTGATCTGAGCCTGATAGCCGGTCGTGGTTCGGTCCAGAATCTCCGCGAGTTCCTCGCGGGTGGAGTACCCGACTTCCAGTTTGAAGAAGAATCGGTCGAGCTGCGCCTCCGGCAGTGGGTAGGTGCCTTCCTGCTCGATCGGGTTCTGGGTCGCCATCACGAAGAACGGTCGCTCCAGTTGATGGGTCGTGCCGCCCACCGTCACCGAACGTTCCTGCATCGCTTCAAGCAAGGATGACTGGGTCTTGGGCGTCGCGCGATTGATCTCGTCCGCGAGCACGATCTGGGAGAAGATCGGGCCTTTGCGGAACTGGAAGTCGCGGCCGGTGTCCCCCTCGATGACGATCGTGGTGCCGGTGACATCCGCGGGCATCAGGTCGGGTGTGAACTGGATTCGGTTGAATTGAAGCTGCAGAGCTTCGCTCAGAGATCTCACGAGCAGTGTCTTGCCCAGTCCCGGGACGCCTTCGAGCAGCGCGTGTCCGCCGGCGAAGAGGCAGATCACAACCCCGTCGACGATCTCCCGGTGACCGACGACCGCCTTGGCGATCTCCCTGCGGACCAGCTCGAAGTCACTCTGGAAGGCTGTGACCTGTTCGGGGGCCGGACGTGCATCGGTCTGATCACTCATGCGTGCTCCGAGTAGAGATGTGAACGTGGACCGAGTCGGTCAGTCGCTCTTGGCCTTGTCTGGAAGCGAGGTGAGAATCGAATCGATGAGTCCGTACTCGAGCATCTGCTCGGAACTCAGCCAGAGATTTCTCTCGCAATCGTTCGCGATCTTCTCCTCGCTCTGACCGGTCGCATCCGAATAGATCGCATACAGCTGCTCGCGAAGTCGAAGGATGTGACGCGCCTCGATCTCGAGGTCGGTCGCCTGTCCTTCGAGCACCCCGCTGAGGAGGGGTTGGTGCATCAGGTTTTCCGAGTTGGGCAGCGCATGTCGCTTGCCCTTGGTGCCGGAGCACGCGATCACCGAGCCCATCGAGGCGGCCTGCCCGATGATGTAGGTCGAGACGTCGCAGGGGATGAAGCGCATGGTGTCGACGATGCCGAGCCCCGACGTCACGCTGCCACCCGGGCTGTTGACGTAGAGGCTGATGTCGGCGCTGGCGTCTTCGTTCGCGAGAAAGAGAAGCTGAGCGACCACGAGGTTGGCCATCTCATCTCCGACTGGACCCGAGCAGAAGACGATTCTGTCGTTGAGGAGTCGGGAAAAGATGTCGTAGGCGCGTTCTCCACGGCCAGTCTTTTCAATGACGATCGGTACGAGGCTCATCGAATACTCCGATGGGACGTGACTGTCCCGGTTTAGTCTTTGCTGGGAACGTTGCCGACGACCTCGTCGACCAGGCCGTAGTCCTTGGCTTCCTGTGCCGTGAAGAACTTGTCACGCTCACCATCGGCGATGACCTTCTCCACGTCCTGTCCCGAGTGTCGGGCGAGAATCTCGGCGAGGGTGTGCTTCGCCTTGACGATCTGTTCGGCTTGAATCTGGATGTCGGTGGTCTGACCGGTGACTCCGCCGCTCGGCTGGTGGATCATCACCTTGGCGTGCGGCAGGATGTGTCGCTTGCCCTTTTCGCCCGCGCCGAGGAGCACCGAACCGCCCGAGTAGGCACGTCCGATGCAGTAGGTGGCGACTTCGCTCGAGATGAAGCTCATGGTGTCGTAGATCGCGAGCGTGTCGTCGACCGAGCCACCCGGGCTGTTGATGTAGAAGTTGATGTCCTGCCCCTTCTTCTGGTTCTCGAGGTAGAGCATCTGCATGATGATCCTCGCAGCCGAGGAGTAGTTGATCTCTCCGATGAGAAAGACCACTCGGTTTTCCAGAAGGAGTTCGTCGATCGACATCTCTCGAGTCCGCTGATAATTGACGGAGGCTCTTGGATCGACGAGGTGGGGAAGTGGTGGTTCATTCTGAACGAGAGGTGAACCGCCGGTGATGATCTGATCTGAGAAAGTGCTGGGGTGCATGCGTAATGCTCTCCACGAGCTGAGGGCCAGGAAATGCCGTGAGGGCGAAGGATAGCACTTCCTGAACCTCCACGGGGTGTTTCAGTGCTCCGGTTCTCCGAACTCCACACCCAATTCTCCATCAAGAGGGTCTGGTGAGTCGGTGTCTGCGGGATCTCGCTCCGTCGGATTGCCCGGCAGCGTCATTCTCATCACCGTGCCAGATGCGTTCGATTCGTGGCATTCGAGGGCTCCATCATGTTGCTCGAGGATTCGGCGACTCACGACCAGCCCGAGACCGGTGCCTCTCTGGCCTTTCGAGGTGACAAATGGCTCGAAGAGTCGTTCACGAACCTGAGGATCGATTCCACCTCCGGAATCCTCGATATCGATGAAGAAGAGATCCTTTTCAAAGTCGTATGACGCTCTGAGTGTGACCACTCCTCCCGCCGTCGAGGCATCGATCGCGTTCGACAGCAGATTGAGCAAGGCCTGCAGCATGGCTGACGCATCCAGAGGAACCGGTGGAAGGTCTTCAGGAAGCTCGATCTCGAGCTGGACGTCCGCACGGCTGGTCTGAGCGACCAGGAGTTCCTTCGCTTCCGTCGTCAATTCCGCCAGATTGACCCGCTCGATGTCGAAGGCCCTGTTTCGCACGAATCCAAGCATGTTCATGGTCAGTGACTGGATCCGATCGAGGTTTCTGGCCAGCACGTTCCATCCTCGGCCAGCCATCTCCAGATCATCTCTTTGCAGGGCCATCGCGACGGCGTCGGTGCCGCCCCTCAGTCCCTGAAGAATGTTCTTGATGCCGTGACTGATCGCGGCCACGGTCTCGCCCATTGCGGCAAGCCTCGAATTTACAAGGACTTGGTTCACAAGAAGGCGCTGCTCGAGCGCCATGCCGGCCTGGCCAGCCAGGACATGAAGGAGTTCGAGGTCGAGTTGATTCGTCTGAGCCGACGTCTCATCCAAGCTCACCACAACCACGCCACGAGTCTGTTCACGCGAACGTAGGGGTGCCCCCACACAGCGCTGGTTCGATGCGTTCGAAGTAGAGGGTGATTCGGCAACGATCGAGGTCCCTTCCTGTCGGACCACCTCCGCGAGGGTTCGGTTCAGATCGATCGGCGCCAGGGAGGCCGAGTCGGCATGGCGGGCGAGCATCAGATCGGCCTTCGAGCCGGAGGTGGCGTTCACGATCACGACCGCGCTGCGGCCGCCTGTCGCCGCAAGAATCAGATCCAGACAGGCCTCGAGATACTCCCTTTGATCGGAATCGCTCATGGCAAGCTCGGTGCCGGCGATCACATGGCGCAGCTGATCTCTCTGTCGTCCGCGTCCATGGTCGGTGTCGTCATCTCCATGACGGTGGATGATCCGGATGCCGGTCGGATCGATCTCCATGGTGTGGATCGGAATCCTGTCATCCGGGGTTCGATCGAAGAGAAACACGCTCGAACCGCACTTGATCCGATCACCCGGCTGGAGCAGCGTCCGCCCTTCTATGGCTTCATCATTGACGAGGGTGCCGTTGGTGGACTCCAGATCCCTGATGAACCAGTTCTTGCCATCGGGTGTCATTTCGGCATGTCTTCGGCTCACCGACGGATCCGTGATGGGCAGCGCTTCGGTCGAGCGACCGATGAGCTGTGGCTCGAGATCGGGCAGCGCGAACGCCGCCTTCGAATCAGGGCCCTCGATGACGTGGAGAAAACGCATGAAACGACGACCTCCTCGGCGGTGTCCACATCGAATGCACCGCATTCCCTGAAGATGCTAGCGCTCTTCCATCAATCGGCACTCTCCGCGTAGGATCTTCTCATGGCCCGCAAGCCCTCAACCCCCGTCAAGGCCCCTTCAGCCGAGATGTCGATCGTGATCGTCCATGGTCCCGAACTGTTTCTGCATGCGGAATACACGAAGCGCCTGGTCGATTCCCTCAAGGAGGCGCACGGAGAGATCGAGCAGTTCGTCTTCGATGGAGCCACCACCGCCTTGTCGGTCGTTCTGGACGAGCTTCGAAGTTACGGACTCATGCAATCGCACAAGCTGGTCGTGATCGACAATGCGTCCGACTTCATGAAAGCCGCGGGAAACAGACCGGCCATGGAGCGATACGCCGCCGAACCGATGTCCGAGGCAACGCTTCTTCTCAGGTCTCGTGAATGGCGACCCGGCAACTTCGACAAGGCCGTCAAGAAGAACGGCACCGTGATCAAGTGTGAACCTCCCGGAGATGCCGCAGCTGAGAAATGGTGCGTCGCACGGGTCGAGAAGGTTCATCAGGTCCGTCTTGAGCCCTCCGCGGCTCGTCTTCTGGTCGAACGCATCGGAACTTCTCTCTCACGCCTCGACGTCGAATTGTCGAAACTCGCATCCGCCTGTGGAACCGGACCTGACGCCGCGATCACGCGTGACGCCGTCATCGAACTCGTCGGTCTGGGGCGGGAAGAACAGGCCTGGCTGATTCAGGAGCCGATTCTTGCCGGGGACCGGGCTCTGGCGCTCAAGACTCTTCAGTCCCTCTATGACGTCAGCCGGGCGCCAAGCGTGCTGCTGATGTGGGCCTGCGTCGATCTCGCTCGCAAACTCAATGAAGCGGCCCTCATGCTCGAGCAGGGGATGCCCACCGCGGCGCTCTCGCGTCCTTTGCAGCTGTGGGGTCCATCCGCTCGGACCCTGCCCGCAGCCGCACAACGTCTGGGATCCCGCAGAACAGGCGCCATGCTCGAGTCGCTGCTGGAGCTTGATCGGCGAACCAAGACCGGTCGAATGCCCGGATTGTCCGATGCACCCGCCTCTCGAGAGGCCACTCGTCGAACTCTTGAATGTGTCGCGGCCCAATTGGCCGATAAACTAGGTTGAAAGAAACAGGTCTGAAGTGACTTGTCGATTGGCACGGTGGATCAGGATGATCCCAAGGTCGCAGGAGCGCACCGCATGTCTTCGTTCCAGAACCCAGTTCGTTTTCTCGGTGTGACCACTCTGTTGTGCTGCACGCTCTTTGGATGTGCTTCGAAACAGGGTTTCAGCCCTGCTGGAGCGGATTCCTCACCCGAAGCCTCGGTCAGAAAGGGTTTTCTGGCTGCTGAGACCTCGGTCACACCCACGTCTTCTCAGGCTCCTGTCGATCAGAGCGGACAGCTCGAACCAGGCACATCCCCGGATGCCGAGAGCATCAATGCGATCCTCGATGAGATGCTGGCCGGTCATCAGGCCCTGAAGGCTCGCAAGGCCGATGATGCCGGGTCCGAACCCTCCTCTTCCGGATCGTCCGATTCCCCTGCGAGTGATTCCGACCATGCCGCGGTGCGGGGAACCGAGCCTGGCGAGATCATCACGGTCGCGGCACCTCGCTCATCGGACTCAACGCAGGCCGACCTCGAGTCGGATCTGAACGACGCCCTGCCTCGGATCGAACCATCCACCGAGATGGTCCGTTCTCTGCTTGCCTCGGCCGCACGCAGTGATGCGCCATTGAAGCAGCACCTCGCACTGGCGATGTTGATGGCATGGGTGACTCCTGAAAAACCGTTCGAGCCCTCGGGTCTGACCGAACTCACCGAGCAGGAACGCATCATCGTTTCGATCGTCTACGAGCACTTCAAGTCTCTTGGCAGCGAGCTCGACGATGGTGGGGGGGAAGAGGATCTTCTCGAAGCCCTGACCGGGATCATCGACGCGGTCGAAGACGAGTCTCCATTTCAGATCTCTCGCATGGAACTCTGCAGCTGGGTCAGGGATTTCGGTGACGTCGATGTGATCGAACCATTGACCTTCTCGCCCAAGGAGCGGCCTCGTTTCATCTGGTACGTGGAACTTGACGGGGTCTCACCGACTCAGAACGCGTCGACCGGAGAATGGGCCCATGAATTCGATGTCAAGGTCGAGGTGCTGACCAAGGACACCGGCATTCCCGTGATCAGTCCGATCGTGGACCGGGTTCGCTACTCATCCAGTTCTCGATTGAGAGATCTCTTCCTGAGAAACATGCTGGAAATCCCCCAGGACCTTCAATTCGACTGGTACACCACGAAGGTCACCATCACCGAAATCGCCTCGGGTATCCGGTCGCAGAAGAGTCTGGATCTTCTCTGGGTTCCCAATCTGGCCGCCGGAGAAGCCCATTTTCTCAGACATGCCTCCGTGGATGAATGATCTCGGGGTCGTCTCATGACCTCCGGGGTGGTAGCATCATCATCGATGACCTGGAGCACCGATCAGCAGCAGAATCTCCTCAGAATCGAGGGCATGACCGCCGTCGAGATCATGTCGATTCTCGATGATGCTCGTGATCTGCGGGAACACGCCCGGGGTGATGAACTCAACGGATGTGTGGTCGCGAATCTCTTCTTCGAAAATTCGACTCGGACCCGTTGCTCGTTTGAAACGGCCACGATCCGACTTGGTGGTCACCCCATCAATCTGACCTCGTCGGGTTCGAGCGTCTCCAAGGGGGAGACCCTCATCGACACCGCGCTTCAGTTCGATGCGATGGGCGTCGATGTGATCGTCGTGCGAAGCGGACTCAATGGTGGTGCGGAGCTTGTGGCGGAGGCATGCGATGCCGCGACCATCAATGCTGGTGATGGTCGTCACGAACATCCCACCCAGGCCCTTCTGGACATCTTCGTCATGCAGGATCACCTCGGTGATCTTTCCGAAAAAAGGGTTCTCATCGTCGGTGACATCACAAACAGCCGAGTCGCTCGATCCCACATCCACGGTCTTCGTGCCCTGGGGGCTCACGTGACCCTGGTCGGTCCACCCGGGCTGGTCGATGACTCATTCACCTCCATTCTCTCGGGTGACGAGGTGGCGGTCTCACATGACTTCGATGCTTCGCTTGCCGAGTCTGACGCCATCATCATGCTGAGAATCCAGCGGGAGCGTGGCTCAAGTTCATTGATTCCAAGTGATTACAGGTCGGGCTATGGCATGACCGCTCAGCGAGCGGCGCGGCTCGGTCCCCGACAGCTCATCCTCCACCCCGGTCCGGTGAATCGAGGAGTTGAATTGGATTCAGTGGTCCTTGACGAACATCCTGGTTCAGTGGTTCTGGAACAGGTTGCCGCTGGTGTTCTCGTGCGTGCCGCCGTGCTCAAGAGAGCCGTGGCGGGTGGTTCCGGCGCGCTCGATGGGAATTCCCGCGCAGGGTCCTGAGTGATTGGTCCGGCAATGACTCTTTACTCAACCCTAAGACCGAAAAATGCCGATTCTTAGCTGACCGGATCACTTCATTGCTGGTGATTCTACGTGTTCATGTTGGTACTCTTGACGACAACCGGAAACGTTCGTTTCTGTTCTTCCGTACAGGCCGGAAAAAAGATCGCTCTGGGAGCAGACAGTTGATCATGCGCTTGAAGAATGAGATCCGTTACCTCCAGCATCTTTTCATGGTGATGTTCTTTCTGGTGTTCTCGGTCGGATGCGAAGTCGACAACTACATGGACCCCAGCAAGACCGGGTATTTCGAGTTCGCTCCGACCACCATGCCCATTCTGGAACGGATCGACGTGATTCAGATCGCGGAGAAGCCTTTCGCGGAGATCACTCAGCCGGTTCCCGAGGACCTCTTCCCCGGAAGTCTCGAATATCGTCTGCGAGCGGGTGATGTCGTCCAGGTGCAGATCTACGACCTCGTTGTCGCGGACCAGATGGATGTCTCGACCTGTCTCGTCGATCAGGCGGGAAACATTCGATTGCCTACGCTCGGCGATGTCTCCGCCGCGGGCTTCACGCTGTCCGGTCTTGAAAACGAGATCTCCGATCGTCTCAAGGGATCCATCGCCGATCCTCTGATCACGGTGGCGCTGCAGAGCGGCCAGAGTTTCGAATTCACGATCTATGGTGTCGTCAACGGAACCGGCGTCTATTCCATTCCCCGCCCCGATTATCGAGTCATGGATGCGCTCGCCATGGCGGGTGGCACGCTCGGCACGACTGAGAACATCTATGTCATCAGAGAGATTCCTCTGAACGAGCGAGTGAACTCCGATCTNAAGAACCGNACGCAAGGTGATGGNNCGANNTCCTCCTCGTCTTCCAGCNCNACTCCTTCGAACACCCCGTCCTCGAACATGGACATGGAAAGTCTGATCGATCAGCTCGAGGACTCCGGTTCCACGAATCGTTCCGGGACGCCCGGAATGGTTCGTCAGGACGACGATTCGCTGCTCGATCTGAATGCTCTCGANCAACAGNANTCGNATGCNTCCGNAAGCCAGGCNGATTCNTCGCAGGACTATCGAAGGCCNGCCGAGTTCAAGGGTGGTTCGACGTCGGGATATCGCTTTGATCAGAAGCGTGAAGTCTGGGTNCCNGTCGGNGGTGGGCAGCAGGATGTNGAGATGATGCTTCCNGTCAATGATGCCACAGCTCGNTCACGNTCCTATGCGACCCGTGTCATTCAGATCGATTATCAACGTCTCGCTCGTGGTGACAGCGAACTCAATGTGGTGATCCGACCCGAGGACCGAATTTTCGTGGAGCCTCCCACCGAGGGAAACGTCTACATCGGTGGTGAGATCAATCGTCCCGGCGTCTTCACGCTGCCAAGAGCCGGTCGTCTGACGCTGAGCCGGTTGATCACGGCCGCAGGTGGCTTCGGTCCCATCGCGATCCCCTCCCGCGTGGATCTGGTCCGAAAAATCGGACCCAATCGTGAAACAGCCATTCGAGTGAATCTTTCCGCGATTCGNAANCGNAGCGAGCCCGACATCTACATGCAGCCNGATGATCACGTGATCATCGGCACNAATTTCTGGGCACAGCCGCTCGCAGTGGTCAGAAACGGCTTCAGAGCCAGTTACGGGTTCGGATTCCTCCTGGACCGCAACTTNGGCAACGACGTNTTCGGACCTCCNCCCACCAATATCGGAAACTTTAGGTAATCACGTTNTNGGACCTCCCCCCACCCGAAGTGGANACTTTGACAGAGTCTCCCTTGGTCCAANNATAAGGTCAGNTACTTCAGNGACTTGCAGTATGTGCGCCTTCTTGGAACAGTCCTTTTCGTGAGATCTCGCTGCAAAATTCGAAGTCGACCGAACAACATGGCGGGGNGTGTTCGTACTGACCTGATACGTCNTTGGAGATCAATAAGCGGGTTTTTCTCCATGCATGANGCCATTTCGTCGATGGCTTNCNCGTNTTTGGACAGGATGTCCAAGTTGTCACNGTCAATCCTCTTCTCGTTGTGGATGCGAGGGNGGAACAGGTCGATGAGAAGATCATGAGCACGCTCACAGGCCAGAGCCACGTGCCTCCGGGGAATGACNACCNTTCCGGAGAGTACGTTCCNACTCCCACCATCCTCTGGATGTGTGCGNTGTCCATNGCNATCACNCTNGGCCTGAGNTTCTGGACCTTCTTCAACATGCAGGTCCGGCTTGCCATCGCGGAACCNTCGGACTGGGGGCACATCTTCGTCGTGCCGTTGATCGCCATCTGGTTCATCTGGCTCAACAAGGACGAGATCACATCCAAGCCACTCTCCCCATCCTGGGCGGGTCTGGGATTCATCGCCTTCGGCATNCTCATCTTCACGATCGGTTCGATCGGGCCCAAGCAGTTGATCCATCNCCTCGTACGAGCCGGNGGNGTCTTCTGGGCNGTCTTCGGANTGATCCTCNTGTANTCGGGTTGGAGNGGGTTGAGACTGATGTCCTTCCCGCTCTTCTACACCTTCGCCTTCGGGGTCGTGATCACGAAGCGCATCATGACCCCGATCACNAACGACCTTCAGGACCTTTCGGCCCGTGGAGCNTGGTTCTGCCTGCGNGTCATGGGCTTCGATGTCGATCTCGCTGGAAACACGCTGACTCTGCATCANGGNCTNCAATCCTTCCCGCTCAATGTCGCTGAAGCCTGTTCCGGAATGAGAATGCTCGTGGCGTTTCTCGCGTTGGGCACGGCCATGGCCTACGTCGGCCTTGCACGAAGCTGGCAGCGGATCCTCCTGGTCATTCTCGGCGTACCTGTCGCGATCTTCGTCAACGTCCTCAGAGTGATGACGCTTGGCCTGCTGTCTCGATACGACTCCAATTTCGTCTCGGGTGANTTCCACACCTTCGTGGGTCTCGTCTGGCTCATTCCCGCGTTNCTGGTCTTCATCTTCCTGATGTGGATCGTGCGAAAGCTCGTCGTCGAGTCNCCCGTCGAACATTCCACNACNCATGANGGTGGTCGTCTGAGATTCTCCGCTCCAATCATTCCCCGNACGATCGCCGCCATCGTCGTCTTCATCCTCGGCGCNNNGACGCTTCGGGCCGCNGTCGTTCAGTACGGAGTCTTTCTCGAGAAGAAGACGGTTCCGCTNCGTGCNTCNCTCGACACCATTCCACCCGAGCTCGGCGAATGGACCCAGTTCGGAGAGGAACTTGACTACAGCGATGCCGTCCAGGAGTCACTCGGAACGAATCTCTTCATCGATCGGAACTACGTCAACGAGGATGATTCCGTCACCGGAATGTCTTTGCACATCGCCTACTACACCGGTGCGATCGATGATGTCCCCCACATTCCAGAGCGTTGCTGGTACGCCGCCGGCTTGAGCCAGATGACGGATGGCGAAATCTATCCCATGGAGATCGGCCAGGATTCATGGCAGATCTCGGATCAGATCAATCGCGCGACCGATGATCCCTACAGAACCACCCCGGTCGAACATCCCATCACCGGNCAGGTCCAGGTCGTGAAGATGCCGGTCGGCGACATGGAGATTCGTGTGATCGTGTTCGAGAACACGAAGAATCCATCCATCCGCACCGTGGGCGGCTATTTCTTCGTCGCCAANGGAAGACTCACGCCCAGTTCNTTCGGNGTNCGAAACCTCGCNTTCGACTGGACNGAGGAATACGCCTANTACTGTAAGGTCCAGTTCTCCGCCTCCTATCGCGTGGAGAACGACGACGATTCCTACCTGGATGAATANCNAAATTCCGTCGAAGANATCTCCGAAGNCCTGCTTCCGCAGTTGATGAGATGTCTTCCCGATTGGTCTGACATTGAAAACCCACCGACTGAGAGCACATCCTGATGGCCAGCAAACTCAACAAGAAATTCATCGCGATTCTTGCCGGAGCACTTCTTTTCGCCTGCATCGGCATCGCGGGTATCGCGTTCTTCATCATCTCCGGTGACGCCAATCGCGCGTACGAACGGGCGATCGGTGAGGAGAANGCGGGCAACCTCGTTGACGCCTTGAGCTACATCGGCCGGGCGATCGGAAAGGATCCCTCCAACCAGTCCTACTACGATGACTACGAGCGCATCCTTCTCAAGATGGTGCCCGAAACCGAAGCCGAGGCGATCGANCGATATCAACGTCAGTACATCCCCCTGAAGGAACAGCGAATCAGCTTCTTCCAGGGAGATGCACAGGCTTGGATGAATCTTCTTCAGATCTATGTCGACCGCGCGATGGTCTTCCAAACATCTTCGAGCTGGGAATCGGTCGTCGAGGCATCCGGGCGCATGCTCGAGGAGTTTCCCGAAGACGGGGAGGCGAATCGGTTCGCACATGATCTCCGGCTTCTCGCGATGTCCAAGACCTATGACCTTCTCAAGTTCGGCGAGCAGGACGANTTCGATTCGACTCTCGATGAGGCNCTCGAATCNGAAGACCCCTCGNCCNTCATCTGGGAAATCGCTCTCGGGCGACGACTCAAGGAGGCCGTCCAGTACAAGAACGCCAACGACAGCCTCAGATTCGATCGAGTGCTTTCCGANNAGGATGATGGTTTCGATGCCTTGTTCAATCGATTCNNGAACAGNGGCGCCGANATGACTCCNGGNATCCGGCAGGCGCGAATCCAGCGCATGCTGCTNATGGAGACGCCCCCGCTTGAAAGGATCCAGGAGGAGANGGATCTCGCATTCGAACATTTCACGGAGGTCGCCGACCGGATGCTTGCAGCTGGTCCCGATGACCTGGACATGTCTGATGTCAACGAGCTCAGGTTGATGTTCAACATTGGAATCATCGATCCTTCGAAAGTGAGACCCAAGACTTTCGAACTCTTCGAGGCCGGTCTTCTTCCCCTCGATCTCCAGCTGATGTACGCCACCACCTACATCANCGACGATTCCGAGACCTCCTCGGAAGTCTCACGGTCGATCATCGCAGCCCCCCGTGAGTCCGTGGGTCTCATGTCCATGGTTCAGCCCCTCGCACGGCGTGATGCATCGATCGTGCTCTTCGACAGTGCGTTCAACAAGTATTCGTTGCAGCAGGTCGATAAAGAACCCGGAACGACCACTCTCTCGGATGTCGAGGCGAACGCACAGATCGTGCGGGATCAGTTCGCCGGGATTTCCGGTCTCGACGAGGTCGAACTCTATCTCGACGGCAGCATCGCGGTTCTCAGGGATGACATGTCACTCGCAAGGGCGAAGCTCTCCGAGCTTCAGGATTCGAATTTCGTCCGCAAGACGGGAATCATGTCGAGATTCCTGCCCCGTCTCATCATCGCCTATCGGCAGACCGGTGAAGGCGGAGCCGCGACCGAGATCCTCGCAGATTTCCTGAGTCGAATCCCCCTCGATCAGGTCGCTCCTCTGCGACTCTCCTACGCCGTCGAGCTTCTCAATCAGGGTCGCAAGAGCGAGGCCGCCATCCAGTTGAATGGTGTCCTGAGTGGTGATCCCGGAAACGAGAACGCATTGAAACTGCTCGGCAAGGCCAATGAGGACAGTGCGGTCCTCGGCTCGCTCGTCGAGAGCACATCCACGCTCGCGGATCGTTCCTATCAGCGAATCCAGAACGCGGTCTCCGAAGGTCGCCTTGAGGACGCCCTCAAGATGGCAGAGGCTCTGAATGCGATCGCCGATGAGGACGCCACGAAGAATCTCGTGGCCTTGCTCAACTTCAGATTGAACCGTTTCGATGAGGCCACCCGGATTCTGGAGTCGATGGAGGATTCCGAGACGAATCTCTCCGCCCAGCAGTTGAAGCTTCTGATGTCGACTGAAGACCCGATCGAGCGTCTGCGACTTTCATCGGCGGTCATCCACGAAGACGCTCCCAGTCAACGTGCCCTTTTCTTCTCCGATCTCGTTCGATACCTGGCGGCCAACCCGGATGCGGACGTTCCCGCGGATCAGCTTGTCGTCGATGCCTTCACTGAGGCGACCAGTGAGATCTCGAAGGACAGGGATGTCAGACGTAATTTCTTCGGAACAGTTCTCCTGGCGGAAACTCAGAACATGGGCGCGTTCGGACCGGGCGAGATGACCGCCAGGGCCCTCGATGCGATTCGCGCCGTCGAGAACGACGAGGTCGAACTGGTGAACACCGAAGCGGTGTTCACGTCACGCAAGGGTGATTATCTCGGTTCTCTAGAATTGCTGGATCCACTCATCAAACGAGGTATCGCGTCCGAAGAGACATACATCCTGCATTCGCTCGCCCTTGAGAATCTCGGGCGCAACACCGAGGCCATCGAATCCATGCGCCTTGCGTTCAACAAGGCCCCCAGCAACGTCTACATCATCAAGCAGTATGCGAATTTGCTTGAATCCGCGGGCGAACGCGAGCAGGCGCTGGAGCTTCTCAGGAACGCAGTCCTTGCTCCTGTGACGCGAGGTCTTCTTCTCGATCAATGGCTTTCGATCGAAGCAGACATCGGTGACGTGGACGTCGCTCTCGCCGAACGCAAGGCGATCTATCAAAGCGATCTCGCCGACTCGATCGGCATGGATGATCCGATCATCAACCTGTACAACGCGACCAAGTACGCCCAGTTGCTGATGACGGTCACTCCGAACCGGATCTACATCCTCGACAGCAAGGGTGAGCCACGTTTCAGTCCCAATGCCTGGGGCTCGCTCGGCGCGACGAAACGCCGTGAGCTTCTTTCCGAGTGTCGTCAGAATCTTCGCAAAAGGGGTTTCACCACGCTGGACACTTTGGAGAAGAACGCTCGCAATCAGGCCGAACTCCGCCTGATCCGGCTGGCCAGAGCGGAGTCCTACCGGATCGTGAACGACAATGAGATGGTCGTGTCCGAGCTGAACCGACTGCTCGACTGCTGCGAAGCGGAACTCACGCCCATCGAGCGTCTGAGGGTGGTCTCGCTTGCCAGCGGATCCGCGGACAAGACCCTCGTCTACGAGCAGCTCGAGAAGATCGCCGCCTCGGAGGATCTTTCCGCGTTGCGAATGGCGCTCGAGGCGGGCCTCACCACCGGTTGGGATGGTTCCCAGGAGCTCAGTCGTGCCATCTCCGAGAAGACCGGGCAGACCATCGACCGCCTCGCGATGCTCAGACTCCTTCTCAACGAGGATTCACTCGATCAAGTCCGCTCTGAAATCGCCGACATCCGGTCTTCATCGGAGTACCAGGATTCGGTCAATCTAAGATTCGAACTCCTTTTGTTCGAGGCGGAAATCGAACTGGGTTCGGCCCTCGAGGTCATTCAGGAGTACAACGACACCGTCGAGGCCGTCGGTCTCGCCTCCATGAGTGGTGACACTGATTCGCTCGCCAAGATGCGTGACCGGGAGAACACGCTTCGAGCTCAGATCCTGAGCTTCTTCAGAAAGGGGATCGCACTCTGCGACCAGGCGATCGAGACCAGCGCCTCCAACGCAAGGCCATATCTCAGAAAGCACACGATGCTCCAGGCGTTGAACGAGCTGCAGCACTCCGATGTGGTTCAGGCGGACATGATTGCCAACGCCAAGCTCGGCAGGGACATTAATCCGATGAGCTGGGCGTCCAATTCGAATCTGGTCCGCGCATACATGATCTCCGGACAGGGACAGAACGCGTTGCAGACCGTCGATCAGTACCTGCGGCGTGGCGGGTCCGATCCATTGGCTCGTTCGGCGATGACACAGATCGCGCGCAGTGAGAGAACGCCCGGACTCGCAGTCCCGGCGATGAAGATCGCGATGAAGGCCAATCCCTCCGATCCTGCATGGCCGCGTGACATCGCCGTTCTGCTGCTCATGGCTGGTGACGCCAAAGGTGCCGCGGAAATGTGGTGGAACGTGATCGAACTCGACAAGTCGCCCGAGGCCATCGAGGCCTTCATCGATCTCGAGTTCAGACAGGACGAACCGAACCTCGACCGTCTGGATGAACTCTTCAAGATGGCTCCCGACGTCATCGACACTCGTCCCGTGCTGAGCGCGGCGAAGGCCTTCGCGACCTCGATGCGGCCCGGACAGGGTCGTCGCGCACAACGGCAGATGTCGGATGCGTACGTTCAGGCCAAGCAGATGGTCAAGGACGGTGAACCATCGATCATTATGGATCGGGTACTGGCGTATTTCTTCAAGATGAATTCCGACGCATCTTCACTCAAGCAGCTTTCGGAAAGGCTTCAGACACTTGTCGAAGGCCCGCTTGGCCCGCATGAACTCGCGGGGCTCGCCGCGGTTTCGTTCGACAGAAATATGTTCGGTGGAATGGATCTCGTCTCCGGAGCAGAATATCTGGAACGTGCGATCGAACTCACCGGTTCTGATGTCACGTACAAGAAGGCGTTGATGCAGCAGCTCTCGACTGTGCTCTACAGCGCGGGTCGGTGTGCCGATGCCATCAAGGTTCTGACGGAACTCGTTGAAATGGGTGATGAGCAACCGAGCACGCTCAACAATCTTGCGTACATGATCATCGAATGCGAGAACGATCCTGCGAAGGCGCTTGGGTATTCGACCCAGGCAATCAGAGACAATCGCAATGTCGCTTCGTATCTCGACACGCATGGCTACATCCTCTTCAGGATCGGCGATCTGCAGGAGGCGTTCAGAAACCTCAATCGCTCCGTGATTCTTCAGCCCTCCGCCTCCAACCTTCTGAATCTCGCCGAGGTGTACGAGGCGCTGGATCAGAGAGACAAGTCGTTGGTCATGCTCCAGAGACTCGAGAGGGAGTTCCCTCAACTGAGTGATGAAAAGCAGAAACGCGCCAAGGCATTGCTTTCGAGACTTCAATAGGCCCCCGCCGTTGAGACATCCTCGGCCGTCTCCTACGCCCCACCCCCCACATCATCCTTTGGACAGCCCATGACAGTACGAACAAAGACCAGGAAAAATCCAACCAAGCAGTCGCCGAAGAGCGGCTCTGGTTCTCTCGGTGGGACGAAGTCCATCGATCCGATCAGATTGCTCCGGCAGAACTTCTGGGTTCTCGTTTCCACCTTTTTCGTCAGTATTGTCGTGGGTCTGGGCGTTTTCTTCGTGCTGGGCATGTTCATGCCGAGATATCAGGGTCGAGTCGTTTTCGAATTGAATTCGGAACTCAGCACAGCGGACGATGTCGTCAGTTCGGATTCCCGAAACGCCGACACCGTCACTCGTCTTGCAAAGACCGAGATGAGTCGAATCATGAGTCCCAGCGTCATGACCGGCGCGCTTCAGAATCGTGATCTTCGATCGACCGAATGGGCCTCTCAATTCTTCGTCGACGGCGCCTTCAACATGACCGACGCTCTGGTCGAACTCGAAGACACGCTTGGAGTTTCCCATCCAAGGGATACCAACACCTTCCAGGCGGTCTGGTCCGGTTCGACGAAGTCGGACGTGCCGGTCGTTCTCAAGGCCGTGACCGATTCCTACGTGAGTGCCTTGAACACGATCGAGGATGACCGATTTCAGGGAAACCTGAAGATGTTCACCAATGAACGAGACGATCTCGATTCAGAGATCAGCATGATCGAGACGGCACGCCAGAATTTCGTGCGCGAAAACAACATCACCTCGCTTAACGAAGCCGTCAATGAACGCAACAAGCGAAGCGAAAGCCTCAATGAGGAGATCACGGAGACCCGCACGTCGGCGAAACTGGTCTCATCACGCATCAACCAGCTGGAGGCGAAGCTCGCAGGACAGCTTGACCCCTCGAATGATGAGATCCGATTCGCAGAGCAGGAGCCTTCGCTGAGAATCCTCAAGCAGGGGATCCAGGACATCAGGATCGCCCTTGGCACCCAGCGATCCCGTCTCTCCGATTCCCATCCTGCCGTGACCAGACTGCAACGGCGACTTGAATCAGCCGAGGAGGAATACGCCGTCTCCCTGAATGAGATCATTCAGCGAAATCTGAATGCGGATTACAAGGAGGCCATGGATCAACAGACGAGTTACGAGGGGCTCCTGAAATCCCTCGAGGATGATTACATCGAGGTGACTCAGAGCCTCCGTGACTATGCCTCCGCTCTTGGTGAACTGACGTCTCTCGAGCGTCGTCTTGAAAACACCATGGCCGAACGTGACGATCTCAACCGAACCATCGCGGACCTCAATCAACTCCGGGTCCGGGCGGACGCTTCCAAGGTCCGTGTGATGCAGCAGCCGAAACTGCCCAACGAGCGTTCATTCCCGAAGATAGAGACCATCGTCCCCGCCACTGTCATCGTCATGGTCGGTTTCGTGGCAGGCCTCATCTTCCTGTTCGCCGTTCTCGACAACAGGCTCAGGTCTCCGAGTGATTCCGCTTCGATCCCGAACGGTCGCCTGCTCGGAATCCTTCCGGATGCACAGGACGATCCCACCGGAATCGACTCCGTCGACATGATTGTTCGTGACGAGCCTGACTCGATCCTTTCCGAGACCTATCGCCAGTGCGCTGCACGCATCACGCGCGAAATGGATTCAGGTGGTCACAAGTCCCTGCTCCTCATGAGCGGCATGCCCGAATCCGGAACGACAACCGTCATCGTCAATGTTGCCAGTTCCATTCGCGCGACCGGTCGCAGTGTCGTCCTGATCGATACGAACTTCAGACGTCCGCGTCTCGAATCCGCATCCAAAATAGATCCCACCCGTCAGGGACTCGGTGATGTTCTTGCCGGGGAGGCGCCCGTCGAATCCGTGATCAACGAGGATTCGGACAGTTTCGACATCATCGGTCCCGGAAGTGAACTCAATCGTGTCTTCGAACGGCTCAACACCCAGAAGTTCGATGACTGTCTGAAGCGACTCACCGAACTGTACGACGTCGTCATTCTCGATGGACCACCCGGAGTGGTCTCGGGCGATGCCCTGATGCTCGCCTCCAAGTGTGATGCGACGATTCTCGTGGTCCGATCCGGCTCCGAGGAGCGCGGTCTCGTCGGTCGACTGATCGGTCAGTTGCAGCAGCTGGATGCTGCATTCATCGGGATCATCTTCAATCGTCCACGCAACACCGCGGGCGGATACTTCAAGAAGAATTTCAAGACGATGGCCAGCTACACCGCGAAGGATTGAGGACTCAGGATGGATCCAGGCGATTCACAACATGTGCTGGTCACGGGTGGATCAGGGTTCATCGGTTCACACCTCGTGAATCACCTGCTGGACCTGGGTCACCGAGTCGATGTGGTCGACGATCTCTCCACCGGAAGGCTCTCGAATCTCGAGGATGCCCTTGCCCGGCATTCCGATCGTCTCACCTTCGTTCAGTCCGACCTCTCGGAGTGGTTGTCCGGACCGGGATGCGATTCACGATTCGACTGCATCTATCATCTCGCCGCAGCGGTCGGTGTGAAACTCGTGGTCGACGATCCCATCAGCACCATAGAAACGAACATCATGCAGACCTCCGCGATTCTCAATCATGTGGAAAAACAGGGAACCCCTCTGTTCATCGCCTCCACCAGCGAGGTCTACGGCAAGGGTGAAGCGGTCCCTTTTCATGAAGAAAGCGACATCACGTTCGGTCCGACCAGTCGATCACGCTGGTCCTACGCATGTTCCAAGGCCATCGATGAATATCTCGGTCTGGCTCATGCCAGAAGGGATGGCACTCCGATCGTGATCGCACGCTTCTTCAACACCGTGGGTCCCAGGCAGGTCGGCGCGTACGGAATGGTCCTTCCCTCGTTCGTCGATGCCGCGATCAGCGGCGCTCCGTTGCAGGTGTACGGCACCGGAGAGCAGTCCCGTTGTTTCTGCGATGTTCGCGACATCGTTCCCATGCTTCCCAGAATGCTCGCCGAACCCCGCTGTCACGGAAAGGTGTTCAATCTGGGAAACGACCAGCCGATCACGATCAATGAACTTGCGCATCTCGTCCGTGCCACGCTCGAGTCTGATTCAGAGGTCCTGGCCGTCCCCTACGATGAGGCGTACGCACCGGGCTTCGAGGATCTCGCGGTCCGAGCTCCCGATCTCACCCGAATCAGAGAGATCTTCGACTTCGTTCCCTCCTACACACTCGAGCAGACCATTCATGACCTCGCCGAAATCGCCGGATCCCGGAGTGATTGTTCATGACCGACATCGAACTGGATGACAATCTGATCTTCGAATCGAACTTTCTTGATTTCATCGGAGGTTCGTTCGAATCAGCCGGAGATGTTTCGGTCAGCTCTCTTCTCAATGGCTACGTGCCGGTCTTCGTCGTGTCTTTCTTCGTCACGATACTGCTGACTCCGATCGTGCGACATCTCGCGATCAAGAGCGGTGTGATCGATCATCCTGACGGTGATCGCAAGGTTCATCGATTCCCCATCGCCTATCTCGGCGGTGTGGCCATTCTCGGCGGTCTCTGCGCTGGATTCCTCTTCAGCTACATCTTCGTTCCGTCCGTTCCGATGCACTACGAACTGGTTCCCATCGGAGTGCTGCTGGGAATGTTCGCGATCTCCCTGACCGGCTTCATGGACGATGTCTGGCACTGGGATCCTCGGCTCAAGATCGCAGGACAGCTCGTTGCTGCAGCAGGACTCACACTTTCGGGTATCGGCACCAACGTCGCATCGGGAATTCTCGTTCCCTTCTTCGGCGTTCCCGAGACCGTTCTGTTCACTCTGGGTGACTTTCAGTTCAGAGCCGCGGAGATCTATTACTGGACCGGGACCTTCCTGACGGCCTTCTTCGTCATCGGTGGGTGTAATGCGGCGAATCTGATCGACGGCCTTGATGGTCTTCTCACCGGAACATCAGCCGTCATGGCCGTCGGCTTTCTCGTCATATCCCTCCTCATCGCGACGGGACTCGATGATTCACAGGGCCAGCGGAAGTTCGATGGAGCGAGAATCATTCTCTGCTTCTCCCTGCTGGGCGTCCTGCTTGGATTCCTGCCCTACAACTTCAACCCCGCGGTGATCTTTCTCGGAGACTGCGGGAGTCTTCTGATCGGATACATGTCGGTCGTGATCATTCTCATGCTCGGCGAGATGGGATACACCCATCTGGTCATTGCCGGGCTGTTCGTGTTCTCTCTGCCCATCATGGACACGCTGTTGGCGATCATTCGGAGGAAGCTTGCAGGCCTGCCGATGTCCGCTGCGGATTCCGGTCACATCCACCACATGCTTCTGCGCTACTTCAATGGGAATGTCCGGAAATCGGTGCTGACCCTCTACGTTCTGACATCCCTGTTCGCTCTTTTCGGAATCGCACTTTCCTACCTGTTCATCTTCCAGGTGATCCAGGGTCGATTCGTCTACGCGTCCTTCCTGGTCGTCTTCAGCTTCATTTGTGTGGTTGCGATCAAGACCGCGCTGAAGAAGCAGTGGGAATCCACCGCCAAATCATCCTGACGGGTCCCTCCCGGCTGGGTTCCCTCAACCGTCGATGTTCGAGACCAGATTCTCGACGGCAGGTTCCTCATGCCCCTCGACATCCGGCATGACGCCCTCGTAATCAAGGATCATGTCGACGAGATCCTTGACGACGGGACCCGCCACCTTGCCTCCGTAATGTCCTATCGACTTGTCGGGATCATCGATCACGCAGATCACGANCACNCTCGGATCNTCATANGGTGCGGCCGCGATCACATTCGANGTGTGCCGATCCTTGAAGTATCCGCCACCCGGCATGGGAAGNTCTGCGGTGCCGGATTTTCCGAACATNGTGTANCGAGCGGANCGGGCATGTCGGCTCAGCGTNCCCTCCGTGACNACTTTCCCCAGCGCCTTCTTCGTNCGNTCGGCGATCTCNCCNGGAATGGCTCTGCGCATCAACAGGGGGGCNGAGTCCAGAAGNGGNTTNCCATCGGNCGGGGGTGNGGGCTTGACCAGTCTGAGTTGCGGCATNAGNCCTCTGTTGCAGAACGCGCTGAAGGCCTTGGNCATCTGNAGNGTCGTCACGGACACCTCGTGNCCGAACGACACGGAGACNGAGGTGTTCGCGAATGTCCACTTCTTGAGACTCGTGATCTGACCNGCATGTTCCGCCGATCCNCCCAGTCCGCAATTCGTCCTGGTTCCGAATCCGAANCGCACCAGGATNTCACGNGTCTCCTTNTCGGACAGCGGCCTGACCATCTCGACCATGCCCGTGTTCAGGCTTCGGACCAGAATGGTCTCGATGTCATCAAGCGGTCCGTGATACGGNTTGATCCCNGCNTCCTTGACGGTGTTTCGTCTTCCTGAAATCGGGATCGGACCNAGGTTCACCTTGATCCTTCCNTCGGCATCNGTCGGGACCGGCCGGGTGGTTCCNACACCGGCCTGGATCGCACCNGACCAGANGAANGGCTTGAAGGTCGAACCGGGTTCGAATGCATCGACGAGNTTNCNGTTTCTNCCGAGACTGGGCTCGATTCGNCGCATGGGGTCATCGAGGATGGCCTCCTCCCAATCGGGGCGACGCCNCAGCAGATCGACCATGGCGAGGATGTCCCCGTTTCGTGGGTCGATCACGAGACACCTGCCTCCTCCGGCATTGAACTCCTCGAGTTGCCTGCCGAGCCTCTCCTCCGCCAGTTCCTGAATGTGCAGGTCNATGGTGAGTTGGAAGTCCTGTCCGTGANTNCCCTCATCGTACGAACCNTGTGGCACGGAGATCACCGTGCCTCCCGCGGTCCTTCTGGAGAGAAGCATGCCATTCTGCGCCATCAGATNCGCATCAAGAAGNTGTTCGATTCCCGATCCACCACGTCCGTTGTTGCGAACCTTGCCGACGATCATGGCGAGACTGTCCGGTCCGTAGTTCACNCTGGTCGTGCGACGATCNAGTCTCAATCCGATGTTTCTGCCATCGATCCAGTTNCGAACNCGATCGACCTCCCAGTCCTCGAGCAGTTTCTTCAGCACCAGATANCGCTTCGAATCCGGACTCTCGANGAGCGCCNTCTCGATGTCGTCGGCGNCGATCCCGATCTGATCGGCGAGTTCCCTTCCCAGNTCCGCGGCTCGCTCCAGTCTCAGCTGNAACNGCATGAGCGCCATGGGGCCCACCACTCGACAGAGNNCCTCATCAAGNGCGATGGACGGCAGAGTGCTGTCCCGTTCGCCCATTCTTCGGTGTCCATGTTCGAAGTAGAAATCAGGATCCACCGCCAGAAGCCAGGCNGGCTTGTCGATGGAAAGCGTCCGCCCCTTNCGGTCGTAGACNGTGCCTCTGAAACGGGGCTGGGGAGAGCNGGCNCTCCTGGCNCCNTGGGTTCCATCCAGTTCAACCGGAGGTGCGACCTTCAGTTGTGCGACTCTGCCCACGACCACGATCAGAACGACGAGAATTCCCGCCATCGTCAGACGCGACAACCATTTGATTCTTCGTGCTGCGAGGGATGACTCGGGGCCGGATGTCATCGTCCGATCACGCCCTTGTCCTGTGCTTTCGCGATCGCGATTCGCTCGTGCGTGACCCGTATCGATTTCCACTCTTCCTTGTTTCTGGAGATCATGGCGTTGATCTCCGCAGGTTCCGTCGCTTCGGCGACTCGAACCTTCAGTTCCTGCATTCTTCTCTTGAGTCTCTCGACCTCGCCGTGCAGCCGGACTCTTTCACCGACCGTTTCGTACATCCTCTGGCGGTTGACCAGCAGAAGACCGGCCATCAGACCCAGTGCAAGAAGCATCGTGAGGAGCTTGGCGAACATACAGCTCGAAACCTTCAGGTGGTTGGAAGTTGAAGAACGATTCCCGGACTCAGGCGATCGGGGTTCGGNATGACGTTCTTGTTCGCCTTCCACAGCACGCGCCATTTGTTGCCATCCCCGAGCTCCCTCTTGGCGATGTCGCTCAAGGTCTCGCCTTCCCGGACCTTCACGGTCTTGCTCCGGGTCGTCGCGAGCGTCATCTGGGCTGTGTCGGTCCTTGGAGCGGGTGCGCCCGCCAGGTTTCCGAACGACTTCGGAAGGATCAGTCTCGTTCCCAGCTTGACCTTGTCGGGATCCCCCAGATTGTTCAACCTGGCAATCTGATCCGCGAACCCGGGCGTTCCGTAGAACCTGCTGGAGATGCTGCTGAGTGATTCACCCTTCTTCACGTAATGGACATCGGCATCCGTCACGCTCTCCACCGNTGAGGGGGTTCTTGCGGGTGGACTCGATCTCCTGGGAGCGCCCATCGTGAGCACATCAAGAGGATCGGCGAGTCGGACCGCGGGGGCCTTCGGAGTCTCGATGGTGTGTGAAGTCAAGATCTTCGAATCTGGAATCTCACCGGTGCTGGTCGCGATCAACGGATCCTCGTTCACGCGGTTGCCCGCCGACAGGTAGTCGGAGACCAGGATTCCAGCAAGAAGGAGAAGTCCGAAGCCAAGAACCAATGCAAGCTTGTTTTCACGGGTCATTCGTCTGCTTCCCTGCATACGTGCCCAGTCGGGCTTTNAGCTGACCTGTGCGCCCACCGTGGCGCACCTCAATTTTGCCGATCGTGAACGGGAGTTCCGTCCNNTTTCGGAATCGCTCGGTCCGATGGGCTTGCGGGTTCTGCGATCCAGCAAGCCATCCCGGTCCATGTCGGCGAATCTCTTCTTGATCATCCTGTCCTCAAGGCTGTGAAAACCGATGAGAGCCAGCCGGGCTCCCGGTGCCAACCAGCTTGCCAGGCCCTTCTTCGTGCGACGTGCGCCATGGTCGAGTTCNCCGAGGAGCGCCTCGAGCGCTCCCAACTCATCATTGACCGCGATGCGCAGCGCCTGAAAGGTCCTGGTCGCCGGGTGCACTCTGGAGTCCCGCGCCCGTGAGCCGTAGCTTTCACGGACGATGCGAGCGAGATGCGCCGTGGTTTTGATCGGTTCTTCGGTCCGTTTTTCGATAATTTTACGCGCAATCCGACCAGCAAGCGGGTCCTCTCCGTAGCGACGGATGATGTCGGTCAGCTCCTGTTCATCGGACATGGCGACCAGGGCCTCGGCGTCGATGGGGATCGAGGGNTCNAGTCGCATGTCCAGAGGGCCGTCGAATCGAAGTGAGAGACCTCGTTCGGGCGTGTCGATCTGATTGCTGGCGAAGCCCAGATCTGCCAGNACGCAGTTCGCTTTCAGATCTCGTTCCTGCAATTCCCGGCCCGCGGCGGCGAATGATCTCGGGATGCAAATCGGGTCCACAGGNGTCTGAGAGCGNATTCTGGCNNCGGNATAACTCAGATTCTCAGGGTCNAGGTCGAACAGAACCAGCCGACCNTTCNTGCCCAATCGCTTCGCCAGCTCGACAGAATGACCTCCCCGACCNGCAGTGCAGTCGACGATGACGTCATCCGGCNCGGGATNCAACTGGGCCAGAACCTCATCCATCAGGACCGGGACATGTCCATGGTCATCATCGGGTGACATGGGTTCAGGCATCGAAGAGAAGTCGTGCNGGNTCCTCGATGCAGTCCTTGATGTGCTTCAGGAATGTGACGGCCTCGGTGCCATCGATGATGCGGTGGTCGTACGAGAACGCCAGATACATCATNGGTCTGAGCGTGATCTGTCCCGGATTGTCGGGGTCCTCCACAGCTCGTTTCTTGATGGCATGCATGCCGAGAATGCCCGATTGGGGGGGGTTCAGGATCGGCGTCGACATCATCGAGCCGTAGACGCCGCCATTGGAGACGGTGAACGTTCCGCCGGTCATCTCATCGACCGAGAGCGCACCCGTCTTGGCCCTTGTCGCGAAATCCGCGATGGTGCCTTCGATCTGGGCGAAATTCATGGCTTCGGCGTTTCGTATCACGGGCACCACCAAACCTCGGTCGGTGCCGACGGCGACTGCGATGTCGTTGTAGTCGTGGTACTCGATCTGGTTGTCCACGATGTAGGCATTGACCTTGGGTTGNGCTCNCAGCGCNGAGATGGAGGCCTTGACGAAGAAGCTCATGAAGCCCAGCCGAACTCCGAAACGCTTCTCGAAGTCCTCCTTGTATTTCGCCCGCATGCTCATGACGCCGGTCATGTCCGCTTCATTGAAGGTCGTCAGCATCGCCGCGGTGTGCTGGGCACTGACCAGCCGCTCGGCGATCTTCTGTCGAAGCTTGGTCATCTTTTCACGTCGCACCTCGCGCGAGCCGACCGGGGCCGCACTGATCGTTGCCTGGGGCTTCGGCGGCGGAGGGGTCGCGGGTCTTTGCTCCGTGCCGGCCGCCATCGCTGGTGAAGCCGCCGCTTCGGTCTCACTGGCGGACATCACGTCCGCCTTCATGATCCGCCCCGAGGGGCCGCTTCCGGTGACGCCTTTCAGATCGACCCCGCGCTCCTGNGCGATCTTTCTGGCCACCGTGCTCGCTCTGGCNCCACCGTGCTCGCCGNCGNCATGCTCCTCNNCNGCNGGGGCTTCGTTCNTGTCCGTCGTCGGGGCGGAGCTCTCCTGNGGAGGCTCCCGCCGGCTTCTCGCCNGGTTCGACGGTNCCGAGCACCGCGCCGACATCGAGTTCATCACCCTCCTGAGCGGTGATCTTGAGGATGCCTTCGTCGGGAGCGCCGACTTCGAGCGTGGCCTTGTCGGATTCGATCTCGCAGATCGGTTCATCCTTCTCGACCCACTCGCCATCCTGTTTCAGCCATGCTCCGACCGTGATTTCGGTCACCGATTCGCCGGGAGAGGGAATGATGATTTCGTGACTCATCGTTGCATCCATTTCACTGAGTTCGTGCGAGTCCGTTCCTCCGCCGGGTCATTCCGNCATCGGGTCAGGAGGCCTTTTTCTTGCGTCGGGTCTTGGGTGGGTTCTTGCCGCGGANTCGTGCGTCCGAGCGTTGTTCCATCTCGATNTNCCCNGAANCCTGNTCGGTNGTTTCCTCCGACTTCTCGTCGGTNCCGGACTCCACNAGGANNTCNTTGGNTTNNTCGACATCTTCCGANGGCTCCGNGGNGGTTGTNTCNTCGGTGGGGGGGGCTTCATCCGGGGCGTGNTCGGTNGGATCCTCNTCGGGGGCTTCCGATCCGATCGCCACGTCGAGAATGGTCTTCTGCTCGAGGTTGCTGATCGTGAGGGATCCGACCGCCGGNGAGGNGCTTTCATCACGTCCGATGTAGGTGAGATCGAGNTCGAGGTGCTTCTTGAACATGGTCTGCATGAATCGCCACGCACCATTGTTCTCGGGTTCNTCCTGGACCCAGGTGAGTCTCTTCNCGTTCGGGTAGCGTGCGATGATCGCCTTCAGTCGTTCCAGNTCGATGGGATAGAGCTGNTCCATNCGGATCAGCGCAAGGTCCTTTCGATNGATCTCTCTNCGTCGACCATCGAGGTCGTAGTAGATCTTGCCNGTGCAGAAGGCGATCTCGGAGACCGCGTTNGANTCCACCGAATCNTCATCGATGAAGGTCNGGAAGTGTCCNTCGGTGAGGTCTCCCGCGGTGCAGCGAGCNGNCGGCAGGCGAAGCATGCTCTTCGGGGTCATCACGACNAGGGGTTTCCTGAAGGGTTGCTTCATCTGTCGACGCAGCATGTGGAAGACCTGNNACGCCGTCGATGGGTAGCAGACCTGNATGTTCTGGTCCGCGCAGAGNGACAGGAATCGTTCGAGNCGTGCGCTTGAATGCTCCGGTCCCTGNCCTTCGTANCCGTGGGGAAGGAACAGNGTCAGTCCGGAGGCNCGCTGCCATTTCAATTCCGCGCTGGCCAGNAATTGNTCGAAGATCACCTGCGCNCCATTGGCGAAGTCGCCGAACTGCGCTTCCCAGATGATCAGCATCTNGGGATCGGCCAGTGAATATCCGTATTCGAATCCGACGATGGCGCACTCGGTGAGCGGTGTGTTGTGGATGCAGATNTGAGCCTGNTCCTCGCTCATCTCGTTCAGTCCGGTCCAGCTTTCTCCAGTGATCTGATCGTAGAGCACNGCNTGTCGGTGACTGAAGGTGCCTCGTTCGACATCCTGTCCCGTCAGCCTGACCGCNTTGCCCTCGAGAAGCAGCGAACCGTAGGCCAGCAGTTCCGCNGTGCCCCANTCGACTTCNGCGNTCTTGTTCTCGAANTCNACGTTCCGATTCTTCAGGCCGCGTGCGACCGTCTTGTGTGGTTTGAAGTCGTCNGGGGTGGAGGCGATCGTCCGCCCGATGAACTCCAGCGTCTTCGGGTCGACACTGGTCTCGACGNNGTCGAAGCTGNACTCGGCCTGCAGGCCCGACCAGATGCTCTTGAACGGATCGATCANCGGATCGACGGGNTTCTCCCTCGAAGCGGCCTGNGCTTCCTCGAGTCTGGCGTTGAGCGCCTTGAGACGATCGTCGAAGGCGGATTCCGAAACNTCCTTGCGCGCCAGAAGCTCCTCCTGGTAGAGCCTCGACACCGGCTTCTTGGCCTTGATCTTCTGNTACATCANGGGCTGNGTGAACGCCGGTTCATCGGTTTCGTTGTGCCCGTTCTTCCGGTAGCACCACATGTCGATCACGACATCGTTCTTGAACGTCTGTCGGTATTCCAGCGCGAGCTGCGCGACCCACGCACAGGCTTCGGGATCATCCCCGTTCACATGGAAGATCGGCGCATCGACCATCTTCGCGACGTCGGTGCAGTAGTGGCCGCTGAAGGCGTCCTTCGGCTCGGTCGTGAATCCGACCTGGTTGTTCACCACCACGTGGATCGTGCCGCCCACGTTGTAGCCGTCCAGCTTCATCATGTTGAAGCACTCGGCGACGATTCCCTGCCCCGGGAAGGCCGAATCGCCGTGAATGATCAGCGGGATGACCTCCTCCCGGTCGAGGTCGTTCCTCAGCCTCTGTTTCGCTCGGCACCTTCCCAGCACGACCGAGGTCACGAATTCGAGGTGCGAGGGGTTCGGCGCGAGCGTGAGTCTGACATCCTGTCCCGAGATGGTGTTTCGAATGTTCGAATACCCCTGGTGGTACTTCACGTCGCCGCCACCTTCGAGGTAGTCCTCCATCCAGGACTCCTCGAACTCGGTGAAGATCTGACTGAAGGTCTTCTTCAACACGTTGGCAAGCACGTTCAGCCGGCCTCGGTGGGCCATTCCGATCGCGATCTCCTGAATTCCATTGGCCGGTGATTCCTGGATGATGTGGTCCAGAAGCGGGATCAGCGATTCACCGCCTTCGAGTCCGAATCGCTTCTTGCCGACGTATCGTTTCTTCAGAAAGGCTTCGAAGCCGTCCGCGTCGGCGAGTTGCTGAAGCAATCTGAGCTTCTGTTCCTCGGAAAACGCCCGCCTGTTTCGGATCGGCTCCATCCGTTTCTGCAGCCAGCGTCTTCGTTCACGGTTCTGGATGTGCATGTACTCGACGCCGATGTGTCTGCAGTAGGTCTGCTCCAGAAGTTCGATGATCTCATTCAATGGTGATGGATTCGGAAGCGGCAGCGTGCCGGGATCGAAATTCTGATCGAGATGGGCATCCGAGAGGTCGAGCGCTTCAAGTGTGAGCTCGTCCGGAAAGGGCCGGTGTCGTTCCAGTGGATCCAGGCTGGCGGCCATGTGGCCGAAGTCCCGGTACTGGTAGATCAGGGCATCGACACGACCCTGCTTTGGGTGACCTGATTCGGAGTCGAGATGATGGCCTACGGGTGCCGAGGCCCCCGTCGTGGCGCCGGCCGTCGAGTCTCTGTCCAGACCGAGTTCGAACCCGAGGAAGAACCGATTCCAATCGTCGGAGACAGAGTGGGCGTCGGCCTTCCAACTGGAGTACATCTCATCGATGAACTCCGGGTTGAATGCATTCACAGCCCGCCCGGATTCTGCCCCGGGAGCGGGGGTTGACGCGTGTGGTTCTGATCCGGCTTCGGCTTCGCCGTTGGCCATGATGAGTCGCTCCAATCGGATCATTCCATTCTACGAACTTCCGACTCATTTCGAGAAGGTTCGAGGCGACTTTTCCCTTTTGTTTCGAGACGACATCCGATCAGAGCAGAGCGACTGGATCCACGTCCACCGCGACCCGTTCTCCGGGTGTGAGGACCCCATTTCGGCGTGCTCTCAGCAGCACGGAGCGAAGCTTCCTCGGGTCGTCCGCCAGCAGAAGAATCTGCATCCGATATCGCCCGCCGATCCTTGTGATCGCGCATGGTTCCGGTTGGGTGATCGAGACGCCCTCCTCGAGCATCGGCTCGAGACCTCGGGCGAGTTTTCCGCTGAAGTCGAGGCAGGCGTCCTCGCCTGCCTCACGCACCACCAGTCGTGCCATTCTCCGGATCGGGGGAAGGGCGAACCGTCGCCTTTCCTTCAGCTCCTCCCGAGCGAACGATTCGAAATCATGCTCCGCGGCCAGCCGAATCGCGGGTGCATCCGGTTGAAAGGTCTGAATGATCGCAAGGCCCGCGCCCTCGCCTCGCCCGCATCGTCCGCTGACCTGGGAGACCAGTTGAAATGTTCGCTCCGTGGCCCTGAAATCAGGCAGATTCAGGGCCGTATCGGCATTGATCACGCCGACCAGTCTGACATTCGGAAAATCGAGACCCTTGGCGATCATTTGTGTGCCCAGAAGAACCCTGATCTCTCCCCTGCCGAATCGATCCAGGGTGTCATGAAAGTCATCCGCCCCCCTCATCGTGTCCGAGTCGACCCGCTTGATCTGTTCGGCTACGGCCGTTCCTGCGAGAATGCCACGTATCTCCTCCTCGACCCGTTGCGTTCCCAGGCCGAAGACCGTGATCTTCCTCGAGCACAACGGGCATTGTTTCGGCAGTCTCTGTTCGGTGAGGCAGTGGTGGCATCTGACGAAGTCGTGATGGCGTCCGCCTCCACCCAGCGCCGCACGATGGTTGACCATGCCCGCATCGCATTGGTCGCACTGCATCACCCATCCGCATTGTTGATCCGGGCAGGCGATGTAGTTTGCATAGCCGCGGCGATTCAACAGCAGAATCGCCTGTGATCCCGAACTCAGCGTCTGTTTCAGCGCGCTCGAAAGTCTCGGCCCAAGCAGATGTACTCGTCTGTCCTTGAAGGCCTTACGTTCTTCGGCGAAGTCGACGATCTGAACATTCGGCAGCGAAAGACCGGGGGCTCGCTCCGGAAGTCTGTGCAGGGTGTTTCTCTTCAGGTCGACGGTGTTGTGCCAGGTCTCCAGAGATGGCGTGGCGCTGCCGAGAAGAATCGGACATCCGGCCAGCTGCGCTCGTCTGATGGCGACGTCACGACCGTGATACCTCGGAGCCTGGTCCTGCTTGTACGACCCATCGTGTTCCTCGTCGACGATCACGATTCCGATGTCGCCGTCCGGAACGGGTGCGAAAATCGCACTTCGGGCACCAAGCACGATCTGTGCCTCGCCCTCGGCGACCATCGTCCATTGTTGGTTTCGCTGCGCTTGAGTCAGCCCCGAGTGGAGAAGTGCGATCTTCGCCTCGGGAAAGCGGTTGAAAAGTCGACTTGCCGTCTGTGGCGTGAGCGCGATCTCCGGAACCAGCATCAAAGCGGTCTTTCCCCGCGCGATCACGGATTTGATCAGTCTGATGTAGACCTCGGTCTTTCCACTGCCGGTGACTCCGAGCAGCAGATGTCTCGAAAATCCCTCTTCAAATCTGGATTCGATCGCTTCGATCGCCGCGCTCTGGTCCGCATTGGGGCGGATGTCGTCACCGTCCGTGGCCAATGCGGCAGAGCGTTCGAGCCAGGCCGCCTGGACGTTGGTCCTGGTCGTCTCCCCGATCATGCCGGCTTCCAGCAACGCCTTGATCGGGAGCTTGCTCTTCAGGCCGGCCTCCTCGGCCAGCGCGTTCATCTCGATCGGGCCATCCTCCGGCGCCCTGGCATGAAGCGCTTCCAGCACACGGCGCCTGCCCGGGCCGAATTTCCTGGGGAGAGACTCCGGGTCGGGTGCGTCTTTCGCCAGATGGATGAAGCGCCTGGTGACTCGACCGGTTCCCTTGCGGACCGCTGCCGGCAGCATGGACGCGAGCGTCATTCCAATCGGGCATGCGTAGTAGTCGCTGATCCATTCCGCGAGTGAAAGGACCTGTCCCGGCAATCTCGTCTCCGTGCCGTCCTTTTTCAGGATCGACTTGACTCGCAGCGGATCGACCGAGGACATCAGTTCCGGGTCCGTGGAGCCGTCATGGACGGCCAGGATCCAGCCCGAGGTGGGGGTGTTGCCACGACCCAGCGGCACCACGACCCGATCACCCGGGCACAGTGGCCCCAATGCCTCGGGTGCGGCATAGGTCAGGCCCTCGGGATAGCGATCGATTCCTCGTTCAAGCGCCACTTGAACCAGCCGTTCCGGGGCGAGATTGAGAAGGAGATCGGTGTTGGTCACGGCTCGATTCTACGTTGTCGGGACTGGGTTTCGTGTGTTTTCAACCCGTCCGCGGGTTGGATCCGACCAACTTTTTCCCGGGAGACGCTAGACTGCGCGCCATGGTCGACACTTCTCACAACGATACGGCTTCAGGCAGACTCGCTCTACGAGACGGCACCCTCTTCACCGGTACCGGATTCGGTGCCAAGGCGACCATGGTCGGCGAAGTGGTGTTCAACACCTCGATGTGTGGCTACCAGGAGGCTTTGACCGATCCGAGCTATCGCGCTCAGATTCTCACCATGACCGCTCCTCAGATGGGCAACTATGGCATTTCGGAAGAGGACGTCGAATCTTCCGGCGTGGCGGTCTCGGGATTCATCGTGCGGGATCTTTCACCGATTCACTCGAACCACCGAGCCGTCGATGATCTGGCGCATTGGCTTGAAGAACATGGAATTCCGGGTCTTCAGGGCATCGACACTCGTGCGCTGGTCCGCGTGCTTCGTGAGACGGGGGCGATGCCTGGAGCGATCTCCACCGATCCGGATCTTTCCGATCATGATCTTGTGGAGCTTGCCCGTTCATGGGATGGCATGTCCGGCAGAAACCTCGCCAGCGAGGTCACTCCCGTCGAAGCCGGCACCTGGACCGAGGGCCTTGGGGAGTGGGGGCAGGCCTGGCGATCCTCCCCCGAGAACCGGTATCGCGTCCTGGCCATTGACTGCGGTGCGAAACGGAACATCTACAGGCACCTTGTCGATCGTGGCTGTGAGGTCCGATTTCTGCCAGTTGACACCACGCCGGAGGAGATTCTGGCCGCTGAAGCCGATGGCCTGTTCATCTCAAACGGTCCCGGCGACCCCGCCGCGGTTGAAAAGGTCATCGAAACCCTGAAACTCGTCGCCGGAACGATGCCAACATTCGGAATCTGCCTGGGGCATCAACTCCTGGCGCTTGCGCTGGGGGCGAAGACCTGGAAATTGAAATTCGGTCACCGAGGGGCCAATCAGCCGGTTCGCAACATGCTGACCGGTAAAGTCGAGATCACCAGTCAAAATCATGGCTTCTGCGTTGATCGTGACAGCCTCGAGGCTGTGGGGGCCCAAGTGACCCATCTTCACCTCAATGACGAGACAGTGGCCGGATTCCGGCATCTTGAGAAGCCGATATTCAGCGTGCAATACCACCCCGAAGCATCACCTGGGCCGCATGACTCGGCCTATCTGTTCGACAGCTTCATCCGTTCGATGGAGACGGGGCGTTCCCCTGTTGGCGAAGATTTTGCCAAATTTCAGGAAGTTCGTTCCGGTCCGGCCATCTTTCGCTGATTCCTCTCGTCTTGATTCGGACTCGCTCAGCCGTCCGCCTGTCCAGATTGAGTGCAGACTGATGAACTTTCCGCCCCCAAAGTTGCCCCTCGGAGCCAGAATCCGCTAATCTTCGCGTTCGAAGATCTGGTCCTGACCGACACCTCAGTCGATCATGGCTCTGTCTTCGGGCTTTCGATTTGAAAAAGAGAACTGCAAGATGCGACGTATGGTTCACCCAATTGGTGATCAACGTGTGCAACTGGAGCATTGAATGATTTCCGAAGAGCGTCACCCCATTCTCCGCACGACGTCGAGCACGATGCTTGGCACCTTCTGCCGAATTGCACTCGTCACCTCGACCATCGGATTCGGTCTTGGTTCGGTTCACGCCCAGGAGGGCTCAGACGCAGCTCCGGAAACGGCACCCGAAGCCGCGCCCGAGGCTGCTCCCGAACCCGCTTTCGATGAAGTCGTCTCCACAGTCGATGACGTCCGGCTCGATGCTCGAAAGGCGATGAAGTCCTCCCAGTGGGAGCAGGCCGTTGCCGACTGGAAGCGCGTGCTCGCGGTGACCCCCGATGATGCCGAGGCCAAGAAGGGGCTCGCGCAGGCCCAGGCCGCGCTCGACCAGGCGTCGACCATCGACAGTGTTCAGTCCGACCTCGCCGTGCAACGACAGCGCGCCATCGTCGAGTACAACGCCGAAATGGGTCGGGCCAACCAGCTCCTCGAATCGGGAAGCTACGAAAGCGCCCAGCGCACGGCATTGACCGCCAAGGTGCGTCTCGAGCGGAGTCGCTCGATCCTTCCTTCACCCGCCTACAACTCCATGATTCGAGACGCGGAAGCCCTTCTCGTTCGAATCAGCGACGTCAAGATCAACGCACAACTCGTCCAGCAGAGCCTCGAACGGGAACAGGCTCGTTCCGCAGCCAACGAACAGCAGCGCATCGAAGCCGCCGACCGACAGCGTCAGATTCGTGAGAACATCATCCGAGTCCGAGAGCTCCAGATGGAACTCAAGTACGAAGAGGCGCTTCAGGTTCTCGAGCAGATCCTGTTCATGGATCCCCTGAATCCTGCGGCGCTCGCGCTTCAGGACGTGATCCGCACCAGCATGATGTACATGGAGATCACCGATCTCAATCGACAGAAGAACTTCGCAGCCGGCGAAGCCTCGCTTGCCGCGAACCGTTCGATGATCCCTCCGAGAAGGAATCTCACCGGACCCGGTGCCAAGTCGACCAACGCGATCGTCTCGTACCCCGAAGACTGGGAGCAGCTCAGCAAGCAGCGCATGGGCGCCGGCGGATACATCGAATCACCCGCCAACCTCATGGTCCACAGCGCTCTTGAAGCCCCCGTGTCGGTCAACTTCAAGCGAAACACGCTCGAGCAGGTCGTCAACTACATGAAGACGGTCACCGAAGTCGAGATCTACGCCGACTGGAAGGCGCTCGACACCATCGGAATCCGTCCCCAGGACGAGATCACCCTCGAGCTCGGCCGCATCCAGGCCGACGTCGCTCTTCGCCGCGTGCTCGAGCAGCTGGGAGATCGCCTCGATCGTCCTCAGTTCGGCGTCGAGGACGGCATGGTCGTCATCACCACGGAAGACGCGCTTCGTCGACGCATGGTCACGCTCGTCTACGACATTCGAGATCTTCTTCTCGAGGTCCCGTACTTCGACAACGCCCCTGATTTCGACATCGGCAATGCCATCACCGGCGGCCCCGGTGCCAATGGCGGAAGTTTCGGCGCCGTTCAGACCGAAGCCGATCGCGCCGAAGTCTTCGGTGGCGGTTCGTCCGATCGTGACGATCCACAACGTCGTTCCCGTGACCAGCTGGTCGATGAGATCGTGACCATCATCCAGGACGTCGTCGATCCGGAACAGGGCTGGTACGAAACCAGTGGTCAGGGTGGCAAGATCCAGGAGCTCAACGGCAACCTGATCATCACCAACACGCCTCGAAACCACCGTGCGATCGAAGGCCTGCTCAATCAGCTTCGAACGATTCGCGCGCTTCAGATCAACGTCGAAGCTCGTCTTCTGAACGTCTCGATGGACTGGTTCGAGGAGATCGGCCTCGACCTCGACCTCTACTTCAACACCAACGACGACATGCTCAGCGCGGCTCAGCAGACCGATCCGTTCTTCTCGGTGAGTGACTTCTTCAATGATCCCGCCGCCGGAGACGGCGCTGGTCGCGCCATTCCGACGAACCCGTTCTACTGGGTCTCTCAGGATGCCTACAACGCCGATGGTGGTCCGCCTCCCGGAACCAGACCGCTTATTCCTCAGACGGAACTTGACGCCAACGGCAACCCGATTCAGAACTACAACAACGTCAACCTGCCGGCCGGTCCCGTTGGCAATCAGGGTGGCTGGGATCCCATCGCCGTCAGCCAGGACTCGCTGGGTCTGATCCAGACGCTCGGTGGTGCGTTGAGCAGTTCGGTCGCTCAGGCCGCTCTCGTCAATCCCGCACTCGCCGTCGGTCTCAGCTTCGTCGATGACATCCAGGTCGACCTTCTGATCCAAGCCACACAGGCCGATCAGCGAAACTCGGTGCTCACCGCGCCTCGTCTGACCCTTTTCAACGGTCAGAGGTCATGGATCTCGGTCGCGGAAGGCATCACCTACATCTCGGATCTCGTCCCCGTCACGGGTGATTCGTCCGGTGCTTTCGATCCGATCACCAACGTGGTCTACTCAGGTTTCGTTCTCGATATCGAAGGTGTGATCAGTGCTGACCGGCGGTACGTCACCATGACCGTGAGCTTCAACCTCAACCAGAACGTCGAATTCGAAGATGTTCCTGTGACCGGCGCCGCTGGTGGTGGTGGTAGTAATGGTGGTGGCCGTGCCGCCAACTTCTTCGGTACGATCCAGCTTCCGCGACTTCAGGGTACGCAGATTCGAACCACCGTCTCGGTGCCCGATAAGGGAACCATTCTTCTCGGTGGTCAGCGAACCGTCACCGAGGTCGAAATCGAAGCGGGTGTGCCGGTGCTTTCGAAGATCCCGGTCGTGAACCGATTCTTCACCAACCGACTGACCAGCAAGGAAGAAATGACCATGCTCCTTCTGATCAGGCCAGAGATCATCATCCAGCGTGAGAACGAGGACGAGCTCTTCCCAGGACTCTCCGAGCAGCTCGGCACCGGAAGCGGTTACAGCGGCTTCTGATCAGAATCGACATCTTTCGATCTTTTTCCGGCCCTCTGTCACCTTGTGATGGGGGGCCGGTTGCATCGGCCATCCTGCGAACCTACGCTTTCATGGGCCTGAATTCTCGGTCGGGTCGACCGAAGTCAATCCAATTATCGAACGGAACCACACTATGTCCGCCAAGGCGTCTCAACTTCGAATCTCTCAGGTCGGCGAGATCACACAGATCGAATTCATCGAAAGCAAGATTCTCGATGAGTCGAACATCCAGCGGATCTCCGAGGAACTCTGCGCCGCGGTCGATGTGCAGGCCACTCCGAAGGTGATGCTCAGGTTCGGTAACGTCGAGCACCTCTCTTCAGCGGCTCTGGGAGCCTTGATCACGGTCAACAATCGCGTGAAGGGCAAGGACGGAGTCCTGTGTCTGAGTGAGATCGACTCTCAGATCCGCGAGGTCTTCACGATCACGAAGCTCGACAAGATCTTCCCCATCTACGACACGTCGGATGAGGCATTGGACAGTTTCAGCTGAGCATTCATCGTGGTGTTGTTGCGATCTTCATGCGTTTGAAGATTTTTACGGTCACATGTGAGGCGGTCAGATGACACTGACACAATCAGACCAACAGGACTCCTTCGAGAAGAACACGAGTCTGCCGTATCAAGATCTCGACATCGAGGGGCTTCAGTTGGAGATCGCTGAGGCGCTTCACGAGAGGGACTACCCTCGTGAGGGTGTCTTTGCCGTGCGCCTGGCGGTCGAAGAGGCTCTCGTGAACGCCTATCGACATGGNAATCAGCGNGATGCGAGCAAGNTCGTGACCTTCACCTGTCGTATCGATGCCGACAGCGCNTCATTCGAAGTCGGTGATGANGGGCCNGGGTTCGACATCTCCTCCGTNCCCGATCCGACCGANGAGGCGAATCTCGAGATCCCCTCCGGACGNGGTCTGCTTCTCATGCGCGANTACATGAGNCTTCTTGAATTCATCGAGCCNGGAAACNGGNTGCGAATGANCTATCACCGAGTCAAGNCCTGACCGTCNTCNTCGNAGNGCGCNCGACACGTCNCTTCCGATCAATCGTCCAATCGTCCTGATGCAGAGAGATGNCNNGCAAGGAGCAGGATCTCTTCNATCTNCAGCGAATCAGGTCGTCTTCCCGGATCGATNCCGGGCGGCAGAGCGCCATCNCGCCCCAGNATGCTGCCGAGCTGCTTTCTGCGCTTCGAAAAGACCAGGTGAATCGTCCTGCCGAGCTCCGTCTCATCGATGTCCGNAGGAGGNTCCTTCGGCTCGATCGCGAGCATGATGCTNTCGACCTTCGGTGGNGGCCAGAAACAGTTCGGGCTGAGNGTNCCNATCGATCGAACGTCGGCGAACGCTCTGACGAAGANCGTGAGCGGACCGTATTGNCGNGTGCCNGGNTCGGCGAGAAGTCGNTCNCCGACCTCNNTTTGNATCGTGACGAACTGCCCAAGGCAGTTNCNCATCGGCGCNAGCAGGGACATGATNGGGCTGGCGGCGCCGTACGGAAGATTCGCGANCAGTCGAAACGGNCTGTCNCCCAGCGCATGCAGGACNTCCGCTGAAAANGAACGTGCGCCATCGAGGCAGTCGCCACGAACCAGTCGCACCCTNGAACCCAGNCGGCTCTCGATGATGTCNCCCATGTCCNTGTCGAGTTCGGATGCGATCACTTCGCAGCCTCGTTCAAGNANCGCTTCGGTCAGAGTNCCGGTTCCGGGNCCGATCTCCAGCACCAGATCGCCNGGTGCGACGGCGGAGGCCTCCAGCAGNCGTCTGAGTTGATTNTGATCNTGNAGAAAGTTCTGCCCCAGCCGATGCTTCGGATGCAGTCCNCGTTCGTTGAGAATCTCCCTGATTTCGCTGATGGTCTGCATGGCTACCAGTCATATCTCACGGTGTATTCGATCGTTCTGGCGCCTTCGGCGGGTATCTCCAACACCCATTCCATCAGATGGCTGTTCTGTTTGGCGCCCTGGACGTTCGATTCCGTGATCTTCCATTCCCTGCTCCGAGCCATGGCTTCACGAACGATCACTTTCTGAGGCACATCCTTCTGATTTCTCAGTTCGATCCTGAAACTCTCCGTCATCGTGTTCTGAGCCTTGTTCGATTTGAAATCGGTGCGGACACGCTCTCCGACCACGTCGAAGGAGTTTCCAAGNGCCAGACGAACCCTTTCGTTGCGNGGTGTGTGATCGATGAGGTCCTCGCCNATGAANTCGAGAGCGCCNTCGTTTGGATTCTTCATGTAGCTTCGCACCTTGCCGGCGGGAAGCGGCATGCCGAGTCCTGATTCACGTTTGTTGAGAAAGGTCACGAAGACCTTGACGTCGTTCGANCCGCTGTTGCTGAACCCGGATTGGGTTCTGGGATCTCCGTATCCGAAGAAGCGACTGGGTGAATAGACCAGTTCCTTCTCGATCGGAAATCCACTCACCTGCGGAAAGAGTGTGATCTGCTGGGTGCCGTTCGCCTTGATGTCTGTCTTTCTAGGCAAGGTGTAGAGGTGGTATTCGAAGAACGANTCTTCGGTGAATCCATCCTCCATGGCGGCGCCTCTGGCCATGACACCCATCTCCGCTCGCATCATCTTCGACGTCGGTCGCACTCTCTGCACATCACCGGCGATGAGCTTCAGTGAAGCATCCTCGTAGCTCATTCCGGAAAGATTCATGAGACTCACCCAGGCCGTGAGGTTCGCTCTGGTCGAATCCTCGTTGAGCACGAGGTTGTAATCNGAACGCCATGTGAGACCGGCGGTCTCGTAGGTGGTCTCGATCCTGCGCTCGCCNGCGACGGGTGAGAACACCTTCCANACCAGAGTCGGACGTGTGATGAGGCCNTGAGGNAGGTCCTCGCNGGTCGAGATCGCGGCCCCNTCCATCTGGAGGATCTCNATGCCGCCANCGTCACGTGCCAGAACNACGCNGCCTCCGGAGCTNGAAAGGAGNGTGCCTTCGTGNGATTNNTCTCCGAAGGTGACCTTCACCTTTCTGTCCAGATACTTCTCCAGNAGCTTGCTGGCGCTGACNAGGTCGAACTCGAAATTCTGTTCGTAGACCNTGGTTCCCTTGCCATCCAGATCTCTGAATCCCACCGTNGTCGGATCGATGAAGGCGGCCACGTCGGTGAATCGAAGTTCACCTTCNCCCTTTTCAAGTGANACGGTTCTGGTTTCACGGACCAGNCCGAATCCAGGCACNGACCAGGCCGCGTTTGGATTGGCGCCNNCCCTCTGTTGGGAGATGAATCGCNGCGGGTNGAAGNCNGCNGGATCCGCCGAGGAATACACGGTCAGNGNGATNTCGTCATCGCCTCTCNCGTTNCCCGNTNCGGNGCTGTCTGCNAGGGTGGTNCCTGTCCANCCGGTGATCGTGAGTGATGCCAGNAGCAGNGAAGTGGTCAGATGTCGCATTGAGTCGTCTCCATTGATGTGTTCNTTCCGTTCAGACCGTGTACCTGCTCGGAATCATCAGGTTGATGGTACGTGGAAAAGCCTTCCCGAATCGTCGNTGAANCCGTTTCGCANTCNGGATGTGACACNGGGGGGAGNGACTCCGACCCGGGCGTTCTCNNGACCCGGGACCATTCNGATCGGTCTNGGGANCNCGCGATGCGNTCGGACTCTGCCGGCANGNTCAGCGTGCGGCCGCNTCCGCGCGAACTTCTCGGAGGACCGTGACCTTGATTTCACCCGGAAACGTCATTTCCTCTTCGATTCGCTTCGCGATGTCCTTGGCGATCGCGAAGGTCGCATCATCATCCGCGGAGGCGGCATCAACGATGACCCGGACCTCTCGTCCGGCCTGCACCGCATATGCCTCTCTGACAGGATCGTGGGACCGTGCGATCCCCTCCAGCTGCTCGAGCCTCTTCACGTAGAGTTCCATCGACTCCCGTCTCGCGCCCGGTCTCGCACCCGACACCGCATCGGCGGCCATCACGATCGGGGTGTAGGGGGTCGTGGATGGAATGTCGTTGTGGTGGCCCCCGATCGCATTCAGAACCTCCTCCGAGGTCTCCCCGAANTTCTTCGCGAACTCCATTCCGATCGCCGGNTGACCTCCTTCGATGTCATGGTCCATCGCCTTGCCGATGTCGTGAAGGAAACCGGCTCGACGTGCGATGTTGCCATCGAGGCCCAGCTGGTCCGCGATCACTTGTGCGATGTACGCCACCTCGATCGAATGTCGCAGGACGTTCTGGCCGTAACTGGTCCTGAAGTGAAGCTTGCCCATCGCCTCCACGATCTTGCCATGCAGCCCTCTGATGTTCGTCTCGACGANCGCATCCTTGCCGGCCTTGCGNATCCGNTCNTNCACATCTCTCTTGGACTGTGANACCAGTTCNTCGATTCTCGAGGGGTGGACCCGACCNTCCGTCACGAGCTTCTGCAGNGCNTCCGCNGCGATGGTCCTTCTGATGGGATCGAAGCAGGAGACGCTGATCACTCCGGGCGTGTCGTCGACGAGTATGTCCGCACCAGTCGATTTCTCGATCGCNCGTATGTTGCGTCCNTCGCGTCCGATCACTCTTCCCTTGAGGTCGTCCGAAGGGATCTTGACCGATCGCACCGTCGATTCCGACACGTTCTCNGCGGCGAAACGCTGGATNGCCATGAGCGTGATCTCNCNTGCCTGGGACTGCGCGTTGTGTTCAGCNTCCTCGAGAATCTGNCGGGANAGGTGATTCGCTTCATGCGCGGAGTCCTCCCGGATCTCATCCATGTAGGCCTCGACNGCNTCCTCNCTGGTCATTTCCGAGACGGNGCTGAGNNTNTCCTGNNAGTCCTGNCNGGTCTTCGTCAGTTCCTGNAGATGNGATTCGGCCTTCTTNAGGNTCTTTTCAAGCTCCTTNTCCCGTCCCTCGATCTTCGATTCNCGTTTGTCGAGGTCGGCGAATCGCTTGTCGATCACATCCTCTCGCTTGGACANGCGATCCTGATTCCGCTTGATCTCCGCCTTGGCCTCCCTCGATTCCTCGTCGAGCGCCTNTCGGAGCGAGGTCGCCTTCTTNTCCGATTCCAATTCCATCCTGCTGGTGTTGGCTTCGGCCTCCNTCTTCGCCTCCTCGAGAATTCTNTCNCNTTCGATCCGNGCACTGGTGATGTTCNTCCTGGTGACGANGACATGGANGGTCACACCCGCCAGCGCACCGAANNCCAGGCCGANGACGATGAGGATGNCNTCCCAAGGCNCTGCGATGTCGAATGCAGCCGCCGTCGTGTCTGACGATCTGGCGANGAGCTGAGTNAGCATGGGTCGATCCAGTTCTACCCGAACGGCGNGGCCGCGCCATTCCGGCTAATGACCGGTGTCTGATCTCTGGAGTGTTCAAATCANCTCATCGATCCGAGTGNGGATCGAACGTGACGGACCGNGTGTTTCGNGACCGGACGANTGACAGCCGGCATCCCTGNTCGGGGTTCGGCGAAGNGTCTTGTTCTGNTCTGAGNGTCCTTANTTTCGAGTTTCNGGTTCGAGGGCACGTTNAAACGAATGATTCAATTCAATCTATGCAGCCGTTTNATGNGGTTCGGTCATCGNGAGCCTCANANCCCCGGGAAGGNCGGCNGTCGGCGCGGGCAGCGAGGCGCCGNCCTGCCGANTGATCGGTTTTCACTCCGGTGATCCACCGGGAGAGTTCCGTGAATGCCTTCTTCCACCACTTTGGCGGTCGAAGACCGTATGCTCAGAGACTAGGGACCGGCCCTTCGGCCTGTCAACCATNCGNTGGGGTNAAACCCCCTTCCAGAGCTTATGCGGGGTGCTTCCTTGCCTTACATCNTCAAATGGNTGTTTCGATTCGGTCCCACGAACCCGATCTGCCTTCGTCTCGGTGCGACCGGTTCACGNCGCGAGANCCATCTNGCGATNCGCACGGCGTATCTGGTCATCCTGATGGCGATATTCATCATCGCTCTGATGGGGGAAAGCGGAACACTGCGCGGGATGGCACAGCGCGGGGCTCAGGCATTCACCATCATCAGTTTCGGACAGGTGTTTCTCATCTGTCTCCTGACCCCCGTCTTCATGTCTGGTGCGATCACTCAGGAGGCGAACACCCAGACCTGGGACATCCTGCTGACCTCTCCCCTGAATGCGTTTCAAATCGTCATTGGAAACCTCCTGGGGCGGCTTTTCTTCATCTTCTCCCTCCTGCTCTCCACGCTGCCCATTTTTCTGGTGACGCAGTTTTTCGGGGGCGTGCCGGGTGTGTCGATCTTCACCGCGCTTGGAATATCCGTGGCCAGCGCGTTGATCGTTGGCGCGATCGCCATCACGCTCAGCGTCGCCAGAACGGCCGGACGGCGTGCCGTCTTTCTTTTCTACGTGGCCGTCGTCTTCTATCTCGCCGTGACATGGGTGATCGACGGTCAGCTTCGAACATCGGTCGCGATTGGGGGGCTTGCTCAAGGGACCACCGTGATGACACCCTTGAATCCGTTCCTGGTGCTCGAGTCGGTGCTTCTGTCGAAAAGCTACACGGCGAACGCACCACTGGGAACCGGTCCTCTCATGTCCTTCTGGCTTCTGCATCCGGTGACCCTGTTCTATTCGCTGTCTCTGCTGATCACCACGGGATTGATGCTCTTCTCGACGTTCCGAGTGCGTCTCATCGGATCACGATCCAGCCAGACGTCCCTCGTCAGCAGGATGGTTCCGGGATTCATGGCCTCGAGCGGAACCCGGGCGCCACGCGTTGTCGGTGACAACCCCATCGCATGGTGGGAGCGTGACTGTCGTTCACGAGCGCCGGGTCCGAGAGTCGGTCGCCTGCTGTTTCTGCTGTCGGGCGGTGTCGGTCTTCTGCTGCCCCTCGGTCTGTTTCTGGCCGGATCCATCGACGTGTCACTGTTCCGTCTGCTTCTGCTCGCGATATTGACCATCGAGACCATCATCATCCTTTTGACGGCTCTCAATCTCAGCGCCACCGCGGTCAGTCGTGAACGTGAGGATGGCACATTGGATCTGATCCTCACGACTCCCATTCAGCCGGGCCCCTATCTCGCCGGCAAGCTGCGCGGCTTGATTCAAGGACTGTCCTCGATGTTGATGGTTCCCGTGTCATCCCTGATTCTGGTGGCCATCTTCGTGCTCGTCTCTCCCGGGACGTTCGAAGTCGCGTCACAGGTTGGGACCAGGTCAGTTCGTCTCCCGTTGATCCTTCCCGAAGTCGCTCTCCTCTTTCCACTGGTTCTGATCAGTTGCACCGCCCTCTGCGTCATGATCGGTCTTCAATGGTCCTTGAGGAGTCGAAGCACCATCGGTTCCGTCACATCCGCCTTGCTCATCGTGACCATGGTGCTCTTCGTGATCGGGCTTTGTGGCGTGAATGCCGGGGCTTCTATCGAGATCGTGGGGGCCTTCTTCGCCGCACTCAGTCCCATCAATCTCATACTGGCCGGAGTCAGCCCCGGAGAGTATCTGAGCGCCGGCATCGCCAAGGGCGATCAAATGGGCGGGACCCGTGTCGCGCTCATGGTCGGGGCGCTCGTCGCTTCGGGCGCCTATGCCGGTGTCGTCTATGCGATCTACGTCTCGATGAAGCGAAGCTTCATGATGACCGTTCGAAGGCTTGCTGGAAACAGTTGAAAGTGATGGAACGATCCGGATGCGGATCCCTTCGTTCAGCTCCCCCAATTGGAGAGAATGATCGAGAGATCCATTCCATTCACGATTCCATCTCCGTTCACGTCCGCGTCGCTTGAAGTGGCTCCCCATGCGCTCAGGAGCAATGCAAGATCGACGCCGTCGACGTTTCCGTCGCCGTTGATGTCACCGGGGTTGCCGGCGACAAGATCGATCATCTGTGCATCCATCTCGACGGGTGCGCTTTTTCCGTGATCGTCCCAGAGCTGTTTCGCGATGGCACCGGTGCCATCCTGCGAATTGGCTTCGAGGAACTCGATGTATTCACGTGTCGTCGTCTGATAGAACAATTTCGCCACCGCGCTCGTGGCGCCCGGGGGGATGTCGTACTGGGTGTCGTCCCAATACTGCCCGTCGACGTAACTGTATCCCACTGGTTCGGCACGAACGGCTTCAAGTTCCGCGTTCGTGGCGCCGCGAGGTGGAATTCGATTGTCGAAGATCGTGGTGTTGTTCAGTGCGAGATGAAAGGACGCGCCTTCGGGAAGATTGGTGAGAGCGGCCAGTTCGGAATCCAACCCGGCCTTCATCTGGTAGATCTTGGTGTTGACGGTGTCTTCCAGGAAGGCGCCGGCTTCGTTGTATCGGCCCGATTCCGCGGCGAGAATCTCATCCTGATTCTCGTCGAAGAACTTCACATTGATCCAGATCCTTCGGCCCTCGGGATAGCCCGTGGGAAGCTTGTGTCCGGTCTGGTTGATGATTCTCACGTTGAGTCTGTTGGAGGAGTCGACGCTCAATTCCATGTCCGAGGCATCCTTGAGCATCTGGATGTTGCGAGCCTTGGCGGCCAGAACTCGTTCCTCTGTCAGGCCGATGATCTCGGCATCCTCGCCTTGCTGCGTTCTGATGGCCTCGATGACCCACGTGTTCGCTCCGGCGAAGGAGTGCTGCCCTATGTCCGGGCGATGGGCTTCGTCGAAGTCGAGGAAGGCGCATCCCGCACCGACCTGCTTCGGCATGTGACAGTCCTGGCAGCTTTCCATGATGCCCGTCGGATGCGCTCCACCGAATCGGTCGTCTTCGAAGACCACTCCACCGCTCGCGAAGTCGCTGACCAGCCACTCGCTGTACGTCCTCTGCTCCGGATACATGTGCATCGGATTCGAAGTGGGATGCGGCTGGGTGAGATCCGTCAATTCATGCTTGCCGCTCTTGGCGTTGTACTCGTAGAGCGGGTTGCTCACGTCGTGACACTCACCGCAGAAGGAACTCTGCCTGTGATAGGGGGAGGTGATCAGGTAGACGAGGTTGCCGTAGCCGTCACTGCCGTGCACGCCGTGGAAGGCCTCCGGGACATCGCTGTAGGGTCCGCGCCGATGATCGGTTGGGTCGATGACCATCGTGTTGTTGCCGACGTAATTGGTGGTGTTGCCCTCGGCCTCCAGCGCCTGAAGAATAGGGAGATCCGGATCGAGGAGTCCTCCTTCAGGGTAGCCGACGGCGCTGTCGGGTCCGTAGACGGGATTGACCGCGCGGTGGCAGAAATGACAGTTGATGCCGTCATAGTCATCGCCGTCGAAATCATCGATGAGGCCGTCGTCCGATTTGCCGTTGAGCCATCAGCGTGGGGCATGGCAACGGATGCAGGTCTCGCCTCCATTCGTCGCATCCTGATTCGCGATGGAAAGCGCGGCATGCCACACCGGGTCCCGGGCCGACTGACCCATCATGCTCACCACCCAGGTGTCGTAGGGAGCCGTCTCCATGTTGAAATCTGAATGACAGTAGGTGCAGTTCGTCGAGCTCAGCAGGGGCTTGAACTCCAGGTAATCGGTATTCGGCTGTGTGCCCGGTCCGAAGAACGCGGCGGTATCCGTCTGAAGTTGGATCTGACCGGTCTCATCACCACTTGCGATGAGCAGGCCCGTGCTCACCGTCGACATCAGGGTGCAGGCCAGGAGCCAGCGACCTGCTGATGTCTTCTTCTGTGTGCTCGGGATCGTGGTCATCGTGTTGTGTATCTCGTCACTTTGACTGAAGGCATGAAGGGGAACGCAAAAAGAATGGTTCCAAACCCCTTCGGAGCAGGAATGCCGCTTGGAGTCACGCAGAACGGTTCTTTTCGGTCTGGATCAGCCCTCATATGGTGGGGAGAGGGCTCATCAAGAGTAGATCAGCTGAATCAAAGGTCAAGCATGCGTTTCAGAAGTTATTGGGTCCCGGAACCTGTTTCCGGAGCACTTCCATGGCCCGTGGTGAAGTCCGATAGAATGTGTTCATGAGCATTTCATCCACATCCCCGGTGTTCAGCGGCCTCATGGGAGGCAGGTCCGTTCCGGCGGTTCTGAGGGGGTGGTTCCCGCCTCTCAGGACCATTTGTGCGTCGGTACTGCTTCTGGTGCTCACCGGGTGCGGAAGTGGCGAGAAGGCGACACCAGGGACGTCTCTTTCACTGTCCGGCCTCGAGTACGACACCTGTTTCGAGGAGGTCATTCGAATCGCCTCGGATTCGGGGATGCCGGCCACTGTCAGAGACCGTGCGGGTGGTCTGATCGAGACCGCGCCTCGTCTGTGTGGGTCGATCTTCGAACCATGGCGACAGGACAATGCGGATTTGAACCAGGTGATCGAAAACACGATCGCCTTGCAGCGACGGCGCGCTCGATTCGAGTTCATCCCGCAAAGCTTCATTCCGCCCGCGATCACGGATCCTGACGCCCTTGAAGGTGCGCCTCTTCCCGGATCATCCAGCGACGACCTCTTCGACGTGCGAACCCACGACGGGCCTCTCGAGCTTCGAGTCTGGGTCTACACCGAACGAGCGTTCACTCCCGGGCTGCGGACCGGGACGTGGTCGCGTTCCCAGCTGTCCTTCAGCGCCGATCCTCTGTCGCCGGATCGATTGAAACTTGAATCGGGCGCCACAGTGGACCTCAGCCGATGGACACCTCTTCGACGGGACACCGACTACGAGCGGCGTCTGGTCGACACGATTCGCAGCCGGCTGTCCAAGATCGCCGAAGCAGGTGAATCGGCTTCCATCAAGACATCTTGATTCTCGGATCGACCCAGCTGTAGAGCACGTCGACCGCGAGGTTGAACAGCACCAGCAGCGTCGAATACACCAGCACCACGCCCATGATCAACGTGAGGTCCTTCGAAAGAACGCCTTCCACGAAGTGCTGTCCTATGCCGGGAACGCTGAAGACCTTTTCAACCACGAACGACCCGGTGAGTGCGATCGCGGCCGCGGGCCCGAGATAACTGAGCACCGGCAGAAACGCGTTCTTGAGTGCGTGTCGCATGGCGATGGTCCTGTCCCCGAGTCCCTTGGCTCTCGCGGTGCGGATGTGGTCGGTCGACATCTGTTCGAGCATTCCGAAACGCACCAAACGCGATATGTAGGCGGCAAAGGGGAGTGACAGCGTGAGCGCAGGCAGGACCAGATCGATCGGCCGCCCCCAGTCAGCGATTGGAAACCACTTGAGCCAGGCGCCGAATACGATCAGAAGAAAGGTTCCGACCACGAATGATGGAAGGCTGATTCCCACCAGGGCCACTGACTGGGTGCACAGGTCGGAGACGGAATTCGGTCGCAGGCCGCCCACGATTCCCGAACCCAGACCGATCAGCGTGGCGAGAAGAATCGCGCTGAATCCGAGTTCGACCGAGACGGGCATGCCGGTCCACAGTATCTCGTTCACAGAGAGATCTGGCTGCTTCAGGCTGGGGCCCAGATCGAACGGTTCCTGTGCATTTCCCATCAACCATGAGATTCCCGATGCATCGCCCAGGTATGAGAAATAGAAGCTGAATGGATCATCCAGGTTGTACTGCTTCTTCATCGCCTCCACCACTTCGGGTGGTGGTCGTCTTCCATCGGGATTGTCCAGTGGATTACCCGGTATGAGCCAGGCCAGCACGAACGTTATCGTGTACACCGCGAGTACGATGAACGGCAACTGGATCAGTCTTCGAGCAATGAGCGACATCATGACACTCTGCATGGTACACCCGGCACGATCGAGTGATGCTTCTGAGGGGAGCCTTGATCCGTGAGAACCCGGCTCCTGATCGATCTGTTGGTGCATTCGCAGCTCTTCATGGCCTTCTCGGGGATCTGCTTCGTCTCCTCCGTGTCTCTGGCGCTCGTCGGAGGGTTTCCATCTTCCTTGTTGCTTCTTGCCGCCGGCAGCGGGATCCTCGCCATCCATCTCTTCGACGGCGTTCGCGGCGCCCATCGTGAAGATCGCATCAGTCAGCCGCATCGAGCCAGACTCTTCAGGGCCCTTGAACTGCCCGCGCTGATCCTGAGCGGCGCTCTTCTGATCCTCACCGGCGTCTTCCTGATTGCCGCGCACACGCAGCTCTGGGTGTGTGTCGCCTTCGGCCTGCTCGGTCTGCTCGCCGCCAGCTATGTCCTCCCCGTGTTGTCGTTCTTCCACGTCCGAAAGGAGCGTCCCGAGTCGCTCAAGGATCTGGCACGTCTCAAGCCGGTGCTGATCTCTCTGGCTTGGCTCGCAGGCGCCTGTCTGGTGGCGTTCGCCCGTCCAGGTCCACTCGATGGCACACCCGCGGTGGCGGATGTTCTCTCTCTCATCATCGTCGCATTGCCACTGCTTCTGCTTGATTCGATCTGGTTGGATCGTCGGGATCGCCGGGCGGATGAGTCCTACGATCGGATGACGTTCGCCGTTCGGCTTTCAGCGAAGTCGTTTCACGCGGTCTGCATTCTGCTCTGGCTGATGCCGATCCTCGGTGGTCTTGCGCCCGGTTCGGGGATTCATGGATTCATGATCGGCGGGGTCATCGGCGCTCTGCCGATGATCGTCCTCGGACCGGATCGGATCAGATCCGAAGCCATGCGTGTGGTGATCGCGGGGTTCTGGCGGGTCACCGGTCTTCTTGGCATCCTGCTCTTCACGGCGTGATCTTCTCAAGCGCCCAGTAGTTCTGCTCCAGACGTGGATGGCGTGAGATCCCCCTCAGCCTCGTCGGGTCGTACATGTAGGTCGTGCTGTAGTGGTACATCGGAAGGATCGGCATCGCTTCCTGGATGAGAATGCGTTCCGCTTCATGAAGCAGGGCGAGTCTTCTCGTCGGTGACAGTTCTCGTGCAGCCTCCTCCAGAAGCGCGTCGTAGGTCTGATCACTGAATTTTCGATCGTTGTTTCCGTTCTCACTTTCAGACAGCTCCAGGAACGTCATGGGGTCGCCGTAATCCCCGTACCAGCCACCTCGCGCCACCATGAAGGATCCCTTCGACAGATCCTCACGGTACGCCTTGGTGTCCTTCGCTCGAAGCGTGGATTCGATCCCGAGGTGAGTGCCCCACATGTCGCGCATCGTGAGCGCCATGTCCCGGTATCGTGGCATCTGCAGCGTGTACAGCAGGTCGATGCTTGGGAAACGATCGCCCGACTCGTTCTCCACGTAGCCATCCCCGTCGCGATCCCGCCACCCAGCCGAGGCCAGTTCCGCTCGGGCCGCTTCCGGATCGAATCGAAGGCCATCGGGTGTCTCGTACCCCACGATCGAATCGGGTGGGATCAGGCTTTCAGCGACTTCCTCGCCCGTCCGCAGGACCAGGTCCACGATCTGCTGCTTGTCGATGGCCATGGCGAGGGCTCTGCGAACCGCAGGATCCGACAGCGGATTGGGTCGCCCGTCGACGAGTTCGGGTCGGCAGTTGAAGCTGAAGAAGAAGGTTCCGAAGGCTGGTACCGGGTGGATGTCTCTTCTCTCACCCTCCCGCGGTTCCGGAAGAGAGGCGAGAATGTCATCGACTTCGAGCCCTTCTGCCTTCCGGTCTCGAATGTCGTCCCGGTGTCGTTCGAGATAGCTCGCGACCTGAGCCGCCATCTCCGCCTTGTACTCCGCTTGAACGTCGATGACCCAGTCGATCGTTCCTGCTTCGAATGCCAGCACGCTCGTGTTCGGATCACCGATGATCCTTATGTCGATGGTCTCGCTCGAGATTCCGTCCTTGTTCCAGTAGTGGGGATTCAGTTCCAGACGCATGTCTCTCTTGAATCTTCTTCTGACCAGTGAGTACGGTCCGTTGCCCACGAGATTCTCCGGTCGAGTCCAATCATGGTCCTGACGAATCAGACCGCTGGATGGTTCGATTCTGCTGAACGCCTCCACGGTGGGGGGGTGGACCGGCGAGAACACCCCGAAGGCGCACAGGTCCAGGAAGTAGGCGAGTGGTTCCTTCAGGCGCACTTCCAGCGTCCGTTCATCGATCGCTCTGAGTCCGACCGTCTCCTTGAAACGGCTCATGCTCTCGGCGAACAGCGCTTCCGCAGCCTCTGGTGACTGGTCCTCGCTCAGTGCATGGGCATCGGTCGCCGCCGCTCGTTCGCGGAAGAACTCGGCGGCCCCGTCGATCACGAAGAACATGCTGGAATAATCCGCGGCCAGATCCGGCAGCAGGGCTCTCTGCCAGCCTTTCACGAAGTCCCCGGCGGTGACCGTGTCTCCGTTGCTCCATTTCGCGTCGTCTCTGAGCGTGAACGTCCAGAGACGACCATCCTCGGAGGTGGTCCAGCTCTCCGCGACCGCGGGCACGATGCTCCCGTCGGAACCGTCGATCCGCACCAGTCCCTCATAGAGCGACCGAGCGATTCTCAGGTCCTGCATGTAGCTCATTCTCTGTGGATCGAGCGTGAAGCAGTCGGTTGTCTGCGCGACCACGACATCGGCTCTCGGGAGCCTTCTGTCGAGGCTCATCGCGATGATCACGGCCAGGAGGAGAAGGACGAATGGCAGCAGTATCTTCGACATGACCTCTCAGAATACCCGAGGGAACGCATCGAGGAAGATCATGTTGAGATCCGGTGGACACACCCCTCCGGGAGCATCCGACTCGCGGTCATTTCAGCCAGTCTGCCGCGGATTTCTGGAATGCCAGCCGGTCGCCGGATTCCCATGCAGCCACGGTCTTCTCCATGTTCGGATCCGTGACTCCGCTGGTCAGTCGGTGAAGGACCATCGACTGCTGAATGGCGATCGTGTAGCTCTTGCGACTCGCCATGTCGCTCTGAATCGAGTCCCAGTCGGCATCTGCAGATCGGATCACGCGTTCGAGCGCGGGTGAAATCATGGTCTGGAAGGTCTGTCTCATGGCTCCGGTCATCCCGATGAACTGCGAGCGAAGTGCCAGAACCATCGGGGCGATCGATCGGGAAAGTCCCTTGGCATCATCTGAAGCCATGTTCGAGAGCGTGATTTCCAGAATCCTGGCTTCATTTTCGATCGCTTTCTTGCGGATGTCGTCGGGAATGTCGCGGTTGGAGGTGATCGCTCCCATCGCCTCGAACTCTCTTTGAAGAACCTGCCATTGACCGGCATCGTCGACGGAGGTCAGGATCGATCGCATGATCGAGTTGTACTGCCTCGGTCGGATCAGATCCGGAGGCGTCGTCTTGAGGGAGATCGCGAGCATCGATGCGGCGGCATTGCGTCGTGCATCGGCCTGTCGATCGGATCCCTTGATGGTTTCGAGCTGTCGTGCCAGCATTTCGTTGGTTTCACCGGTTCGGATGAATGCCAGGACCTGGAATGCGTTGGCGAGGTTGAAGGTGCTGACCTCCTCGGAGCCGTTCATCATGTTCTCGGTGCTCGAGATGAACGCCTTTCCAAACGCTTCACGAAAGACATTGCTGGTGCCTGCTCTCAGAAGGGGAGCGATGAGACTCTTTCGTGCTTCGACCACGGTCCCGGGGGTCTCCGAGGCGAGATTCGTCACGTTGGATTCGATGAAACCGTTCAGCTGCTGCGTCTGGCTGCTGGTCAGAGGGCTCGTAGAGCGGCTGAATGAAGTCACATCCTGTGCCTCTGCCATCTGTGCATGGCTCATGAAGATGGCGAGAAATGCAGTCAGACAGGTCAGGATTGTCATTCGTTCGTTCATCATTGTCTTCTTTGAATCCAGTTCTTGTGGGTGCCTGTTGGCCGGTGTGCCGACGATTGGCCTCGTGAGCCCGGCCGGCGGTTTGCAGTCCGACATTCTAGCGTGTCTCGGCGCGCTGAAACTACTGTCACGGGCTTACGATTGTCAACGACTGCGGGTAGACTTGAATCACCTCCCGGGGTCCCCTCGTCGCCGTTCCACCACTCCCCCCGCCTCACTGGATGGATGAACCACAATATGGCCGTTTTCGAGCTGATTTGGGTGAAAATGATCTGCAAGGCAGCTGCTCCGGCGCTCCTGGCCATCTCCACGATCTCGGTGGCTCTGGCTCAGGATGCAGATTCCGGCACGTCCGAGGCGGCCGTAGAAGAGCGGGCGGCAGGCATGGCGGTCCCCTCCGAGATCAGTGAGTCACTCAGCAATTTCTTCATTCGAGCCTCGAATCTGGTCGGTTCCGGTGACAGCCGCAATGGGATGTATCTCTTCCACATCGACGTGCTGAGGATCTTTTCCGAGTATGCCACGGAGCTCGAGCCGAATTCCCTTGCGGCATGGCAGCTTCGACTTCAGACCCTTGGTCTCATGGATCCGGACGAAGAGGGTGTCGACGCGGCGAAGATGAAGGCCTTCGAGGAGATCACACGGTTGGATCCCGGCAACGAGGTGATCAGACTTCAGCGCCTTCTCTTCCTGATCGATGAGAAGCAGACTGAAGAGAAGCGTGTCGCCGCGTTCGAGGTGCTTCTCGACCCCGCGAACACCAGAGTCATTGGAAAGAAGGTTTCCGCGCGTCTGTCATTGAAACTGGCTCAGTTGCTGTACAGGACCGGAGACATCGAGGGGTATCTGAAGTACCTCGCGCTTGCCATCGAACTCGATCCGTTTTTTCCAGCCGCCACGAGTGAGTTCGCGGGATATCTCGACTCATCCGACCCCGAGTCCAGGATCGAGTTGCTGATAGCGGCCTTGATCGCCAATCCTCTCGAGGCAATCTTCGCGGCTCAAATCGGCGCTCAAGCGCTTGATGTCGGTGACTTCAGCAGTGCGGCACGCATGATCGGACTGGCTCGCTCCAGCGCTCAATCCCGTGGCATGGAACTCAGCGAATATGCCCTCCTCCAGGCTCGTTCCCTCTGGGGTGCGGGTCGTATCGAGGAAGCCGAGCGGGTTCTCTCCCAGTACGAGTTGTGGGAGAAGAAGGCCGTTCAGCGCGAGGCGAAGCTCGCCGATTCACTGCTGACCGACACGGAGCTCCAGGCCCTGGAACCTCCGGTCAATCCATCCATGGCATTGCTGCAGTCCGTCATGCTCATGGATTCCGGTGACAAGCAGAAGCATCGAACCTTCGTGGATGAGACTCTGATGNCNTTCGTGCTGTCTCTCGAACTCGAGNGNNTGGAAGGCGCCGAGGATCCTCAAGCGNTNGCCACCCAGGCGCAGGATCTNATNGAAATGATCGCNTTCGCCGCCTGGCAGGGTGAAGACAGCGAGGTCATGCAGTCTCTCATCGACGAGTTGTCCGGTCTGGTGGAGCTCTCAGACGTGCAGGTCACCCTNTATGACGCCTGGAAACAGTTCGCCAAGGGCCGGTACGAGTCCGCTCTGACGACGCTTGAGTCCATCCCAGAAGATGACCGCGACATCCTCGGGCTTCTCTGCATGTCACAGGCCAGCGAGCGACTGGGAAACATCAAGCAAGCGGCGCGCATCTGGTTGCGGATCGTCAACGAGGCGCCGGGTTCCCTGGTCGGCATCTGGGCTCGAAAGAGACTCGAGACCACGCTTGACACGACCGTTCCCATCAGTGACCGGGCCAGACGAATGTCCGAGCTGATTTCCGAGATTCCTGCCGCGGTGGACAGGATTCTTCGCAATCGCGAACGGGCGTATTCGATGTTGATCGAACCCGTCGTCGATCCGATCACTCCCTTTCAGCCCATGAAGTATCGCCTGACCATTCGCAATCGAAGTGGTATTCCTCTCGCGATCGGACCCAACGGATCGCTCAAGGGTCAGGTCGCNTTCCTNCCCAGCTACACNGTGGTTGGAATGCAGGGCAACATGCCCACCGAGAATTTCGTCGAAAGCATCAGTCGCAAGTTCAGCATCGAGCCGTCCGAGTCGCTCGAGTTCGACGTGAACATCGCCACGTCCGATCTCGGACATCGTCTGAATCTTTCGACCTTGCAAGGCAGCAACATCAGCTTGCGGGTCATTTCGAACTTCGACTACAACGCCCAGGCCATGAAGGTCGTCCCCGGTCTCTTCAGCAACGTCGCCACCTCCTCGCTGCTTCGAGTGGATGGCGTCCCGAATGGAAAACCCTGGAGGCGCGACGCACTCGCGTCCGCCCGAAGACTCGATGGNTTCCAGTCGATCAAGGACCTCGCCCTGCTGCTCATGGCGGCGACCGAGAGTCTCGTCAATGAGGATGAAAACAGTTTTTCTCCCGAGATGNAGGCGTTCCGCGAGGAGGTTCTCGATCTCTACACCAGGACATGGTCGAACGCTCCCGAGATGGTNCGTGCCTGGCTCGCCAGCGTGCTTCCCGGAGGGCTCGACAGCTACCCGGAATTGAGCACGATCAACACCCTGGTGGTCCTTGATGATGCTCCCCTCGTCGTCGCGGTGACTTTGGTCAACAAGGTGTGGGGGGTCGCTGAGGAGCGCGAGGTGAAAACCTACATAGCCTCCACCATCGGAAAACGCACCGGACGACCGAATCAACTTGCGCGCGGNCTTTCCAGCATCATCTCGGCTTNTGANCAGAGGGATGNNTCGGACTGATCNTGGNTNCNTTCGCCGNGNCTCTNTCACGCGGTCACGCCCAGATCNGTTCTGGTGAAGATGGATTCGAACGGAATTCCNGCTGATTCGAAATTCTCTNTCGCGCCNTCCTCNCGATCGATCGTGGAGATGACCTTCAGTATCTCNCCTCCGGCATCGCGGATGATCTGCGCCGCCTCCAGCGCCTGACCNCCGGTCGTGGCGACGTCCTCGAGAAGGACGANCTTGTCGCCCGCTTCGATCCTTCCTTCAAGCTGCTTCGCGGTGCCGTAGTCCTTCTTCGAGTTTCGNATGAAGAGGCAAGGCTTTCCGGTGGCCATCGAGGCNGAGCTGACGAGCGGGATNCCCCCCAGTTCNGCNCCCGCGAGGCGGTCCGTCTCCGNAGGAATGCGTTCNGCGAACAACGCACCCAGTCCGCTGAGNATCTCCGGTCTGGTCGAGAAGAGATACTTGTCGAGGTAGTAGGTGCTTTTCCNGCCGCTTCTCAACGTGAAGTCTCCGTGGAGAACCGANGTTTCAGCGATCAGGTCNGCGATTTGNTTTCTGTCCATGNTTGTCATGACGCCAATCCTACATTCCGTCCGCCCGGGCTGCCTGNGTCCTCGGAATGGCGTTATCCTGTCGACGTGACNAGCGTNTGCTTCTATTTTCAGGTNCATCAGCCGTACCGCATCAAGCAGTACTCNGTNTTCGACGATCATCCNTTCTACTTCGACAATGAAGCGAACGAGGNGATCTGTCGCAAGGTGACCGAGAAGTGNTACGTGCCGGCCACGACNCGCATCCTCGACCTNATTCGTCGTCANGAGGGGCGTTTCAGNGTGGCNTACTCGATTTCCGGCGTCGCACTCGAGCAGTTCGAGGCCTGGGCNCCCGAAGTCATCGANTTGTTCCGGCAGTGCGCNGAGACCGGAGCGGTCGAGTTTCTCGCCGAGACCTCNCATCACTCGTTGAGTTNCATCTTCGCTCCAGATGAGTTCAAGGAGCAGATCGCACTTCAGGAGGCACGCATCGAACGACTCNTCGGTGTCCGCCCCACGGTCTTCCGNAACACCGAACTGATCTACAACGACTCCGTCGCNCGGACCATCGCCGACATGGGNCGCCATCGNGCGATCATCTGCGAGGGGCTCGACGANCTGCTCGGTGGTCGGTCGCCGAACTATCCGTATTGTCCTCCCGGTGGNGCGCCCACCGCGGCCAACGGCGGTGATTCGATCCGGGTTCTTCTGAAGAACTATCGTCTCTCGGACGACATCGCCTTCNGGTTCTCCAACCGNGACTGGAAGGAATGGCCGCTCACCGCGGAGAAGTTNGCNGGCTGGGTCGACCACATNAACGGGGACGGNCACCTCTGCAATCTGTTCATGGACTACGAGACGCTCGGNGAGCATCAATGGGCCGACACGGGGATCTTCGAGTTTCTCGACGCCCTTCCCGAGAAGATCTTCGACTGCAAGCCCGGCCACAACGACTTTCTCACGCCCTCCCAGGTCGTCGACACCTATCAGCCGGTGGAGGAGTACGCCGTGCCGGACTTCAGGTCATGGGCCGACACCGAACGCGATCTTTCGGCCTGGCTGGGCAATCCGATCCAGGACAACGCCGCCGCCGAACTCTACAAACTCGAGGGGCCGGTCAAGGAGGCGCACGCCCGGGGAGATGAATACATCCTCGAGGACTGGCGGAAGCTCACCACCAGCGACCACCTCTACTACATGTGCACCAAGTACTGGGCCGACGGCGACGTCCACAAGTACTTCAGTCCGTACGACAGCCCGTATGACGCGTACATCAATTTCATGAACATCCTTGACAACCTCAGGCACCGGGCCGGTTGTTGATTGGATGGACGATCATGAACCTGGCGGTCTTTCATTGTCCAACCACGAAGGAATGTAAGGATTGTGCCCTGGTGTAAAGTCAACGCCACTGCTTTCTGGTGGAGGAAATCCAGCCAGGAACAAGGTAAGGGGCCCGATGATCGCAAGGGAGATGATGCCAAGCGCGAGTATTTGCCGCTCTCTTTTTGTAAGCATGAATAACAACATGACAAAGTAAGGAATTAACGGGATGAAATAGCGAACATGGATTTTTGGGTAGCATGAAACTGCCACGGCAAGCGCACATGCAAGCGCGGCAATGCAACGTGCTTGCTCAGGACGGTCTTTCCTCATTATCAATATGAGCATTGCAGCCGGCATCCCGAACGTGACGAAGAATTCATTCAACCACTGCGCGGTCATGTAGAGAGATGCACGGCCATCTGTCGTGGCAAATATCGGCCGCAGAGGCGCATGAAGTATTGATCCTGCCAAGCGGTATATCGCTCCAAACGGGGCAAGCAATTCGCTGGTGGATAGTTTTCTTGAAACCGAGAGTGATGTTGCGCCCAATTCGCTTGGTTGGAGCGACTCAAAGTGATCGTAGTATGCTTCTGATACCAATCCGGTTCGGCCATTCGGAAGCTTGATTTCACTGCTGAGTATTGTGGGTACAATCAGCAGGCTTGTTAACGCGGCGAGTAGAGTAAATTTCACGTTGAGTGTCGTGTCTTTGGTAGTGGGGAAGAATTGAGTGGGGCCTGTCTGTCTCGATTCTGCATCCTTCTTTCTGAGCCATGTGGCCAGAATCAAGCAAGTTATTCCAAGCCACAGTGCTCCGGCTACAAAGAGGCCGCAGAGTGGGGCAATTACGGTGATTACAATGAGTNATGCTGAAATCGACGCCGCCCAGCCATAAATTGCGAACTGAGGGCATGTGACAGTTGTCATCTTTTCAAAGCCAAGCTTACGCATGGCCGCGATTGCCGCCGTCGCAAGGACAATGGCCAGCGTGACTTCAAGTCGAAGAAAAAGGCTTGCTATCAAGACTATTCCAAAGAGAGCCCAGACTTGCCAAGGCAGCTTTATTTTCAATATCACTGCAAGAGATGCTGCTGCAGTGCATACGGTGAATGGCTCCTTAGTGGGTCCAAGCGCTACCATCCAAAAAAAGGGATTCAATGCAATCGATGCAGCTGCAATCTTTGCGGCCTTGCCTGAGAGGGTCGCACCGCAGCGGCCCAGAATCATGATGGCCACGACTGTTGCGGTCACATTCATAGCACTGACCATGACAGGGCTGATGCCATCAAGGATTTCCAAGTACACGTTNTTTAAGTTCAGAAATCCGGTATCTAAATCCAGATAGCTTGGGCTTAATTTCCGGAGTTCTATCCAGTTCAGTGCGTCACCGGAGATGTAGTCGCTGGCGATTGAGTTGAACAGACCAAGTTGTGCAACGGTTGCGCTGAGAGCTGTACATATGACGTATGTGAGTGCGAGCCATGCAATCGAACGCCAGTGATTCTTGTCGATCTTGTCCGTGTGCATGGGCGATATTGCTTGTTTTCCTCTTAATAAGCTTATTCAAATGGCATGTTCAGATTGGTCTTGGATGAGCGGATTTTAGGACTTGGCCTTATCCAATGTAGTACCGTTTGAACCACTCGATAAAGCGCGGGATTCCCTCTTCCACTGTTGTTTTTGGCATGTATCCGACATCTCGATGGAGCGCTGATACGTCAGCACTCGTGTCCGCAACATCTCCGTCTTGCATTGGGAGAGGGTTCAATATTGCCTTCATTCCCAGGCTTTCTTCGATCAACTCGATGAATCGAAGCAACTCCACGGGTTGTCCGCCTCCGATGTTGTAGATGCGCCACGGAGATCGACTCGTTCCCGGATTGGGATTCGACGGATCATGATTGGGGTCCGGTTTTGCTGCTTTATAAAGCGTTCTAGTCACACCTTCAACGATGTCGTCGATATAGGTGAAATCCCGGGTGTGCTTCCCGTGATTGAAAACAGGTATGGCGTCTCCCGCGAGGATCGATTTCGTGAATTTGAACAGCGCCATGTCGGGGCGTCCCCACGGTCCGTACACCGTGAAGAAACGCAGCCCCGTGGTGGGCATCCCGTACAGGCTGCTGTACGAGTGCGCCATCGCTTCATTGGCTTNCTTTGTAGCGGCGTACAGAGAAACAGGGTGATCGACGGAATCATCCACGGCAAATGGGAGTTTGCTGTTGCCTCCGTACACACTCGAACTCGAGGCGTAGACCAGGTGCCTCACCTCTGTGTGTCTGCAGCCCTCGAGAATGGTCGCAAATCCCGTCAGATTGGAATCGATGTAGGCCATCGGGTTTTTGATCGAATATCTGACGCCCGCCTGGGCTGCAAGATGGATGACACGATCGAAACGTTCNTTGTTGAACAATTCTGAAATCGCATCACGGTCTTCGCATTTCATTCTCACCATGCGAAACCCTGGATGCTGGTCGAGTCGATTCGCGCGTGCTTCCTTTAGAGTCGGATCGTAATAGTCGTTGAAATCATCAAGTCCGACGACTTCTTCCCCTCTTTCAAGCAAGATTTCGCTGGTTCTGGCTCCGATGAAGCCTGCAGCACCTGTGACGAGTATTGGCATGGTGTGATTCTAACTCAGAGTCGTGGCGACGACTTCCATGACTCGCTCCTGGTCCGATAGAGAGAGGCTGGAGCCACTTGGTAGGCAGAGTCCTCGGTTGAATATCTGAGCGGACTCGTCCTTGCTCTCGGAATGCGTTTCATACTCGCATCGCGCAAACAATGGCTGCAGATGCATCGGTTTCCAGACCGGGCGGGCATCGATTTTTCGCTTGTGCATTCGCCTCAGCAAATCGTTTCGAATGGTTTCATTCGGAAGAAGACAGCATGAAAGCCATCTCGTGGCGATTCCATAGTCCGCCTCCGGCATCCAGTCGATTCCATCGAAGGTCCTCAGGCCATCCAGGTATCGATCAAATACGGCACGTCTCGCCTCGATTCGGTCTTCGAGCACTCTCAGTTGCCCTCTGCCTATTCCAGCGAGGACGTTGCTCATTCGATAGTTGTTGCCGGTCACATGGTGTTCGTACGCGCCTATTTCAGACGGATCTCTGGCCTGTGTCGAGAGAAACCGGCCCCTCTCGATCAGCTCGCCGTCATTTCCGACCAACGCACCTCCCCCGGAGGTGGTGATTATCTTGTTTCCGTTGAAGGAGTAGACTCCAAGATCACCAAATGAGCCCGCCAGTTTGGAGCCATGTCTGGCTCCAAGTGCTTCCGCTGCCTCATCGAGGACTTTCACTCCGTTTTGCCTGCAGAGTTCGACGATCTCGGGCATGGGGGCACATTGTCCGTACAAGGAGACTGCGACGCATGCCTTTGGGGTTCTTCCTTCAAGGGCAAGTCGATCCAGAGTTTTTCGAAGTGCGGGAACCGACATGCACCAGGTGGCAGGGTCGGAATCTACGAAAACGGGTTCGGCTCCGCAGTATCTGATTGGATTAGCACTGGCGACGAAGGTCAGCGAGGAGCAGATAACGAGGTCGCCCGGGCCAACGCCCAGAAGTTGCAATCCTAGATGTATCGCAGCGGTTCCACTGGAGAGGGCACATGCATGATCGACGCCGACCTTCAGTGCGAGTTCCTGTTCGAAATGGTCGATGTTGGGTCCGACGGGTGCGATCCAGTTCGTGTCAAATGCTTCCTTGACGTATCTTTTTTCCTCACCACCAATCAGGGGCGGCGACAGAAAAATGGGATCTTCTTGCTGGCTCAACTGAAATATTCCTCATGCCGGATAGCATCTGAAAGGGATCTCGACCGAGGCAGAGCATGACTGCTCAGTGCCATGATTGTCAGAGGCAGGGACACCACCCGGCCGGAAAAGATGGTCGTGTTGAAGACGCTGAAAATCAGATATCCGATGAATCCCATGTAGAGTGCCATGCTCAGAGGCCCCGCTCTGCGAATCTGTCTGGCAAGCAAGCCAAGCCATGTGGAGAGCAGCACGAGTCCGACTGCACCCGATTCAGCGCACACTGTCACAAAAAGCGAATGATAATCGTCTCTCAACAAATAGGTCTTTTCGGTTCCGCCATTGGTCGCCTCGAGCAACCGAGGTGATTCGTGGATTCTCTGTTCCGCCGAACCCAGTCCGTCTCCGATGAGCCAGGCATCGCGCCAGTGCGTCATCGCTATCTCCCACCAGACGTATCGGATTTCTTCCAAGCCCGGAGCGTCTACTTCAGTCATCTGGGAGTTGGATTGCAAACCTTCAAAAGCATCAGAAACCCTCTCTGCCATTGGCGTCTGCGGCATGAAGAGCGGAGCGCAGAGCAGGACGAGCATGAAAATACCGGCGACTGACGTAATTTTCCAGCCGGATCGTCTGAAGACGAGTGTCAGGCCCGTCAACAGCAGAAGTGAGGTCGCCCCGCCAAGAAGAATACTGCGGGCCCCAGTAATAGTGATTCCCATGGTTGGAAACATCGCGGAGAACCTCTGCGACAATCTTGGGGTTTCGCCGGGTGACGGATAGGTCAGCAGTATCCCGATCGCGAGAATGAACCACAGCCCAGTGAAGCCGGGATGATGTTCGAGGCCGCCGCCGAAATAATCCTGAATGAACATCCATTTCGAAAACTGTGCCGCGTTTTGAATAAAGACCCCTGAGCAGACCGCCGCCAAAAGAAGGCCTGCATGGCGCATGAGTGGAAGCAAAGCCGGAACGATCAGTAGAAAACGACTTCCGCGGAGGAGGCGCAGGCCGTGCTCCGGGTCTGGCGACCATGTGAGTGTGAGTGCGAGCCATGCATACAATCCCAACAAGCAAAGAAAACATGGGTTCTTGAGCAACCCGCTCCAGCAACTGTATAGAGTGGGTGCCCTCAGTAATGTGTAGACGAGCAGTGGTGTCGATCCGATGCTTGCTAACGAGCTTGAGAGTGGAATGAGAGCCAGCGCGAACAGAGCAAGGCCAAGGTGGACCCTGTGTCCAATCGGGTCTTTTTGAGCGGCCCAGTCGAGATGGGACTCAAAGCATGCATTGGCAGGAGGTCTTGATATCTCTCGGAATAGTGCCATTCAATCTACACTATACAAGTCTTTCGGGCGGATATTCGGAAGTCATCAATTCGATGGATTCCCCTGCACGTATTCCCTCCACGGAACGAACTAGTCAATGGCAGAGGTCCCAACATCAGAGAAGCGGCTCAGCAGAAACATGGTCGCGAACTTTTTCGGACAGGTTGTTTCAGCGTCGATGGCGGTGTTGTTTGTGCCGAGTTACGTCAATATTCTCGGGATCGAGGCATATGGCCTCATTGGTTTCTACACCCTGATTCAAATGTTTCTCACCGTGCTCGAAATGGGGATCTACCCAGTTTTAGGGCGCCACATGGCGCGGTTCACCGCCGGGAAGATAGATGCGCAAAGAGTGAGAGATCTTCTCAAGACGTACCTGGTCATCACGGTTCTGGCGGGAGCGCTGCTTGCACTTTTGATCGGATCAATTTCAGGAGTGCTTGCGAGGAACTGGTTCAATCTCACCGAGCTCAGCCCGGACCTGGTGTCCCAGTCGCTGGTCATGATCGGCTTCGTAGTGGGAGTCCGGCTGGTTGAAGTCGTGTTCCGAAGCGTCATCCTCGGTCTTCAATATCAAGTTGTCTACAACGTGATCTTCTCCCTGGCTGCCATCATGCGTTACGGAGGCGTGATCGCTTTCTTGCTGTTTTTCGAATCGTCCATCACGGCATTCTTTCAATGGCAGATCATTGTGTCCCTGATAGGTGTGTCCTGTTACATGGTCGTTTGCCTGCGATCACTGCCTGCATCAGATGGCAAAGGTCGATTCTCGTTGTCTGTGCTGGCTCAAACAGGTCGATTCGCCACAGGCACAATGCTGATCACATTGTTGAGCGTGTCCTATCGTCAACTCGACAAGTTGTACCTTTCCAAAGTCATAGATCTGAGTGAATTCGGTTATTACTCTTTCGCTTCTATGCTTGCCTACATGCCGATTCTGATGGTGGGGCCGTTGTATCAGGCTTTTTACCCGAGATTTGTTGAGCTCTTTGCCAAAGAAAATGGTGAAGAAATACGCAGTGCATATCTTCGCTCGACCGTCTATGCCGGGATCATCGCGACCGTCAGTGGCGTGCCTTTGATGTTCTTCTCCGAAGAGGTTGTCTGGGTTTGGTCGGGTGACCGGCAGCTTGCAGAAGGTGTTTCGAGATTTCTTCCGATTCTCGTCATTGGTGGGGTCATCGATGCGATCTTGTACATGCCGTTCTGTGTGCAAATCGCTTATGGGTGGACACGGCTGGCTCTCGTGATGTTCGGAGTGTCATTGCCGATGTTCCTTCTGGCGGTTGCAATCACCGTCCCTTCATTCGGTCCGGTATCAGCTGCGTGGGCATGGGTCGGGGTCAATGTGTTTTTACTCTTGATCTGGGTTCCGATCATGCATCGGAAGATTCTTCAACGTACCGCTCTTCAGTGGTACATTGGGTCTGTTTTCGTGCCGCTTTCGGTGGCGGTCGCCGTCGGATATCTTCTCTCTTTGGTCTTTGCGGGCGATGATTCCCGTTGGACAGGGTTCATTTCACTTGGCTGTATTGGGTTGATTCTTCTACTCGTCGTCGCAGCGGCCACGCATTATTCCCATGGTGCCTTGAATCGACTCATCGCCACGCGGTAGCAAAGAAAGGAGGCTCCGAATGCAAACGAATGCCGATGGCGAGGCTCTGATCGTTCGTCTGAGTGGTGGCCTTGGCAACCAGATGTTCCAATTCGCATTTGGCTCCGCGCTGGTCGGAGATCGCAGGCTGTCTTTCGATCTCGCTGATCTTGATCGTTCGCACACTCGCTCTTTCTCCCTTGGCTGTTTTGGCTTGAACCTCGATTTTTCACGCTTCCCTCTCATGGCGGGCGCTGTTACCACTGTTCCGGGGATGTGGAAGTGGATCCGGGCTTTTCGTCATTCGGTTCCGCTTGCTAATGGCCGGCTCATCTGGGACGCGATGAAGGGCTTCGATCCCAGATGGTCTGAATTCACAGGCAGCCTTTACGCCGTCGGATACTGGCAGGACGAGAGATACTTCCGTTCAATTTCCGATCAGATCCGAAATCATTTCACCTTTTCGAGGGAATGTACTTCGGAAACCAATGATCTTTTGTCGTTGTCGAATGGAGCGGTTGGTGTTCAAGTTCGCCGGGGTGATTACACAAATGCGATGACATCTCGTGTCCATCCACCTCAGGGCGTTGATTTTTTCACTCAATCAGTGAAGCACATCACCGAGCGACATGATGTTCGGCGGGTCATCGTTTCGACTGATGACACCGCATGGGCGCGTGAACATCTCGACCTGCCCGGATTTGATGTCGTTTTTCGGTCCAATGAAGCACCGGTATGGGAAGACATGATGGTCCTGAGTCGTTGTGACCACGTGGTCATTTCCAACAGTTCATTTGGTTGGTGGTCGGCCTGGTTGGGTAGTGAAGATCGGACCGTGGTCTGCCCATCGCGCTGGTTTGGTCGTGGTTGGGAGGATTTCAAGAGTCCAGCGATGTCCCACTGGACGACGATTTGAATCAGTCATGAATTGGTACGACATCAACTGATGTCGATTTTCCCTGATAGACGTCTTCATGATCAAATCTCCACACGACACCGTTTCGTCCTGTGTCTCTCCATCTTTCCGCTGGAGGCCCCGACTGATTTGGGCGGGTGGCATGCCTTCCATGGGATGGAACGTATGCTCTACACTTAAAGCGACATGCAGCTGGCACGAACCCCTCAGATTCAACTACGGTCATAAGCCATGATCCCTGAATGCGACGTCATCCTTTCCGTGCGTAATGCGGAGTCAACGCTCGGGGTTGCGGTGGAATCGATTCTTTCACAAACGCATAGAAATCTGCGTCTCATCGCGATTGATGATGGTTCATCAGATCGTTCGCCTGAAGTTCTTCGTTCGTTCAAGGATCCTCGTCTCCTCATCCTCACCAACAGCAGCGCTATGGGCCTCCCATCCAGTTTGAATCGTGCAATCGATCTCGCCACCGCTCCATACATCGCACGGATGGATGCAGACGACATCTCACATCCTTCAAGGCTCGCCACGCAATTGGAAGCGCTTAAGCGGCGCGAGGAACTCGATCTCGTCGGCTCTTCCGTGGTCTGCATGGATTTCCAGGGTCGGATTCTCGGTCAGCGAATCTATCCTGCGGAACATTCTGACATCACTCGACGGCCATATCGGTCGATTCCAATCGCTCATCCGACATGGTGTGGTCGACGTGAGTGGTTCATGAAGCATCCTTATGATCCAAACTGCTTGAAATCCCAGGATCAGGCCCTGCTTCGCAGTGCGAGGCGGGAATCCCGATTCGCAAATCTCGAGCAACCGCTTCTGGCCTACAGGGAATCCACAGCAGTACGTCCGCTGGCAACCCTTCAGTCGCGCCGTTTCCTCGCTCGTGACATCCTCCGTTCTGCAATATCAGAAGGACGCCCGGTTGCCGGCTTTCTTGGTGCCGCAGGCACACTTTCCAGGTGGGCAATGGATGTTCTGGTGTGGGCCAGCGGGAACCCTCGCTTCGCGGCTCATCGCTTTCAGCCCATGGGAGCCGAACTGCATAATGAATGGCGGTCCATCATCGCCAACTCACATTTCACCGCTTCCAGAGGATAATCTCAGCTCATGTGCGGGATTGCAGGCATCATGGATTGCCGGTCCAGATTGGAAGATCTGCCCAGCATCATTGCCGACATGACGGACAGGCTTCACTCACGTGGTCCGGATGACCATGGTGTCTTCGTGTCGCCATCTCATGATCTCGCTCTGGGTCATCGGCGCCTTGCGGTCATCGATCTTGCCGCCGCAGGGCGACAGCCGATGATGTCACAGAGTGGTCGGATGTTGATCGTATTCAATGGAGAGATTTACAACTACAAGACACTTCGTTCCGAACTGGAAACGGTCGGATCTCGATTTGCGACTGAAACAGATACAGAGGTTCTTCTTGAAGCGTGTGATCGATGGGGTGTCCATAAGGCCGTTGAACGACTCGTTGGGATGTTTGCTTTCGCCATCTACGACCAGCATGAAAGGACGCTCCATCTTGTTCGTGACCGTGTCGGTATAAAACCTCATCTATTTTGGAACGATGGGGTTGCGGTGGTATTCGGTTCGGATTTGAGGGCTTTGGAGGCATGTCCGCTGGTTCCCAGCGAAATCGATCCCCAAGCAGTGTCCTCACTCCTCCGCTACAGCTGTGTCATGGGTGCTGGATCCATCGTCAAGGGCGTGGAGAAAGTCCCGCCGGGTACCATCGTCTCCTTCAAGCAGACGCATACAGGGCTCATGCGAACTGATGCTCGCTACTGGGATCCGGTTTCGGTTGCCATTGATTCCAGTGCCAGAACGAATTCCCTTNCCTTCGTCGAGCAATCGGAGATGCTCGAAAACATGCTCTCCGAATCAGTCAGAGATCGTATGGTTTCAGACGTTCCTCTCGGCTGTTTTCTCTCCGGCGGTATCGATTCGACGCTCGTTGCAGCCCTTGCTCAAAAGAACAGTTCCAGCAATTTGAAGACCTTTACGATCGGGATGACGGGGAGTCATCTCGACGAATCCCCATACGCCAGTCGCATCGCGAGTCATCTTGAGACCAACCACACCGAGCACATGGTCACGCCCGAGGAGGCGATGAGTCTGATTCCAGAAATGGCTTCGATCTATGACGAGCCATTCGCTGATTCTTCTCAGCTGCCGACCTATCTGATCTCAAGAATCGCGCGACGTGATGTCACCGTCGCTCTTTCTGGAGATGGTGGTGATGAATTGTTCGGAGGCTACGTCCGCTACACGCTCGGGCTATCGACTTGGAAGCGACTTCGCCGTCTGCCATCACCGCTTCGAAGTCTTCTTTCCGGCTGCCTCGGTCTCGTGCCCGACAGGCTTCTTGATACATCAGCGGCCTTGTTTGGTCCTCAGGAATTTTCACATCGATGCCAGCGACTGCTCGCGATCATGTCCTGCACAGATCTTGAATCCATGAACGCAGCCTTGCTGAGCACCTGGCAGGGTCATTTTCGATTGAATGCCTCGCCTGCTCATCTCGATGTCGATTCCCGTATTCAAGGGTCACATTTCTCCGACGAGGAGAAGATGATGCTGAGAGATTTCACGACCTACCTCGTCGATGACATACTCACCAAGGTGGATCGTGCTTCGATGGGGGTTTCGTTGGAGGCACGCGTGCCCTTGCTTGACCATCGAGTTGCGGAACTTGCCTGGGGTCTTCCGTTGTCATCCAAGATCGATCGTGGAAACGGAAAATACATTCTCCGGGACATCCTTTCCCGCCATGTTCCGGTGGATCTGTTCGATCGCCCCAAGATGGGTTTTTCGATACCTCTGGCGACGTGGCTCCGGGGTCCGCTTCGAGAGTGGGCTGAGGCCACGCTTGCGGATGGGTCCCTCGAGGATGTCGGGCTTGATCCCAGAATAATCAAACAGGTCTGGGACGATTTCCTGCGTGGTGATTCCGCCTCGAAAAACGGCATCTGGTCCATCCTGATGTTGTCGGGATGGCTTCAGGCACGCGTTGAAAAGGCTTCTTGACCTCACGGGCCGATCATGGCTCGTTGATTCGTTTGATGAATCGAGAACAAGCCTGTTCCACCCCGTATCTCGACTCTGCCAGAGATCGTGCTGACAACGCCATCGTCCTGGCGCTTTTCTCATCCTTGGCGAGTGTTGTGATCGCGTGACACAGAGCATCGAGATTACCGATCGGGATGATCTGGCCTTCCTGATTGTGCGTGATGAGATCCGAGCATCCCGCTGCATCGCTGACGATCACAGGTCTTCCGCAGGCCAGAGCTTCAAGCGCCGCTCGTGGGCGACCTTCGTGATGTGAAGGCAGGACAAGGGCCCTGCATTCGGCGACGAGTGAAGCGAGGTCGTCAACAAAGCCTCTGTATTCGATGATCCCGCGATCATGGAGGTTTCTGACCTCCTCTTCGGTGACAGCGCCCTGATGTCTGTCCGTCTCTCCCGCGACAATGAACCTGATGCCTGATTCCTCATCATGCAATCGAATCGCGGCATCGAGAAACAAACGCGCGCCCTTTGCAGGAAGAAGTCGACCGACGAAGCAGAAAGCTGGTTCGAGCGGAAGCGCAGTCACTGAGAACTGATCCAGGTCGACGCCGTCCGAATCGAGATCGTAGATCGGCACGTTCCTCAGTGAGCCATTCCGGAGTCGAGATTCATTGTCCGGATTCAGCACCCAGATCTCAGTCGCACATGAGAGACCTTTCTGGATCATTCGCCTTCCGATCAGGCCTGTGATTCGCTCGACAGGGCTTCTCGGATAGAACATCGCACCCAGTCCAGTCATGAATCCAACCCGCTTGGGGATCTTCATCGCTCGCCCCACCGGAAGCGAATAGGCCACCGCTTTGGCGGCTCGTGCGATCAACACATCCGGGTTCGTCTTCTTGATCACTCTTTCCAATTCGGAACGCGTGCGGCGATCCTCCATGGGATTCAGTCCTGTCCGGTTCAGGTGGAATTCGAAGATTTCGGCGCCCAAGTCCTCAAGTGCCTGGCGGTTCTCATTCGAGAAATGACCACTCGCGACCGAAACGGATGAACCATTTTCAATCAGTTTCGATATGAGTTCGCTTCGAAAGCGAACGACAGCGAAATCATCCACGTCTACGTAGAGGACACGTCGCTCGCTGTCGGTTCGATCACTGCTCTCAATCACCTCGCTCCACTTCCAAAGACGATCGTCTTCACCGTCCGGTAGATGATGAAGAAGTCCAGTGCGATCGATCTGTATTTCACGTAATAGAGATCGCGTTCCAACTTGCGCACCGTGCCCTGCGTGTCACTGGCGTATCCGGTCTCTATCTGAGCCCACCCGGTGAGTCCGGGTCTGACCCCGTGGCGGAGTTGGTAGTGCGGTATCTCCACGCGATACTTCTCGACGAACCCGGGCCTTTCGGGCCTCGGCCCGACCAGGCTCATTTCCCCCTTCAGTATGTTCAGAAGCTGTGGAAGCTCATCGATCCTGGTCTTCCGGATGAAGTGTCCGAGCTTCGTGATTCTCGGATCATTCTCCTCCGTGAACTGCGCCCCGTCGGCTTCCGCATCTTCTCTCATCGAACGGAACTTCAAGAGAGTGAATTCACTGCCATTGATCCCCGTCCTTCTTTGTCGATAGATCGCCGGGCCCTTGGATTCGAGACGGATCATCACCATGACGAGCAAGGCCGGTGGTAGCAAGATGATTCCACCCACCACGGCCGCGCTCAGATCAATCGCCCGCTTCATCGGATTGAACCAGGGGGTCGGCTCGAGGCTCTCGACGTGAATCGCAGCCATGTGATCGAGTGAAACACGTCCTGCGATGCTTTCCGCAAGTGAGGCCACGTGGTAGATGCGTATCTGTCTCATCACAAGGTCGGCGAGGAACTTGACCCATTCCTGGGGAAGCTCCGCATGCATGTCGACGACGACGCCATCGATTCCCTGCTCTGGGAGTCGCGGTTCGTCCAGTTTCGTGAATTGAATCTGTTCGATTGAATTCAGCAGGCCGAGCTCTCCAAAGGGGATCATGGCGAGAATTCTCGCCCTGGGTCGTCTCTGAACCTGATACCGAACGAAGGTGAATACGATGGTGATCGTTGCGAAGCAGATCAGGTAGGGGCGTGAATAATAGAAACGTCCAAGGGCTATGAACGCGATCAGCATCACTACCGGAAGCACTGCAAGTGGAATGGTTACGAAACTGGACTTTTGTCCCGGGTATTGAATCGCTCTGTCGGTCAGGAACGAGGTCACACAGAAGCAGATCATCGAACCCGAGATCATGATCCACGCTTCACCGAGAGTTGTACTGAAATCCTGGTCGTTTAGGAGGTGAAGCAGGGCGACCGAGAGGGCCGTTGTCCCGCACACTCCAGCGGCAAGCCAGATTCTGTTGGATGCGCCTCCGCCGAGGCGTGCTGCTGGAACGCGAACCGGGTTGAGCGTACGAGTCGCCATTGTCGGAGTGTAGTCTCTCTTGTCGTGTCATTCTGAAATGGACGACCTTGGTGAGTGATTATGATGGTGTCCCCCGGGTTCAAGGTTTCCATATTTTCTCAGCAGTGGAGTTCCACATGATGAACCGTCTTTTGGTCGTCGGCGCAGGTGGTCATGGCTGTGTGGTCGCTGAAACGGCCCTGCGGACCGAGATCTGGTCTGATGTGGCCCATCTCGATGACCTTCTTGAACGGCCGCAGCTCCAGACCGGAGTCGAGATTCTCGGTTCCATCAACGATCTGGAGACGCTGACGAGATCGCGGGATCAGTTCGTGATCGCAGTTGGCGACAACACTGTTCGCCTTCGGCTCTTCGAGGACCTCAAGCGCCATCTGGTTCCTGCATCGGTGATCGCGCCTGAAGCGCTGGTCTCGAAGACGGTTGCGATCGGAGATGGCGCCGTGATCATGGCGGGAGCGATCGTGAACGTCGGAGTCGTTCTTGGTGAGGCCTGCATTCTCAACACCGCAAGCACCATCGAGCATGGAGTGACACTCGGTCCCGGCGTCCATGTCGGCCCGGGCGCGATTCTGGGAGGAGATGTCGAAGTGGGCGCTCGCACGTTCATAGGGATGGGCGCGAGGGTTCTGCCCGGTGTCTCACTCGGCGATGATGTGGTCGTGGGCGCTGGCGCCGTCGTGGTCCATGACCTTCCGGAAGCGGGCGTCTACCTCGGGGTGCCCGCCAGACCCGCTCCGGTTCAGCGACCATGTCCCTGAAGTGATCTGTCGGGCGCGCTCGATGGTTGATAGTCGGGCATGAAGGACTCGACGAGTCTGCGTGCTTCCCTGACGTCGTGACGATCGGTCGCGGCCTCCAGGCCATGAAGTCGTGGTTCGAGCTCGCTCCACGGCATTCGCTCGCTGAAACACCGCCTGATCGAGGGGTGCTCGGTCTTGATCAGGCTTTCTCCCAGGGTCAGTTCTTCATGCAGTTTCTCACCGGGTCTGAGTCCGCTGAAGGTGATCTCAATCTCCTTGCGTCCTCGTCCCACGTTCAACCCGGCTCGTCGAACCAGGCCTTCCGCGAGGCTGAGAATCGAGATCGGCTCTCCCATGTCGAGAACGAAGATCTCTCCGGTTGGATTCGAGCAGGGCGATTCTTCGGCCATTCTGCCGGCCTGCATCACCAACGTCGCCGCCTCCGGAATCGTCATGAAGTATCGGGTCACTTCGGGGTGGGTGATCGTGATCGGTCCGCCCTCGGCGATCTGCTCCTCGAACAGGGGAAGAACGCTCCCCGAGGAGCCGATGACGTTTCCGAACCGGACGATCGCGAAGCGCGTCGCGTTCTCTCGGCGGGTGGTCTCCAGTGCGAGTGACTGGACGATGATCTCCGCCAGACGCTTGGTCGCTCCCATCATCCCCACCGGTCGAACCGCCTTGTCGGTCGAGACCAGGACGAACAGCGAGACATCGGCATCCATGGCCGCCAGTGCGCTTCGCCAGGTGGCGAAGCTGTTGTTCCTGATTCCCTCGATCTCATTTCGTTCGACGATCGGAACATGCTTGAACGCGGCGGCGTGATAGACCACGTCGATGTGGCGTTCGCGCATGATCGATGTCATGCGTGGGCGATCTCCGCAGTCAGCAAGGTGTGCGATGATCTCGAGGTCGCCGATCTTGGGATTCGTCTGAACGATCTTCCGAAGTTCCTTCTCGATCGAATAGAGAGCGAATTCCGACCGTTCGATCAGGACCAGACGACGGGGCTGACATTTGATGATTCTGCGACACAGCGCCGATCCGATCGAGCCGCCTGCTCCGGTCACCATCACGGACCGATTTCGCAGGGACTGCTCCAGTTCGGAATCATCTCTGTCGCATGGTGCGGTTCGGGAGATGAGGTCGATCGGCGAATGCTCATGCCTGGGATGCGGAACATGCCCGGACGGTCTCCCTCGGAACAGTGTCTGAAGGACTTTGCTCAAGGTTCTGATGATGGTCATGTCCATCTGTTCCCGGAAAGACCCTTCGAACCGATCGAGACCGATCGGTCTGCCGCTGAAAGGGTGTGTGTTCATCTGGAGAAGCAACTCGTGATCGAGCCATTTCACCGATCGTGCAAAATGATCTGCCTCAGGCAAAGCCCGCCTATCCATTATCGGACATGAAATCGGAAACTTCAATCCTTCTGCATTTCTGACGCTTGGATGTTGTTCTTCAGGCTGTTACGGTGATGATCCAATTCGCTTGCTGGCCGGCGCCGGAGGAGACGCTGGCCCGTGAGCGGATTTTTTTGCATCCACTCTTTTGTGCTCTCACTCGTACATCTGGGTACGCATCATGAGTCCAGCCCAACCCAGTCGCCGTCGGGAGCGTCCGACCCTCCCGATCCCGCACCTGCTTGTTCTGTTCGGAGCCCTTCTCGCATCACCTCCCGCTCATGCGGATGACGTGCCTGATCCCGCATCGGAGCGTTCCATCCTGATCGAGTCCGTCAGGCTGTTGCGTTCCGATGGTGAGACCTTGATCGCCTCCGAGCCGACCGATCTGATCGTCAGAGACGGACGTGTTCATGAAGTGGGTGATGATCTTGGTGGGAAGGTCGCACCGACCACGCTGCGGTTGCGCCGGCCCGATCGGTGGTTGATGCCATCGCCCGTGGCAGTCATCGACGCGCCCGCCGAAGAGCTCATTCGCTTCGACGACTTGATCCATGCCGGGTTGATGGGGTTCGGTGAACTCATGGTGGGAGCCGCTCCCGAACACCTCGAGATCGTTCGCAAACGTGCTCTTCTCGAATCCGAAGCGTTGCCGATCATCACGACACGAGTGTCGAAGTCAGTGCCGGATCATGCGCTGTCATTCGATCGCATCGATGATCTCAGCCTTTCAGGCACCGTCTTTTCAAAACAGGACGATCTTCTGGCCCGCAGCGTTCGACGCCCGGACGACCCTTTCGCGCCCGGAGCACCCGCTCACTTTCTTCTTCTCTCCGAGGACCCCCGCATCGATCCGGGCGCGGTGGGGCGATCCGATGCCGTGCTCGTCGGTGGAGAGGCCGTCTTCAAATCGGAACGTGTCGTTCGACTCGACGAGCATGATCGTTACGATCCCGGTCGATTCGATCCTCCGGAGGAAACGCCAGCTGTGAGAGACTTCGATCAATCGATCTTCGAGGTCGTGATCGCGGGCATTCCGAGAGAGCTCATCCGTCTTCGGATCGAAGACACTGAAGAACCCACCGGCCTCAAGGTCGAGATCGAAGGTGTCACAAGCTCTCCAATCGAACGGTCATGGTCGACGAACCTCACCTGGCCGGTTGGATCGGTGGTTCACCGGGCGGTCATTCAGAGGCATGTCTTCGAACTCGAGTCCACGCACACCGTGGATGGAGGGCGCCTGGAGATCATTCGCAATGGGATGCCTCTCCCAGAGAGCCCCCTCGACCTGGAGTCCGGAGATCGATACCTCCCGGACACGCTCCTGATTCTTCTCGATGCCTTGCGAAATCCCACCGAGGGGGCCACTCGTCGGGTCGTTGAAGTCGACTTCTACGGAGGGCCTGTTGCCGCCTATTGGGCCGTCAGGCGTCCTCTGGTTCCCGTGGCATTGTCCAATGAGGCCACGCCTCTAGGCTTGACGACCACCGAGATGCTCCATCTGGCAGGCCCGGAAGGAAAGCATCTGATGACTTGTCCACCACTCGAGTCCCAATCCAGCTCGATCTGGGTGGCTCTGGATGGCCGAAAACGCCTGCTTTGGGCCTTGCATCGGTCTCCAGCGGGATTGACTGAATGGCGTCGAAGGCCCGAATCCTCCTCCCGGCCGTGAAAAACCAATTATTTTGCTTCTTTGCGCCATAATCCCTTCGTCTGGACGTCCTGACTTCATAGTGTCCAGATCGACACTCCCAATTCCTCGTGGATGAACACGGAAGATGATCCAGAGAAAGCTCCGTTTCTCTATTATCAATGACCGAGCGACGCAAGAATCACCTTTCAAGGAGCACCCAGTGCACAATTTCAGCTTTCGGACCCTGATCTCGATGCGGTCGAGGAATCTCTTCACTCTTGGAGTGCTTGGTGTCAGTGCATGGTGCCTCGGAGGTGGCCTTGGGACCGACTTCCAACTGACCCAGGAAGCATCCGCTCAGGGCGATCGTGGTGGACGTGGCGGCGGCGATCGTGGCGATCGTGGCGATCGTGGCGATCGTGGCGATCGTGGCGGACGTGGCGGCGGCGAGCGTGGCGAGCGTGGTGAGCGCGGCGGACGCGGCGAGCGTG
>PAQN01000020.1 GCA_002709755.1 Phycisphaerae bacterium
AGGGGATTCTCGCGATACAATGTCAGGCCGACGCGTGCGTAGCTCAATTGGATAGAGCATCGGTCTTCGGAACCGAGGGTTGGGGGTTCGAGTCCCTCCGCGCGTGCTGAACAAGAAAACCCCGCGGCATTCTTTCGATGCCGCGGGGTTCTTTCTTTTCATGACTGTCATCGGCCGGCGGAGACCGCGAGGACGAATGGCGGGGCGCTCGAAGGAACTCAGCTACAGGGTCCCCAGTAGGACAGGACTTCAGCAAGGTCCGCGCCGGTCACACGGCCATCGCCATTCAGGTCCGGACCGGTGCCGGGGGGATCGACTGACAGACCCCAGAAACCGAGTATCGCAGAAAGATCCCCTCCATCGACGGTTCCGTTTCCATCGATGTCCTGAGGGCAAGGCTCGGCCACCTCGACGTCGTAGCGGAATGTGAGGGTCGGGGCGGCACCTGCATTGTTGTCGAGGTATGTGACGGTCGAGGCTGGCTTGTAGGCGATCAATGCGATGTGGGATTGTTGAGGATTGGCTTCGAAAGGACCTCGGGGAATCCCGAATGTGAACTCCGTCGAAGATGGCCAGGTCATGTTGACCTGCTGGTCGGGTGAATTCAGCACCTGATAGAGAAACGCCGTGGACAGAAAGTCATCCGATGCGAATTCCAGAAGGAGCAAGCCAGATCCACTCAGTTGAGAGGTCGGGTATCGGTCACCAGTCACGGTGATGGACATCAAGTCACCACCCTCCGGGGCCTCCGGATAGGGATACAGCCAGATACCCATCGAACGATACTGGACGCATGTGCCATTGGATGTCGTGCCGCAGTTGCTCGTCTCGACGTACCCCTCGGCCGGAAAGAAGAAATCCGGAACACAGCAGCCCGAGGAATAGATCAGACCGGATTCACCGGAAACATGCTCCACGGTCACGTAGACATTGTCCGCATGACCGGGCGAGCTCAGAAGCGTGACTCCGCAGAGTCCGAATACGATGGGGAGTGGGAATTTCATGACGAACAGTGTGCGCTGAATCGTTCTGAAATGAAAGATCAAATCCCGCAAGGCACGGCAGAAATGAAAAAAGAGACGGGTATCACCTCGAGATGGGGTGGATCATTCGTTGACATCGAGGCTTTCGTTGCTGAAAGCCGTCTGAACCGCACGAATACGGTCGATCTCATCCATGAAGATCTCCACCAGCTCGGGGTCGAAATGCTTTCCGGAGAGATCCCGGATCTCATCTAGCACGCGTTCCTCCGGCCATGCCGACTTGTAGGAACGAGAGGATGACAACGCATCGAAGACATCCGCCAGAGCCACGATTCTGGCCTCGATGGGAATGTCCTCGCCACTCAGCCCCGGTTGCCTGGGGATGTCGGAGGCACGATTCCCCCAGATATCCTCGGTGACCCTTCCGGGATAGCCGGAACCATCCCAGCGTTCATGATGATGAAGCGCGACCACCTGCGACACTTCGTCGAACTCGGTCTGCACACCGGTGCCCTGGCAGAGATACGCTCCGATCAGAGTGTGGCGCTGAACCATTCTGTATTCGTCGGGTTCGAGCGGGCCGGGTTTCTTGAGAATCGAATCCGGAATGCCAATCTTCCCGACATCGTGCAGCATCGCTGCAATGGAGAGGCGATCCCTTTGTCGAGCCATTTCGACGCGACCCATGCCTCGACGACTGGCCCACTCCTCGAAGACGATACGTGAGTATCCCGCGACGCGGTTCACGTGCGCCCCGGTCTCTTCCGGGTCGTGGGTTTCGGCCATCGCGATCATCCGCATGATCGGGGAGCGTGTGAGATTCGCTCGCTCGAGGGCCAGACTCGCCATGGACGCGAAGTTTCGGATGATCTTGACGTCGTCATTGTCGAACCGAGCCTTGGGCTCACCGGTGGGCGTGCTCGGATTGGCCAGTTGGAGAACACCTAGGGGATCGCCCGTGGGCGTGCTCAGGGGATAGACCAGCATGGCACGGGTTCGATAGCCGGTGCGATCATCGAAGGATGTGAGAAAACGGAAACCTGCATCCTCGGGAATCTGATAGACGTCATCGACATTGATGTAATCCCCCGTGAGACTGACACGTCCCGAGATCGAATTCGCCGAAAGTGGAATGCGCAGACCGCCTGCGATGGATCCGATCGATCTTCCACGCCTGTTGAGTGCGTCATTCTGCCGATATCGCACCACGAGATCCTCGTGATCCCGGGTGAGAATCGCACCGGACTCCGCATGAACCAGACGTCGTGCCTCGGAGAGGATGTGATCCATGAGAATGTTGAGATCCTGGATCTCGCTCAATTCGACTCCGACCTTGCCGATGGTCTCGAGTCGGGTCCCTTGAAGATCGACCTTGTCCCGCAGTGCATCAACGGATTGACGAAACATGCTGTTGAGTTCCTGAAGCTCGGTGTTTCGATCTCGCAGCTGCTGAGAGACCTGGAGCGTTTGCGAGGAGTTGACGTCACGATCCCGCATGGAGAGAAAACGACGAGCATGCCTGCCGAGGGACGCGAGAAATTCAAGGGGTTCCGGAGATGACTCGAAACACCCCGCGGCACCCAGGTCGTAGAGACTGTTTCGAATCGACGCCCCGACTGGAAGCCCGCACACGAGAAATGGAATCACACCGAGGGTCTCGACCACTTCGGAAGTGAGCGCGCCAGCCGTCTCGACCCCATCGAAGAGAAAGACGACCACGCTCGGGTTGACATCCGTGATGGTGGATAGGAGTAGATTCCGATCACCCAGATGATGCCATTCGAAGTCGAGAGCGTGGTCCCCGGGGAGGGATGCGACAAGTTCCTCGAATTGAGGAGCGTCGGATGCTATGAGAACTCGAAGAGTCGAATCGGCGGCTGGAACCATGGGAGGATTCTAGACAGAAGCCGGGCTGCTGAGAAACTCAGGGGGCCAGAACCCAGTCCGCGGCGTCGGCTCGGTCCGACCACCTTCTCATGTCATCCATCTCCTCGAGGGTGAGGCTGTCCACGGCGCCATCGACGGTCGCAACGATGGAGCTGCCCCCCCAGCGCCCGGAGACGTTACCGAACGAAGCCGAATCATCCTCGTCGTACTCGTCCTGCCATCGCCTTGATGAGAAGGTCGGGCTTGCAATACGGAAATAGCCCTCGGAGTAGGAACCGGCGCCACTGCGTGAAGACCCGAAGACGATCAGTTTCGACGGATTCCTTATGGTGCTCAATCGATCGGAATGAATACGCCCAAGCAACTGGGTCAACGTGGGATTGAAGCACCCATCGTTCTCATCTCCACCCATCCAGGTGCTGTTGAGGCCGAGTGACGGGGCGACGGAGACCGCGTATAGATAGTCATCCGGACTTTGATCACGCATCCGATTGAGCACGGCCTTCTGATCGTTGACGTAGATGACGTCGAAGTTGTTCCCAAGATACGGTGCAAGACGCAGCGGATAGCGTCGGCCTGCCACAGGCCATCCCGACTGACTCGTTTCGGGAGTCACCTTCACGCCTTGCGGGGTGTAGTAGGTGAGATTCGCCTTGTAACCGGGGAGAATTCGTCCATTGTTGTCCATGGCATAGGCATTCCAAGCCGTGATGGCTTGACGGGCTCCGTTGCGCTCGGTGACTTCGCGTGCCTTTCGTGAGACGGAACCTGCAACCGGGATGATGATGCCCATCAGCAGAGCGATCACTGAGAGAACGAGAAGAAGTTCCACGACAGTGAAGCCTGCAACCTTGCAGGAAGAGGACCGTCGAAGTGATGATTTGAAACGGTTGTCTTGGTACATGGATACGAATCTGGAGGGTTTGGACCAGTAAGGATATGACCTTGGAAATTCTAAGTGGGTATTTTAGAGGAAGAATATTGAACTTGAGACTCAGTCTCAATAGTATACGTTTCTGGGCGATTTTCTGTTCCCACAAACAATTTCTTCTCTAGTCTGGAACTCAAAACCTGAGGACAAGGGAAGAAACGTTCACTTAAAAAATGCAGCTGCAAGGGACTACCGAGTTCAATGAAACGACTTCATACATTCAGCCTACTTTCACTGACTGCACTGACGGCCCTTGCCTCGGCCACGGGCACATCAATGGCTCAGGAAACGATTCAAATCGATTTGCCAAGTCCTTCCTGGGACAGATGGATGTACCCCTTCAACGCGACACCGGGCTACCGACCGGGCGGATCGGTCTTCGGCTTCTGGAGCGACAATCTCGAAAGCTCGACGGACAACCGCATGGGACAGGTCGTCTTTGGATTCGATACCACGGACCAGCTGGCTCCGGGTCAGACCGCCGGAATGAGAGTCACCTCGGCAGTGATCACATTGACGCAGCAGAACGAGGGGGTCGTGTACGACGCGACGGTGGATCCATACGAATGCATGCTGAATCCGCCTCTCATTGCAGATGTCGATGAAGGCCAGCCCATCGAGCTGTTCGGAGTCGACTATCGAGGAGGGTACGATCAGGACAGCTGGCCCGAGAACGGACCTTTCGGTCCCAGCAGTGGCCTGTGGGGAAGCAGATATATCTTCAACGCAGGCTTCCGGGATGGCGTGCTGAGCGATGTCTGCAACCAGATCAGAGAGGAATGGACGCCCACACCATTCGCCGTCAGCGTGCCCGAGGGTGTGGCGGTGGGCGAAGTCATTCCCCTGGACACGGTTCACACGTTCACGATCAATGTCGATGATGAGGACATCCAGGGATACCTTCTCGACGGTCTCGAACGCGGCGAAGTCGAATTCGGAGTCTCGACGATGTACCGAGTCGAAAGCCAGACCGGCACCTTCGCAAGCTTCTACATGAAGGAGAACGCACTGGTTGAATTCGGCCTGGTCAGCCCCGCGACACTCGAACTCACGCTGGAGGAGGATCTCGGGGGAGATCCATGTGACTTCGACGGAGATGGGATCGTCGGAGGAGCCGATCTCGCGGCGCTTCTGGGCAACTGGGGAAGTTCGGATCCACAGACAGACCTCGACGGCGACGGCAACGTCGGCGGCTCGGACCTCGCGATCCTTCTGGGTTGCTGGGGCGAGTGACGATTCACTCCGGGCGGGAACGCCCAGATCCGGTCAGACCATGAATGAAGGGGTCATTCGCTCTCGGGCGGATGACCCTTCTTCGATTGCCGACCAGGCGGACTCACAAAGTCTGGACCTGACTCCCTGAATCAGTGACTCGACCAGCCGGTCGCTGCAGGTGAGCACTTCGGCGATCTCACTCACGGACAACCCGTGAAGATAGTGAAGGATGACGCAATGCCGCTCCTGCACATCAAGCTCCGCTGCGAATTGTCTGATGAACTTCGACCTGCTTGATACCGACGGTTCCGTGACTCGTTCGATTGTCATGTCGTATTCCTGGACGGCGAAGCCGCGTGTTCGCGGGATGTTCACTCGTCGTCCTTGACTCAGTGACAGACCATCCTGCTGGGCACAGTCAACCACAAGCGAGTTCGATTTGCAAGTTGATCGAATTGGGTGATCAGCCGGAGACGACCTGGCTCATGCCGAAGATCGGTAGCAACATCGCAAGCGCGATGAAACCGATCACGAGTCCGAGGCTCACGATCATCGCGGGTTCGATCAATGAGGTCGCACGCTTGACGATCGCATCGAGATCCTCTTCGGTCGCATCGGCGGTCGTTTCAAGCACCTCGGACAATCGTCCGGAACGCTCCCCTGCCGCGACCATCGCTGCAACGCTTGGTGGAACCAGTGATGATTCCTCGAGTGACGAGGCGAAGCTTCGACCATCACGGATCGAAGCTTCGACTCCATCCCAGAGATCATGCTGCGAGGGACTCGAGGTCGATCCGCGAAGAATAGAGACCGCATCGACGAGATTCACACCCGCTGACGTGAGTATCGAAAGGGTGCGGGTCCAGCGACTTACGATCGCACCGAGAAGAATCCTGCGAACGACAGGAACCTTGAAGACGAAGGCATCTATCTGGCGTCGAGCTGAGTTCGTGCGGGTCCAGAGCGAGGCGCACGCCAGAAGCCCGGCAAGGACCGGCAGATACCAGTACCACTCCGATCTGAGGAACCCGGAAAACTCCAGAAGGAACCGGGTGGGTGCGGGCAGCAGCGCGGACTTCGATTCATAGATCGCCGCGAATCTCGGAAGAACGAGCACCAGCAGGGCGATGATGATGCCGAATCCGGCGACGGCCATGAATGCTGGATACGTGATGGCGGTCTTCACCTGGCCCCGGACACGGCGATCCTTCTCGAGGTGCTCGGCGGCCCGTTTGGTCATGACATCGAGCTGGCCTGTCGCCTCGGCGGCGCGGATCAGGCTGACGACCGAAAGTGAGAACTGACGGCTTCGTCGAGACAGGACCGTGGAGAAGGCCTCTCCGGATTCAACCTCGGATTGAATGGTCAGGATGAAGTCACGTCTGTGAGCGTCTGTGGACTGGCGGACGATCGCATCGAGAGACTCGGAAATTGAGACTCCCGCGGACAACATCACTGAAAGCTGTCTGAAGAACGCGATGACGTCGTTTCGATTGAAACGATTTGAATCGGTCGTCTGAACGACCGGCTCGGATTCACCGGAAGCGCTCTGACGGATCGATATGACGAAACGTCCCTCGGAGCGCAGACGTGATGCAACCTCGTGTTCGGACACGGCGCTGATGGTGCCGGAGGAGATGGAACCATCCGCGTCACGGGCACGCCAGGCGTAGGTCGACTCGGCCGAGGACTCACCGGAAAGAAATGTCTGATCAGCTGCGAGCGGCATTCAACACTTCCTCGACCGTGGTCAGTCCCTCGATGGCCTTGGCGAATCCATCCTCGCGAAGAGGAACCATGCCCGACTTGATGGCAAGCTCCCTCAATTCAGAGATCGAAGAGGAACATCCGACCGCCTCGAGAAAGCGATCATCTGGATTCAGCAGTTCGAATATGCCCAGCCGCCCCGAAAATCCGGTTTCGCGACATTTCTGACAACCGTTGCCACGCCACAGGGATTCGGACGAGCCGTTCATGCCGAGGACCGCGCGAACGGCATCATCGGGCGTGTAGGCCGCGCGGCAGTGCGGACAGGTCTTGCGCACCAGACGTTGTGCGAGCACGCCCCTGAGCGTCGCCGCCACGAGATACGGCTCGACCTGAAGATTGATCATGCGGGTGATCGCACCACATGCCTCGTTCGTATGAAGCGTGGAATAGACGAGATGCCCGGTCAATGCGGCCTGAGTCGCAAGCGCGGCGGTCTCGACATCACGAATCTCGCCGACCATCATCACGTCGGGATCCTGACGAAGCATGGACCTCAGAGCATCGGCGAAACCGAATCCCGCCTTCTCGTTCACCTGGAACTGATTCACACCCTCGAGGGTGGATTCGACCGGATCCTCGATGGTCGAGACGTTTCGTTCGGTTCGATCGAGCTGTGACAGGACGGAGTAGAGCGTGGTCGACTTGCCGGAACCGGTCGGACCGGTCACGAGAACGACGCCGTTCGGGTTCTCGATCACCTGCTGCCACCGAACCAGTGTCTCGGCGGACATGCCAAGACGATCGAGCTGGACGTTCGTGTTTCGCGCATCGATGACGCGGATGACGACTTTTTCCCCCCAGCGCCCGGGCATGGTCGAAACTCGAAGATCGATCGGCCGGCTTTCCATGCGGACATGAATGTCCCCATCCTGAGGAAGCCGGCGTTCGGAGATGTCGAGTCCCGCCATGATCTTGATCCTGCTCACGATCGCAGGAGACATCTGATGCGGCGGAGAGAGCTTCTCGAAGAGTCTGCCATCCACCCGGTAGCGAACGCGGAGTTCATGATCACCGGGCTCGACGTGAATGTCCGAGGCCCCCTCCTGAACGGCGGTGAAGATCATGTAATTGACGAGCTTGACCACCGGAGAATGGCCGGAGACCTCTCTGAGATCGGAGATCTCGGCGGCCTCGCGTTCGATCACGCTGAAATCGGTCTCGGCGACGTCTTCATAGATGTCATCGATGACGAAGACGCTCGCGGTGGGAAGGTAACTCTTGATGGAGGCGTCGATGTCGGCTCTGGTCGCGACCGCCAACTGGACTTCACAACCGGAGATGCGACGAATCTCCTCGATGAGGTAGAGGTTCGCGGGCTCGGCGACCGCGACGGTCAACATGCCACGAACACGATAAAGGGGAAGCACCCCGTGCTCCTCGACGAATTCGCGAGCAATGCAATCCACGACGGAAGGATCGGCGAGTCTGGCCACGCCTCGGACGAACGGGAGTCCGTAGGCCTCCGCCACGACCTCCATCACCGCCGAATCATCGACGATCCCCTGCTCCACGAGGATCTCACCGATCAAGCGTCCTCTTCCGTCTCGCTTCTGGATGGAAAGAGCGTCATCGAGGGCGTCCTTCGTGATGAGTCCGCGCTCGATGAGAACCTGTCCGAGTGGGACGGGAGCCGCGATCGATCGATCGAAGGAACCCACATTTCGAGATGTCAAGACCTGGTCTTTGTTCATGACGTCGGGACCTCCTTACCTCAGCGATCGTGCAGCGCTTTCGACGCTTTCCTCGATGTCGAAACGACGCACCAGTCGGGTCACGACCAGAGCCTCGGAGACGGTTCCGCTGATCCCGACCATCTTGAAACGACCCGAATTCCGCGTGGATTCGTCGTTGACCCAGAGCAGTGATTCAAGACCGACGGAGTCGATCACGGCCACTCCGGTCATGTCGAGAACGATGTTTCGAATTCCCGACTCGAAACGTTCGGAAACGGTCTTCTTGAAAACCTCGCAATTCTCCTCGAGAAAGTCCCCGGCGAGAGCCACCAGCGAAGTCGAACCATGATCCTCGTGTGAAATCCTCATGCCGCCGCCCTGCCTTCCTGATCGGACTCGAAGGCGTGCAGTGCGCCATGGATCATTTTGTCGTATTCCTCGAAATCGATGGCGAGGAACGGTCCCACGAGATCGGGGTCGAACTGCGTGCCTCGGCAACGATTCATCTCGGCGAGCACCTCGTGACGTGGCCTGGCAGCTCGGTAGGTTCGAGTGGAACTCATGGCGTCGAAGGCGTCGGCGATGGAGACGATTCGTGCGATCAACGGGATGTCCTCACCGGAAATCGCATCTGGATATCCTCGTCCATCCCAGCGTTCGTGGTGATGCATCACCGCTGGCAGGATCCCATCCATCTGAGGAATGTCTCGAAGGATTCGACTGCCGATTTCAGGATGAGCCTGAATCGCCTTGAATTCATCGTCATCGAGCCTTCCCGGCTTGCTGAGAACCCGTTCGGGCACACCGATCTTGCCCACATCGTGGACGAGTCCGGCGAGATGGACCCGCTTCACGAACTCGGCGTCATGACCACAGTTGATCGCGAGCTCACGAGCGAGCCAGGCCACTCTCTGTGAATGACCGCAGGTGTATCTGTCCTTGGCATCGATCGCGGAGACCATCGCCTGAACGGTCCCGAGGAACATCGAGTCGAGGTTCTCGTACAGAGCCGCGTTGCGAAGAAAGACGGAGACGTGCTCTGAAGCGGCACCCAGAAGTTTCATCTCGATGTTGGAGGCTTCGTCCCGGCTGGAGGCATCGTTTCCTGCGAGAAGAACACCGATGGTTCCGGAGTCCCCCGCGATCGGACAGACGACCACATCTGATGAGAAACCGAAGGTGCCTTCGAACCTGGCATCGGATTCCGTGCTGATGATGCTGGGTTCGCGGCCGTCGATCGAAAGTGCGAGACGTTCGGCCACGGTCGAGACCACGGGATGTTGTCGTCCGAGATCACCACCCACGACGAAACCATCGAAATCTTCGGGCAGATTGATTCGATCTGTGAGGATCCGTATCGCGATCCATGAGAATGGAAGCACGGTCTTGAGTTCGTCGGTGACGGTGGTCAGAAACGCCATCGGACTCGTCGACACGCTCGTCGATCCGATGAGGCTGTGGTAGAGATGTATCTCCTCGTAGCTTTCACCGAGCTGTTTGCCGAGATCGCCAAGCATGTTCGTTCGCTGAGAGACCTCCCCCTCGCTTCGAATCAGAAGGCTGATGAACTCTATGGTCCGATCGACCTCTCCGGGTTGTATCAGGTTCATCTGTTCCAGCATGGATCGCACCAGGATCCTGTCGAGTTGCGCCGCCTGGCAGAGCATCTCGAAATACGCACTGTCAAGAATCTCGTTCGTGATGAACATAGCCACGGTGGTGGTCGATTCCCGTCTGGTGGTGCGCGAGAAGACCATCAAATGCAGGCCGGGAATGACCTCGCAGGACAGTGTCGATTCGTTCATGTCGTTCGAATTCGTCGAGGCAATCATCTCCCGGACTCGCGTCCGAACGGGAGCTGATGAGAACAGAAAGGCATCGAGCCAGTCGGCTCCCTGGGACGGAATGGTGGATCCGTCATCGGAGATGGAACGCCGGACGACACCCATGCGACGAAGCATCTCGTCGTTGTCGACGATCTGTATTTCCTTCGATGCATGTCTCATGAGCACTCACTCCGGGACTTCGTGGAATCGACGAGATTCTCGACGAGTGACAGGATCTCACGCGGGCTGAAAGGCTTGCTCTCGACCGACTTCACGTTTGCGAGCGTGGCGATGCATTCATCCATGGCCCAGCCCCGAGCCGTGAGAACCACCACGGGAATAGAAGCGGTGGCTGGATCGTCAAGCATGGCTCCGGCAAGTTCGATGCCGTTCATGAAGGGCATCTGCATGTCGGTGACCAGGACGTCGGGGCGATGCTTTCGGACGAGGCCCAGCGCCTCTTCACCATCATTGGCCTCGATGACATCGTGTCCCGCATTGCGGAACTTCAACGCCAGGACCTGGACGATGTGACTTTCATCATCGGCGACCAGTATCAGACTCATTGTCGCCTCCAATCACTTAAGCGGCGCGAGCGCCTGCGAATCCAACGGGTACCGAGAACCAGAATCTCGAGCCTTCCCCTACTCTTGAATCGACACCTATGCGGCCTTGATGAACTGATTCCACGATGTTTCTGCACAAGTTCAGTCCCAGACCGGTCCCTTTCGCCATTCGCTCGTAGCTCGTCACGCGAAAGAACTTCTCAAACACCCTTTCCTGCACGTCAGAGGGGATTCCGAGTCCGGTATCGGTTATCGAGACCACCACCGTCTTCTCCAGGGGATCGGTGTCGATCGTGATGGAGACACGACCACCTTCGGGGGTGTACTTGATCGCGTTGGAGGCGAGGTTCTCGACCACCTGCTCGAGCATCGAGGCATCACCTTCGACCGTCAGATCGACGGGCGCGGGCGATGAGGCGAGAGAGATGTTCTTCTCGGACGCAACCGGCTCGAGTCGCTGAAGAACGCGTCTGGAGATCTCTCCCAGATCGGTCCTCTCGAGCACGGGACGAACCATGCCCGCTTCGATCTTGCTGATGTTCAACATGTTGTCGACCAGATCCGAGAGGCGATCTGTGTCCTGAAGCATCGATCGGAGAACCCTGGTGCGTTCGGACTCCTCGGTGATCTCGTCATCCACGAGCATCTCGAGATACGCTCGGATGGAAGCCATGGGAGTCCTGAGCTCATGACTGGCCTTCGAGACGAAGTCCGACTTCATCCGAGAGACCCTGTGTTCACGGGTGAGATCGAGAAGCGAAAGGACGAAAGGCCCCTCCTCCACGTCCCCGAGTGACAGGATGCTGGCCTTGAACTGCCGGACGGAATCCTCACAGTCCTGATGCGTGTCGTATTCACATTCAAAAAGGCGTCCGTGCAAGGCTCCCTCAGAGAGGCCATCGATGATCTGATCACGGAGAGTCGAGTGTTCCAGCATCTGAACGATGCCCGTTCCCGTCGGACTCTCCTCACACCCGAAAAGGGTGTCGGAGGCAGTGTTGGTCAGACGCACGGCACCCAGTCGATCGAAAACGACCACGGGACCTTCGAGCATTCGCAGCACATCGAGTATCTCCTCGGAACGTGCGATTGCGAACTGCCGGGACGCGGTGTCTTCGCGTCTTCGAGCATGCATGGCGTGAATCTGATCCTGAAGATCATGAAATCTGGCAGAGTCGATTTCCGTGATTCGAGCGTCGTCCTCGATGATCCGCTCGATCTCGTCGATGAGCGCGTCACCGAACCGGGTGCAGGTACGATTCGTCATCATGAAGATCAGGAACGAACCCAGAGCCGAAGCGACCAGAAGCGCGGACACACCGATCAGATCGAATCCGAAGATTCCGGTCGCAAGGCCACCCATCGCGGTCGCACATGTCGAAGACATCGCGATGAGAAACAGGCTGTCCCATGAGAATCGTCTCGCCATCGTCAAAACCTCGCTTTCCGATTCACTCGGGGATGAAGTCGAGTGATCCAGTCGCGATCGTCTCCATGTAGGAACGTGTGCGAGGATCATTGGGCGAACGTCTCAGGACGTCCTTGAAGGCGTGACGCGCGGCCATCCTGTCACCACGAAGCATTTCGACATGCGCCACCGCAAGGGATGGAATCGACTGCNCCTGAGGNGCCACTTCGACGGCCTTGGAGAACCANANCTGGGCNGNCTCGAGNTTNTCGGCATTGAGATACACGATGCCNTTGTAGAAATANCCNTCGAATCGATCGGGAGCGATCGAGATCAGACGCCCGCCGCAGGTGTCNAGACGANCGAAGTCCCCGATCTGATGCGCCATGTCTCCNTACTCGATCCATGCGTCCACGTTGTCNGGTTCGATNCTGAGAAGCTGGACGTAGGAGCTGCGTGCATCCCGGGGAGACCCCATCGCTTTGTANCAGCGCGCGCGAAGCTCGAACAACCATCCCGGCACGGACTCCGCGAGAATGTTCTCGAGAACCTCGAGATTCCTCAGACACTCTCTGTACTGCTTGTGATCGAGTTGCGCTCGCGCNAGGTCGGCGAGAATGATCTCGTCCTCGCCNCCGATGAGATANGCCTGACTGAGGTGCTCGATCGCCAGTTCGCCGTNNTCCTCGAGAACCGCGATGGTTCCAAGAAGATGATGCATNGCTGCATTGTTCTCGAAATATCCGAGCTTGGGAATCAGCAGCTCCCNNGCCATCCTGTAGCGCTTCATGTCGACGAGNACTTCACCNGCTGCGAGAAGATAGTGCACGCTTTGGACGCTGTTCGGNTCGACGTTCCAGGCCGACANGTAGGCGTCGAGCGCCTGTTCATCCCGGCTCCATCTCTGATAGATCACNCCACGAAGATAGTGTGCGTCCGGAATCGACGGGTCGAGNGTGAGCGCCTGACCGATCAGCNTGTCGGATGACTCGAGACGCCCCTGTTCAAGACANATGCGAGCCATGATCATGTAGGCNGAGGGATCCTGTGGNGTGCGCAGACGAGCCTGCTCGGCGTACTTCATCGCCTGNTCGAACATCCCGGTGCTGTAGGCACGNTATGCCTGCTCCAGTTCGAGTCGGGCGGCATGTCCGGCGACTCTCTTCTGTGATTCGATCCGGTTCTTGACCCCNTGCGCNCCGGGTGTCGAGGAACATGACGCCAGCNTGAGCAGGCCGAGTGTTCCAAGTGTCAGGATGATTCGCTTCATTGCAATCACGTTCNTTCTCCANGTGAAGAGGGAAAATCCTCGGATCATTCGACTTCTGCGGTGGCCATCTCGGTCCGACCCNGGAAATCCTCGGTCAGAAGGGAGAGCCACCAGTCGGTGAGCTTGGTTCGATATCGNGTCTGNGTGAAGAGNTTGAANGTCACGTCGGACTTCANCTCCTCCGNTNNGGGGACTTNGNCGCCCGTCTCGANCGCACTCANCACATCGACGGATGCNTCGGACTCAANCGGCGCGGNATCGGCGGATGAGAGGATCGATTCAACCGCGTCAGGCAGNGCCTCGTCATCNACCGCCACGGNGTCATCCTCGTCCGCNTTCGCNGGGNGGGCGGGNATCACGAAGGAAAGCGGATCNGAATGCGTCAGAGGCTCATCNTCTTCATCATCGCCGAGCGAATTNCGAATCATGCGNTCGAAGATGTTGGTCAGCACGTCACCGTCTTCGTTGTAGATGGAACGCTCACCAAGAAGCTGGTAACGCATGTTGACCATCTCGGGCTGATTGGGATCATTGCGAAGTGATCGATTGATGTATGAAATCGCACGATTCGTCTCGCCGTTCTGAAGGGCCACGTGCGCATCATGGTTGAAGTTCGACGCGATCTTCTCACGTGACCATGGAAGCAGACCCTCTCGGACACCGACCTGGATGTTTCTCACCAGATTGTCGGCCTCATCGGAAGCGGCGGTCATCACTTCCTCCTTGATCACGGTTGGAGTCACGAGAAAGATGATTTCCTGACGGGTGACCNCGTCGTCCTGTCCCTGGAAGGCTGCCCCGACAACCGGGACGTCACCGAGACCGGGAACGCTTCTTCTGTTGGTGANGGCCTTGTCCTTGAACAAGCCACCGAGAACGATCGTCTCACCGTCCCGGACNCGGACGTTGGTCGTGATCTCATGAGTGGATTCATCCGGAACCTCCGTGTAGCCGGGACTGTCGGGGTTNCCGATCTTTCGAATCGTGTACTCGCTCACGCTGGGAAACAGTTCAAGTCGGATGGATCCGTCGCGACTGATGAAAGGACGCAGGATCAGGTTGATGCCCGTGTCCAGATACTGGACGGATTGCGTCGAGGCCGTCTCGGTCTGTGTCGTCGAGAGATACGCAACGCGCTCACCAACGAGCACCTGGGCTCTCTGCCTGTTCAAGGCGAGGATCTTCGGACGGGCGAGGATCATCGTGTCNGAGACCTCGTCGAGNAGACGCATGAAGACACCGACGTTCTCATTGAGCACACCGAGTTTGAAGCCGCCACGTTCCGTGGTCGCACCGACGGTGGACTGGATCGCGAGGTCATTCGAGGTCGGTACGGTTCCACCAGCGGTGGGATTGTTCTGATTCTGGAGCCAGCTGACGGGATTCAAGGGATTGATCAGATCGGTGAACGAACCCTTGAGGAGGACGCTGACGTCCATGCCCCAGGCGTAATCACCCGTGGCTTCCGTGACCAGGATGGTGGATTCGACCATCACCTGCTTGGGTGGTGTGTCCACGTCCTCGAGCAGAAGGTCGATCGCCTTGAGGTTTTCCTTGTAGTCGCGAACGACGAGCACGGGCTCGTGCGCCCATGAGTCTCCACCGGCATCCGTCTTNCCGGGAGCGAATCCAAGCTGGACCTCTCCTAGCCGGGACATTGTCCCGTCGTCGGAGAGGAGTGGCTTGGCCAGCGCTTCGGCNTCGGCCGGCGAGATGTGATCGAGATAGAAGACCCTGTCTTCCATGATTCGATTCGCGTTCTCCCGCTGCAGTTTCTCCTCGCAGGTCATCACGTAGATGAAATTACCCTGTTCGTCGTAACAGAGACTCGCGATGTGAAGAATGCTCTCAAGCGCCTCATAGAAGGTCACATCGAAGAGNTTNGCGGTCACNGANACGCTGCCCACACGCTTGCTGGTGATGATGTTCCTGCGGCTCTGNATGGCGAGCATGTTGAGCACCTGAGGAAGCGGAACGTCCTCGACGGCGATCTCGAAGGTCCCGAATTCATCGATGACCTCCTCACCGACCTCCTCACCGGTCACTTGNCTCCCATCGGGNATCTGACCATCGGAGTTCGCGTTGTCCNACTGACCGAATGCCANCGGGGTCATGAAGAAGAGCGACATCGCGATGAGAACGCGAAGTCCGGTCATTCCGTGAGTGNNAGAAGATTGATTCATCATCGATTGGCGCTCCTCGNTGCCAGAGGTGATCACTGAGCCCTGGAGTAAAACGGCCCTCGTGCCGCCCTGCCGTACGTGGCGGTCACCGACGCCCGACGTCGGNACTCATCACTTTTCGGCCCTGCATCCCCCCGACTTTGCCCAAACCANCACGTTGCGANGAAATCACGGAAATAAACNGCGNATTCCGCAGCTCNTCGAAGGTCTGNATAATGATTTCNTNTCACTCTNCGGCGAGAAGCGTNGCGCCATCCCNGTCCACGATNCATCGCCATCCGCCGAAAACNGTGTTTTCGACCACTTCNAGGCGNATTGCNCCCGCCTCGACGCCGATCAGNTCGAATGTGTACTCGGANACCTCGAATCGGGTTCCGACGGTCCTGACGGNGCCATCGACGAGAGCCGTTCCGAGACCCTTGGCNGTTCCAGTGAGTCGAATGCTNGAAATCGTCTCGATCAACCGCGATTGATCCNCNGCGAGNTCCGGANGGAGNGCGGNAGATCCCTGAGGNTCACTTTCGNGAGTTGTCACCCGNGAGACGGTGTCCGAAAANGGGNGATCGAANGGGTCNCGGACCAGGGTGGCGTCAAGCTCGATCNTCCTNCCCNCCGAGACGGGTTCGAAGGTTGGNGCCGTGTGTGCCGAGACGATCTTCGGATCCTGNTCTGCGATCGCCGTGCGNGGCATCCCGCTGATGATGCGAAGACGATGCCANAGAAGCATTCCGGCCGGNCTGGCCATCATGACGCCTCCGGTCAGCAGAAGAAGTCCGAACACCATGAACTGACGGTTGGATGCCCCGAGACGGACACGNAGACGTTCGAGAAAGNGGGGCATCCCCCACCCGGCGCTCGNGTTNCGATCGGAATTCTNGGTCTGGAAATGATTCATTCGGTCACCTCGGTTGCGAACACTGTGTCAAGTTCGAAATTGGCCTCGACCATCTGGGAGGAGGTTCGTGAGCGGATCACACGTAACGAGCGGAGTCGCACAAGGCGATCGGATGATTCCACGCGCTGCAGTGCATCAAGCACCGCGGCGAAACGACCTCGCATCTCAACCGCCATGGGGAGACTTCTGAACAGACGTGTTTCATCTGGAACATCGATCTCCTCGACGGGAAGAAGACGAACCGACCATGATGTGGCGGCTCCGTCATCGACCTTGAGAGCAAGTGCATCCGTGAGACGTGACTCGCTGGCATGATCGGGAATGATTTCNAGNTGCTCANGTTCGATCGCGAGCCNTNGAGCNCGTTCCNTCNCGAGATCTTGAAGCATCGATTCGGTGGCNACGATCGANCCCCCNTCTCGNNCGAGACGATCGACTTCGGCGTTCGCCTGTGNNGCACGACNGTGTTCGGGCTGAATGATCAGGAAGANNACNGCGGCGAATGNNGCAAGCATGATCAATGCNAAAAGCTGTACACGGCGTCTGATGCCACGATCGATGTCGCTGATCTGATTCTTCATCGCTCTTCTCCTGTGACGACGAATGACGGTGTTTCCATGTCGATCTCGAATCCAAGCGAGAATTTCGTGCGAACGACGTCACCGTCCTCGTGAAGAGCCGTGAATCCACGTCGGACCTCTTCGAAGGGATGACGATCCCGAAGCGTCTCCACCAGACGACGGACNGTCTGCTCATCGGGGGCGAACCCCTCGATCCGGGCGATGAGTCTCCGATCGACGCTGTTTTCACGTCTGTATCCCTGACGAACTCCGGCGAGATCGATGTGCAGCTCATCGAGCACTATCGATTCCGGAACGACGTTCGACATCGTGACCAGTAGCGAACCAACGGGAATCGGCAGGGCCACCTTGCGCCAGGATTCGATCCTGCGTCGACTCAGTTCCAGTTCATCCACCAGCCGGGCTTCTAGCCGTTCTGCGGCAAGCACCTTTTCCGCCTGCTCCTGAGCGATGACCAGCCGTGATTCCGAAGCGGAACGGGACATTCTCGCATGAAGAACGAGCACCACCAACAGCGCGGACATGCCGACACCGAACATGATGAGACGCTGATTGACAAGTCTCATTCGGGCTCTGGCGCCGTACATCGGCGGGAGCAGATCCAGTCTTCCGTCCTTCATGCCGCCCTCCCCGCAGTGTTCGAGGCACGACCTGCACGCACCGGTCTGGATGCCAGTCCGAAGGCGGCAGTCCACGCCGAAGCCGATTCCGAACGCAGACCGTGACTTCGAAGAGATTCACCAAGGGACTCGATGGTTCTGTTTTCATCATCGAGTGTCACGGGGATTCCGGTTCCGGATTCGAGCATGGAGCAGAAGTCGGGTTCAAGCGCTTCACGACCGGAGAGGATGATGCATTCAGGCCGGGCTCCACGAAAGGCGACGGCACAATGCCGCAGGCAGAGGGCGACATCCTCCACGAGTCGATGCAGACTCTGCGCGACCGCTTCCGAAGCGCCGGCCTCGGCGGCCCCATCAATCGAATGACGCCTTGTCGAAGCGAGCAGACGATCACGTCGAAGCGCCGAAGCGCTCTCGATGTCCATGCCAAGAGCTTCCGACGTTGCGGCATCGAGAACCTCTCCACCGATGTCGAATGTCTTGCAGAATCCGATTCGATCGCCTCGAAGGTAGATCAAAGTCGTTCCCTGCGCGGAGAAATCGATCACGACGCGAATGCGGTCCCGATCCTGTTCCCTGCGGCAATGAAGACTGTGGGCACGGGCGACCCCGCAGAAACCGGGTTCGAGGAACAGCGGTGACAAACCGCAATCCATCAGCGGATCAAGCCAGCGGGACGCCCCTCGCTCATCGAGTGCGAACAGGACGACCTCGGCACGGTCATCATCGGCGCCTGGCGCCCTGGCACCGGTCATCACGCCATCGACCTGTATCGACTCTCGAGGAATGGAGAATCGTTCCGATGCCTCCCAGGCCAGCGATTGCTTGAGCTCACCGGAGGACATGTGCGGCACCCGAATGGGGTGCACGTGGATCTCGCGACGAGGTGCGCCGATGATGCAACGTGATCCGGTGAAACCGGCACGACGCAGTGATTTTCTCAAATGACTGGCATACTGATGCGATTCACGTGCATCCGGGTCGGGCAACTGAAACATCGCAGCGGCCTTGATCACCGACGTACGCGCATCCAACTGCACAGCCCGAACGGCATCGTCTCCGATGTCGATTCCGATCGGTGTCCGCCTCGTGAAAAATGACCGTGAGATCTTCGACCTCATTGACGCCTCCCTGGTGTCACAGGATTGAAACAATCGGTGACATCAGTTTCATCGGCCCCAGCTCGGGCTGCGTTGAGTCCGGGGGGAAAGCTTGTGACTGTGAGGTGGATCTGGTCCGTTGATCCCGATAACAGGATCCTCGCGGGATCAGGGCGCGGAGAGGACTTCGACCGTGGTCTTCGCGGTGAACGCCGAGACGGTCACCCTGTATCGATTGCCCTCGCTCACCAGATCGATGGTGCCCCCGATCCCGGGAGCTCCACCGCTCGAGGAGACAGACCCCCCGTATTCATCGAAAGTCGTGTAATCGAGGCCGGCGTCGAGATCGACGGATTCGATCGTCACACCCTCGAAACGCTCGTCGGAGGAGAAATCGATGAGGTATCGACCCTCGTTTCCAGCGCTTCCGAGAGGATCGAAGACGTAATCCGCCGAGCCGGGGTCGTAGGGAAAGGAGAACGACTCCGGAGAAACTCTGATGATGCAGTATCCCAGATATCCGGGCTCGCCCTCTGGAGTCTCTATGAACTGGAAGCGACGGTATTCCTGATTGGCCAGGGCATCCGACTGGGCGAACACGATGTCGGAGACGATCGCTCGCGCAGCGGCCTGGATCGCGAATGTCCCCCGATCCACGAGATTGGGGACCAGAATCATTCCAGCGATGCTCAGGATGCCGATACCCACCAGCATTTCCACAAGCGTGTAGGCACGAGATGTGTGATGTGGATTGGGGCCAGCTGTCATGGAACCTCGTTCACCTGTTCGGATCCGGCCGAACTGATTCGTCTGATCGAACCGCTGCCGGAACCATTCGAGCTCGCGGGCGCACTCCCATCATCAGAGGCGTCAGGCGCTGGCGAAGATGCCCCCGACCCGGAAGCCCCGGCACTCTCGAGCAATGAGGCCATGCGGTCATAGTCCAGTTCGATCGATTCGACGCGGACGCGCGCATCACCACTGGCGAGAAGTTCTCTCGTGGCACGAAGTTCGATGAGAATCTGCTCGAGTATTCTCGTCTGAGCGGCTCGTTGCTCGTTCGCACTTCGATTGAACAAGGGGCCCTTCGAGGCCTGCCCCAACCCGGGAAGGTCCGCCACGGACTCTCCATAGGAAGGACTGGCATCGGCCGTCGAGGGGGCGACGTTCGCACGCATGGCGCTGAAGACCATCACCGAACCGAGGAGCAGAAGAGAGGGTCCTGCGATTTTCACAATGCGCTTTGAATACATGATGCCGTCTCCAGATATGAGCAACTACCGCTCAATCGGCCGACGAAAGGCCCGACGTGAGCAGAATGTCCGGTTGTTCCAGTTCTCGGACCCGCTCGTCCAGAAACATGCGAACGACCCGGATGACATCACGCGGCGAACGTGCCTGGAAGGCCTCGATCCGATATTCGAGGTCGCCACGCAGTTGATGGACGAATCGAGAGGATCCGATCGAACGTGGATCGATCAGACGAGTCCCTGGGACACCGTCCATCCCGTGCGACACGGTGAGCCCCCGTGCGCCCGGGATCGACTCGAGGACGATGATGTGAGCCGGGGTGATTTCCAGGTCACCGGATCCCCCGTAGGCAGCGACCACTGACCACTCCTGATCCTCCGGATGTTCACGTCGTGAGAGAATGATCCATTCATCATTCGATTGCAACGTCTTCTGAACGGCCTGCAGATGTTCACATCGATCGGGCAACGCGGTCCTCCGATCCAGGAGACCGCCCAAAAGAATCCCGACCTCCGGAAGAATTCCAAGAAACATGCAGAACACTGCGCCGCTCAGGAATGCGGAGGTTCCGATGAGAAATGGTTTCGAAGTGCGAAGTTTCAAGAGTCGTCACCAATCACAGGGAAAACCATCGGAGTCGAACACACGCACCACGCCGACACCCTGATCCCAGGTGATGGTGTGGTCACCACTGATTTGAAACCCGGACATGTCCGGATTGGAATCGACCAGTGGAGATGACAGGAGTCCGTAGGACTCGAGGGAATCGATCACCCCTGTGATGTCATCGCCGAGAGGCGCATCGGGACCTTCATGAACCCAGTACTGAGCCATCTGACCTCGCAGGACATTCAGTTGAGAATGAGCTGCCGCATCAGCCGCCTGGGTCGTCGCGTTGGAGAACTGTGGAATCGTGAATGCGGCAAGTATGCCTAGAACGACCACCACGATCAGTATTTCAATCAACGTGAATCCGTGGGATCGAGAGCGGTGATCGGGACCAGTCATGCGAAGCTCCTCGTGCCATCGAAGACATGACACGTGCGTCGTGCCATGTTCGAATTGACCCCAGAAGATTCGGTGCGGCGACACCATCTATGAAGATGACTTCCAGAGCCGTATGACCAAACATCCACCCTGAAAAAACAGACGCATGAGTCCGGTTGCACGGATGATTCCGATACGGGCGGCGCCGAGGGATTGAATGAAAAAAACCGCGGCATCTCTGCCGCGGTTCGTGGGTCAGATTTGCTGGTGAGATCCGGTCGTTCACCAACTTGCGGTATCGGTGTCATCAGAAGCGGTGATGACCAGACGTGAGCCATCGGCGCTCAGATCCCATGTGAACTTGGATCCGAGACTCGGACCGACCGGAGCGGGAGCCGGTGGATACGGAGGGATGAAGTCCTCGTCGACCAGCTCGTCGAAACAGGCGGTGATCGAGTCCATAGCGCCATCGTCATCCGCATCACCCGGCAGGTAGCCGAACTGTGCACGGAACAACTGGCACTGGCTTCGCATCGACTGAAGCTGGGTTCGTGCCTGACTTTCCGCAGCCTGGTCTGATGCATTGGTGAACTGGGGAATCACGATCGAGGCGAGAATGCCAAGAATCACGACGACGATGAGAATCTCGATGAGAGTGAAACCGCGCCTTGCTGAGCGAATGTTGCGCATGTGATGCGTCCCTTCAATGAGTTCGGCGACGATGCGCCCGGTGTTCAAGTGGCTCCTCATGGTCGAAGAACCGTGTACAAATTCAAGAGTCCTGAAGCGTCGAAGCACCCTTTCGAGAAACGTCGACGCGAGTGTGTCTGGAGATCCCGTGCCCCCCTCCGCTGGGCACGGGACTCGACATGACTTCCATCGGAAACGTGCGATTGGGACTGAAGCCGTCGTCGCGGAATAGTTCCGCTTACGAGCGGCTCCGCCCTACAGACCGCTCAACCCGCAGAACCGGAATTCAGGCGGCCAGCTTCGAATCGAGTTCGACCATGACTCTCCAGCCGGTGGATTCACGGATCGTGAATGCGATCACACCACGGCAGGCCGTTCGTGTGGAATCCTGCCAGCCGATGGTCACGATGGAACCCATTCGCACCGGCTCACGGCTCATGCCATGGAGCCTGCCATCGTGCACTCGCAGGCCATCAAGTTCGTGGATCTGTCCGAACTCCTCGCCGGCGAGCATCATCAGACTGGCGGTTCCGATGACGGAATCACCTTTCTGTTCACGAGCAGGCGTCGCAGAGCGATCGATGATGGTGATGCAGGCCGAGGGCTCGGAACGAGTCTCCGCAGGACGCTCCTCGGCGAGGAACGGTCGAGTGGTGAGTTCGGCGACGGGTGCGTTGGACATGGCCTGGAATCCCTTTTCGATGGTGAAACCCTGAAATTACCGGTCATTGAAACCGAGACGACGATGCGTTCGACAAGCAACACGCGGATGAATCTTTTCGGACCATCCAGATCTTCAATTCACAGGAATCCTCAAATCCGGGTGGAAATCGAATCCGCCGCGGGCCGCTCGAAAAGCGGATGGGAGGTACCATGGAGGGATATTCGAATCAGGCGTGCGCCCCATTTGTGAAAGACCCAGCAATGATCAAGATCCACCCTTTCGAGGCCGAGAGACCGCCGAGGGAACTCTCTGGTTCCGTCGCATCCGTTCCATACGACGTCATCTCCACGAACGAGGCTCGGACACTGGCCGAAGGCAACGAACATTCATTTCTGCACGTCGTGAGGCCTGAAATCGATCTGCCCGTGGAGACCGGAGCCTACGAAGACGCCGTCTACGCCATGGCAAGAACCAATCTCGATCGGTTTCGAGAGTCGGGTGTGATCGCCAGGGACCTCGAACCCGGCATCTATCTCTATCGACTCACATGGCGGGGCCGTTCACAGACGGGCATCGTCTGCTGTTGTGATGCCCAGCAGTACCGAGAGGGACTGGTGAAGAAACATGAATTCACCAGACCGGACAAGGAAGACGATCGAACACGTCATCTCCAGGTCACCGAAGCCCATGCTGAACCGGTCTTTCTCGCATTTCATGACGATGAGAGGATCGCGGAGCTGGTGCGTGGCGATCTCGAGTCATCCCCCTATTGCAGCTTCGAAGCCGAGGATGATGTCGTTCATGAATGCTGGAAAGTAAATGATCCAGGGGCCTACGTCAGGGCATTCCAGAATCTCGATGCACTCTACATCGCCGACGGACATCATCGTTCCGCCGCTGCAGAGCGAACCGCGACAGCGTTGATGAATCAGAACCCGGCCCACACCGGTGACGAGTCCTACAACCACCTTCTCGCCGTCTGCTTTCCGTCGAGTGAACTGCGAATCCTTCCCTACAACAGGGTCGTGAACGATCTGGCAGGCATGGACAAGGCCGAATTCCTCGAGCGACTGACCTCGATCGGAACACTCAGGCCGACCGAAGATCCCACACCCAGCGGACGAGGTGTGGTGTGCGTCCATCTGGATGGATCATGGCACGAGCTCCGATTCGATCCCGCACGCATCGATGCGTCGGATCCTGTCGAGTCGCTCGATTGCGCTCTCCTTCAGTCGCTTGTCCTCGAACCCATGCTGGACATAGACGACCCGCGCACCAACAGCAGAATCCAGTTCGTCGGAGGCATCAGAGGCCTCGACGAGCTTGCGGAGAAGGCCGGCACATCCGGTGTCGCATTCTCGATGCATCCGACCTCGATGGAGGAACTCCTCTCCGTCGCCGACAGCGGCATGACCATGCCGCCCAAATCCACCTGGTTCGAACCAAAGTTGAGAAGTGGGCTGTTCGTCCATGATTTCTCGGGGAGCACATCATGAAGATTCTCATCGCAGACAGCTTCGACGAAAGCGGAGTCGAGACACTTCGTTCGGAGAGTTTCGACATCACCCATCAACCGGGACTCACCGCGACGGATCTTCCAGATGCGATGAAGGCGCTCGATCCGGACATCGTGGTGGTTCGTTCGACCAGGATCACGGCGGAGGCTATCGATTCCGGATTGAACCTGTCGCTGATCATCAGAGCCGGAGCGGGCTACGACACCATCGACCTCGATCGCGCCAGCGCCAAGGGAGTGTTCGTCGCCAATTGTCCGGGCAAGAACGCACTTGCGGTCGCAGAACTCGCGTGGGGTCTCATTCTTGCCTGTGACAGACGAATTCCCGACCAGACGGCCGATCTTCGGGATGGCAGCTGGAAGAAGAAGGAATACGGAAAATCCTCCGGACTGGCAGGACGCACCATCGGTGTCATCGGAGCGGGCAGAATCGGTCGCGCCGTGATCCGCAGGGCCCGGGCCTTCGACATGAAGGTCGCGACATGGGACCGTTCCCTCACCGAGGAGGAGGCGCGCACGATGGAGCTCACGCACTGCGAGAGTCTCGTGAATCTCGCCAAGATGAGCGACGTGGTCACGGTTCACCTTCCATCCGTGCCGGCGACGAAGCATCTCATCAACGACAGGTTCATCGATTCGATGCGACCGGGCGCCATTCTGATCAACACCAGCCGCGGCGCGCTGGTCGATGAGAAGGCCCTGCGACGAGGCATCGAGGAGAAGGGACTTCGAGCGGGACTGGATGTCTACGAGGACGAACCATCATCGGGCATCGCCGAGTTCGCAAACGATCTGATCTCCCTGCCGGGTGTCTACGGGACCCACCACGTGGGCGCTTCCACCGATCAGGCCCAGGAATCGATCGCGAACGAAGTGGTCCGCATCATCCTGTCGTATCGGAATTCCGGTGAAGTTCCGAATTGCGTGAATCGTGCCAGTGCGGGACGCAGCGCCGCCCTGCTGACGGTGCGCCACATGAACAAGCCCGGAGTGCTGGCAAAGGTCTTCGACATTCTCGGCCAGGCGGCTCTGAACGTGGAGGAGATGGAGAATCTCATCTACGAAGGTGGCGAATCAGCCTGCGCGAGAATCCAGCTGGGCAAGACCCCCTCGATAGGTGAAGTGAAGGCGATCGAAGAGGAAGAGACGGTTCTCGGAGTTTCCGTCGCGAGCATCGAAAGCAAGGATTAAGAAGTCATGACCATGATGAACACACAGAATTCGACGGACCGGATCTACAACTTCTCGGCTGGCCCGTCCACACTGCCGGAATCGGTCCTGCAACAGGCCCGTGAGGACATCCTGAACATCCAGGGGACCGGTATCGGCGTTCTCGAGCACAGTCATCGAGGCGCCACGATCACCGAAGTCTTCACGGAGACCCTCGCGCTCTGTCGGGAACTCGCAGGCGTGGGTGACGAACACGAGATTCTCTTCCTGTCGGGGGGTGGCAGTCATCACGCCGCGATGCTGGCGATGAACTTCCTTCCCGAGGGCCGTANCGGAGACTANCTCCTCACCGGGAACTGGGCTCGNGTCGCCAAGGAATACGNGGANTCGTATGGANAGACGCANGTCGCATTCGATGGCAAGGAAAGCGTCTACAACAGGATNCCGGGTGACGACGAAGTCTCCCTGTCGGANAATCCCGCCTACGTTCACTACTGTTCCAACAACACGATCTACGGCACGAGCTTCGCCGCCCCACCGAAGACGGATGCCCCACTGTTCGTCGACATGAGCTCGGAGATGTTCTCCCGTCGGTGGGACTACTCCGCGCATGCGGTCAGCTATGCATGCGCTCAGAAGAATCTGGGTCCGGCCGCGGGATCGTGCCTCATCATCAGAAAGGACCTCCTCGAGCGGACCAATCACGGGCTGCCGAAGATCTTTTCATACGCCCAGAACGCCGAAAAGGAATCACGACTGAACACGCCCCCGGTCTTCACGATCTACATGATGGGACTGGTCTTCAAGTGGATCAAGGAACAGGGCGGAGTGGCCGAACTCGAGGCTCGCAACAAGGAGAAGGCCGCGATCATCTACGACGCGATCGACGGCTCGGACGGATTCTGGCTGGCTCATGCCGATCATGATTCGAGATCGATGATGAACATCCCGTTTCGAACGAGCGACCCGGAGATGGACAAGCGCTTCATCGCGGAGGCTCAGGAAAGAGGCATGAGCACGCTCAAGGGACACAGATCGGTCGGAGGGATGCGGGCATCGATCTACAACGCGTTCCCCCGCTCGGGATGCGAGGCTCTCGCGGAACTCATGAAGGATTTCGCCGCACGAAACGGTTGATCACTCCTGCCCGGCGAGATCCGAAGGACGCGTCCTGCGCATCATCTGCACCTGATCGTAGACATCGCGAAAGAGAATTCTCAAGCGCTCGCGCTCGTACGGCGTGAGCTTGGGATCTCTGCGTGCCGTCGCGATTTCCATCAGGGCGCGACGGGCCTGGGCAGGCTCGAGAGCCTCGAGATCGGCCTTGGAGTACTCGGGCATGCCGGGTGCGGGCGGCTGGATCAGCCCTGCAGCGGCCCGGATGTCCCCACGCCGCATCGATCGAAGACGGGACATCGCGGTGTCGTACTGAATGTCCAGACTGGATCTGATCTTCGGTTCGAGATCGTCGAGAGTTCTCGCTCGCATGATGCGGAGGAGCGACGACTGCAGAGCAGCACGATCCATCGACTCGATCTCGCTCACGCTGTGACGAGGGATCGTGACATCGGACCCTCCGTGAGATCGGACTCCCAGGTCGACGAGACGTCCACGTCCGGTGCTGCCGACCGCCGGAGCGGGTGCGGAGACCTCTGGATTCCGACGCTCGTAGACCATGGTCGCCACGCGAATCTCTTCCGTGGTGCCGGGCGGCATGATGAAGAACTCGCAGGTGATGGTGTCTCGACTGAGAAAACTGTAGACCTGCCTGAAACGCTGCGGAAGGCCGGTGAAGGAATCCATTTCCTCGCCTCTGAGCTCGAGCGAGGCGGACGTCTCATCCCAGTGACCATGCGTCTGGGTGAAGTACTGACCGAGGGTGTCGAGGGTGAGGTCGAAATAGGATTCGTGCCCTTCTCGCCCGTCGTAACCGAAGATGTGAAGACTGGAGACATGCGGCGACTCGGTCGAAATCGACTCCAACTGGACGAAACGACCGTCAAGCAGTTCGGAACCTCGAGCGGTCCCCTCGGCACGCATGGCTGGCACGTCCGGCATCGTGAGCAACATGGAATAGTCCCATGCCCCGACGAAGGCGCGGATGCGATCGTGCTCCGGAAGNGGTTTCGTNCCNTCCATGACAAGAANCTGGGCATCATGCAGNGANNGCGCCTCGGTCGAGGACTCCTGNCNAGCGAAGACCGGGNTCGANGCCAAGAGCATGAGNAGCAGGCAGCNNGACACNGTTCGAATCATGTGAAAACCTCCGTGTATGAGNNTCAGNATACTCGATCAGNTTCAGCNGGAACCGATATCNGGATGTGATTCAAGTGATTCGAGAAGTCCNAGCACCGCTGAATCGAGCAGTCGATACATCAGGTCGAAACCGTCGGGACCNCCGTANTANGGGTCNGGCACGTGGNCGTGTCCGGCGTNNGNNGCGTAGGACATCATCGTTCGGATCTTGTCGTNCGGACANCCCATGTCGANGAGATCACGNAGGTTGTCATCATCCATGCAGATCAGAAGGTCGAAGGAATCGAAATCNGANNGNTCGACCTTTCGCGCCCTGGAGGTCAGTTCGATTCCATGNCGCAGCGCGACATCNANGCTGCGAGGGTCNGGNGGATNNCCGNCATGCCATCCACCGGTTCCTGCNGACTNAACGACGANCATGCGTNCNAGAGGNCGCTGCTTCANATGNTGAAGAAGNANCCCTTCCGCGAGCGGGCTTCGACAGATGTTGCCCATGCATATGAAAAGAATCCGATAAATAGCGAGCTCCTCNNAAATNATGAAATAGAAATCACNTTCGTCAACAATGANGANGATCTCACNTTNGACNANCNTAAAATCGTAGCGATCCGNNCTCNCGAATGTGAGAGAAGAATGAGTCGTACTCGNGACAAACTGATNCCAATGACTCCGATCCAGCAGGCGTACTGGGTGGGACGNCAGAAGGANATGNATCTGGGCGGAGTNTCGACTCACTCCTGCGAGGAGATCGCNTGCCANGGNCNCNACATGGCACGNCTCGAAGACAGTTTCAACGAACTGATCGCNAGACATGAGATGCTTCGNGGNNTCGTCACNCGCGAAGGNATGATCGAGATNCTCGANGANGTCCCCAGGTACGATTTCAGGNTNGATGACGCAAGACACTTCAGCGCCATNGAGAAATACCATCGCATCGACAATCTCAGAAANCGCATTCGCGAGGAGGTCCTGTCTTCNGATTCNTGGCCNCTGTTCAGNGTNAAGGGCGTGCGNCTCACCGATGACGAGTACAGATTGTTCGTCAGCACCGATGCACTTCTGCTTGATGCGAGCTCGCGNGCCGTGATCTTCAGGGAATGGCGGGCNCTCTACGAACACCCNGAGACCCCCNTGCCCGAACTTNGAAGCACNTTCGGAGAATTCATCGAGGAAGCGACNAGAAATCCNGATCGTNTGCNNAGAACGGAGNCGGCTCGGGAATTCTGGNCCNAGAAGATTCNCGACATGCCGGGAAGTCCGAGGCTGTTCGCACGNAAACCAGAGACCAGCAAGGACACNTTCGACCGACTGGAAGCGGATCTNCCGCGTGANGTCTTCGANGCGATCGAGCGAAGATGTTCGGAATTCAAGCAGCGGACATCGCTCACATCATGTTTNCTGGCNCTCTTCTCNAGAACNNTTTCGAAATGGTCGAAATCCCACGACTTNCACATCGTGCTGACGATNTTCGATCAACTGGCCACTCAGGAGCGATACGAGAATCTGGTCGGTGACTTCACNAACACGATGCTGATCGACTGCTCGAATCATCCCGATGAACCGATGGATGAACTGGGNCCACGTCTCAACNCAAGNATCAAGGATTCGATCAAACATTCGATCTACGACGGCGTGGAAGTCATTCGTGACATGAACAAGAACAGGGAGTCCATGAAGCANGAGTGGCGGNATGATGGTGTGAACACCGTCTTCACCAGCCTGCTTCGCAGCAGACAGAAGAACGAGTGGCGCTCCGGNTGGATCGGTCCGCTGNTCAACATGCAGACACAGACACCGCAGGTNGGTCTTGATTTCCAACTCTGGCCGGTGAACGGNACNGCACGAATCACCTGGGACTACGCCANATCGATTNTGGACACCAAGGTCCTGAGCGAGATNTTCCGNGAGTTCATCCTGGANCTCACCAGATTCGCGGAAGGAAGAGACGAACCCGCGNGCACGTCGANCGNGGNGANACNGNCANGNCTGNAGAACTCGACCGAGGAGGTCATGACCGATCGNCTGGCGTTTCAGATCANAANCAGACCCGATTCACCNGCGGTTNTGTCGAGNNATCACTCGCTGACCTTCGGCGAACTCGGNGAGTCCGCCATGGGTGTCGCCGAGGAGATTCGACGCCANCACCCGGAGGNCCGCCCCCCCATTCTTCTCGNNCTTCCCAGATCCTCAGACCANGTCACGGGCGCACTGGGGATCATGCTCTCNGGTTGTCCCTACGTCCCGGTGAGCACGGACTGGCCGCAGGAACGCATTCAGGGAATCATGCGAAGTTGCNNGGCCGGNGGAATCGTGTGTGANGCGGACTTTCTTCCNGNNCTNGANNTCGGTTCCGGATTCAGGATNGATCCNAGGAAGGTCACNCCCGCTCCGTTCNACCANGAACGATGGCCGGTTGGNCGTGANNACCTTGCCTACATCATCTACACCTCGGGGTCGACCGGNGAACCCAAGGGTGTGGCGATGCAACATGGCCCGACCATGACGACCCTNGCGGAGATCGAGNGTCGATNCATGATCGATGCGGATGACTGCATCCTTGGAATCAGTGCAATGAGTTTCGACCTCTCGGTCTGGGATGTCTTCGGCGGACTGGGCGCCGGAGCCCGGTTGGTGATTCCGGACTCGGATGAAGCCAAGGATCCAGGTGCCTGGATCAGATTGATCAGAAATCATCATGTCACGGTCTGGAATTCCGTGCCGACTCTGGCCCAACTGGCCATCGAACGTCAGGAGACCGATGGTGAGAAGCTGCCGATCAGGCTCTTTCTTCTCTCGGGCGACTGGATCCCGGTGACGCTTCCCGAACGACTCAGACAAGGGTGCCAGAAGACGAACGTGGTCTCCCTCGGAGGCGCGACCGAAGCCGCGATCTGGTCGGTCTGTCATGAGATCGGACTGGTGGACCCAGCATGGCGATCGATTCCGTACGGCCGCGCCCTCGCGGGTCAGACGCTCGAGATCATGAGCGAGGATCTTCAAGCGGTCGAACCGGGAACCATCGGNGAGATCATCATCGGTGGTGCAGGGCTCGCCCTTGGATATCACGGCGACGAGGTCATGACGNAGAGAAAGTTCCCAACCCTGCCTGACGGACGGAGGGTCTACCGGACGGGNGATCTCGGAAGAGTGCANCCGGACGGGATCATCGAATTCCTCGGACGTGCCGATGATCAGGTGAAGGTCGCGGGACACCGNATCGAGCTGGGCGAGATCGAACACGCGATGCAGTCTCACCCGGANGTNTCGGCGTGCCTTGCCAAGGCTGTCGGNCCNCCATGTGGAGCACGAAGACTCTTCGCGTACGTNGTGCCGNNATCCGNATCGATGAAGACGATCGATCTTGANCNGGTCANNTCNCACGCGTCGAAGACTCTCCCCGAATACATGATTCCGAACACGATCCGCATTCTCGAGAGATTGCCTCTNAGTNCGAACGGAAAGGTCGATCGATCNCTCGACCTGGAGGACATGCNGAGCGAATGGGGCGNCGACCACACGACNGTACGNGGTTCGGAACCGACTCCNNCGGACGCNGANCGTGATGATCGCGTGGATGTGAACANGGAGAATNCCGACCACACACCNGTNTCNAGGATCATCTGCGAGGTCCTTGGTCTGNAGACGATCGATCCCGACGACAACGTCCTTGATGCCGGGGCGAGTTCGGTGGACATGATCAGAATCGCGAACCGACTTGAANTNATCAANGANGGGGTCCGTCCGAAACTCGATGCGCTNTATGATTCGCCGACNCCGAGNGGGATCACGAAGACACTCGACATNAGATCGANCNNGGCAGCGACNGGGATCNGATCCGGGAAGATTCCNATGGNNGGCNCACGACNGNANNNCGNNGATGATCGGAATCAGGACCATGTCCCNGCGATCNCCCGNATCGCCCGGGAGGTNCTGGGAATAGNGAACATCGACTCTNGGACCAATCTTCTCGAGGTGGGTGCGAGTTCNGTGGACATGATCAGGATCGCCAACAAGATCGAAGNTNTGAACGGAGGNGTCNGACCGAAACTCGATGAGATCTACGAGGCGCCGGACCCGACGAGCATCGCGANACTGCTNCGACCGATCGACCANGTCGCAANGAGGGACATGGATGNCGAAGGAACGTNCGNCNNCGGNNCNNCCNTGTCGACGGGATTGCTCTCGGTNCCGGGTGCGAACCANAATCCGNTTCTCAGCAAGGAGCTGNGAACACGNGANGAGGTCGCGGAATTCAAGGCGGCNAGACATGGCAGGCGGTCGGATCTCGATGGNCNGGATGGAATCCCCCTACTCGACATGATTCCGACCNTGGANGGNGTCCGCCCGAGATTGAGACGGACACGACGTCTGTACAGTCAGAACGTNGTGACGCTCGAATCNATTTCACGANTGATCGGATCGTTGCGGGCGGATGGNTCGNNNGAACGAAGGTTCAACTTCGGATCCAGCGGACCGACCTATTCGATCTCGAGCTANCTGGTCGTCAAGCATGGTCGCGTNGAGNNCATCGAGTCNGGCAGTTACTGGTACGACCCGGANGAGCACAGACTCATCCCGGTCGGAGGCGTCGGNGAATTCGGTCCTGATGCGGTCTGGGGCGANATCAACAAGAACATGCTGACGAGCGCCGCGTTCGGGATCGCACTGGTCTACAGACCGGCGGCCATCTGGCCCGTCTACGACAGAGCATCGGATCGTTATGCGATTCTCGAAGCAGGATTCATGTCACAGCTCCTTGAGATGCAGGCGGAGGAGTTCGGAATGGGCCTGTGTCAGGTGGGCGCCATGGATTCGGAACAATTCATCAAGGCGGCGAGACTTCCCGAAGGAGACACCGTCATCAACTGGCTGGTGGGAGGCATGCGACTCGAGTCGGGAGACGACTCCGGGTTCGGCACGGCGCCCACGCGAGAGATCTTCTGATGGATTCGGCTCCGGACATCATTGCAAGTCTCAAGGGACGGGGTGCGCAGCTCACGGTGATCGGACACCAACTCGAGGTCGTCGCGGCTGAAGGTGTGATCGACGAGGCGATTCGCGCCTCGATCAAGGAACACAAGAATGCGATACTCGACCAGTTGCTCCGTGAGTCATCCGTGGTCATTCCACCGTTTTCCACCTCCAACGTCCAACGCAGAATGAATCTGAACTCCCAGAAGAGTCGGCACCAGGACCACGTGAGATCAATGCACCGGTTCTCGGGCGAGATCGATGCAGACGCGATGTCGGCCGCCGTCCAGATCATGATCCAGCGGAATCCGACATTGACGATCCGATTCATCAAGTCGGGCGGGGAGATCCTCCAGCAGACGACGGCGACGGGACTGTTTCACATCGATTCGATCGACATTCTCGACGGCGAGGAATCGAGGGAGGCGGCACGGAGATACGTCGAACGCCCGTTCCACATGGCAGATGATCCTATGTACAGGGTCGGAATGACCGAAGCGGACGAGACGGGGACGAGACACCTCGTCTCCGTGGTGCACCATGCACTGGCCGATGGTTATACGAATGCGCTGATCACACGGACACTCTCGGAACTCTACAACCAGATCAAGGCCGGAATGAGCCCGGGCGTGCCCGATCCGAGGGCGGGACTGGAGTCCTATCGACGATTCTGCATCGAATCCGTATCTCCCAGATTCGGAGAGGAGTCCGAAACCATCGATGAACTCGAGGGTCGGCTGGTCGCGGGATTCCCCGTATGTGATGAATCGTCGGACTCGCAGGCGGACACCGACTTCGCGCTGAACAACATCTCCACGCCACCGGACACGCAGAGAACGTTGGATGAATTCGTGAAGGAACATTCGATCAACCTGCTGAGCGTGGCGATCACAGCGGGTCAGATCCTCATGAGAAGAACGCACCCCGAGGAGCGTGGTGTGATCGGTTGTCCGATCAGCAACCGATTCTCGGAATCACTGCTGGATCAGACATCGAATTTGACGGTGGATCTGGCGATCCCACAGGATTTCGAGGATTCGGAGACGGTTCTCGATGTTTTGAGGAGGGTCAACAAGGATCTCCTGAGACGTCTCGACGATCCAAACGAACCGATCGAATCCCTGATCGCAAGAGGACACCTCCCACCACGAGGGAGACGTCGCCTTCGCCTTCCTTTCTCGGTGGGAATGTACGAATTCAAATCCGGACTCGCACTCACCGGAGTGAAGACCACACGTGATTTCGGCAGCCATGAAAATCCTTTTCTCGGCATGGCGATCCGAATCCTCCATGACGACGAGGTGGTGGATATCGAATATGAATACGACAGGACCATGGTGGGTGACGATCGCGCCGGTGGCCTCGCGAACGCCTACCTGACGATCATCCAGGCCATGTGCGAGGATCCAGGGAAGAGAGTGGAAGAGATACGAATCGATTCCGACCTCACCGAGGGCTCTCGACTGACGACTCTGGGACCATCCGATCCGAACGATGAAATCCGGGCGCATTCGTCCGAGGCCAAGAAACCGACGATGCTCGAGGTGATCCTCGCTTCCCACTGGAGGAGGATTCTGAACGTGGGAAAGATCGGTCCCGACGACCGTTTCTTCCAACTCGGCGGAAGTTCACTGCAGTTGATCCAACTCATCGATTCGGTCGGAGACACCATCGGACGCCAGATCACACTGTCGGATTTCATAGGTGATCCGACGTTGATGGAACTCGCAAGAACCCTCACCAGCGAGTCGGCCAGTCTCACGATCCCACCCACGATGGAGATCTCACCCGATGCCCGGGGGATCAAGGTGTTCTGCATTCCGGGACAGGGTGGGATTTCGGCGTTCACCTTCGCCGACATCGCGAGGAATCTCAGTTCACGTGCGCGTTTGATCGGCCTGCAGATTCCCGGGCTGAATCCTGATTCTGAACGATTCGACACGATGGACGGGATCGTCTCGCAGATGGCCGATGCCATCGTCGACGCACGGGATCAGGAAGACCCTGTGATCATCATCGGGCACTCGGCAGGTGGGATCATAGCCATGGAGATCGCCAGGACCCTGCAGGACCGTGGCATCGAATGCCTGGCGCCGCTGCTGATCGGAACAGCCGCGCCAGTGCGAGATTCCAACAAGGGATTGAAGGAGCGGATTCAGTCGGGCTGGCGGAGACGCAGGATGCTCAAGGGTGCGAAGAAGCACGGCAAGGCGCTCAATCTGATGCAATCCGGGGCCTCTCATGGAGCGGTCGAAGCACGTCTGAAGGAATCAGTCGATCGCATGTCGCTGATGATCTCCCGATTCAACCCCCAGAGACAGTATTCATCGGACATTCATCTCATCAATGACAACGGGACGCGATTCTGCAGCGCCGATGAGAACACCAGACGATGGTGCGGACTCACGGATGGCGAGGTGAATGCGACGTTCATCGATTGCGAACACCTCGATCTGATCAATCGGTGCGAGGAGACCATCCAGGGCATCATCGAGGCGATGGCTCCATCGAACGTCAGGGTCTGATCGGATCAATCAAACGATCTGCCACACCGACGGAAATGCGGATTCCGTCAGGAAGAGGGTCGGGCTCGACCAGAGTGACATGATTGACCGAATCTCCATGTCGAACGCTCGCCATGGAGCCATCCAAAAGGCGCGGTTCAATGGGGACGGTCACATCGCTCGGGTCGATGGTGAGACCGGTGCCAAGCGATTTCAGAACCGCTTCCTTGCGAGTCCAGATGCGCAGCAGTGAACCGGAATCATGAATGAAATCGTCTCCAAGCGTCCGGACTTCCTCGACAGAGAGAATGCGTCGTGAGATCGAGTCCGCATCGGGAAGTTCACGCAGGACCTCGATGTCGATGCCGGGTTCGATGGTCGATTCACAGAGAACCACCGCGAACCATCGATCCGATCTGCTGGCATTGAAACGAAGTTCGTTGCCCGCGGGAAGAGATGGCTTTCTCCGATCGGGAGCATCCAGTTCGATCATGTCGGGAGCCAGTCCGGATCGCTCGCTCAGAAGCGAGCGAAGCAGGGAGCGACGAGCCACGAAATGAATCCGGTCGGACTCCCGGGCGAAGCCACGCGCCCGTTCGATCTCGTCTGAATTCAGCAGAGAGAATTCACCCGGGCAACGCTCGAGATCGAAGAGCAGGACCTCGAGTTCGATGTCCGAACCCGTCATGGTGAGTGCGAATCTCGCGACCTCGGAGGCATGATGTGATGTCCCTGGCCTGGTCAAGGAATCGGCCTCCATGGCTGGGTTCGAGATGAATCGCTGGTCTTCACGTGCTACAGACTAGCCACAAGGACATTCCCGGGGGAAGTCACCACAAACCGTCAGGATGGACGATCCAATCTGTCCTCAGGGAGGTACCATGGAACCGCGCGTCTCACGACGCCTTTCTTTGACATCAGGGGCCGAACGGCATCGATCGGACGTTTCGATGTTGTCGTTGCGTGTCGTGGAGCATCCAGGCCACGTAAAAAGGATGCAAAAACACAACTGCCAACACGCAGTACTCACTCGCAGCCTAAGCCGCGACCGCTGGTCACCCGACGCCCGATGAGGTGGCCAGTGGAACATCATCGGGCTGGTTCCAATGGGCTGGCATACTTCGGCGGAACGAGAAACTCGTATGCCATGTCCTGTGGTTGGCCGCCATCAGCCGTTCCACAGGACGAGAACAAAGAGATGGATACGCACGTAGACGCGGCAGCTTCACCGCTCCGACACGGGGGTTCGAATCCCCCCGGCTCCATTGCACAGCCCCCCCGACACACCAATCCGGTGATGCGGGGGGGTGTTCGTTTCTCCTCAGACAACCAAGCGGTACTGCTATCCTCATCACATGCATGAGACTTCCGGATATCCCGGGGTGCTTGCGGATCTTCCTCCTCCGATGTTCGTGGGAGACGAGATCACGTTCGCAATCAGCACCACTGGAGTGGCCGCGGTGCTCGTCATCGCTCTGATCGTCTGGAATCGACGTGTGATCAACAGAAAATCGAACTGTCGCTCGTGCGGTCACCCATTTCATCGATCCCACCCGGATAGATGCATCGACTGTGGTCGGATCTGGAGGAACAGGCCCCTGCTTCCGGTCTGGATCATGCTCCCACTGGTCTTGATCATCCTCACTTGCGGCCTTGCGTACCCGACTCGTCAGGCCTATTTGTGGTCGAGGGAACGTGGGTGGTCACCACCATTACCGATGTACAAGTACAAGATCATCCATCGATATCCGACCGGACACACCGCGATTCTAAAGAAAGCTCGCAACACGTACCTTGGACTCGGAAACAGTCTGGTACTTCGATCCCCCCATTCGGATGCCGAGATTGAACTGACACTTGATGGGATCGCCGATGGATACGGTCTGTACGGACCACTCCCTGTGGATATCACCGGAGATGGACTGCTCGATGTCGTGGTGGTTGGAGAAACAGGCTACCTGCATTTGATCGGCGTCTACTCCCTGCAACCAGACGGTTCATTCATACAGACTCTGGACTCAGGAGGGTACTTTGAGGCCTCGCTGCAAGACCTAGACGGGGACGGAACGTTCGAATTGATTGAGTCGGATTCGCGTTTCAGCTACACCTTCGCGCCACGAGCGTTCTTTTCCGTTCCCTCGATGACATCCTCCTTCACCGGAACATCATGGGTATGTGACACCGGATTCATGAAGCGACCACCACCGGAACCGGATGACTTCGAAAAAATGAAGGAACGTCTGCGCGAAAACGACTGGTCCGAATGGCCCGACCCGGACGAATTCATGTACCCGATGCTCAACGAAGGAAGTCGTGAACTCTGGTCGGCCATGCTCGAGCTCACCTATGCCGGACATGGCCAATTGGCCCTCGACCTTCACGAATCCGTCTGGCCCGACGATGCGGGAAACAAGGACGAGGGACGTGCGTATTTCCTGAAGACGGTGCGCGAACACTCCTCGATCTGGGAGGACCTCAAAGCGATGCAGGATCCACCAGTGGTGGCATTCGAATCGATCCCCGAACCGGAATCGACGTCAGAATGACGCCCTCGAGGCTCCGTTTCTGCGTGAAAATGCGGTGCTCTGTTCGACACCCAGCCCCTGAGCCGCTGATACGGGGGTTTTGGACCAATTTTCGATGTTCGCCGCGAATCGCCTCGAACTTCCGTCGGGAACCACGTATCACTTGGTGCATGCCGAACGAGGACACCATCCCGAGCACCGACTCCGCGAACGACGGTTCGGAGGAACGCCCTCTCGAAGAGTGGCTGCAGGCGCCTGACGAGGACGAGCGAGAGACGGGAACGCCCAGCACGACGGCGACCTGCTGGACGATGATCGGGGATGCCCTGAATGAAAGCTCACCGACCACGAATGCGAGTCGGGAACAGTTGACCAAACGGTACTGGCCGGCGATCTTCGCCTTCATCAGAGCATCGGGACGTTCGGTGACGATGGCGGAGGACCTCACACAGGGGTTCATCTGCGATGTCTTTCTGGGACGGGACCTCCTCTCGAAGGCGGAAGAGGCCCGTGGGCGATTTCGCTCCCTTCTTCTGAGTTCGGTGCGCAACTACCTGGCAGACGACTACAGAAAGCAGACGGCGAAACGGAGAAGTCCTGAGAACGGGCCACCCTCGAGTCTCGATGCGAATCAAGGGCTTGAAACACCCGACAAGACGGGGCTGAGTCCTGAATCGGCCTTCAACCTACGCTGGATCGATGAGCTGATTCTGAGAACCTCGGAAGAGACGAAGGCGGCCTTGCTGGCCAACGGACAGGGTGCGCACTGGGACATCTTCAAAACCAGAGTGCTGGATCCCTGCCTGCTGGGGGCGACGCCGGTCCCACACGAGGAACTCTCCGCGAAATGGGGACTGAACGGACTTCCTCAGGTGTCCAATTTTCTGGTCACGGCGAAAAGACGATTTGCAAGAACACTTCTTCTGAATGTCCGGGAGACGCTTCCCGATGATCAGGACCCCTCACTCGAACTTCAGGAACTCTTCAAGGCACTTGGACAATAAGCGATGAATGATTCGACACAACCAGGCATGAGACACCCGATCGAATGGGCGATGGAGACGGACGTTGACCCGTTCTTCATGCTGGCTGACTGGCTCGTCTGCGATGCCCTCGAGGACAAGGAGGGTGCGGTTCAGACGCTGACCTCCGCGGAGACGACTCTGGATGAATTGCGGACACTCAAGCGGGTCTTCAAGCTTCTGCGAGTCCAGGGAGAGACGGTTTCGGATCGACGCCTCGGCGCCCGCCTCTACGCACTCTCGATTGCCAGTGCGTACGTCTTTCATGACCGAATCATCACGACCCAGAGCAGTGATCGACTCATTCGAGCGTTCAAGGACCTTCGCACGGACACTCAGCTTCCGGGCCCCCTTCACGCCGTCGCTGAACGGGCTCTTGAACGGATGTCGCGAGAAGCCTGACCATACCAATCCATCATCATCGCTCTGAAGAGAGGGTCACCACCTCCGCTTTGTCACATCAGCGGAAGTGATGCATCCAGACCAAAAGACACAGCACCCCCGACCGAAGTCGAGGGTGCTGGAAATCATGAGATTGAAGACGATGTCACGGAGGACATCGAGCCTCGATCATGCTGATTACGGTGTGGAGCAAAGGCCCCAGTTGCCAAGCATGATCGTGAGGTCGGCACCACCGACGGTGCCGTCATCGTTGAGATCGGCGACCGGATCGCTGGTGGCCCAGCTACCGAGCAGAATCGTCAGGTCAGCGCCACCGACTTCACCGTCGAGGTTGAGGTCGCCGACACAAGTGACTTTTCCGCCACCATCCCAGGTCTTGTAGTCCATGACCCAGTGGATGCCGGAGAAACCAATTGCCGAATACGGAGTGTAGTCGGTGATTCCACAGGAACCCGAAAGGATGTAGGTGGGAAGAGTCTCACCAAGACCGTTCACGCCGATGGTGCTGAAACCGTCGGTGCTGGGGACGCTGTCGTAGACCACGACGACGTTCGTGCCGTCGGGAATGTCGAGCTGAGCTTCATACGAAACGGTCACGAGACCCTGGTAACCACCACCGGGGATGTAGACCTGAGTGCCGTTGATCTCGGTCATGGTGGCGAGCACGGGCGCGTCACCGGGGTCCGAGTCAGCGAAGAATCGCATGGATGAAAGCTGAGCGCTGCCGCCGTTGACCACACCGAAGTCGACACAGCCGACGAGTTCCGCGGGACGGTTGGGGAACTTACGTGCGTACTGGTTTTCAGTCGTGATACCACCACCAGCACAGGACACACCACCTTCGGCGATGGTCGGATCAGCGTTCTGAGTGACGGACACGGCATCATCGGGAGCGTCGCAGACGAAGATCGGAAGCGAGGCGCTGGTGAGCGTCAGCACGCCGGGTCCGAAGGAGGACTCGTCGTAACCACCGACTCGAACGAGGTAGGTGGCGCCAGCGGTTGCTTCCCACTGAATGCTCGAGGCGAAGAAATCGTCGCCACAGTCTTCGTTGCAGGCCAGGTAGAGATCAGGCAGTGATGCAGGATCGAATGTGGCGGCATCGTAGTTGTAGACCGCGATCTTGGTGTCCCATTCGGCGCCACCGTTGCAGGTGGAGGCGGTCAGGAAACCGTCGACGTCGGTGTCGACGACGTACCAGATGTCGGATCGAAGCTGTTCGAAGCCGACGCCTGAACCACACTGATCCTGGGGAGGACCATCGGTGTTGCAGCCGGTGGTGTCGAAGGAGACGTCGATCGACTGGTCAGATGGGACCGAGTACGAAGCAGCGCCGCCGACACAGTCGTTGGCGACCGAAGCGTTGGGATCGGTGCATTCGTAGATGTAGAAACCGCAACCGTCGACTGCGAACTGGACGCAGAGATCGTCCCATTCGGATTCGCAGCATGCATCGTCGAGATCACAGACGAATTCACAGCAGGCGACGTCCTGACAACCGCCGATGCCGGGGGTGACATCGGTGCAGTTGCCCGCAGCGGGGTCGCCGCACTGAGCGTAGGCGACAGGCGTGTAGGAGATCGTGACCGAGTACTCGGTGGAACAATCAGAAAGGGTGTAGCCGCTTTCATCATCGAAGTTCCAGACCTCGATGCCGTAACGGCCGGCTGGGGTGAACACATCGACGCCCCAGGGCTGGGAATCACAAGGCATGAGGTAGAAACCACCAAGATCGTTCACCGTGCAGTCGAGAGACTGCGCACCGGTGAGTACGACGATGCCGGGCGAGGTTTCGGTACCAAGTCCGTCAAGGTCGGTTCGAACGGTGTAGGTGATGAAACCGGGCTCGGTCAGTTCGAAGTTAAATGAGTCGAAGTCGGTCGCACCGGCGGCGGAGAAGCCACACGTACCGGCGACAACGGTGTCGCCTGCTGAGAGTGCGCCGATGTCCTGAATGCCACCGGACGGATTGCCTTCCGCGACACAACCATAGTTGGGGTCGGAGCCGGGATCGTCGCCACCGCAGACGGTGGGATCGTTCTGCTGGAATGTGGCCGTCGAAGGGTCCACATCACACTGGCCGAAAGCCAGGCCGGATGTACAAGCCAGAACGGCTGCACCGGCGATAAAGGAATAGTTACTCATTTAAGAGTCCTCCAGATCTTCAAATCTCTTGAAAGTCCATAACGATATGGATTCGGGGAACGTGAGGTAGGAGTCAGCTCGAGCTCAAGCAGAATCGACATCCCAGACCCACATCGAAAATACGCATCATGAGCGTATCTCATGACAGGACAAGCACCAAACACCAAGCAGACAAAAGGAGAAGGATTCTCTTGAGAACAGGACGCCATTTTCAAGCCATGGGATGGAATGACCACCCCCCCCCTCCTGGCACCCTTGAAACGGTAATTTAAAAGGATCTCACGAGGGAGACTCCCCCCCATCAAGGAAGAAATCAAACATTGTTTGGTGCTGTCGGATAATTATTATCGGACTTAAAAATCCGGGCCCGATTCAGAATGACGAGCAGCGGAAAATCGGTCAGCGCCAATCAATCACGACTTTTCCGAATTGCTCCCCGGACTCCAGCCGCGAAAAGGCTGCCGCGCCCTCTGAACTTGAATGCACCGAATCGATGGTGGGAGACAACGCACCGGAGCGCAGAAGACTCAGAACCTCTCGAAATTCTCTCATGTCCCCCATCGTGGATCCGATGACCGTCAGTTGATTCCAGAAGATGCGAGCGAGGTCGGTTTCGGCCCGAGGCCCGCTGGTGCATCCGCAGGTCACGAACACACCACCACGCGCGAGACTCTTGAGACATGAGCTGTGAACCGCCTGCCCCACGGAGTCGGCGCAGACATCGACACCTCTTCGTTGCGTCATGTCCCGGACGGATTTGGAGAAATCACAGCCATCGTCAAGAATGCCTTCATCCGCTCCGAGTTCGATCGCGCGTTTCAGCTTGTCCGGGTCTCGGCTGGTGACGATCACATGACAACCATGCCATTTCGCGATCCCGAGCAAGGCCAGAGCCACACCACCTCCGATCCCTGGAATCAGGACGGAGGATCCATGTCGGAGACCAGCTCGACTGACGAGCATTCGCCAGGCCGTCAGATGAACGAGACCGAATGCGGCCGCTTCCACTGGATCGACCTCCCCGATGTCGCAGACGTTTTCAACCGGAGCCACGAAGAATTCCGCCATGGTTCCGGGACCGTGCTCGCCGATCATGTGGGTGCCGGGCGCTGGTTCCATGTCGTCAGGAAGAGGCATCACCGACTCGGTCACGGCGGCGTTCAGGATCACTCGTCGCCCGAACCAGGCCTCGGAGACCCCCTCGCCAACGGCATCCACCAGCCCGACACCATCGGACCCGGAGATTGCGGGATACGGCACATCGAATCCTGGCACGCCTCGTCCGACCCAGAGATCCAGTTGATTGAGCGCCGATGCCTCAGTTCGAACCCGAACCTGACCGGGACCGGGCTCGGGGCATGCACATGCGTCATTCAGAACGACATTGGCGGCGACGGGTTCTCCCTGACGGTGAATCTGCAGTGCTTTCATGACGACACTCTACCGGCAAGAGGAGGTGTTCTGTGCATCCTAGGATGTCTTTGAGTGGTAGCATCATGTCACACACCAACGGAGAATGAAATGCCCGTCGAACGCCCCACTAGAACAGCATTGCTCGTCGTTCTCGGTAGCCTGCTCTTTGGAGGCGCCCTTGTCTCCTGCAACGAAGGAGATCCAGCCGGCGGAGCTGAGAGGCCGGCAGGGACCACGACGCAGGCTCCAAAGACGCGGACCCCGGCGCAGAGTGCGACCACCGGATCCACGGGGACCCAGAGTGCTTCGACGGCCGTCGCGCCACCCATCATCGTGATGCCCGAACCGGTCAACTTCGGAGTCGTGCAACCCGGCAGCACGCTGGAATCGGAAGTGACGCTGACGAACACCTCCGAACGTCCGTTGACGATCGTCAGCGCGAAGCCGAGCTGCACCTGCACCACGGTGGATCTCGCGGGGAAGGTCATCCCTCCACTCGGATCCATCACGGTTCCAGTCTCGATGAAGACCAATCGCTCGATCGGAATCCGACAGGCCATCGTGCAGATGCAGGTCGCCGGATACGGTCGATTCGCCAAGATCAATCTGGTCGCCGAAAACAGCTGGGGCGTTCGCTCGATTCCTTCCTACCTGCCGCTCAAGGAGAACCGGCAGAAACCGGAACAGTTGACCGGCAGCGTGATTCTCGAATCGGTCGACAAGAGACCGTTCAGCGTGCTGTCGATCATGGGCGAACAACCTCGCTTCGTCGGATTCGATCCCGACAAGGACCCGCCGAGAAATCAGTACCGGGTGAGCTACGACTTCTCGACTGTCGGATGCGAGAACATGCCCCCCTTCTGGATCGTCAGAACGGACCATCCGAAGGCCGCACTGTTCGATGTTCGAGTCAGACACGATCCCTGCACCAAGATTCAACCCAGGCTTCCGATGAGTGACTTCAGATCAAGTGCGGGGGTCGTGGTGCCCGGAGAGATGGTGCCGATCGAGATCGTCTTCAAGAAACTGCGACGTCCCATCACGACGGTGACAAGCAGCAATCCGATGGTGAAGGCATTTCTCTCNGACCAGAAACCCGACGGAAGAGACGTNCTGATCACGACCATGATCACGGTCGATTCGAACATGCCCAAAGGCNTGTTCATGACCACGNTGACCTTCGGAGACGGCGCANTGACNGCNGAACACCTCTGTTACGGATGGATCGAATGAACANGCTCTCGACGACATGNGGACTTCTGATCGGCTCGCTGGCANTCGGCTCGGTGATNGACACCTCCGTCCGGGCACAGGACACCGAGNCATCCGATCNNNCGATCGACCGNGNNAAGATCACTCGCTCCGCACCNCCGCCNGCCGCGACNNACGTGAGGTCNATCGGACCGGCGATCCACCGNATCAGCGACGACCCGGNGGCNTGCGGANTTTCGGAGGAGACCGCACGTGCGGCGANGCGCATGATCGACGACGGCATNGCNTGGCTNNAGACNAANCAGNATCCAAACGGACTGTGGCTGGTCGTGACACAAGCCAAACCAAGCAACCAGCCCGAATGGGAAGAGGCCGTCCCNGTCGACCTGGCGGTCTCGGCCCTTGTNATGAAGGGCATGGCTCAGACCGGTCGGTCCACNGAAGAACTCGAACGCGTGGTGCACGGCATCATCATGGGAACCGGCCTCGCCTCGGAGAATTTCGACCCGGGCAAGGGAGGAAAGATCGGGACGTATGTCGCCTCGACGATCGTCTCCGGACTCTCGAGCCTCGGTGATCTGCAGCAACATGACCGAATGCAGCAGGCGATCGATTGGCTCAGGGGATCCCAGTGGCAGGCCGATGATCAGATCAGTCCCGAAGAAGACTGGTATGGAGGCGTTGGATATGGGAAACACGGCAGGCCGGATCTTTCAAACACACAGATGATGCTCGAAGCATTGCATGATGCNGGCGTGAGTCCCGAGGATCCGGCGATCCAGCAAGCCCTCGTCTTCGTCAGCAGAAGCCAGAATCTCAAGGCCACGAATNNATCATCNTGGGCNCAGGCNGGCGCGGACGACGGTGGNTTCATNTACACACCAGCCAATGGTGGCGAGTCGATGGCCAGCCAGTACGTCGGAGAAGGCCGCTATGGAGAGCTGATTCTGGAGTCGGATCCGAGGCGACTGCGCTCGTATGGATCGATGACCTATGCGGGTTTCAAGAGCCTGCTGCATGCAGGGCTNAACCAGAACGATCNCAGAGTCGAAGCTGCGATGGGGTGGATTCGAAAGAACTGGACCCTGAAGGAAAATCCGGGTGTCGGGCAGCAAGGTCTGTACTACTACTTTCACGCCCTCTCCAGAGCCCTCGCAGCCGCGGGCTGGANGACCATCGAGACCGAGGATGGCGTCGTGCACGACTGGAGAGAGGAACTCGTCGAAAGGCTTCAGGAACTCCAAAGACCGGACGGCTCCTGGGTGAATCCAGAGGATCGGTGGCTCGAATCGGAGGCGGTCCTGACCACGGCCTACTCGATCCTCGCGCTCGAAGAGGTGCTCAAGCCCGTCAGGANATGAGCCGNCCCCCACGAGCGAANNACCNNTGAAACGTGCCTGAAAGCCCNCCTGGTGGTGAAAAAGNCCNNNTGAACGNNNTGANAGNGNGTCTGNAAGCGGGATCGAACNAATTACCAAAAAAAACACCTGAAGCTGAGAGACGNCGCAGGGATGCACGGAATGCTTGAGANGCCGTGCTGATTCGGCCAGAANCGNCTCTTTCAGGATACCCNTCATGCTCAAGCTACTTGCCCTCATCACACTCACCGTCATCTGCTTCGANAGAGTTTGCGANGTCATNGACNCTGGNACCCTCACANGCGATGGCACCGGACTCACGGAGAGAGCCGGAGACTCANCCATGGAGATGGAGGGCGTNTCCCTGAGACAGGGCATGGGCCTCAGAGAGGTNGAGAGAACCTTGAAGANCGAAGGCAAGGAACNGAGAACCGTCCGTTCGATCTCGCCACCCACATCGGATCCACTCGATTGGAATGTCGGNTGGGAGATCGCTCGAACNTACCGAACCGATTNCGACGGGNCCACNCAGTCCATCACGGCGGTGTTCGAGGCGTGGACGGATGATGACTTCGATGGCCGGCCNCCAGCCTCGGCGTTCAGGCTCGTCCGATGGGAATGAAGATCANGGCAGATTCATTGCGCTGAAANNACTTCGGCGCTCTGTCTCTTNTCAGNCTTCACCAGACGAAGATGCCAGATCAGGAAAAGCGCGGACAGCCCCAGAAGAAGTGCTCCGGTCGCCTGATGCATGGAGGTGGAGATGACCTCCCAGATGGGAGGCGTGGACACGGACCGCAGTGAGACCGCCACCAGGGCGACGATGCCGAGCAGCAACTGAAGCGAGACGATGACCAGCAAGCCATGGCCAAGCCGGCGCAACAGAGTGATGGATCCGTACACGGCTCCCGACCTGTACCCGACAAGGATCGCGATCGCGAAGATGAGCACTCCGACGGTGATGTGAACCATGACCGCCCAATACGGAATTTCAAGGCCGGTNCCGTCGGTGGAAAGGGTCTGCAGATGACGGACGCAGGCGCCGAAGATCAGCTGACCGACGAGAAGGATGACCAGAGCGAATGCAAAAGGCCGATCATTCGCGGCTGCGGGGTTCTCCCGACCGGGACTGCTGGACAGCCATCGATTGGTGGTGAAGGCGGCGATGAGAAGGGCGAGCGTGAACACCAGCTGACCGAAGACGCCGTGGACGAGAGCCAGGATGGTGCTGATCTCGGTCACGCGAAGGCCGCCCATCAGNCCCTGGAGGCAGATCATGCCCAGCAGGAGGATCACGAGACCTCGAATCCAACGGCGTCCGTCGTTGAGTATTCCGAACACCAGCAATGTGAGCGCTCCGGTTCCGACGAGCATGCCGTACAGACGGTGCGCGTGCTCGAAGAAGACCCCGGTGTCGGCGGTCATCTCCCGCATGGGATAGAGAAGCATGTTGTGACCGAACGAACCCGGCCAATCGGGAACCGCAAGCCCCGCTTCGAGACCGGTGACGAGGCCACCGCTCATGAGCAACAGAAGGATCGCCGAAGCCAGGACGGCCGACAGCATGCCGAGTGGCGAGGGAATCCGTTCGACGGAGACCGGACTCGCCGTCAACGAGATGGCGCCGCCGACAGCGCCGAGGCATGAGCAGATGGCGAAGAGACCGAAAAGCCACCCCGCGATCTCGATGGGGGTTGCGCCTTCCTGGAACATGCTGCCGACGATCAGAAGATTGAAGAAGGCACACAGGAATCCGACCATGAATCCGGATTTGATCGCCGAATTCGAGCTGGGATCGATCAGGGAACGCCATCGCCCGGCAAGAAATCCACCCGGAAGGATGCAGAGACACATCATCGAGAACAGAAGATCTCCGATGACGACACCGGGACCCATGAGAACGAAATAGCAGATTCCCCAGAGCACGACCGTGAGCAGGAATCCCAACGTAAATCGCATNCCCCAGGCCGCTCGCATGGAGACCGGGACGGCGGATGTGGTGCAAACTGAGATGCTGACGGACGACATCGATGAAACCCCGCGTTTGTTGCTACGAGACTCCTATACTAGGCAGTTGGAACTGACCAGTCACGACGAGGACCATGAAAGACGGCAACGAAACCAAGATCGAGGAAAACGAGTCTCCGGAGACCCACGTCTCCGAGGGAGATTCCGTGCAAGCGGAGACAGAGCCCTCGAAAAAGCCACCTCGGGACGGTCTTCTGCCCAATTTCTCGGAGCTGAGCAAGGCCAGACTCAATGCACTCGTCCTGGGGACCACGGCTGTCGGATTCGCGGTGGCACCGGTGCAACAGACCGCGATGATTCTCTTCTGGACCATGGTCGGAACGGGCCTGGTGGCGGCATCATCGGCCATGATGAATCAACTCGCGGAGATCGAGCTCGATCGGCGCATGAAGAGAACCGAGGCCAGGCCTCTTCCGGCGGGGCTCGTCTCGAAACGAAGCGTGTTCATCACGAGCATGCTTCTTGCCTACGGCGGCGTCGTCATTCTCGGGATGAAGGTGAACCTCCTGTGCAGCGGTCTTGCCCTGGCGAATCTTCTCATTTACATCGTGATGTACACACCGATGAAGACCCGCACCACCCTCAACACGCTGGTGGGAGCGATATGCGGAGCGATTCCACCGATGATCGGCTGGGCCGCGGCCACGGGTGAGATCTCAGGCGGAGCCTGGTTGCTGGGGTTGATCCTGTTCATCTGGCAGCTGCCCCACTTCTTCGCTTTGGCTGTGATGTACAAGGTCGATTACCAACGTGGTGGCTTCATCATGCTTCCTGTGAAGGACAAGCAAGGCGAAGTCACGGTGCAGGTCATTCTGACGACCAGCCTGATGCTCATCCCGCTCGGACTGACGATCACGGCCATAGGGGTGGCGGGTTTGTGGTCCGCCGCAGTGGCGCTGGCGATGGGCCTCTGGATGGCATGGAATGCGCTTAAACTCTATCTAGATCGCAACCGGGATCGTGCCCGCAAGGTCTTCTTCTCGACGCTGGCATATCTTCCGGTGGTGCTCGGAGTGATGGTGCTGGATCGAGGACCCTCGACGCCGTCTCCCGAGCTCTACGAGGCGATGAATCCGTTTCCTCAGACGGCGCCTCCCGCGGACGATTCCATGAAGAACGAATGAGGGCCCTGAGTGATGCACGAAGAACCAAGCCAAAAGGACGATAAAGGCCGCGAGCTTCCACCAGGAAGCCCCTCCGGTGAGAGTCCGACGCTGAGTTTCAGATCCGGTGGATGGGTCATCCTCGCTGCCGGGGTGATCTCTCTGGTACTGATTCTCTGGGCGGTGTCTGGAGTGATCTTCGGAGACAGACCGATCGGAGACGGTTCGAACCTTGAAAGCTACGGGTTCCAACTGGACGAGCTGGAGGTTCCCAGAGGATCGCTGGCCGCGAGTGGAAACAGTCGGGACTTTCTTCAGGTCTATGAGAATCCAAGCAAGATTCTCGGCAAGGATCTGATGACCTACAACTCGGAGAACCGACGACCATGGATCGTCACCAGGGACCGTGTGGTCGGCGTCGTCGTGAACGGCGAGTCCTGCGCCTATCCGGTGCGATGTCTCAACGCTCATGAGATCATCCACGACTCACTGGGAGGCGTCCCAATCACGGTGACCTATTCACCATTCGCCGACGCACCGGTGGTTCTGAGAAACGAAACCGGGGAGGGTCGGATCGACCACGGAGTGAGTGGGCTTCTCTGCAACAGTGCGCTGCTCACATACGATCGAAACCAGGAGGATCCGGTGCTCTACTCCCCTCTTCTGGGGAGGTCGATCAACCGGCGTGGCGCCTCGAAGGCGCTCGACAAGGTGCCGGACGTGACGCTTTGCAGCTGGAGAGACTGGCTGGAGGCACATCCCGACACGAGTCTCGTGATGGCCGAGGAGGATTCGAATCGCAGATACAAGGCATTCAGCTATTTGCGATATTTCAACGACCTCTCCGACAGTCTGAAGTATCCGGTGCTTCCACTGCCAGGAATGACCGGAACAGAAGTGAATCTGCCCCGATTGAAGGCCCGAGTGGTCGAGGTGACGGTGGGTGACGAGCGCAGGATCTGGCCGTTGACCCTGCTGGTCGAGGCGCTCGAGGAGGAAGGGACCGACGAGGGCAGCATTCTCCTCACGCAAGGTGGGGTCGAACTTGAATTCGTGATTCGAAAGCTTCCACAGACGGCGGTTGTGAAGGCCCCGGAGGGATCGTTGATTCGAACAGAACCGAGACTGTTCTTCGCATCATGGGCGGCGAATCCGAAGACGGCAGGAACCGAGCTTGTCAGGACGCTTCCCGAGGATGCCGTGGTGGTTCCGAGAACGGCTCCGCGAAGTCCCAACGGGTATTGAGTCGTTCAGCCCCGGGATCCCGGGAGCATGGTCAACGCATGCCGAAGAGCAGGACGATGAAGAGAATCACCCAGACGCCATCGAGAAAGTGCCAGTACATCACGCAGAAGGTGAGACCGGAGACACCCTCGCGAACGCTCTGATAGCGGCCCCTGAGGGCGTTCCTGGTGGTCACGAGCAGAGGAGGCAGCCCAGCGAGGACATGCGCCACATGGAGCCCCGTGAGCACGTAGAAGAGCCATGCATAAAGGGATGAGTCGAACGCCAGATTCTCATTGGCGGCGAGATCGATCCAGGCGAGAGTCTGCGTGATCAGAAAACAGAAGACCAGCACGCAGGCACAGCACATCCAGCGGCCGACGGCGGGCGCGCCCGAGGAAGGTCCTGCCGACGTCGTCGCGGCGTGCATGACGACGCTGGCGATGATCAGGATGATGGTGGAGACGTACAGAAGCCCCGGAAGTCCGGGTGGATCGTCAAGGGCCCACTCACCGGACGAGATCAACTGACCTCGAATGATCAGATAGGCGATGACGGTCGTCAGGAAGACCATCCCAAGTGATATCAGGAAGATCCACATCCCGAGCATGGCTGCGGAATTTCGAACCGCGACATCCCGGATGGGTGAGACATCTTGAGGCACGTTCATCGGGTCGCCCACGGTCAGCTGTTGGGTGATGAAATGCCGGTTTCCTGCGAGATCGGGGCAAGCGGCGCCTTGGCGTCGAGCGTGTCCTGCACCAGACTCGGATTGCCGTCATAGAGGAAAGACTTGTTCTGGCCGGTGTCGATGACGGTGAGAACGATCAGCAGGATCACGAAGGCCATGCACGCCACGAAAACGATCTGGTTGAAGGGCCGGTCCCACTTCAAATGCATGAAGAACAGCGCCACGAGCGTGGCCTTGAGAACGGCGATTCCGATCGCGATCACAATGTTGAACTCACCCACGTCGATGTAGCGGACCGCGACGGTGATGACGGTCAGAAAAAGCAGAGCGATCGTGGTCCAGATGAGGATGGACATCGGAACGAGGTGTCCCACGATCGGATGATCGTCACCGTGATGGTCGTGTGCGTTGCTGGACATCGGAGCGAATCCTTCGGGACTGCGTGAAGAGGCTATTCAGTGAATCAGGTAGAACAACGGGAAGAGGAAGATCCAGACCAGGTCGACGATATGCCAGTAGAGACCGCCGAGGTCGACTGGAGCATAGTACTTGGAGTTGAAGTGCCCCTTCATCCCTCGCAGGATGAGCCATCCGATCATCACCATTCCCACGACGACGTGGATGCCATGCAATCCGGTCATCGCGTAGTAGATCGCGAAGAACCTGTGGGTGTTGACCGGGAGCTTCTTGTCCTCGAGGTGAGGCTGATCGGAATACGAGATCTGTGCGGCGGTGTCCTGCTCGGCCTCGACCATCTTCCCGGGGCGAATGGACGAGAGCCCTCCGGGACCGACGGCGGACTGCTGCATGGCGACTGCATCGACTGGGGGCATGGCTGCGAGCTTGGGGATCGAGAGTTCGGGAAGGCTTTCGGCACGAATCGCGTCGACCTCCTCCATCTCGTCGGCGCTCGCCATGGCGTTCTCGTCCGCGATGGTCATCACCTGACCATCCTCACCGACGGCCATGGCTTCCGCTTCATCCACCGGCAGGTAGAAGCTGGGCCCCCACTTCAGGTTGACGTGGAACTTGTGCTCGTATTCAAAGTACTTGATGACGAGGAACCCCATCGCACCGAGAAGCGTGAGCCAGAGACAGGCGAGCATCATTGTCTGCTTGGAGCGCTGGGCGTAGTGGACGGCGGCGGCCATGGACAAGGAACTCAGAATGAGCACAGCGGTGTTGACGCCACCCATCATGGTGTCCAGATACTGACTCGCATAGGAGAACACCTCGGGGTCGTTCGCACGCAGAATCGTGTACAGGGCGAACAGCGCACCAAAGAAGAGGATTTCAGTGCCAAGGAAGAGCCACATGCCGAGCTTCACCGACTCATACTGCTGTTTCGGCGTATCGAAGTGGTGTGCCTGGAACGGGAGATCATGATGATCGTGGTCATCATGAGCCGAGTGATCCTGGCCATCCTTAGGTTTTGCGTCAATCGCGGTCACTGTCGTCCCCTTGAAGGCACGTATCGTCCGGGTTCAAACGTCGGCACTGTTGGAATCATCTTCTGATCGCTGCACCACGTAGCCACCCTCATCTTCGCTCCAGCGGACGATACTGAAGTCGTAACAGTCGCCGACCTCCGGTGTCGTCTTGAAGTTGTCATGGGGAGGAGGTGACGTGCACTGCCATTCGAGACTTCGCCCACCCCAGGGGTTGGCGGGAGCCTTGCGCCCGAAGAAGAGCGAGTGGATGAGGTACACGGCCGTCAGGAAGAAGCCGGCGGCCATGATGTACGAACCAATGGTCGAGATCAGATGATAGGTGGTGAATTCGGGCTGATAGTCGTAGTAACGACGAGGCATGCCGTGGCTGCCCAGCATGAACTGGGTAAAGAAGGTCACGTTGAAGCCCACGAAGACCAGGACGAATGCGATCCGGCCCAGATTCTCGTCGTACATCTTCCCGAACATCTTGGGCCACCAGTGGTGAAGCCCGCCGATGAATCCGATCAATGCGGACCCCATCATCACGTAGTGGAAGTGGGCCACCACGAAATAGGTGTCATGCAGGTGGACATCGACGTTCAGCGTCCCGAGATAGATCCCGGTGAGTCCACCGATCGTGAAGAGGAAGATGAACCCCAGTGCATAGAGCATGGAGGTGTTGAGCGCGATCGAGCCCTTGTAGAGCGTGGCCATCCAGTTGAAGACCTTGATCGCGGAAGGCACCGCCACGCTGAAGGTGATCGCGGAGAAGATCGTGTTCAGCAGGGCGCTCTGGCCCGATGTGAACATGTGGTGACCCCAGACGAGGAAGCTGAAGATCGCGATCGCCACCGAGGAATACGCGATGAATCGGTATCCGAAGATGTGGCGATGACTGTGGACGGTGATCAGCTCGGAGATGATTCCCATCGCCGGAAGGATCATGATGTACACCGCGGGATGGGAGTAGAACCAGAAGAAGTGCTGGAAGAGCACCGGGTCTCCGCCCATCGCAGGATCGAAGATACCGATCTGGAACGCGCGTTCGATGCCGACGAGCATCAGCGTGATCGCGAGGACGGGGGTCGCAAGGATCTGGATCAGAGCCGTGGCGTAGAGCGCCCAGAGGAAGAGTGGCATGCGGAACCAAGTCATACCCTTGGGTCGCATCTTGTGCACGGTGACGATGAAGTTGAGACCGGTGAAGATGGAGCTGAAACCGAGGATGAAGACGCCGAAGATCACGGGTATGACCCCGCCGAGCTCGGTCTTGGTCGAGTACGGGGTGTAGAAGGTCCAACCGGTGTCGAAGCCTCCGAGCAGGAGGGCGAGCACCGTGAAGATGGCCCCGATGATCCAGAGATGGAAACTGAAGAGGTTCAGCCGCGGAAATGCCACGTCCTTGGCGCCGAGCATGATCGGTAGAACGAAGTTGCCGAGTGATGCCGGAATGCTTGGAACAATCACGAGGAACACCATCACCGCTCCGTGGAGGGTGAAGAAGATGTTGTAGGTCTCAGGCTCGATGATCGTCTGCCCGGGCGCGATGAGTTCCGTTCTGACGATGAGCGCGAACACGCCACCGACGAGGAAGGAAGTCAGGATGCCCAGCAGATACATCACCCCGATCCGTTTATGGTCGAGGGTGAGGGCCCAGGAGAGGAATCCCTTGGACCAGGTCAGGTAGTTGTCTACGCGTGGCGCATCCGCGGCAGGGTCACCGGCAATGGCATCAGGTCTTGGAGTATCGATGGTGGTCATGGTTTGTTTCCGAGTCGATTACGGGTCAATCGGTCACGTCTCCCGAGGTTCCGCCCGCAACGGGCTGTTCGGCTGCAGCGGCCTTGGCCTCGGCAACCCTTGCCTCGGCCTCAGCGAGTCTAGCTTGATCCTTGAAGGTACCATCCGGATTGAATTCATCGAGGTTCTTGGTCATTCCGATCAGTGCATCGATGGCGCGATCGTTCAGCTGCCCCTGGAAAGTGGGCATCTGGTTTCCATAACCGGAAACAAGCAGCGCACCAGGGTTGTAGATGGAGTCTCGAATGTAGTCCTCGGGAGTGAGGTAGAGTTTTCCATCACCGATGTAATCGGCGAGAAGGGTCTTCCCGGGGATGAACTTCGAGCCCCCCGAAACTTTGCCTTTGCCACTCACGACCAGCTCCCAGAGGGATGGCTGGCCGTCACGTGGCCCCCAGGTGGGACCGGTGCCCTCGGATCCATCAAGTGTGTGACAGGTCGCACACCGGGCATAGAGCTTGGGTCCAGCCATGAAGTACAGGTCCTGCTCAGGGATGACGTCGAGCCATCGTGCCTGGTCCTTGGTCCACTTGTCGAAATCATCCTGAGGGAAGACCCTGACGTGGACATTCATGTTCCAGTGACTGTCACCGCAATATTCGGTGCAGAAGAGCCAGTGGAAGTCCGAGTCGTCGGTTGGGTCGTTCGCAGCATCGGACTGAAACCACATGTACGTGTAGCGGCCGGGAACGACGTCCTGTTTCACACGGAAGTCCGGAATGTACAGACTGTGAAGCACGTCCGCACTACGCATGATCAGACGCACCGGGCGACCCTGAGGCACGACGAGCTCGGAGGTGGACTTGGCACCATTGGGGTATTCAAACTCCCATGCCCACTGCTGAGCAGTGACCTTGATGTCGTAGGTGTTCTTGGGAGAGGTTCTCAGATCCAGATATCCCGCGAATCCCATGAAGAAGATTCCCACCAGGATGAGGGTTGGAATGATGGTCCAGGTCANCTCAAGCGGNGTGTTGTGTTCGGGACCGGGTGAGAACTCGACGTTCTTGCCCTTCTGNCGATAGCGGATCACGAGAATGATCAGGGCAAGGGTNATTCCGGCGAAAAAGAAGTAGTTGATCCAGTTGATGACTTGGAATGTGAAATCGANACCCGGAGCCTGAANCGAGGCNCCNTCNGGCATCCAGAAGTTGGCGGGCGTCGTCCCGGGGGCGACGGTCGCGAGNCCGGCGAGGATGTTCACAATCGACGAAATCATCGTTCCACTCCATGAATCAGTCCGTCGGATGGAGAAGTGCTTTCTCCGTCGGAGGAATCGTTCTTNCGTCGCTCGGACAGCCACATCCATCCAAGGCCGGCAAGAAGAATCAAAAGGGTCAGATATCCTCCGACCTGCATGAGGCGAACCGCCAGCAGGACGTAGCTTCTGGAATCCGGGTCGTAGACGTGACACCANAGTATGAATCGGTCCAGAGTGGAACCGATGCGNCCGTCGGAAGCCTCGAGAAGCGCGAGTCGCATNGTGCCGGGNGCGTGGGACGCGCCGTAGAGNTAGCGAGAGAGCCGGCCATCGGGTGTGATGACGAAAAGACCGGCGGCATGGGCGTACTCNCCATCGGGCTGNAGGCGATACTTGAATCCGACGGAATCGGCGATCGCCTGNGAGCTTTCGGCGGAACCGGTGAGAAAGTGCCACCCATTGCCGCTCTTGCGCCGGTCGTACATGAGGACATAGGACGTGCGCTTCGCCGCTGCGAGTTCGTGGGTCTCATCGGGATTGATGCTGATCGAAACGACGTCGAACTCCTTGCCGGTGGTCCACTCGATGTCCCGAATCGTTTCGGTCATCTCGTTGAGCACCAGGTTGCAGAGCTGGGGACATTTGAAATACCCAATTTGCAGCAGGACGGGCCGCTCCCCGTTGAAAAGATCACCGAATTCGATCGTCTTGCCACTGTGGTCTGTGAAAAGGGTGTCCAGAGGGAGCTCGACGTTGAGATTCTCCTGAATCTCGACACCCTCGAGCTCGTGCGGGATGCCCGGATCGGACTGACCGTNCACGAGACCGGAGCCCGCATGGAGCGCGCAGGCGGTCATGAACACGGAAATGGGTCGGGCGAGACTCACTGGCGCACGTCCCCNTCTCGGTCGGATGTGTCACGAAGAACGATCGAACCATCTGCGGACTGATTGTCCATGGATGAGGTTTGTGGCTCACGGGCCTCGGCGTTGATGATCTCCATCGCACGCTCGATGGGAATTCGGATGAAGTCCTCGGCATCCTCTTCGGTTCCGCCGATCGGAATCACCTGATAGATGGAGTATCCCTCGAGTTGCGCCTCCTGCTCCGAGCGCAGCTCGCTGAGCTGGAGTGCGGGCTGATCGATGACCTTCTTATCGACTTCCAGATCACGGAANAAGTAGAAGAGAACCGTGATGGCGACGATNGTGANCACGAGCACTAAGAGACTTGCGAGTGAAAGGAACCAGGTCCATCCTGACTCGGGATCGTCGATCTGTTCGNGTTCNAGGTTGTCTTCACCGAGTTGAGAGCTCATCGTGAAAAGTGCCTTTCAGTCGTGCGTCGCCCGCAACGGCGCGAGCGAAACGTCAATCAGAAGTTCTCGAAACCGAGAGAATCCTTCAGCCATGGGTCCTTGCGACAGAGCAGAGGATGTGCTCGAAGTCGGGAGATAGTGAACGAAGCGAAAATCCCCAGCATGCCGACCATCAGCAACCAGTTGATGGGATGGCCGATACCGGTCCTCTCAGAAGCATAGGCCTGAACTGCTGCATCGTAGGTCTCGAAGGTGGCGAGATCATGCGGAATCACCGGCATGATGAGCCAATAGGTGTCGAACCAGCCGAAAAAGAGGAGCCAGCACGCGGCAATGAGGAGGGTTTTCCAGTCGCGCTTGGGGTGTTTGGAGATCAGAAACACGAATGGGATGCAGAAATGGCCGAAAAGGAGCCATGCGCTGAACCAGCCCCAGTCTCCAAGCTGTCTNGTGAGGAACCAGCCGGTTTCTTCGGGGATGTTGGCATACCAGATCAGCATGTACTGGCTGAAACCGATGTAGGCCCAGAAGACCATGCCGAATCCAAACAACAGTTTACCCATGTCCTGATAATGCTCTCGAGAGATCACATTGACCATCAGGCCGTTTCTCTGGAGGAGGATGCAGGTGATGATCAGAACGGCGAAACCGCAGGTGGCCGCTCCGGTGAAGGCATAAACCCCGAACATGGTGCTGAACCATCCGGGAGAAAGCGACATGATCCAATCGAATGCGGCGAAGGTGATCGTGACCCCGAACAGGATCGCAGCGGGACATGCCATTTTCTGCATGGCCCGGGTCGGTCCCGAATCATCGGTGCGGCCCTGCTTGAGCGAGGCACGCAGGAACCANGTGCCGAAGAACGCCCAGCATACGAAGTAGATCACGGCTCGAATCAGAAAGAACGGCGTGTTCAAATATGGCAGCTTGCCCTCGACGAGNTGGGCCTCCGCGGGAGCGTGCGCCGCCAGCATCTCCATGTCGGACCAGGGAAAGATGTGCCCCCCCTTGCCCATGAGNAGCAGNACCAGGAATGGAATGAAGCCAACCCAGAGCCAGTTCAGATGCGAGGCGAGGACCTCNGCCGGTCGACGGATGGCGGTGCTCCACCCCGCCTTGGTGAGATGCTGAATGAAGACGAAGAAAAGCGCACCCAGACTGATCTGCAGAATGAAGAACCAGTTCTGCAACCAGGCCTTCCAGAAGCCCGTCCAGTCCATCTGACCAGCGAAGACGAGTAGGAANGCGACAGCCAGACAGATGACGCCGACGAGCAGACATGCGACACGTGCGGTTCCACCTGTGGAACCGAGCTCGATGTTGCGATCGGTGAGATCGATGGTTGGTGACGCGTGACTCATTTGTTCAAGCTCGCACGTTCTTGCGGAGGGACGTCCTGGAGCCGGGCGTCCTGTGATTTCTGAAGGGCCTTGACGTACGCGGCGATCGCCCATCGATCGTCGGTGGGAATCTGGGCCGCATATCCGGCCATGTTTCTGATGCCGTGGGTGATGGTGTTGTAGATCTGACCCATCGACTGGTCCCGAACGGTCGGATCATGAACGCTCTTGGCCTGCACCCATGCGGTGCCGTAGATGGGACCGTCCGCATTCGACATCGCATCCATGGCACGTTGATTGACGATTCCNTCGCCGTATCCCGAGTAGCCGTGACAGGCGCTGCAGAAGATGTTGTAACGGACCTGACCGCGCTCAAGCAGGCTCATGGACATGGGTGTCTGGGACGGAAGCGTCTCNGCCCAGTTGCCGTCGACGACGCCGTCGGTGAAGTGCGGCGTGCCGACTTCGCCCAGAGCCACGACACCGGTCAGCTGAGGTCGCATCGCGCGCTCGTCCTGGAAGATCGGATTGATGGTCTGTGTGTTGAATCGAGGCTGGAAGTCCATGTCTTGGATGATGTGGATGGGACGCCCGGGCGACGGCGCGGATCTCACCCATGCGATCACGGCGAAGGGGATCANCGCGAAGAGCGTGAGGAGGGCGACAGCGAAGAAGAGTATTCTTGGTGGCATNGTCATTCCCCAACCTCTTCCACCGAGATCGGATCCAGAGACTCGAGAAATTCCCAGGTNCGTGCCTTGAAGTAATGCGGATCACGTGCCTCGATGACGATGAAGAAGCGGTCGTCNGTGACGCGGCGGAATCTCTTNCTGCGGAACAANGGGTGATACAGCTGGGGAAGNCCGTTGAATGCNAACATCATGCTGAAGGTCGTGAGCGCCGCGAANAGGATCGTCAGTTCGAACATCACGGGGATGAAGGCCTGCAGGCTCATGAACGGCTTACCCGAGATGAGGAATGGATACCCGGTCACCCAGACACCCGCCCAGATGGTCCAGTCTGAGGCATTGGTGAAGGTCTGAAGGACGAACGCGGCCGAGGTTCCCGCCATCCCCATGAAGAAGACGAGGATCGGAAGAATGGTCTGGCGAATGCCCATCGCATGATCGAGACCGTGCACGGGAAACGGAGTGCAGCAATCCCACCACTTGTATCCGGAATCACGGACCCGCTCTGCGGCCTTCATGATCTGGGCCGGAGTCTCGAACTCGGCGATCAATCCATAGGAGCGAGGTGTCCGATCGGCGGAGGATGACTTGGCGCTGGATGACTTTGGGGTCGTACTCACGCGTGAGCCTCCTTTGAATCCGCCGGACCGTGGTTCGAATCATGAGCATCATCGTGGTGATGGTCACCGAAATGCGGGTCCGCCTCCGGCATGACTGCCTTCACTTCGGCGATGGCGATCATCGGAAGGAAGCGGCAGAAGAGCATGAACATCACCAGGAACAGCCCGAAACTTCCGAAGAAGGTGCCGATGTCGACCCAGGTGGGACTGAAGACGTCCCAAGAGGAGGGGAGGAAGTCGTTTGCGAGGCTGGTGACGATGATCACGAAACGTTCGAACCACATCCCCACGTTCACCAGGAGACTCAAACCGAACATGATCGGAATCGACGTCCTGATGGACTTGAACCAGAAGAGCTGAGGCGTGATGACGTTGCATGCCACCATGAGGAAGTACGCCCACCAGTACTGGCCAAAGGCGCGATTGATGAATGCGAACTTCTCGTAGATCGCACCCGAATACCACGCGATGAAGAACTCCATCGAATACGCGTAGCCGACCATGCAACCGGTCAGTAGGATCACCTTGTTCATGTTGTCAAGGTGACGAAGCGTGATCAGATTCTTCAAGCCGAACATCTCGCGAGCCGGTATGGCCAGCGTCACCACCATCGCGAAACCGGAGAAGATCGCGCCCGCGACGAAGTACGGGGGGAAGATCGTGGTGTGCCAGCCGGGAAGCTGACTGGTCGCGAAGTCGAAGGACACCACCGAATGGACCGAAAGCACGAGTGGCGTGGAGAGTGCGGCCAGCAGAAGGTACGCACGCTCGTAACGGTGCCAGTGCCGATTGCTGCCGCGCCAGCCGAGTGAGAACGCTCCGTAGGCGATCTGCTGGATCTTTCCCTTCGCTCGATCGCGCATGGTGGCGAGATCGGGGACCAGGCCTGTGAACCAGAAGAGCAGCGAGACGGTGAAGTAGGTGCCGACCGCGAACACATCCCAGAGCAGGGGACTTCTGAACTGGGGCCACATCTCCATCTGATTTGGAAGCGGGAAGAGCCAGTAGACGACCCAGACCCTTCCGACATGGATGCCGGGAAAGATTCCCGCACACATGACCGCGAAGATGGTCATCGCCTCGGCGAACCGGTTGATGCCCGTTCGCCACTTCTGCCTGAAGAGGAACAGAATTGCGGAGATGAGCGTTCCGGCGTGACCGATGCCGACCCAGAAGACGAAGTTGGTGATGTCGTAGGCCCACATCACCGGGTTGTTCAGGCCCCAGACACCCACGCCGGTGATGATGAGATACAGGATGCAGAAACCAAGCAGACTGAGAAGGCCGAGCCCGATCGCGAAGGTGATGTACCACGCCATCGGTGTTCGGCGAGCCTCGGCCACCTGACAGACCTGTTGAGTCACCTGGTTGAACTTGTCCATGTTGAGGACGAGCGGTGCGCGTGATCCAGGCACATCCTGCGTGTTGTCCGTGTCTCTGGACTGCACTCTGTTGTTGAAGTTCAAGGTGGTCATGCGTCATTCACCACCTTGTCGGCATGGCCTGCGGAAACATGCTCGTCGGCGTGATCATGTCCATGGTGGTGAGCATCATGATCGTGATCGTGACTGTGATCGTCATGGCCGTGATCACCGTGACCGTGGCCGTGATCGCCGTGACCGTGACCGTGATCGCCGTGGCCGTGGCCGTGGCCGTGATCGCCGTGGCCGTGGCCATGT
>PAQN01000021.1 GCA_002709755.1 Phycisphaerae bacterium
CGGCATCGCGATCGCCAGTCGCGCGCGTTCCACCGGTGAGTTCTACGTCGCCGGCAAGGGCGTCTCGCCTCTGGCCAACGGCATGGCGACCGCCGCCGACTGGATGAGCGCCGCAAGTTTCATCTCCATGGCCGGAATCATCGCCTTCGCCGGCATGGACGGCTCGGTCTATCTGATGGGCTGGACCGGTGGGTATGTTCTGCTGGCGTTGCTGCTCGCACCCTACCTGCGCAAGTTCGGCAAGTTCACCGTGCCCGACTTCATGGGTGATCGGTACTACTCGCAGCTGGCGCGAATCGTCGCGGTGGTCTGCGCGATCTTCATCTCCTTCACCTACATCGCGGGCCAGATGCGCGGGGTCGGCGTGGTCTTCAGTCGGTTCCTCGAGGTCGACATCAATCTCGGGGTCGTGATCGGCATGGGCCTCGTCTTCTTCTACGCCGTCCTCGGCGGCATGAAGGGGATCACCTACACCCAGGTCGCCCAGTACTGCATCCTGATCTTCGCCTACACCATTCCCGCGTTCTTCCTCGCCTTCATGGTGACCGGCAATCCGATTCCCCAGCTGGCGCTGGGCGGAACGGACGCCGACGGCGTGGGCCTTCTCGCCAAGCTCGACGGCATGCTCGCGGACCTCGGCTTCAAGTCCTACACCGAGTACCACAAGAGCCCGCTCGACATCGTCTGCATCACCGGAGCGCTCATGCTCGGCACCGCCGGCCTTCCCCATGTGATCATCCGCTTCTTCACCGTGAAGCGGGTGAAGGACGCCCGAAGTTCCGCGGGCTGGGCGCTGCTCTTCATCGCGATCCTCTACACCACCGCTCCGGCGATCGCGGTCTTCGCCCGCACCAACATGCTGGCGACGGTGCCGACCGTCGCCTACACCGACGCGCCGAGCTGGGTGTCGACCTGGGAGGACACCGGTCTGATCGCTTGGCGCGATCGAAACGATGACGGGGTGATCCAGCACGGGCCCGGCCCCGCCTTCGCAGGAAAGAAGCCCGTCTTCCTCGATGGTGATCAGCGCGGCGAGCATGGTGAACGGTTGCTGGCGAACGAGCCGCTCGCGGGCGCCGGCAACGAACTCTACGTCGATCGCGACATCATGGTCCTCGCGAACCCCGAGATCTCGGGTCTCCCCGACTGGGTGATCGCGCTGGTGGCCGCCGGCGGACTCGCCGCGGCGCTCTCGACCGCGGCCGGGCTGCTCATGGTGATCTCCTCCGCGGTCAGTCACGATCTCGTCAAACGTGTCATCAGTCCGTCGATCAGCGAGCGGGGCGAGCTNCGGGTGGCGAGGNTCGCCGCCGCGGTGGCGGTGGTGTGCGCCGGCCTGCTCGGCATCTGGCCNCCCGACTACGTGGCGGCGGTGGTGGCNTTCGCCTTCGGNCTNGCNGCAAGCAGTTTCTTCCCCGCGATCTTCCTCGGGATCTTCTGGAAACGATTCAACATGCCGGGCGCCGTCATCGGCATGCTCGTCGGCATCGTCTTCACCACCTGGTACATCCTCGAATTCAAGTTCCTCGGTGGGACCAGCGACGGCTGGTGGTGGGGGATCTCTCCCGAGGGGATCGGTTCGATCGGCATGCTTCTGAACTTCGCCGTGGCCATACCCGTGGCCTTGATGACCTCGCCGCCTCCCGCGGACGTTCAACGAATGGTCGAGGACATCAGGATCCCCGGATCCAACTGATCACTCANCGGCCNTTGCGNCCTTTTTTCGGCGATCGTCATCCGCATCTCTTCCNGNCGTCTTNGCGAATGCGAGCGACNTCAGCCAGTCNAGAGCCCGNCTCGGNGCAGGGCTCGCGAAGAGGCCGTGGCCNGCATCATCAANGACGATCAGTTCATGGGGGACGCCCGAGGCCTTGCACGCTCGAGCCAGTCTGCGGGCCTGNGGCATCGGAACGATCGCATCCTTCGCACCATGNACGATGAGCAGGGGCGCNTCGTCCTCCTCGTCGACCTGTTCGATCGGCGANGCCGAGAGGCAGAGCAGTCTGAGTCTNTTCCANGGCCAGTCGGTGGAGTCGCGGTTNGCTCGGATGGTNTNCAGCGAATGNCCGTGTTCATNGGCGCCGAGCAGTNGAGATTCNGGTGAGCGCACGTCGTCGTGATCNAGACCGGGACCGAGNCGTCGGTCATGGTCCTCGTTCATCCNGAACAGATCGGTCGGTCCCGCGAAATCGACGACCNCACNNACNCGNGAGGANGTGTCGAGGTCGTNGCCCACGGNNCCTTCGAAGGCCGGTTCGTCGTTGGTCAGTGCGAGCATCGTCACCAGATGGCCGCCGGCCGAATGTCCCCAGGCGTAGATGCGATCAGGATCCAGGCGCAGNCGTGCGGCATTGGCNCGAAGCCAGCGCACNCCGGCCTTGCAGTCNTGCAGCTGGGCGGGCCAGCANACCGGGGCNTCCCCCCANGCGCCNCCNTCNCTCGCNAGGCGGTAGTCGAGACTGGCGACGGCGAANCCNGCGTCGAGCGCGTNCGNNGTGAANGGNGGCATCCTNNCATGATCTCCTCNGACCCAGCCGCCGCCGTGCACCCAGACGATCAGTGGATGGGGGCCCGCTCCCTCCGGCACGCTGAGTTCGAGCCGCAGTGCACGATCCCCGACTTGCGCGGTGGTGTAGGTCTTCTGAGCCGACACCGGGTGCGTGCAGACCAGGCCAAGCAGGACGAGCACGAAAAGTCGAAGGGCGGCGTGGTGTCGTGTCATCGTGCGATCTCCTCGACGGTGTCATCCGGATCGAGCTCGAAGTGTTCGAATTCGAAGGCCGGGGACACCGTGCAGCCGACCAGCGTCCAGTCGCCNAGACTGCGAGCGGATTGCCAGGCGCCTGCCGGCACGACGTGCTGGGGGCGTTGTTCATCGAGGCAGTCGGCGCCCAGCGTCACCCGTTCGTTTTCGATCGTCAGTTCGAGCGGTGCGCCGGCATAATGGTGCCAGATCTCGGCGGCGTCGACCCGATGCCTCCTNGAACGCTCCCCGGCCTGCAGGAGAAAGTAGATCGCCGTGCCATGGCCACGAGAACCGTCGGCACGATGATCCCGCCAGGTCTCTCGGTAGTGGCCACCCTCGGGGTGGGGGATGAGTTCGAGCTTTTTGATGATGTCTTCTGGAGTCATGATNCAACAGGTATACTGCATNNATGTCNTCAGTTCACGCNTCNAACCTCTCCCGGACCGAAACACCCCATGCCGATCGTCGCACCGCCGTGCTGGTCACCGGTGCCGGTGGTGAGATGGGCCACGGTCTCATCCGGGCTCTGGCGGAACGGGATTCCGAGTGTGCGATCGTCGGCCTCGACCTGCGACCCGCCGATGATTCGATCGGCGCACTCTGCGCCGAGACCCTCACCGGCGACATCCGTGACACCGAATTGCTCGAGAGTCTTGCCGGTCGGTACCGCTTCGGTCGAATCTTTCATCTCGCGGCGATGCTGTCCTCGAGCGCCGAACGTGCGCCGNTGNTCGCCTACGAGGTGAATGTCGGGGGCACNATGAATCTCCTGAGGTTGGCGATCGCCGAGCGNGAGCGAACCGGTGAGACTCCGATGGTCGTCCTTCCTTCGACGATCGCCGTCTACGGNCTTTCCTCGCTCACCGCGAAAGCGGTCGCCGGGACGGTCANCGAGGANGAATTCCTCGAGCCTCGCACCATGTACGGCTGCAACAAACTGGCGGCTGAACATCTNGGTCGTTACTTCACCAGNCATNACGGGCAGTTCGAAAGCGACTCGCCCGGCTCTCTGGATTTCAGGTCGATNCGTTTNCCCGGAATCATCTCGGCCGAGACCCTGCCCACCGGNGGNACGACCGACTACGGACCGGAGATGCTNCATGCCGCGGCGCAGGGGCANGAGTACACCTGTTTCGTCCGGGCCGATTCCCAGCTTCCCTTCATGACCATGCCGGAAGCGATCCGGGCGCTGCTGGAGCTGACCGAGGCGCCCCGGAGCGCGCTCACGCGCAGCGCCTACAACGTTCGAAGTTTCGCNCCCACCGCCGAGGCGCTGGCNGCGGCGATCAGGGTTCGCTACCCGGATCTCAAGGTCGTCTTCGACCCGACCCCGGGCCGTCAGTTGATCGTCGACGGATGGCCGGCCGATGTGGATGATGCCGCGGCCCGCGGNGACTGGGGCTGGGCNCCGACCCACACGCTCGANTCCGCGCTCGACGAGTACCTGATCCCCGGNCTGAAGGCNCANTACGGNCTCGGGTGATCGGTGCGTCATTCGCGGTGGTTCTCTCCCGTCGGGATGGCATGGGCATGGGTCNGGGGGCTACCATGCATCCCATGAGCACCATGACAGGACCTGATTTCGGCGCCCGCACCACGGCGATCCTCGACCACCTCGACCAGTCCCGGCAGTTGAAGAGNCTGCAGATGATCGAAGGGCCCATGGGGCCGAGCATCACGCTGCGTGAACACGGTGAGGTCGCCTGCTTCTGTTCCAACAACTATCTCGGCCTCGCCAACGACCCTCAGGTCGTCGAGGCAGGGATCGAAGGGCTCCGGCGCTACGGGGCCGGCACCGCCAGCGTCCGCTTCATCTGCGGCACCTTCGCCTGCCATGAGGCGCTCGAGACCCGCATCGCCGCCCTGCACGACCAGGAAGCCTCCTACACGTTCACCAGTTGCTGGAACGCCAACGAGGCGATCTTCCCNACCTTGTGCGAACCGGGTGATCTGCTGCTTGTCGGANGCCTTGAANCANGCNTCGATCATCGATGGTGTCCGACTTGCGGCGGTCATCAAGAAGGGGCTTCACAAAGGGGTCTATCCGCACAACGANCTNGNCGCGCTTCGGGCGAAGCTNGAAGCGGCCCGCGCNAATCCCGACATCACCGGTCAGATCTGGGTGGTGACCGACGGCGTCTTCTCGATGGAAGGAGACATCGCNGATCTTCCNGGACTTCGCGCCATNTGCAATGACTNCGATGCGAAGCTGGTCGTCGACGATTCACATGGCACCGGCGTCATGGGGGAGACCGGTCGGGGCACGCACGAGCACTGGGGCATGGCCGGCAGCGAGATCGATCTCTTCACCAGCACTCTGGGCAAGGCGCTCGGGGGAGGGGCCGGGGGCTACATGGCCGGGTCTCGAGAGATGATCGATCTGATGATTCAGCGCGGACGCCCGACGCTCTTTTCCAACGCGCTTCCTGCCACGGTGGCCTGCAGTGCGGACAAGGCGATCGAGTTGCTGATGAACGAACCGCANCGAGTGTCCCGCCTCAGNCANAANGTTCACATGGCCAGNGAGGGCATTCGAAAGGTCGGATTCGAAGTTCTCGAAAGCTCGACCGCGATCTGTCCCATCATCGTNCANGACACGGCCAAGGCGATCGCNATGAGCCAGCGNCTNCTCGAANTNGGNGTCTTCGTCATCGGTTTCGGATATCCGGTGGTGCCCGANGGGGAAGCTCGCNTGAGAGTGCAGATCTCGGCGGCCCACGAGGAAGNNCATCTCGAGGCTCTGATTTCCGGCCTCAGGGAGCTCAAGAAGGAGTTTTCCTGACATTCGGGGCGCCCATGGACCATCAAGGGGCCGACTTTGATCGGGAGAATTTCCTTTTTTTAATAACCAGTGGTTCCCTCCTGGCTGTTTCGTTCTAGTTTGAAGACGAACACTTTCGGACCCGGGTGGTTTACATGTGGCCGATTTCGGCACGAGAAAATGGTGAGTCGGGGGGCTCGGCCTTTTTCTAAAAAAAACCATATTCCGTCGTGACGTTGCCCCGGGACCACGTATGAGATACTGTTACCAATGTGTACCAGGGGGGTAACACGCAGGTTTTCTGCCCATCTCCACGACCGGGAAAATGCTCTCGATGCCATATACGAAGAACCGTCGTCCTTTCGCCCGTTTTAACCGCGCCAGCGTTTCGCTTGTTGTGGGTCTTGGCCTTGCCGCGGCGTCGTTGGCGCTGGCCAACGACACGACCTCCAGATCTGTGGGCAAGGCCGACAAGGTTGCAAGCAAGTCCGAGAAACAAGGCCCCTCCGCGCTCGGCAAGGTCGAGGCCCGGCGGGAAGCCGGCTCTGATGCTCGTGCCGAATCGTCGCTCTCCCCGAAGGGCCGAATGGTCATCGGATCCCCTGTGGACAAGACCCCCGCCAGACCCGACATCAAGAATCCCTTCCTGAAGGCTCCTCAGACGCTCAACATCCCGGATGAGAACACGAGTTTTCAGGTCAATCCCGTCACCGGCATGGGCATGATCTTCTCCCCCTCGGGGACGCCTGTTCTTCTTCAGTTGGAACCGGCGGAGGAGACCCTCGGTTGGACCGGGCAGATTCTCGGCGACGAGCTCTCGAGCATCCTGATCCTTCCCACCAAGTGGGGCGTGACCGCCGAACTTCATTCGCAGATGCATGGCTCCTTCAGAATGCTGCCCGACGGATTCGGTGGTTCCAACATCACCGCCACCAATCCTGAAAACGTCGGTCTCTGCAAGCTCATGTTCTCGGATGATGAAGAGGACTTCTTCCCCAGAAAACTGGGATCTCTCGCCGGCGCCGGCGAGTGTTACATCGACACCGAAGACACGGTCAACGAGACCTTCCCCGATCCTCCGACGCCTGAGGGCACATCGTTCTTCGTCCGTCGAATCGACCAGAACTGCGGATCCGAGCCCTTCGTCGAAGTGGCCACCGCGGACCTCGTCGACGAGACCGTCCGCACCAACGAAATCAACTGCAACAACGACCCCGGCGTCACCAACCCTCCCTATGACATGATCGTCGACATTCTGGTCGGGTACTCCGGAGACACGCTCGCCGCCGCAGGGTCCGAAGAGGTGATTCTGGCCGCGTCCGCGCTCGACTTCGCCTACATGAACCTCTGTCTTCTCAACTCGGAAATGCGTTTCCGAGTCCGATGCGTCGGTGTCGAACCCGGCATCGGCTACGCGCAGGATGGCACGCCCGAACTCTACGTCGGAAGCGGCAATCCCGAGCGTGACCTTGATTTCCTCAAGAACAGCACCGACTTCTATCGCCGTGGTCTCGAGAACATCATGATCGACCTTCGTGACGAACGTGGGGCCGACCTGGTCTGCTGCTACGTCGCGAACAACGGCACCGGCATCGGTGGCATCGCCGGGCCCATTCCCGGCATGGCCAACGGTGGAATCTATCAGGCGGATCCCTTCAACCCCGCGGCCATTCTGACCTGGGCGGGTGCCGGCGGCGGCACCTTCGCGCACGAGATGGGGCACCTTCTCGGTGCGCAGCACGCAACCGAAGCCTCGACGATCGAAGGCACCGACAGCGAGCCGTGTCCTCCCGATGAGACTGCCGGGACGCCTTATTCCAACGTCGACGAAGATACCGGCCTCTCCCTGGCCTGTGCTGATGTGGCGGCCTCGGGAAGCACGGACTGTCCGACCCCGAACTATCCCCTGGAATACAACTGGGGCTATCGAAACTGGATCAACGAAGGTGACAGCCTTGGTTTCCGTACCGTCATGGCGTACGAAGCCGACGACATCACGCTCATTCCGATTCCCTTCTTCTCCAATCCCCAAGTCCCGATCTTCGGCGTCGATACCGATGGAAACGTCGGCGCGATCGGATGTCTCTGCTGCGAGCAGGGCGGTGAAACAGCCGCCAATGGTCTCGTCATGCAGGAAAATGCTCTGAACACGGTCAGTGGTCTGCCATCCTTCACTGATGAGAACACCGGTGGAAACGGCACCGAACACTGGCCGTCGGCATATGACGCCTATCCCCCGAACTTCGGCAACAGGTACACGAACCCCTTTGATCCGTATCACTACACCTTCCCGAATCAGGCCGGCGTGGCTCAGTATCGCTGCCGAAAGATTCCCTACGACTGCAACCAGAACGGCTACCTCGACACCCTCGAGTTCGACGGCATCGCGCCCAACGGCAACGCCGACGGGCTCGCCGACGCCGACAACGACCGCGTGCCCGATGGCTGCTTCCCTCGAGAATGCTTCGAGGCACCCAGTCTCAACAACCCCGGTGAGAGCGCCATCAGCACCTTCCTTCCCGCCACACCCGAGGATGTCTCGGATCCCTCCAGGCTCTTCGGCAACGGTGGAACGATCCCCGATGACGGCATCTATGAGTCCGACCTTCGAGGGACACCCACTCGAAATGGTGCGGAAGACCTCTACTGGGCCTATGAGCCCACCGAGCTCAGAATCGACGGTCTGGTGCACCCTCAGTTCTCCCAGCTGAAGATCGAACTCGTCCGCGAAGACGTGTACGGCGACGAACAGGTCTGGTCCGTCCTTGATTGTTCGGACCTCAACGGTCAGGCCGGAGCGTCGACCACGCTCGCCGGTTCCTACGTCTTCACGCTCAATGGACGGCCCAGTTCCATCGAGGAATACCCCGCCGCCACGACCCTCTCGGCTCGTGATCTGTGCGCGGTCGCTGGAAGTGGTGAGTACGGCAACCTGATCCCCGGAGGTGTCTATCGTCCGACCAGCGCGCTCATCGAATTCGAATCGACGCCTTTCAATGATCGTTGGTTCCTGCGTTTCAGCGATGGTGCCGCCGGCGCTGCCGGGTTCTTCTCCGGTTGGTCCATGGAGATGAAGGTCCTTCCCTTCACCGAGGACTGCAACTCCGATGGATCACCCGACACATGCGTCGATGCGTTCGTCTTCGACACCGACTGCAACCTGAACGGTCTCGCAGACAGCTGCGAAATCGCCACCCAGCCTCTTTCCGACTGTGACCTGAACGGCGTCCTCGACGACTGTGAAGACACGTCGTTCCTTCTCGACCTGGGCGGCGGTCTGTGGGATGCCAACGGCAGTGGAGCCATTGATTTCCCCGGTGACGCCGATTACATCCAGAATGTCCTCGGATGTGCGGACTTCGACTTCACAGACATCTGCACTCCGAACTGTCGTCCCGACCTCTGCGACATCATCGCCGGTCCCATTCTCGACGCGAACCAGAACTTCATTCTGGACTGTGCCGAAGGACCTGAGTTCGCATGTGCCTCACGTCCGTACGACTCGGCATCGAAGGGCACGAGCGGCCCCGGTATGGACATCAACGATCTTTCCATCATGGAAAGCACGATCGTGATCGAGAGTGAAGATGATGATGGAACCAACACCTCCGTTCTGGCGGGGGCGACCGTGCTCGGAACGGTCAGTGTGAAGATCCATGATCTCGACCATGCACGTCTGAGCGATCTTCAGATCAGTCTGGTCCACGTCAGCTCATCCGGTACGCGGGTCACCGACCTGCTGCTGTTCGGCTGCGAAGGAGACGGTTACTTCGCCAGCACGGATGGTCAGTCGACCACCTACAGCTTCTCATCCTCCGGCTCCGAGACCTTGTGTCAGGCCGCCGGTCAGGGTGGTGTCATCCCCGAGGGCGACCTCGTCTTCTATCTTCCCGTGCAGGGTTCCTTCAGTGAGCACATCGGTGCCTCCGCCGCAGGCTCCTGGACGATCCAGATCTTTGATGGTGTCTTCGGTGAAACCGGCAGCTTCAGCTCCTGGGATCTCCAGTTCGTCCACCGTCCTCCGGACTTCAACAACGACGGCACTCCCGACGTGTGTGAGTGATTCTCACGCGTCACACCAAAGGTCACATGGCCAAGCATTCACAGGGCGTCGGCATCAGCCGGCGCCCTGTTTCATGACTCGAGTGTCATGACTCGAGTGTCATGACTCGAGTGTCATGATTCGAGTCGTGCCGGGTGAAGGCGGATGTCGTCCGGCCGGTCATCCAAGCGTTCGTTCGACCGAACGGACCAGGTCCGCGGCCTCTCGAGGGCTTCTGATCCTGTGGAAGGTGACGTGCGACAGGGTCGGATCGGTCCTCAGAGCTTCGAACCGTGCCGGATGTCTGGCATGAGTCTGGAGGGCCCAGGTGACCATCGATCGCTCCGGATCCAGCGAGCAGAGATCTCGCAGCCGTTCCCGGTTGCCGTTCCACAGTTCGACCCGTCCCACGGACCTTCGAAGGCTGCGGATGAAGAGTCGAAGAAGCACCCGCGGAAGCGACAGGTCGAGCCAGATGATGTCGGTGCATCGCGAACGCACGAGATCCGCGACAGCTTCGTAGTTGCCGTCGATGATCCAGTCTTCATGATGCCTCATGAATTCATCGACAGCCTGTCGAAAACGCTCGCGCTCGAGCGGGGTCCAGTCCGCCTGATGATGGAGGGCATCGAGTTCCAGCCGGGGAATCTCGAGGGCGTCCCCGAGACGTCTGCTCAATGTGGTCTTGCCTGAGCCGCTGCATCCGATGATCGAGAGTCTTCGCCCTGAGAGCGGACCGTTCAGGCAGGGCTGTCCTTCGGCATCGCGTTCGAACGGCGGCAACGTCAGTTGATCTCTAGGGACGGCCTGGACGCGCCATCGGACAGCGATGCGATCGAGATCCTGTTCGCCAGGTTCGTCGCCAGCGCATCGAGAGCCTCCGTGAGCGCTGGGCTTTCCGAGAAGTTCCGGTCGGGTCTGCCTTCGTCGAGGTTCTTGCGAAGCTCGGGGTGGATGGGCAGGTTTCCGAGGAAGGGGAGGCCCATGGTGCGCGCGAGGATCTCCGCGCCGCCACGACCGAAGAGGTCGTATTCCTTGCCGTCGTCGCCGGTGAAGGAGCTCATGTTCTCGATCACTCCGAGGATCTCCACTTCGAGCTGCTGGAACATCCGCGCAGCGCGCCGAGCATCGTCCTGAGCCACTCTCTGGGGCGTGCAGATGAGAACCGCTCCAGTGAGGGGAAGAAGCTGGGCGAGCGTCAGGGGGACGTCTCCGGTCCCTGGAGGAAGATCCACGAGCAGATAGTCCAGATCTCCCCAGTCCGTCTGGAGCGCCAGCTGTTTGAAGGCGCCGTGGGCCATCGGGCCACGCCAGATCAGAGCCTTGTCGGGGTCGACCAGCTTCCCGATCGAGATCGACTTGATGCCNAAGGCCTCGAAGGGCAGCATCGTGGTCCCCTGGACCNTGGGAACCGCATCATCCAGTCCNAGCATGGTCGGAATCGANGGGCCGTAGATGTCGCCGTCAAGAAGNCCNACTNGNGCGCCGGCTCTGGCCAGNCCGAGGGCGAGCGAGACGGTCGCGGTCGATTTGCCCACACCGCCCTTGCCNGCACCGACNGCGATCACATGCTTGACGCCCGGCAGGGGATTCGATTCATCCACCGGNTCCNGGGGTTGAGAGGCGCTNTGAGATTGGGCCGAGAGGCTGACTTTTCGAGCGAAGACGACNTCGATGTCGTNCANGGNGCNNNGAGCCATCTGGGCGGCGGAACNCACCGCCTCCTTGATCACTCTCTCGAGGGCCTTGCGCTTCTCCTCGTGTTCATCGGTGCCCACCGAGACCGTGATCTGCGCNCGACCGTCGTCGAGNTTGATCTGCTCGATNAGGCCGAGGGTCACGATGCTCTTGTCGAGCTCGGGGTCGATCACCGCTTCGAGCGCGGCTCGAATGCTGGATTCATTGAATGTCATCGTTCTCAGTCCGTTCCTTGATCAAATCAAGAGCCACCGAAGACCAGAACGTCATCGTACTCTTCAATCACCTTCGGGTTGAAGTAGCTGCTCTGGAACAGGTTCGAAACTTCCGCTCCGACACTGCCGGGCCCATCGATTCTGGAGGCGAAGACATTGTCCTCGCCCGCGCTCCAGACCACGACCGCCCCTCGGGCGGATCCTGCCAGGGCGCTCTGGGCGGTGGCGCTGCTGGAATCCCAGATGCCCATGGTNGGGGATCGGATGATCTGTGCGATGGTGCCNGGGTAGTTGGGAACNCCCGAGTTCGGGCCATCCGGATGNACGAGGCTCANTGACTCCTGCAGGCCGCCTCGATCNCCGAGAANCTTGTATCCGGTGACGGTCGAGAACATCTCCTCCGAGAACTGAGGGCGATAGTCGGTGTCCGCGATCGGAAGCACCAGNGGGCCGGTCTTTCTGATCTGACGGGCGTAGGCGACGGGGGCNCCCCAGGCATCGACCACGACGGGGATGGCCTGGTCGAGTGAGACGGTCGCACCACCAAGATCGATGCTGCCTTCCGGCTGCAGAATGCCGTTGCCGTTGCTGCTCAGATCGAGNCGGAGTTCGGTGTCCTTCGGGTTGTAGAAGGGTGGGAACTGCTTGCCACGAAGAATCGGTCCTCGTCCGACGAGGTCCGTTCTGAACGCCACATTGCCCACGCCCGGGAAGTTGACGATCTCCGCNCCGCTGCTGAAGTCATTCCACGCCTGGGGCGTGACATCGATCTCCCGCATGCCACCACCCATCAGGTGCAGAATCGCATTCTGCGTGCTGGTGATCACCGGCTTGGCCGCCAGGTCNTCGTCCGGGACGAGGCCGGGGTAGAAACCGAACTCCTGCTGNAACGACTCGCATGCCTTCACGAATTCGTTCATCGTCGTACGAGTCTTCGTCTGGCGGGCCTTGGAGCTGGCCCGGCCGATGGCTGGCAGCAGAAGGCCGATCAGGACGACGATGATTCCGATCACGACCAGGAGTTCGGTCAGGGTGAATCCGAGGCGGACGTGCGTGGATTTCGAGGGTGACGACATGGGTGTGGTGTTCATCGTGGATGGGTGCTCGATAGTCGGTGCGGTGTTCATGAAACGCTGTGTCATGGAAAACGGGCGGTGCCTCGCAGAGGCCTNGAGACGAAGTCCGAACCATGCGACGGGACGCATGATCCAAAAGAGACGATGGCGCGCCGAGGCTGTCTCGCCACGCTCATCCGCGACCACATAAGGATACGTTGAAACCGCCTCGGTTTGTTCCAGCACATCCGCAGACGAGGCGGAATTGATCGAGTCCTGCGTTCTCAGAATCCCCCTTGGATGGATCTGAGCGCTTCATAGGAGGCGATCGCGACCGAAGTCGAGAGATTGAGGCTTCTNGCGGCGGGATCATCCACCATCGGAATTCTGACCCGGCAGCCGGCGCCGTACCGGGCTTCNAGTTCCTCGTGNATCGCCTCGGACACGCCCTGGTCCTCGGGNCCGAACAGCAGATGATCGCCTCGTCTCCAGGCCGGCTCGCGAAAACTGCGGTCGGTCTTGGTCGTGAACAGCCAGAGTCTCTCCGGGGCGCAGGTGGCGAGGTAGGCCTCCCAGCTGGCGTGCTCGACGAGATCGATGTGCTGCCAGTAGTCCATCCCGGCCCGTTTGAGGTGTTTGTCGTCGATCTGAAAGCCCAGAGGATGGATGAGGTGCAATCGTGCCCCGATGGCAAGGCATGTCCGNCCGATGTTTCCCGTGTTGTTGGGAATCAACGGGGTGCACAGCACGATGTTGAGGCTGGGGNCGCTGATGTCTCGCTCCATGGGGGGGTGATCGATTCGAACCGACCCGAGGATAGTCAGAACGGNCGTTCATGACATCTCCGACNAGATCACGATCGATCATCCGGGGTTCCACTGGTAGGCTGCATGGCNTGACCCGGCGNCCGNAAAGCCCACTGACTGAAAGGTGTTGAGAACTCATGATGACTCGAGGGCCCAGACGACTTCTTTCGATGGCCTGCGGCGTCTGCNTCGGGCTNGCGCTCGCCTGTCCGACNTCGGNGNCGGCTCAGGTCGGTGATCTCGAGCATGACGAGCCGGCCCTCCACGATGACTGCGCGNTGATCATNTCNCGTCGNNGCGCCAACTCCGATGGTTGGAAACAGGTTGCCNCGGCGGTTCGCACGTTTCATCGCGATTCGGGTGTGACAAGCCATGTCTTCGAGGAGAGTCCGCTCGAGTTGAAGGACGTTCTCGCATCCGNCCATCCTCGTCANCTGATTCTGGTCGCGGCNCCGGAGGAGTTGAATCGGGGCGTGTTCCTCGATCTTCACAGGCTCTGTCGAGGACTCGATGACGATCCCTGGCCTGATTTCGAGTGGGGCNTNCTCACCGGTCGNAACTGGGAATCCGCGATGCGTCAGATCGTCACCCGTGATCCTCTGACCATCACGAAGGCCGCGGGTGTCGCGAGTCTCGATGTCGCCCCCTTCGCGGAGGCNCACTGCTGGGACGAGACCTTCGAAGGCCGTTCGGTTCGCAAGCTTCCCGACGGTCGCNTCGTGACGCGATCCGGAACCGCCGAGATGACGATGCCCGGAATCGTCTCGACGCTCAACGACTTCGAGCCCGATCTCTTCTTCTCGAGCGGACGATCGACCCAGCATGACTGGCGCGTCGGCTACGACTTCAAGGCAGGCGCCTTCAAGGTCGAGGGCGGACGTCTGGTCGGCGTGACGCTGGATGGCGAGCGCCTTCCCGTGGACTCCCGCAATCCCAAGGTCTGGCTGGCCGCCGGAAACTGTCTTCTCGGTGACATCGACGGAATCGATTCCATGGCGCTGGCCTTTCTCGATTCGGCCTCCGCGACCCAGTTCGTCGGCTATTCCGGGCGCACCTGGCACGGCCGGGCCGGTTGGGGCACCGCCGAGTGGTTCCTCTCCGATCCGGGGCGTTGGAACCTTTCCGAGGCGGTGTTCTTCAACCAGATTCAATTGATCGACGAGCTTCGTGAGATCGATCCCGCATTGACNACGCTCGATCTCGGTGATTTCGCGCCTCGCGANGATCCCATCTTCGGAGAGAAGCTTCGCGAGACCTGGGGNCGNGGGGTCGANGAGCCCGTCTTCCAGCGTGCGCTCGGNCATCTCTGGGACCGTGACGTGCTCGTCTTCTACGGAGATCCCTCCTGGGATGCNCGGCTCGNGCAGGANCGTCCNCTCTGGACNAGCNCNTGCGTGCTGGATGAGGAGGCCGGCCTGTGCAGGGTCACTCTGACCGGGGTCCATCAGGGCCCGTTCTCCTCACCGCCGAGCGTCTCGCTTCCGTTTCGTGTCGCCGTCGGCGACACCGTGTCCGCACCACCCGGGACCATCATCGCGGATGATTTCGTGATGTTCACNCAGGTCGACACCCTCGACCCCGNTGAGGAGGTCGTCGCCGTCTTCGAGGCGCGCCCGATGAAGCGAGACAGACGCGTCGAGCGTCTTCGTGACTGGCCTCAATGNGAAGCGCAGATCGCGAGACTTCCTCTGCCGTACCAGTCGCTGGTCAGGACCCGGCTCGAGGAGGCCGGNGGGCGCCGGGGCGAGCTGGTCGCCGCCATCGAATCATTGGAAGGGGAGGATGCGCTCGAAGCGATCGCGTTCCTCCTTGCCTTCATTCCAGAGCGGGATCTCACCACCATCTCCGCCGACCTGCTGGCAGGACACGTCGAGGAAGCGGTCGCCATCCGCCGCACCTCACCCTTCTGTCGTGATCTTCCCGACGAGATCTTCCTGAACGACGTCCTGCCGCACATGTTCGTCGGTGAACGACGTGAATCGTGGCGACCCGAGCTTCGGGAACGATTCGCCGAGATCGCATGGAGCGCGCCCACCCAGGCCGAAGCCGTTCATCGACTGGATCAGGAACTCTGGAAACGAATGGGAGTCGTCTACCACCCGAGCAAACGCCCCAAGACCGACCAGTCGCCCTCCGAGACGATCGATTGCGGCGTCGCCAGTTGCACCGGGTTGTCGATCCTTCTTGCCAGCACCTGCCGATCGGTCGGCATTCCNGCNCGGCTNGCCGGTGTNCCGATGTGGCACGACGACAGCGGAAATCACACCTGGGTCGAGGTCTGGGANGACGGTCGGTGGNAGTTCGTGGAGGCGCTCGGTGGCGAGGGGTACGGCAAGGCCTGGTGGCTGGAGAAGATCGCCAAGGTGAATCCCGATGATCCTCTCTACACGGTCTGGGCGACGAGCTATCGTCCGACCGGTTCGCACTTTCCCCTCGAGTGGGACCCCGAGGATGGTTCGATTCCCGCGGTCGACGTCTCGGCTCGCTACCTCGCGCTTCCTTGAGACCGCTTCGGGGCCGCTGAGGCATGCACGCGATGGGGGAGGGTCATCCGCCATCCCCGTCACCGGCGCCATCATCCTCGCCGGCGCCCGCATCGTCATCGTCATGCGAGCCGTCGATGGCGCGGTCCGCCATCGTGTACCGGTAGGGATCGGGACGCTTCCTGTCCCACGCGGCGCCCTTCATGATGCGTCTCGCGGCCGCCCGTCCGCCTTCATGGTTCTCGAATTCCGCCTGGCCTGAGTGAAGTCCTTCCGGTGTCGTCGGTCTCTCTTCGGCACGTGCCAGATAGACGGTCTGCGTCGGGTAGGCGAACGACACGCCGAGTTCCTTGGCCAGCCGCATCAGGTCCAGCATGAATCGATGGCGTTCTCGAAGTTCGGTGCTCCAGTCGGGCGTGTTCCAGAACACGTAGACCAGAATCTGGATGCCTGACTCCCCGAACTCGTTCAGAAAGATCTGGTAGTTGTCCCGTTGCATGTACGGGTGATGTCGCACCAGTTCCCGGGCGCCTTCACAGAACGCTTCCACCTGTTCGGGCGTGGTCTCGTACAGGAGGTCGACCTTGGTGCTCCAGCGTCTGAATCGCCTCCGGCCGTAGTTGTCGACCATGGTCTTGATCAGGAGCGAGTTCGGAATCGTCATCTCCGAGTTGTAGAACGTCCGGATTCTGGTGGAGCGCAGGCCGACGGTCTCCACGGTGCCGTCGATCCCGTCGATCGAGATCCAGTCGCCCACCTGGAACGGTCTGTCCAGAATGACGGTCACCGAACCGAAGAAGTTCTCGATCGAGTTCTGGGCCGCGAAGGCGAAGCCCAGGGAGCCGATGCCGATGCCGGCGACGAGAGGCGTCACTTCGATGTTCAGCGCCCCGGCGACGTAGATCATGCCGAAGATCAGGATGATGAACTTGAGGGTCTTGCGCAGAATGGGAATGAGCAGGTCGTCGAGCTTGTTGACCGATTTCCGCGCACGATGTTCGACCACGTCACCGAGCAGGTCCGTGAGCTTGAACGCGGCGTTGACCGAGCCCAGGACGAGGAGGACGTCCGTGACGATCAGAAGCGCGTTGTAGGCGACGATCGGCAGGAAGAGCGTCTGAAGTCCCCAGCGCCAGATGAGGATGCCGACGACGAATCCGATCGCTCTCGCCGATTTCCTGACGTTCGCGTATTCGAATGTGTCGCACCCCGCGATCTTCCGGATGATTCTCTTGATCGGAGCGGACAGCACGACTCCCAGAATGAAGCGCACGATGAAATCGGCGAGCACTCCGAGGAAGATGACGATTCCGATTCCGATCCACTGCACCCAGGCGAGGAAGAAGAACTTGTTCCAGAGAACCTCGGGCGCGATGCCGAGCAGCCACGCCTGGACGGAGCTGCTCTGCCTGATCGTCGCCAGCAGTTCCGGATCCTCGAGCGCGAGGCGTCGTATCGCGAGCCTCAGGGTCTCGTTGTTCTTGTCCGACACCGTCTTCTGCCCGAATCTCCAGACGCCCTTCCCGTCAAGCTCGAGGGTGATCAGTCCCTGCCCTCTGGAGATCGCGCGGAGTCTCTCCGAGCGATCACGCACCCGGGCCGAGGCATCCTCCGGTGCGGGAAAGAGCCGGAACTCGGTCTCGTCCTCCACCGTCGCGGGAACGCCCTGGTTGGCGCCTTGAAGATATCCCAGAGCGCTGAGCGCCACGTACAGGTCGAGCGCGCGCTGTCGGTTCGCGTCATTGATGGTGATTCCGCCACCGAGATCGAGGCAGTCCACCGCGATCTTGTAGTTCTTCGGCTGGTCGTTCATGGCCTGCATGAACGTCCCAAGCGTTCGTCCCGGACCCGACATCGCGTCCTTGTTGACGTTCTTGGTGACCGCGTCGGCGTCCTCCTTCTTGCCCCCCTCGGTCAGTCCGGCGAGCGGATCGTTCTGGACCGGGGCGTGACTCGCATGCACGGAAGCCTGAGACACCAGCATCAGGCTCAGCAGTGCGATCCAATGAAAAGGAGTGGTGGCCCTTCCCGTCTGCGGATGGAGAATCTTCGTCATAATTCAGATGCTAGCGTGGAGGATCTTCCGATGTTTCCCCTTCAGCGGATGAAATCGGAGCGAGTTCTGTTAAAATGTCGCTCCGCGTTCATTCCACTCGTTCCCGGAGCATCGTTCATGATCTTAAACGCACCATTCTGGCCAGTGATGCTGACGATCTTCTTCATCGTCGGGATCATGGTCGTGTTCGGTATTCTGTTTCTCGGTCAGGCGAAGTTCGACAGGACCCGCGGAAAAAGCTACGAGGATCACTCCAACGAATGATCACTCATGATCGATGTCATCGGTGTGACAGTGGTACGTAGTCGGTCTTCGGCGTGAACGCATCCATCTGACGGCGAAGCAATCGATCAGTCCTGGAATCGCACGGTTCCACACGCCATATTTCGCATCACCGGCCACACGCGGGCGGTGATTGACTGAAGTCTCGATGACGGTGTATCCGAGTTGACGCGCCGTCACCGGAATGAAGCGGTGCATCCCCTTGAACTCCAGTGGGAGCGCTCGTCCGATCTCGGCCTTCATCACCCGAAGAGAGCAGCCGGTGTCCCTGATGGTGTCGGCGAGGATCATCCTCCGGAAGAAACGACCGACGAACGATGAGGCCTTTCTCACGATGTTGTCTCGCCGGTTCCGGCTTCTGTCTCCCTGCACGAAGTCGGCCCCTTGGGCGTCGAGCAGGGCCACCATCGCGGGAAGGTCCGCGGGATCATTCTGCAGGTCGGCGTCCATCAACGCGATGAGTTCGCCTCGCGCACTCTCGATGCCCGCGTGAAACGCCGCGGATTGTCCGTTGCCACGGCCGGCTGGCGTCTGAGTCATCGCGATGATGCGAAGCCAGGGTCTCGAGGTCGCCGCCGCGAGCAGGCGGTTTCTGGTGTCGTCGTTGGAGCCGTCGTCGATCACGATGACTTCGAAGCCGCCCTCGAGGTCTGCAAGCGCGTCATGAATCTCCTCGATCAGAGGAAGGACGTTGTCCTGCTCGTCGTGCGCAGGGGAGATCACACTGAGGCGTGGGTTGGACATGTTCGAGTGCATCGTCATCTCCGGTGATTGTACGTGAATCAGCCTTGCGGTCGGTCGTTCGAGTCTTCCCGCTGCGGCCGCGCGAGGGGGTCCCTGGTGAACAGGCCCAGAGGACGCACCGCCACCGAGGGTGACCCGATGGGGCCGCTGACCTCGTATCGAACCAGACGATCGGTGAGGCCTCCGAATGCCCGGCCGATCGCGCCCATCGAATCCTGCATGCGTTCGAGCGGGCCTCCGTTCATGATCAGATAGATCGAGTCATCGAATCCGATCGTCCCTCGCGCGCGAAAGGACATGATGCCGGCGACCAGATTCGCCTTCTCGAGAAAGATCCCTTCCGGCTCAAGGGAGAAATCGATGTCCATCCGGTCGTTGTTCGATCCTCGTAGAAGAATCGTGTCCATGGCTCTACCCACCGCGGAGATCACCGGAATCGAGGCGATTCGACCGTTTCTGACCGTGACCTCTCCATCGCCTCTGAGCGTCTCCGGCCAGCGGGTCACGATGCCCGCCGCCTCGACATCGAGGTCGAGCTGACCGATCAGCTGGTCTTTGGGCGCCCTTCTCGATGTGAGCTGTTGGAGCTGGATCTTGTCCAGTTGCAGGCCGCAGGATATGCCGTAGGCCTTGTTGCCGAGAACCGGACTGATCGAGTTCTGTTCCGAGGTGGCTGCAGTCTGATTCGAATCCTTCTTGGCATCGGCATCGTCATCGGTCTCGGGGCGTGTGCCTCCGATGGCGCCGGCAGTCATGTCCTCGAGCAGCATTTCGAAGTCGCCCTCGAACGTCCCGCCCAGCATCGTTCCGTTGATGGTCTTGAACGTGAGCACGTCCGCGTGCACCTTTCCGTGCGCACCGAGAGAGGGGATGTTGAGTCGAGCCGCATCCTCTCCGAAGCTCGCTCGTGTGAGACTCCCATCGATCGCGATCGGGCCATTGAAGGGATGATTCGGATCGAGGTGGCCGATCAGTCTGACCGAAAGATCCCCCTGCACGTTCTTCTTCCGCAGGAACGGCTGGATCTGCGGTGGAAGCACCCGGATGTTGTCCTCGTCCAGTTTGGTGTTGATCGCGACTTCACGCAGAACGATGTTCAGGGAGTCGATGTCGAATCCGACATCGAGGGTCGCCTCCATCAATGGCGCTCTCTCGATCACGGTCTCGAGGTGGTACCAGCCTTCTTCGGTCGGAATGGTGGGGTAGGGGTACCTCTGCGATTCCTCGCTGGTGCGGATCTTCCGTTCGACCTCGCTCGTCTGGGCGCTCTGGTCCGACCGGGTGGCGTCGACCTCCAGATTGAAGCCGTCCAGCATCATCCGGTCATTGCTGGATCTCTGATCCTCGTAGACGAAGGTCGCATTGCGCACGTTCACACGCTCGACGGCGAACTGTTCGCTTGGATCGGGTGAATCACCGTCCTCGTCACCAGCGTCGGTCTTCACGAAATCATCCCAGCCGAGAACCCCGCCGTCCTCGTCGACCAGGACGCTCATGACCGGTGTCTGAAGATCGAACCTTCCGAAGCAGACCTGGTCCTCACGAAACGGATAGCGCGTGAGCCTGATCCCCACGGTCTCCACGGTCAGGATCTCGGTGTCGTTCTTCGTGAGTCTGACGCCATGCAGTCTCACCGTCGTCGGAAACTGGTACGACGCCCCCTCGAGCGTGAGCGTGGGGTTGATGTGCTCCGCGGCAAGCGCCTCGATCTGGCTGACGACGAAGCCGGAGATGTCGATCCCGAGAAGACGGCGCAGTCCCGGCATGGTGAGCAGGGCGGCCGCGGTGATCGTGATCAGCGCAAGCGTGATGAGGATGAATCGTTTCATTCCCGGCCGATTCTACTCGCATGCCTCGGGAGATGTCTCGTCATCGATGGGGCCGACAACCGTCTCGGGATGAGCGAGTGTCGGCATGTGTTCGAGGCGCACGCCCCTGATCATGCACTTCGAGCCATTGGGTGGTCTGGTCGTGGGATGACGAGCTCGGAATGAGCCCACGACCGACTCCTTCGCGTCAGCCGTCGCAGACTCCCCAGAATCCCAGCAGGATCGAGATGTCGGCGCCGTCGACGGCCCCGTTGCCACTCAGGTCCTCCGGACATCCCTCATCGCAGGCGCCCCAGTACGCGAGCACGCGTGCGAGGTCCTGGCCGTCGACCACGCCGTCGTCGGTGATGTCTCCCACGCAGGGCGGTCCCGAGCATGCGGTGATGCGGACGTTGTCGAATCGAACGTCGAAGTCGGTGAACCCGAATCCCCATCCCGGTTGGTAGGTGGTGAATGCGATCTCATCGGCACCGGCGAGCACGCTCGCGAAGGTGCGGTCCTCGGGCAGCGTCGGTTCGTAGTCCGGTGGGGGTTCGCTTCCGGTGCCACCCCAGCCCTCGGGCAGTTCGCTCGAGGCGGTGTCCTTGATCGTCACTTCGAAGGTGCGCCAGTCGTCCTCCGCACCGATCCATTCGAAGAGATACCACACCGAGACCCAGAGCTGGCCGGACGGTGGGTCGTCGTAGTCACGNATCTCGAGCANCCAGGGACGGGTCACCGGAGTGCCGAAGAAATCGATCGCCTCCACNTTGAGATCCACTTCGATCGTGACCNCGTCGTGNGACAGGNNANCCTGCAGCTGGACTGCGTTCGTGTTGTCGAACTCGATGCCGAAGTCGTTGAAGACGGTGTGCAGGTGGTGGGCCGGGTTGCCGCCGGTCCCCTCGAGTTCCGTGGCGCCCGTGGAACCGTTGGTTCCGATCCAGCCCTCGGCGCCCTCGCTGAACGTCACCAGATCCTCCTCGCATGACTGGTCGGCGAAGGCGGCCGCGTTGAGCAGCATGGCGCAGAGCATTCCAAAGTTCCGTGCGGTCGATCTCATCAAGTCACCTTTTCATCGCGTGGACCTCGTGTCAATGCAGAACTCGTTTTTCGTGTGACGTCTCCATGTTCAGCGTGTTGGCGGGGACTCTGATGCCCCCGTCCGGTCGCCATGGCGGGGGTTTTCCCGATGCCGACCCGCCCGCCATTTTTCACTTCGAAATCGTGGCAAAAAACGCTAGATTGAACGCGAAAGAGAACCACTGCCCAGCAGGAGAGCAAGATGACCCACGCCGTGACTCGAATCGTGTCGTTCTGCAGCTTGACCTCGATTCTTCTTGTCGGCCTCGCCGCACAGGCGGATGACTATCTGGTCACCGACTTCAGCGCGGAGGTGGACGCCAGTGCCAGTGGCTCGGACTACGAGTCGGGGGACTACGACTCCGATCAGGATTCGGATCAGACCGATTCGGTGGACCAGCTTCCGATCAATGCCGATGCGTCCGCAGCCACCAACATCGGCGGAGGCTCCGGGTACGGTTCCGTCAGCGGATCGGTCGGGGCGGGGGGGATCAACCTCAATGCCAGCGGCGCGGGATCCGGATACGGCTCTGAGTTCGATGGATCGGGTGACGGAGATGGCAGCGGGCAGTTCGATCTCGCCTTCACCGTGGCCTCGACGATGGTCGTGCGAATCGAGCTCTACGCGGTCGGTGACGGTTCTGGAAACATCGGGTACGGGTCCGCATCCTTCTTCGCGGACGGCGCTCTCGTCGCCTCCGCCAGCAGTGATGAGGACTTCTACGACGAGGAGATCATCGAATACACGCTGATCCCCGGCGTTTCCTACGGCCTCACCGCCTACGGCGGAGGTGGTGGTTTCTCCGACCTGGGCGGTGGTTCGGATGCCTACGGTGATGGTTCGGTGACGATCACCACCCTCTGCTCGATCGAGGACGAGCTGGTGATCGGCGAGAACGCGTTCGACACCACCCCGGTGGGGACACCGGTCGATTGCGACCTCACCGGTCTGTGCGATCCCGGGCCTTTCGGCACCGACATCATCTACGCCGCGAAGTACTTCCACTTCAACACCGTCGAGACCACCGAATACACCTTCTCCACCTGCGGAATCACCGAGTTCGACACCCGGCTCGCGATTCTCGCTGACGGCTGCGACCCCAGCAGCGTGGTGGCCTGTCTCGATGACACCCCCGGCTGTGCGGAATTCACCACCGAACTCACCGCCGCGCTCGAGGGCGGGCGTCAGTACACCATCGTGGTGGGTGGATTCAGCCCGGCCCAGAACGGTCCCGGACTCATCGAGATCTCCGCGGTTCCGGTCGCACTGGCGATCGCCGACGTCGGTGGCTCGGTCGAGGCCTACGCTGACGCCGATTTCTTCGGATGCAATGGTCAGCCTTCGGATTCCGACAGCGATGAGGACGTCTTCAACCCGACCTCCATGTCAGACCTTCCGGTCTCCGTGAACGCCTCGGCGGCGACCTGCTGCAGCAGCGGGGGCAGTGGTTCGAGTGTCGACGCAAGTCTGGAGCTGAACCTCTTCACCGCGAACGCTCAGTCCGCCGCCGGTTCGTGTGGAGACAGCAACGCCTGTGTCTCGAGTTCCTCCTCCACCTCGGTCGACGTCATCTACGCTCTGGACGTCCTCACCATCAGCGAGGCGACGATTGAATGGTCTCTGTTCGGTGATTTCGGAGGTGTGTCCAAACTCACCATCCTCGGCCCCGAGGGGAACACCCTGCTTAATGAAAGCCAGGGTCTTCCGATCAACGATGGAAGCACGGTCCTGACGCTCGGCCCCGGGGTCTATCGACTCAACCTCGTGACCAGCGCGGCATCGTCGGGCGCCTGCGGCGTGCCGGAACCGGTTGCGAACGCCTCGGTCACCGCGAGCCTCGTGGCGATTCAGAACCCCGCGGACATCGATGCTGATGGCGCCGTCAATGGCACCGACCTGGCCATCCTGCTCGGCAGCTGGGGCATCTGTCTCGGTTGTCCCGCCGATTTCAATGGTGACGGAGTGGTCGACGGCATCGATCTGGCGATTCTGCTCGGCAACTGGACTGGCTGAGAGTGGTATCATTGAAAAGCATCACACTCACTCGCCAAACGGATGACGCCATGTCCGATCACCTTGAACTCTCGAACACATCACGTGCTCTCTGCATTCGACCCACCGGAAGAATCCACGCTGCTGACTACGAACTGATCCGGCCCGCCATCGAGGCGTTGGTCGCGAAGCAGGGCGCGATCCGCATCCTCTTCCAGGCCGACGAAATGGAAGGCTGGACCCCGGCCGCGATGTGGGAGGACTTCAAGTTGGGTGTCCACCACCACAAGGAGGTGGAGCGCATCGCGTTCGTCGTCGACAAGAAATGGCTTGAGGCGCTCGCCGGACTCACCAAGGTCTTCCTGGCCGCGGATGTCCGGACATTCCATCCCGAGCAGATCGATGAGGCGAAGGTCTGGATCGACGCGGAGTGAGTCCGTTTCGAGAGACATGTCACCCAGCCCCTCTGTACACAGCAGGGGGTTGTTCTTTTATGGGTTTGGTATTCGAGTGAAACGCTCGCGGGAGGATTCGAACCTCCGACCTTCGGTTCATGAAACCCGAGAATCTGAAGATGACTTCGTGGTTCATGAATCCTGTGTTCTTTGAACTGGCTTCACATCATCCTGCTGAAGCACGCGATTTCTCGGCTTCAACCCGGATGAAAAAGGACGGGGTCGAAAACACCGACCCCGCCCTGTGTTGGCCGTTGAATTGTTCAACCGGTCCAGGCGCCGATGAACAGGGCGAGATCCGCGCCACCGACGATGCCATCGCCGTTGAGATCCTCGGGGCAGCCGGAGCAGAGGCCCCACTTGGCTATCAGGGTTCCGAGGTCGACTCCGTTGATCCGTCCGTCGCGGTTGAAGTCGGCGGGATTCCACGGGTTGAAGAGCATGTCGACTTTTGTCGCGCTTTTGTGATTGGAGGAGCCGGCCGTGGAGTAGCCGTCTGCGGCAGCATCGCACCACACCAGGTATCGCCCCGGCTCGAGCACGATGGAGAATGCATCCGATTCGTCAAAGTCGTTCACGATGACGTCCACCACGACTTCATCGGTGTCGATGTTCTTGAGGCGGAAACGGCCGGAGGTTGCGCCCTCGGCTTGTCCCCAGGTGGCGCTCTCGGTCTGGGTCAGGACGTATTCGATGTCCACATTCGAGGCCAGTTCGAGGTCGAAGGTGAAGTCGAAAATGGCCTGGGCATTCCAGTGCCGGTAATTGGTGGCCCAGCCCATGGAATCGGCGGAGGTTGAGCTGAACAGGGTGAAGCGATTGGGTGAGAGCACGACATTCGAACTCGTCCGACCGATCCAGCTGTCCCATCCATCCTTGGGGTTTTCCTCGAAATAGCCGAAGATGCTGAGGGGAAGGTCGTCAAGGGTTTGGGTCTGGCTGGTCTCCTCGACCGTATCGCCCGCGTAGGTGTCCGAGCCGTCCAACTGCAGGTAGGCGAACGGGAGGATCCCTGACAGAGCCGCCAGGTCGGGAATCGGCCGGTCTTCGATCCGAATGATCTGCGACATGGTCGAGCTGCACTCGCAACTGATGTCGCCAATGGATTCCGCTTCAAGGAGGTAGCTGCCGGCGGGCCAGACCTCTTCGCTCACACTCCAGCTGTTGGAATGGATGACTTCCTCGGTGTCCAGATTGGTGATGGTGAATCGGTTCGTTCCGTTTGCGCTTCCCAGATCAAGGGGGTCGTACCGTTCGGCTAGGTAACCCGCTTCGATTCGAACCAGTGCGTCCTCGGGCAGCGTGAGCTCGATGGTGACGGATGCTATGGCGTCGAAGAACAGGTAGTTCCCGCCACAGCACTCGTCACCTGGTGCGTAGGCTTCAAGCTCGACAACCAAACCAGTCTTGTCAAACGAGGCCATGACGTCCGCTCGTCCGGTGAACGGAAAACCCTCTACGGTGTTTGCCGTACCGCTGATTGAGAGCGGCAGATCAGCCAGGTCATCAGCGGTTTCGGTCACCGGGTCAAAGCAGTTCGGGCCGGGGCAGTTGCTCTGGTCGACAAACAGCCGGACTTCGGCAGTGATGTCCTCGAGGGTCATCGTGCTCTGGGCTGCGGCGAAGGTGACGGGAAGTGCGGCCAGGGCCAGAACAAGGATTGGGTCGGTTTTCGTCATGATTGATCCGCGTTTCTGCTGTGTTGATGATTTGGAGTCAACTTACCAACCACGATCGCCAATTCAAGTAGGCAATCGTGGTTGACTGTCCGGTAGGGGGTTACCGGCTGTTTTTGCGGTGCTCATGAGGGGATCGGCGGCAATCGAGGTCCTCGATGTCTGGTAGGTACACCAAACCAGCACAGAAGGCATTGGACGGTGTACTCTGTTTCATGGAAATGGACTTGGGGTTTACTGACAAACTGCAACCCTATTACTCAAAGCGGGTGAGGCAATGACTGAATCTGGTGACAGTAAAAACGAGCAGGGTAACTCTCTTGGTAATTTCATTTCTAGTCAGTCGAATTTTGTTTCAAGTGATGAATACATTAAAGAAATGAAGAGTGCGAAAGCAAAGAGGGCAAGTAATTATGAGGTGTCGAAGTTTTACAGTGACGCACCTGTGTCCATGCCTAAATGGGTTCAGTGGGTGAGGTTAATTTGTTTTCACTTTTGGCGACACGCAACCTTTCGGTGGTGTGTGTATCTGGCACCACTGTTGGTGTTTGGAATACTTGCAAGCAGTGGAGTCTTTGACAATGAAAGACTTCGATATTCAGAATCTTGGTCATTCGGAAGAGGCAACATTGCAGATTACTCAACCCTCATCTGGATTTTCATTTTCGTACTTCCCACGGTCTGGGTGTGGAGAAAACCAATCTTGAAACTAATCGGTTTCTTGAATAAATCAGCGGAATGAGGTCGGCAGAATATGGAGACTGATCAACTCATCCAATTCATTGAGCAGAAGATGAGCATGCAGCACATCTATCAACCGCTGCTCATCAAGGTATTGGTCGAGTCTGGTGGATCAGCGACCGTTCGCCAGTTGGCACAAGCGATTCTGGAACTCGACGAGAGTCAGATCGGGTACTACTCGAAACGAATCAAAGACATGCCAGTGCCTGTTCTCAAGCGCCATGGTGTGCTTGATCGAGATGGTGATCTAGTCTCATTATCTGTCGGAAAACTGAGTTCAGATGAGCGGTATCGCATCCTCATGTTGTGTGAGCAGAAGATCCGTGCATTCATGCTTGAGAATGGAAAGGATGTCTGGAGTGCCCGCTATGAGTCAGATCCTGTCTCGCTGAGTACTCGGTATGAAGTTCTCAAGCGAGCAAACAAGCGATGTGAACTCTGTGGTGTCTCTGAAGGGGACGAAGGGTACGAAGATCGTCTCCCACTTCATGTGGATCACATCGTCCCTCGGTCGAAGGGTGGTTCCAATGAGATCGATAACCTTCAAGTACTCTGTATGGCGTGCAATTTAGGTAAGAGTAATCGAGACGACACGGATTTCAGGTGAACCAATGAGCAAGATCACACTATTCATCCCACTGCTGTTCGTACTTCTGGTTGGTTGCTCTGAGGGCAAGTCAGATTTGTATGAAGAGTCCGATGGCGCAAGCTCTGCCAGTGAATTTCTAACACTTCACCATTTGTGTGCATCAGGTACCGCGAATCCAAATCAAATTCAATGGTTTCTAGAGCGGGGTATCGATGTGAACTCAAGTGGTGGTGACTATTTGTCCATCGTGCAAGATCGGTATGGGAGAGAAGTAGATGCATCTTCGCCGATTCCCGCATCCCCTCTCCATCTTGCAGTACTCAGTGGCTCATCTCCTGACGCTATCCGATTTCTCATTCAATCGGGCGCAGATGTTAAATCAGGTGTCGATGGCTTGACGCCACTGCACTGTGCGGCAATGTCAGGGTCTGAGAACATCGTGTCATTGCTACTCAGTGCGCACGCCGATCCTAATGCTGTGGACACTCTGGGTCATACACCACTTCACGCTGCGGCATCGCACGCCAACAAAGCGGGGGTTGTGAAAATGCTTTTGGAGGCAGGGGCAGACTCCCAGATGAAAACTCATTCAGGTGAAGTCCCTCTGTTGTATGCCCTGGCAAGTGATGCCAACTATGATGTCTTCTGGTCGTTGTTTGTCATTCAGGACATCCCAATAGGAACTGCTGTGTCAGGTGCCGGTAGGTCTGACCTGCATGTTGCAGCAGAGTTTGTTACTGATCTCGCTATCATTGAAAACATCGTTGCTCTCAGTTCAAATGCAACCGAAAAGTTGTTCGGGCATTCTCCTGATGGTCGGAATGTCCTCCATTGTGCAGCCTTGAACCCCAATCCAGAAGTCGTCGCATACTTTTTAGATCAGGGTGTGCCTGTTGATGTCAGCAATGCCGAGAATGGTTCGACTGCTCTGCACTATGCATCTGCTGGATACGTGAATTCGGCGGTCGTATCTAAACTACTGGCGGCTGGGGCAAGCGTTCACACCCGTATGCACCAAAGGTTAACTCCTTTGCATGTCGCAGCTGGACAAGCTGTCCCGAGAGTGGAAGCGATCCAGCTGTTAATCGCTGATGGTGCTGACCGGCACGCTCTAGACGATACAGATATGACCCCGCTTCATCGTGCTGCAATGCTGGGGGCTCCTGAGAATGTTCTGGCTTTACTCGAGGCAGGCGCAAATCCGAATAGGCGCGATAAAGATGATCGATTGCCGGTTGATTACACGCCATACAACGATTTACTTCTCATCGATTCCTGGCGTGAAACAGAGGCATTGAAGGCACTCAAGAAAGCAACCAGTAAGTAACCTCACCCAATACCACTCCCCAGAAAACACCACCCCGTCCCCTCTGCACATCGCAGGGGGGTTGTTCTTTTCTGGATTTGGTATTCTCTGAGTGTTCCGCAACCACTCAACTAGGAGATGAAGCATGGATGCACCAGACTCCTCAATCGTTCTGCTCAAGCGTCAGATCTGCCTGCAGTGGTATGTGATCTGTGGACTCTTCGTCCTCGTTGTCTTCATGGGAATCGGATGGAGTGTCTCCCCGTCGGCTGCTGTTGGCTCGGATGACGAGCGTGTGCAAGTCCCTGAGCCAGGCGGTTCCCAGCTAGTCCTGATCGGGGATCAATCATCCGATCTCCAATGGGTCCTCGACCACCTCGGGGCGGTTTCACCCGAGATGACGAACTACGAGCTCAAGCAGAAGTGGGGGAGCATCGTCCGTGTTCAGGATGCGATGCTGCTTCTTCGGCTTCATGAATTGCTGGAAAAGAGCGACCCTGAGGAGCGTGTGCGGCTTCTCGAAGAACAGGCGGCATGGCTCGCGCATGCCCGATCTGAGACCGACAAGGCTGCTGCGGAGTATGCCGGTGGGACGTTTGCTTCAGTTGCAGCGTGTGGTCGCTACAGTGAGCTTGTTGATGAGCGGCTCGGAGTGCTGAGTGCAGTCCAAGGGTCTGAGTGATCTAACAATAATTAAATCCAGCTGAACTTAATGGGTGTCACCAGAAATCAATGCAATTACAAAATAAGCCCACATCGGTTGATGAGTCTCCATAACTTCCTTTGGCAGTCATTGCACAGATTTGTGACCGCATGTACTCAAATCTTTCATTGGTAAGCGAATCGAAGTACTTCTTGGCTTGTCGGGCGACCCAGTCATCGTTTTGGCGTTTCAGCCATATGTCTAGATTGTTCGGATTAACACCATGGATTTCGTATGCCCAACATGCCATGGCGCAATTTACAACTCGGAATTCGCCAACTATGCAGCTGTTCATAAGTATTGAAAGAGCTACAGCCGTCGACATAAATATTGTTTTCGGTAGTGCCACTGGCAGATTCCTTGATTGAATCGAAGCAGATGGCTTCGAGTATTGCGTTAGTATTTGAACCTATTGTGGAGAAGAAAGCGCCTCTCGCATCCTCGCAGGGAAACATGCTTACTTTCATTTATATATAAAAGAGTGCAGGCACTCGTTCATTAATCCCACGTCGCAATGTAACCATCAAGTTTACTCTGATCGCCACTCACGGATCCGATTCTTTCGAAACCGCGTTTTTGGGTAGATAGGAGGGGTGTCCAGGCTTCTTCTCAGGGGGCTTCTGCGACGAAGGGGTATCCCTAGTCGGTTTTGATATGAAACCGCGTCAGGGACCGACTCTGTGCGTCTGATGTGGTCTCTGGTGCAGACAGCGGGGGTGGTATCGAGGGGTGGTATGTGGTTTTGGGTGGTTCTCAAGACAGTCGAAACTGTCAAAAAGCACTGTAAAACAAGTAAAACGCTCGCGGGAGGATTCGAACCTCCGACCTTCGGTTTAGGAAACCGGTGCTCTATCCGACTGAGCTACGCGAACTGAGTCCTGATTGTATCGCTTGGCACGTGGTCTGGTCGACCTGATCGACTCGTCCGAGGCGTTCTCGTCAGTTGATCGGGAGAACGATCATCGATGCGGTGCTTCTGGGGCAGTTCGGTGAGGTCACCGTGATCAGATGGGTCCCCTTGGCGATCGAATCGAACCCCGCGACCATGCGCACCCCCGGATCGCTGGCCCAGGATCTCGGGACCGATGGCGTGAGATCGACCTCGACGTCGCTGCCGTCCGGGCCCTTCACCGAGAGTTCGAAGGTCCACTCGGGGTCGTAGGTGACCGGCTGGTTGGGGTCGAGGCTTTCGAGCACCACGAAGACGATCGCCCGGCCCTCGGGCCCGAGGCCCTGGGCGACCTGGCCCGGGCCCATGAAGTTTCGTTGCTGCAGATCGACCATCGGCGCCTCGTAGACGTCCTCCTGCGATCCGTCATTGCATCCCGTCAGGGTGAGCATGGTCACGAACGAGGCGAGCAGCGTCGTCCGGAGGCGCTTCGAGTGGCATGGTGTCGTGTGATGAGTCATCTTCGAGCGTGTCTCGGCAAACGGGTGACCGGGCAGGTGGCCAGACAGGTGACCAGACAGGTGACCAGAGATGGGGCCTGGGTCACTCGTAGTTGAATCGGCCCGGCAGCATCCGGTTCTTGAACCAGTACCAGTCGCTGTTGGTCTCGTTCCACTGATCCGCGGAGAGTGAAGGGTCTCCCGGATAGTAGGCACGGTGGAACCCCGAACCAGACGCGGAATTCTCGATCAGATGCTGACCCAGATCCGGTTTCTTGAATTCGTAGAAGAGCGTCGACCCGTCGCAGAACGACGTGGTCACGCCGTCTTCAAGCCAGGGTGCCGGGTAGTCGAACCAGTGCTGGGGTGGGGGGTTTCCGTTGATGAGCCAGTTCTTGATCATGAAGCCCTGATTGTTGTAGCCCGCACTGTCCTCTTCGCACGTGGTCATCAAGGTGTTGTTCGGCTGGGGCAGGGCCGCGAGGCTTCGTGCCGCGCGCCATCCGCTGTTCACGATCGCGGCGTAATCCTCGCCTGAGCCGAGGTTGTCGGGGCACAGTTCTCCGACGTAGGCGTTGATCGCGTAGCTTCGCACTCGATCGGTGGGGTCGTTGGGGGACTTGTACGCCTTGAGGTCGCCCAGATACTCCCAGGCGGCGCCTTCGGTCAGGGCGGATTCCCGCTCCGAGTTTCCGTTCATGTTGCCACCGTATGACTTCGTGAAGAGACGGTAGGTCTCGCCGCCTCTCGAGCAGTCGGCGAGTGCGCTGTCGTCGCCGGCGCCGGATTGGAAGTTTCCGGAGGATCTCGGGCTCATGAACTCGCCATCGTTGTCGGTGGCGAAGTTGAAGTTGGCCATGTTGATCTGACGCTGGTTGTTCATGCACGAGGTGATGCGGGATTGCCTGAGCACGCGACCGCCGACGTAGAGCACGATGCCGATCAGGATGAAGATGAGTCCCACCACCAGCAGAAGTTCGATGAGTGTGAAGCCCGAGCGGCGGTTTCCCGGGTTGCGGTGGTTCTTCATTCGCTTCGGTCGCATGACTTGCCGCATTCGTCTCTCCGATGTGCTTGCTCGAGTGGTCATAGACACCACCAGAGTACGATGGGAAAGGGCCTTGCGCCAACCGAAACACGTTGGAATCATTCGTTGTGACGGATCACGTCGTTGGAAGGAGCGACCGACATGCCGAGCCTCGACACGAAACAGCCGCCCTGGCTTGGTCCTCGCCGGCCCGACAAGCGGGACCGGCAAGGATGTCAGCCAGAATGCGGTGACTTCGACATGTCATCGGGTCAATCACATGTCCTACGGAGGTTCCACGACTCCACCGTTCAATACGTACGAACGTAGGAAAAGGTCGCTTCAATTTGAATTTTTTGCACCGGCTCCCTGCCCGGGGCCCGCTTTGGACGGCCGAGCATGGGTCGGATCGTCGAGTGGAACCCCCCTCCGTGACGTCTGAGACGTTCATGGGAAGGAAATGGCGATACCTGGATTCGAACCAGGGACCTAGGGCTTATGAATCCCTCGCTCTAACCAACTGAGCTATATCGCCTCATCAGGAGCGGGCGTTCCGATGAATGCCCGGTCTCTTGAGAAAGGCAAGAATACCAATTCCGATCTGATTTGCCAATCGTGAACGACTCAGGTCGTGCCGGCGAGCGGTTTGCCGTTCGATGCGGAATCACCATCCGAGCTCTGGCGCCATCGCTCCGGGATGTCCTTCAGGGAGGCTCCGGGCTCCGAGAGACGGATGCCCGCCGCCACGAGGCCCATGAACATGGGATTCGGTGCAAGCGGTCTGGAGGTCAGTTCAGGGTGGAACTGGGCCCCGATGAAGAAGGGATGGCTCGCCCTTGGCAGTTCGAGCATCTGCATTATCGGATATTCCGGATGGCGTCCGCTGAAGACCAGACCCGCCTCGCACAGCTGATCGATGTACTCGGGCTCGACTTCGTAGCGGTGCCTGAAGCGCTCTCGAATGGAAGACTGCTCGCCGTACAGTCTTGCGGCAAGCGAACCGGGGGTGACCTGGACGTCCTGTGCGCCCAGTCGCATGGTGCCACCCATGATCCCTTCGAGTTGCTTCTGTTCGGGCAGTTCCGAGATGACCGCACCCGAGCAGTCGGGAGCCAGCTCCGTCGAGTTCGCATCATCGAGCCCCAGCACGTTTCGGGCGTATTCGATCACCGCGACCTGGAATCCGAGACAGATGCCGAGGTAGGGGAGGTGGTTCTTCCGAGCGTACTCGGCGCAGAGAATCTTCCCTTCGACGCCCCGACTGCCGAACCCGCCCGGAACGATGACGGCATGCAGTCCGTCGAGTTCCCTCGCGGCATCCTCCATGTCGTTGATCGTCGAGGTGTCGATCCAGTTGACTTCGATCTCGCAGGACAGGGTGGTGGCGCAGTGTTCGATCGCCTTGTCGATCGAGGCGTAGGCGTCACGGAGCGCGGCGTACTTGCCGGTGATGCCGAGCTTGATCCGGTGTCGTCGCGGCGCTTCGATGGAGTCGGCGAAGGCCTGCCATCTCGCTCTCGAGCGGTCCTCCTCGATGGGGTTCACTCGTTCGTGAAGATC
>PAQN01000022.1 GCA_002709755.1 Phycisphaerae bacterium
TGAGAACCTCACTCGGCTGGTGAATGCCGTACTCGATGACTACGACCCCTGTGCCGATTCGCCGGTGCCTGCGATCTGTCGTTGTGCGCTTCAGTTTCCGCCGGTCGCCTTCGATGCGTCACTCGACTTCGTGCTCGAGACGAATCCGGTCGACGGGGCCTACGACCTCGCGACCGGTCGCACCCTCATGAACTTCGTGCGTGCGATCGTGGTCGCGGCGGCGCCGCCCGCGCCCGCCCCCGGTGCGCCCGACATCCTTCTCCATGCCAACCCGTCGCCGACGCCCGACGGCAGGCGCGAGCTTGAACTGGTGCTGGCGCGCAATCCGAACTTCGCCGAGGCGGAACTGATCTCGGTCATCGACATGCCACGTCATCTCGGCGGCGAACCCGATCGTCTCTTCGGCGGGATCTGGTGGATCGAATCGATGCGCTCGCTCGTGATCGCCTATCGCGGCACTCAGACACCCTTCGAGTGGTACCTCGATCAACAGGTCGATCGCTATCACCAGGCGCGTCCCACGCTGGCCGTCGCGAAGGGGTTCGGGCTCGGCTACGAGTTCTGTCGCGAAGAGGTGCTGGTCGCGATCGACGCCTATCAGCCCGCGCACATCTTCGTCGCCGGTCATTCGCTCGGAGGCGCGGTGGCCGCGATCACCGCGGTCGACCTGCAGGCTCGTCTGGTGCGCACCATGAACAACGCCAGGGTCCATGGCATGACCTTCGGTCAGCCGCGCACCTTCGCGCCCGATGCGACCGAGCGCATCGACTCCGCGATCGAAGCGGGGGACCTCGAGCTCTGGCGAGTCGTCAATCAACCCGATCCGGTTCCGAACGTGCCCCCGGCGGCGACCTCCGGCACCGGCACCAAGTATCAGCACACCGGCCGAGCCGTCTTCTACGACCAGAATGCCGCCTCCGAACCGGGGCGCAGCGCCGCCTGGAATCATCACTTCTACTTCGAAGGCTACTTCGAGGCATGGCCCGGGTTGGTGCGTGGGCCGGTCGCGGCGACCGATCCCGAGAGCGGTTCCGATGACGCATCCGGTGCCGCTGACTCAGTGGACTCAGCGGACACGGTCACGCCAGCCGACTGAGGCCTTCCGTCATACGTTCCGGCTCGTCTCTCGCCCCATGAATCAGAGCTCTCGGCCCGTGATGGGGGATCATCTCCGTTCTCGTCATTGATTCGTTCCACCTCCGGGAGGCCGTCCTATCATCGAAGAGCCTTTTTTTCAGCCGAACTTCGCGAGACACCATGACCACGATGACCGACACCCAGACCACGCCCATCTCCATGCCCTCGACCCTTGCCGAGCTTCGTGCCAGCGGCTGGAGGAGTCGTTCCGTCAAGTCGGAGTTGAAGACGAACCTCGTGCGTGCTCTTGAAGCGGGAGAGGCTCTCTTCCCCGGCATCGTCGGCTACGACGACACCGTCATTCCGGAAGTGGTCAACGGCATCCTGAGTGGTCACGACCTCCTCTTTCTCGGCGAGAAAGGTCAGGCGAAGAGCCGCTTGATGCGACTGCTGGTGAATCACCTCGATGAATGGACGCCGTGTCTCGACCTGCCGGACTGTCCGGTGCACGAGGATCCCTACGCCCCGATCACCTCGGAAGGGAAGGCGCTCCTCGCCGAACACGACGAGGACTCGGTCCCCATCACCTGGTGGCACCGCGACGATCGCTACGCCGAGCGGCTCGCCCCCGGCACGAAGTTCGCCGACCTGATCGGTGAGATCGACCCCGCGAAGATTCTCTCGGCGGGCGCGAGCCTGAACACCGAGGCCGCTCTCAGCTTCGGACTCATTCCACGCATGCACCGTGGAATCTTCGCGATGAACGAACTTCCGGATCTCGACGATCTGGTCCAGGTCGGTCTCTTCAACATCCTCGAGGAGCGCGACGTTCAGATNCGCGGCTATCCNGTCTCCTTCGACATCGACGTCTGCGTCCTCTTCAGTGCGAACCCCGCCACCTACAACCGNTCCGGCAAGGTGATCCCGCAGTTGAAGGACCGCATCGGCACCACGATCGTCACCCACTATCCGAGCGAGCGCGATCTCGGCATGCAGATCACCCGCGAGCAGGCNNTNGAAGANGGNATCGACGANCTGAACGATCGCTTCCCGGTCGTCGTGCCGCGCTTCATGGCGGAGATCGTCGAACAGATGGCGATCGAGGCGCGCTCGAGCAAGTGGGTCGACCAGGCCTCCGGGGTCTCGGCTCGATTCAGCATCGCGAACTACAAGACGATGGTCTCGAGCGCGCGACGTCGCGCCATTCTGCTCGCAGGCAATGGTGAACCGGCGCCCGCGATTCCCCGCATCAGCGACCTCGCGCACTTNCACGGGTCGGCCCTCGGCAAACTCGAACTCGACATGATGGGGACGCACCAGATGTCGGAATCNCAGGTGCTCGACGCGATCCTGGCGGCGGCGATNTCGCACGTCTTCGAGGAATACGTCGACGAACACGGACTCGCCGAGATCTCCGAGATCTTCGCGCAGGGTGTCCGGGTCGAAGTGGGGGATCTCCTTCCGAGCAGTCACTACGCGGAACTCCTGAAGCAGGTGCCCCCGGCCTGGGAGAAGGCGTTCGAAGTGAACGCGGCGGAAGACCACGCCGTGCGTGCNAGTTGCGTCGANTTCGTCCTCGCCGGTCTGTGGGCGACCGATCGCATCAGTCGCGGCGTCCGTCACGGACAGGTGAGCTATGTCGTCTGAGCCGACGCCGAAACGACCACTCGGTGGCATCGTCCACAGCTATCTCGGGTACGACCCGAAGCGNTTTCCCTCGCCGAGCGCGCCCACGGGCGATGCCATGGCGGGNAGNGCCTTCGATCATCTGCTTCATTACGGGTCGCAGCGACCNCTNACCGAAGCCGAGCTCGCGGAGGCGATCGAGATCGATCCCNCGCAGATCANCGGGTTCGGTCCGAGCATNGAGGCGTTGATCGCGATGCTNGAAGAGCGCAAGCGCCGCATCCTCGAGACCTACGACGTCGCCCCCGCGCAGAACGANGCCTACGCGACCTTCGTCGATGCCTCGAGCGACATCGAGATCACCTCGCCCANGATGCAGGAGCAGCTCGACCGCCTGGTCCGTCTGCAATCGATCCCCGANCTNGAACGNCTCTGGTACCAGGTCGAGCGTCAGGANGGACNGCTTGCCACCAAGCTCATGCGGCTGATCGGATCGCTCGCGACCAGACTCGAGATCGAACANCTCTCGAGCCGCTACGACTTCACCGGACGGGAGGCCGTCTCGACCGANGAGGCNCTCGACATCAAGGAGGAGCTCGAGACGATCGACGATCTTCTCCGGCAGCTCGAGGAGGCGAAGAAGAACGCCAAGGTCGGCCTCATCGACATGGAGGCCCTCCAGCAGTTCGTCGACGACGCNGATCTCGANGAGCTGCGNNAGATGCAGGAACGCATCAGCNAGATGGTGCGCGANCAGGCCGAGATGGCCGGACTCGAACGNGATGCCGACGGCTACAGACTCGGACCGAAGGCGCTGCGCACCGTGCAGGGCTCGCTNCTCGATGAGGTCTTCAGNGAGATGGACGCCTCCCGCTCCGGTCGACACTCCGGACCGATCGTGGGGGAAGGTGCGGTCGAGATGGAACGNACCCGNCCGTATGACTTCGGCGATTCCGCCGCCCACATCAACATTCCGCAGACCCTCACNAACGCGGCGATNCGAAGCAGCGGTCGTGGCGAGGCGTTCGGNATCGGTTCNGANGACATCGAGATCCATCAGACCAGAAACAATCCGAAGGCCGCGAGCGCGGTCATCATGGACATGTCGGGTTCGATGAGGCACGGNGGNCAGTACGTCTCCTGCAAGAAGATGGCGCTCGCCCTCGACGGNCTNATCCGCCGCGAGTATCCGGGCGATCANCTGTCGCTGATCGAGATGTACAGCTTCGCGAAACTGCGTCACGTCTCGGAGATNCCNGAGNTCATGCCGAAGCCGGTCACGATCCACGACCCCTGGGTGCGGNTNCGGGTCGACATGTCGAACCCCGAGGTCTCGGAGATGATGGTGCACCCNCANTTCACGAACATCCAGGCNTCGCTNGCGATGGCGCGCACGCTCCTCGTCGGGCAGGACACCCCGAACAAGCAGATCATGCTGATCACCGACGGACTGCCGACCGCGCACTTCGAGGGGGAGGAATTGTTCCTGCTCTACCCGCCCGATCCCCTGACCGAGCAGGCGACCATGCGCGAAGCGCACCGCTGTGCGCGTGAAGGGATCACGATCAACATCTTCCTNATGCCGAGCTGGAGCCAGAACTCGGAGGACATCGCCTTCGCGCACCGTCTCGCCGAGACCACCAAGGGGCGGGTCTTCTTCACCGCGGGCGAGGACCTCGANCGATTCGTGCTCTGGGACTANNTGCAGCAGAAGCGNCGCGTCATCGGATGATTTCGACGTCTGCGCCCGCGGTCGTCCTGCTATCGTGCGGGCATGATCACNATCGCCACCTTGCTCGTCTCCGTCCTGTTGCAGGGCGCACCTGAACGAACCACGCCCACCGTCCATTCNGTCAGCGACATCTCGCAGACCTTCTCCTTCTACATGGACGGTCGCTTCCACCGTCAGTATCTCGAGGGTGTCGGGCGCGATGTGCGCAACTGGGGCTCGCTCGATCGGGTCGACCTCTCGAACGTGAATCTCCTGATTCTGACCGATGGGAATGAACGCATTCCCTACGACCAGGACGCGATCGATCACATCGTCTCGTTCGTCGAGGGNGGGGGNTGCGTNCTTCTCATGATGAACGGCGACAAGCCCGGAAACGANCTCGCGAAGGTGTTCGAGGCCCGATCGACCACCGAGCGCGGGTCNCGACAGGCACGTGGCGTCGACCGGCTGGCCGGCGTCGATCTCGAGTATCGAGGTGGCAGCGTCTTCGAATTCGGCGGTGACTGGACCGTTCTCGCGGTCGACGATCGTTCCGAGAAACCGCTTCTCGCCATGCGCCCCTTCGGCAAGGGNCACGTCGTGATCGGTGCGCGCGGGCTCTTCGGACAGAAGCCGGATGCGTCNGACCCCATCAACAAGGCCTGGGTCGGGCCCTTGCTCGCGGAGCTCGCCGAAACGAAACCGATCGACCCCGGGAAGCCNCATCGACGGACCTGGGTCGAACACGCGCGCGAGATCGGCCCGCTCACCCTCGAGTACCACGACGGCACCGAGCCGTTCGCGGACGCGATCTACCAGGTCTACCTCGAAGTCAGACCGCACCTCGAGGTGATCACCGGATGCGATCCCTCACCCGGCATGGTGAAAGCGTTGCTGATTCTTCCGACCGGCGGTGGAGGCTTCTCGAGCGGNGCGCGCATCGCGATCGGCGCCTGGTGGGGCAACTATCCGGAGAAGCGCTATCCGATGNTCGAANTGATCGCGCATGANGCCGGTCACTCCTGGGTGCTGCCGCATGCCGAACCGCTCTGGAACGAACCGATCGCGACCTACCTCGGCATTCTGGTCGGTCAGCGGATGGGCATGCCCGAAGCGGATGAGACCCTCGCGCGACAGATCGCGAAGGGGCGACGNCACGANCCCGACTACGACGCGATCGANCCGCTCTCGGACGGCGCGCCACGNGATCTCATCTGGGGCAAGTCCTATCTGGTCTTCGAGGCGCTGCGCCGCGAGCACGGGGAGGATTTCCTCGCGAAGTACTTCGCGGCCAAGCGTCGTCTGATCACGAAGGATCGCGAGGACTACTCCATGGANGACTGCGTCGCGGTCTGGAGCGTCGCCCTCGNGACCGACCTCTTTCCCTGGTTCCGTTCNTACGCGTTCGACGTCGACTCCAGTCGCACNGACATCGAACTCGATCAGGGTCGTTCCTGAACCCGCACGGGTTGCACCCACGCCTGTTCGAACTCACCCTCGGCATAGGGCCTCGGGTGCGGTCGATCGCTCAGNACNCGNGCNCGCACGTAGAGTTCGTCGCCGCTGAATCGGTGGACCGCCGGGTTCTCCNTGGTGGTCGNNAGCACGCGTGGGGCCATGGTCTCGGGATCNTCGCCTCGCATGACGCCGATGAACTCCGTGGTGTAGGTGACCTCCGGGTCGGTCTCGATCGTGACCGTCATCGCGTCGTCCGTCACCACGATGTCCTCGAGAGTGACGCCGCTCGACGCGTAGAAGTCGCCCCGCTTCATCGCCTCGACGATCGCGTCGGCTTCGAGTGACTTCGATCGCACCATGATCCAGCCACGCCCCGGCACCGAGACCGCATCCACTTCGTAATGNTCATGGGCGTCATCGGTCGCGAGTCCGAAGAGGATCTCGCCGTCACCGGCGCCGTCGCGCAGACGNCGGGTCAGNGCGAGGTCCCAGAGCGCTTCGGTCGAATGCTTCGCGGTGGCGCCTTCGTTGTCGACGCTGCGGTGNCCGTTGTAGACCTCGAAGAAGCGNTCNCCNTTCATGTTCGCGAGGTTCTCGACACCNAGCGAGCCNCGGAAGTTCGGNTGGTTCAGATGCGCGAGGACCGGTCTTCCGAGCCGTCGNCCNTGTTCGCTGATCGCATCCAGNTTGTTCTGAATGGTCGCTTCGACGGAGTCGCCCTTCTGGGGGTCGATGGTCTCCGCCAGATTGATCGCGTTGATGTGGATCTCGGCGAGTCGGAACCGGTCGGTCACCTCTTCCCCGGGAATCAGGAGAAAGTCACCCTCATCCTCGAACCGACGCTTGAGTTCAGCGAGGGTGCGAAGCCGCATCTCGGTCGCCTCCTCGGTGGTCCGGGTCTCCACCCAGTCGGCGCCGAAGTCGGCTTCGAGCGCCTCGGTCTTCGCGGGCGTCAGNCGTCCGTCCGCGGTGATCGCGAACCAGCGTTCACCCTCCTGCATCACGTTGTGGTCGGAGAGCACCAGAAAGTCGTANTCGTTGTCGACGTACCACTTCACGGCATGCTCCGGCGGGGCGTCACCATCGCTCCAGAGNGTGTGGGTGTGGGTGTTTCCACGGTACCACCNGGTGTCATCNTCCTGCNCGAGGCAGNTGACGGGGGCGGACANCAGCAGACAGGCGAGCAGGTGGGTGGTCATTCGGCGAGGGTCCTNGCAAGGGTGTCCAGTTCGACGAGTCGTTTCGCGGAGAAGCCCTGATCCCAGAACCAGACGATCGTTCCGGTCTCGTCGAGCATGATGAGTCTGCCGTTTCGAGGGTTCTGATTNCCGGTGAGNGCGACCACCGGTTTCGCGGCGTCGCCGTAGAGCGTCACCACGCTCTCCCANTCCTCNCGNGGNATGCCGCTNCGCATGCCGTCGTCGATCGTGCCTCGGATCATNGAGGGNACGAGTCCGGGAATGGTCGGAACCTCCACGATGCCGCAGGGAAATTCCACCTGGACCAGACCGATCGTCCAGCGATCNAGATCGAACTGCGTCTCCTGCACGTAGCCGACCATCAGCAGGACCGGCTGTCCCGACCACGCCTGCGGNAANGATGACGCTTCGGTCGGTCAGNGATGTTCCGGTGACGGNGGGAAACNTCTNNCCNACCGGATTCCGGTTGGGNNTCGGTGAGGAACAGGCACCAAGGATCACGGTCACCGGAAGCATCAGAATCGAAATCAGACGTTTCATCNCGAAATCTCCTGTGGTGTNCGGCGTGTGGGTACAGTGTCCTCTATTGTCCAATCCACCGCCACCCACGTNCCGNTGACGCGAGTCNCCATGTACGAAGTCGAAGCCCTCATCCTCATGGCGATCTCNGGNCTCGTGATCGGNTTCANCGCCGCNNTGCTNGGCATCGGNGGNGGCATGGTGATGGTGNCCGCNCTCTNNTTCATCTTCAAGCTCACCGACATCATTCCGCACGANCAGATGCACGTCGCCGCGGGNACCTCTCTNCTGGTNATGGTGGCNACNTCGATCGGNNCNGTGGTCTCNCANGCNCGTGANGGGAANGTCNTCTGGCNGNTNTCACGNCGNACGNTNCCCGGNATCGCGATCGGCGTNATCNNNGGNGCGNTGCTCGCNTCNCGNCTGCCGACNTCNGCCNTGTCNGACATCTTCTCNGTNGNNNTNATNCTGGTGTCNCTCACCATGATCTTCGGNTTCAAGGCACNGNCGGCNCAGAANCCCNNNCCNGNNNGNTTCNANTGCAGCGCGATCGGNAGNNTGATCGGNTTCAANTCNGGNNTGCTCGGNNTNGGCGGTGGCGCCTTGAGCGTGCCCTGGCTNACCTGGCACGGNATTCCNCAGAGAGNGGTCAGTGGNACNAGTTCCACCTTCACGCTTCCCGCCGCGATCATCGGCACCATCGCCTTCATTCTCACCGGTTTCAACGAGACCGACATGCCCTACACCCTCGGNTTCGTCTACTGGCCCGCCCTTCCCGTCGCGGGGTGCGCCTCCGTCTTCGGCGCCTTCGTGGGCGCGAAGTTCTCCCGCCGCACTCCGGACCGGCTGTTACGGATCCTCTTCGGGATTCTTCTTCTTGGTGTCTCCGTCAGCATGGTCGCCGCCGAATGAACGCCCTGGAAACTCATCATGTCTCTTTCTGAACACAACGAAAACGCACGCTCATCGGCCACGTCCGGCGTGTTCTTCGCACTCGGCGCCTACGGGTGGTGGGCGATCGTCACCCCCGTCTACTTCAGGATCCTCAAGGATGTGCCTGCATTCGAGCTTCTCTCCTGGCGGGTGCTGACCGGTCTCCCGGTGCTTCTTCTCTTGTTGATGGCGACGCGACGCCTGAACGAGTTCACGAGCATTCTTCGCGATCGCCGGATACTTCTGACGCTTCTCCTCTCGGCTCTGCTCCTCTCGGTGAACTGGTTCACCTTCGTCTGGGCGGTCATCACCGACAACCTCGTCGAGGCCAGTCTCGGGTACTACGTGAACCCGCTGGTCTCGATCGTGCTCGGGATGTTCTTTCTCGGGGAGAGACTGCGCGGCTTTCAGATCGTGGCGGTGTTGATCGCGGCGATCGGCGTGGTGGTGATGGGTCTCTCCATCGGGCATCCNCCCTGGATCGCGCTNACGCTCGCNGTGTCGTTCGGTTTCTACGGGCTCCTGCGNAAGAAGGTCTCCGCGGCGCCCGCNCCCGGACTGGCGATCGAGATGATGATCGTCTTNCCGCTGATGNTGCTGCTGCTNTTCCTGGTGCACGTCGANGATGGCGTCAGNGCCTTCGCCGGACCGNGGTGGGTGACCATNCTTCTCGTTCTGGGCGGTCCGCAGTCGATCGTTCCGCTGCTCTTCTTCACCGGGGCGGCGAAACGCCTCAAGCTCTCGACCGTGGGNGTGATGCAGTACCTCGCGCCCACCGGTCAGCTGGTGCTCGCCGTCCTNGTCTTCGACGAGACCTTCACCACCGGGGCCNTGTGGTCGTTCATCCTGATCTGGTGCGCGGTGCTTCTCTACTCGATCGATTCGGTTCGACGGAGCCGTCGGGAGCAATTCGAGATCTCGATACCCGGCGAAGCCTGATGGCTCAGGCGGTCTTCTTCGCGGCAGGCTTCGGTCGACTGAAGACGAGCAGATTGTCGCCGCTCTCCTTCTTCGCGAAGCGGTAGCCTTCGAGATCGAATCCGTCGAGGTCGGCGATGCGCTTNGGTCGGTTGTCCGACATCCAGCGTGCCATGAGACCACGTGCTCTTTTCGCATGGAAGGAGATGAAGCGGAGCTTGCCACCATCCTTCTGCATGAACTTCACGTCGACGACCGGNACGGTCATCTCGCTCAGTCGGGCCGCTTTGGAATATTCATCACTCGCGAGATTGACCAGAACGTCCGATCCGGTGTCAGCCATGTCCTTACGGAGCGTCTTGATGATGTCATCCCCCCAGAACTCGTAGAGGTTGGCGCCNCCGTCCGTGGCGAGTCGCGTTCCCATCTCCAGTCGGTAGGGCTGNATCACGTCGAGTGGTCGAAGCAGGCCGTAGAGTCCGCTCAGAATGCGGACATGATCCTGGGCCCAATCGAGCGCCCGGCGATCCATCGTCCAGGCTTCGAGGCCCTGATAGACGTCGCCTCGAAAGCACATCGCCGCCGCGCCGCGAGGGTTGTCACGTTCTCCGAAGGATGACCAGCGCTCCGCGTTCAGAAGCGCGAGCTTGTCGGAGATCGACATCAGGCTGCCCAGCTTCTTCGGGGAGAGCGTCTTCAATTCCTGAGCCAGATGTTTCGTCTTCGCGGTGAAACGCGTCCGGCTGGTCGCGAAGGAGGCGGTGGTCCGTTCCCCTCCATCCATCTGGAGTGACTTGGCCGGTGAAAGAATCGTGTGGAGTCCGCTCATGCTGGAAGGGTAGCGTGCTGAGACCGGATTTCCAGCTCAGCGGCGCATTTCCCGGATTCGCATGGGCATGGCGTCGATGATTCCGAACAGTTCATCGGTCTCGAAGGTCGAATCGCGTCGCTCCTTGGCCCCTCCGTCCTTGCCGACCAGCACCACCTCGAAGGCGTCGTCCGCCATCGAGAATCGCGTTCGAAACGCCTCGGACGTCGGCGGGGGGGTCGGCGCCTCGCCCACGAGCACGGCCACGTCACCCTCCCGGAGTCGGATGACGAGCAGATCGCGCTCCAGAAACCCATCTTTCCTTTCAAGCGCGAGTGTCGTCTGTCGTTCGCAGGCCTCATCAGCGCCTTCGACGATCAACAGACGATTCCTCCAGCGCACGCTCTCGAACCATTCATCCGGGTCAACCCCGACATAGTCGCCATGGCAGGGCATCTTCGGGGGAATGCAGCCTTGGTTCGTGCTCATGAGTGCCACCAGAATGAAAAGACATGGAATCGATCGTCGCATGTGGAAGTGTAGGCATCTCGAGACATGCCGACTCAGTTCGCGAGATTCTCGTCGATCGCTCGTGCGGCGGCCGTTCCGCTCCGGAGTGCATCCTCGATCGTCGGTCCCAGGCACCAGTCTCCGGCCACCGCCACCCCGCGATCGAGGAGGGTGCCGACGCCGAGCGGTGTCTTCGTGAGCCCGAAACGCCATCTGTGTGCGATCACCGACGCAGGTCGTTCGATGCCCAGTGCACTCGCGCAGATCGGGCCCAGCGCCTCCGCCACTGAGTGCTTGTCGTCTTCAAGGTGTGCATCGGACCATGCCTCGCTCGCGAGCGCGACCCAGGCGCCGTCCGGCGCTCTGCCCGGCTTGCCGGCCTGAGCCGCGAGCCATGAGATCTCCCGAGTCGGTTCGATCACCGCCTCGAATCCGACCTCGTCGGGATGCGGTCCTTCGAGCAACACGGACCAGACGCCTGCGAAGGTCACGTTCTCGATCCGTTTCACCCCCTCGAAGCTGATCGGTCTGAGCAGGTCGAGCGCCTGAGGTGCGGGGATCGCGACGATCACGGTGCGACAGAGCGCCTCGATCTCACCGTTCTGCTGGATGATCTCCCAGCCGATCTCGCACGGACGAAGTTCGACGACCCGGGTGTTGAATCGAACCTCCAGATCCCTGGCGAGATGCTTGATCACGTTGTTCATGGCGGGCGTGCCGACGAAGCGTGGCTCGGATCTCGAACCACCCTTCATGTTCGGATGCCATGCGGACACCACGCCGGCATCGATCCACGATCTCAGTTGCGGCGCCGTCTCCGGGTCACGAAAGGTGAGTTCCTTGCAGCCGTGATCGAAGCGGGTCTCGTCCGTTCGTCTGGAACTGAGACGACCGCCCGGTCCGCGTCCCTTGTCGAGGACGACGACCGATCTTCCCAGGCCACTCAGCGTGCGTGCCGCCGACAACCCGGCCGGTCCGGCTCCGATGACGACGCACTCGGCGATGTTCTCTGAGGAGGTCATGACCACAGTCTAGAAGCGCCGACGGCCTCGTGCCGCGTCCTTCCTTCGTCAATTCAGCGTCGAACACCGCGTCCGGAGGTCCGGTTTCTGCTGGCGGTGCTGTAGCGATTGGTCGTGCCACTTCGCTTGGCCGGTCCTGACTTGTATCCACCGGACTTGCCGCCTCCGGACTTGAATCCACCGGATCTGGGTCCTGATGACTTCACGCCGCCACGCTTCGAACCGCCTGACTTGTATCCGCCGGACTTGCCGCCACCGGATTTGAATCCTCCGGGCTTCCACTTGCCCCGGCCCCGCGAGTCCTGCCCCCTCGAGTTCTGGTCGCGTTCCGCGCTGGCGTGGCCTTTGGGCTTCTTCCACTGATGTTTGGGTGCGCCGGACTTCGATTTTCGGGCGCCGCCGCTTCGTGCGCCATCCGACCATGGTTTCGCACCGCCACGGTTCGAGCGATCACTTCGTTCCGTGCGATCTCCGTAGCCGCCGGAGGGCTTGTACTTCCCCTTCGGTTTCCATGGGACGCCCTGGCTCTTGGGCTTGCCCTTCGGGGTCCATGGCTTCCTGCCCGTTCGTTCCCCGTCTCTGGCATCACGCGACGAGCCGGAATCGACGTCACGAGAGCGCTTCTGACTCTTGTTGTACGGGTGCTTCGACTTCCAACCGGGCTTTCCACCCTTCTGGTAGCTCTTCTCCCATGGCTTGCGCTCACCCGAATCNGATCGCTCGTTTCNGTTNGNAACCTGTCCGTACGGCTTCGGCTTCGANGNGTCGCCCCATNTGGACNTCTTCCGCTTGCCCTTCTTGNCGTCCCACTTCCTGCCTTCNGCCTTCCGGGTGTTCTTNTTCTGCCAGGGATTGCCGACCCCGTCGACGGGATGTCGNGTNCCTTCGTTNCGNTCNCGGGAGTCCGGTCTNGGTGNGGGCTTCCACTTGGGAGCGTCGCCTTCGTTNCGAGGCGCCCANTTCGGTCGCTTTGCNGCAGGCTTNGAGGCCTTGGATTCGTGGTGGTCACGTGACTCNTCGCGAGTCGAGGCGTCGTGTCGAGTCTCGAAGGACTTCTTGAANTTCTTCTTGTCCTTCTTGTTCTTNNTNTTCTTCTTCTTGTCCTTCTTCCAGTCCGGCGTGTCGTCACTCNTGCCGTGGGATCCGGATGCGGGTTCGCCGGNTCCGAACTTCTTNGCGAGCTTGCGATCGAACTTCTCGTCGAATCGCTTCTGCTTCTCCGCGTATCGNCCGGAAGGGGAGTNGTCGAGGGGCTTCTTNTTNTNCGGTCGCTTGGGNATCTCGAGATCGGTGGCGACCTTGAGCGGNNTGCGNGTCCGTCGTTCGACGTTCTTGAGNAGNCGGCGTTCACTCTTGTCGCAGAAGGTGATCGCCACNCCCGAGGCGCCNGCNCGNGCCGTNCGGCCGATGCGGTGGACGTAGGTCTCCGANTCCATCGGAAGNTCGNAGTTCACGACGTGGGTGATGCCGTCGACGTCGATGCCACGTGCCGCGATGTCGGTCGCGACCAGAACGGAGATCCGTCCGGAGCGGAAGGCGTTCATGATGTCGATGCGNCGATTCTGNGTCTTGTCCGAATGAATCGCGTCCGAGCGNTACTTGTTGCCACGNAGATGNCTNACNAGNCGGTCCGCGCCGTGCTTGGTCTTGGTGAAGACGAGCGCGCATTCCACCGAATCNCGNTCAAGCAGTGCGCACAACGCCTGNGGCTTNTCNTCNCGNTTCATCATGTAGACGCANTGTTCGATCTTGTCGACCGTGGTCGCNTCCGGGGCGGTCTCGATTCTGAGCGGGTCCTTNAGNAGGGAGTCCGCNAGTNGNCGGATNTCCNTNGAGACCGTNGCCGAGAAGAAGAGNGTCTGATGCTCCGGNGGGATCATGTCGACGACCTTGCGGATGTCNTCGATGAANCCCATGTCGAGCATGCGATCCGCCTCGTCNAGCACGAANNACTGGATCTCCGAGAGATCGANGTGTCCCTGGTTGACCAGGTCGAGCAGGCGGCCCGGAGTCGCGANCAGGACGTCGATGCCGTAGCGGAGCGCATTGACCTGTCGGCCCTGCTTGACTCCTCCNTAGATGACCGCATGNCGAAGNTCGAGNTGNCGNCCGTAGGTCTCGAAGCTCTCATGGATCTGCATNGCGAGTTCACGCGTNGGGCAGAGCACCAGCGCACGNGGNGGGCGCCCNCGGCGTGCCTTGCGGGGCATCGGNTGTTCNTCGTCGGAGACAGCCAGTTGATGAAGGATCGGCANCGCGAACGCACAGGTCTTGCCGGTTCCCGTCTGCGCNCAGCCCAGCACGTCCCNGCCGGCCATGGCGGCGGGAATCGTCTCNGCTTGAATGGGCGTGGGGGTGTCGTAGCCCTCGTCCTCGATTGCTCGAGCGACAGGCTCTACGAGCCNCATGGTCTGGAATGTCATCGGAGCTGTGCTCTACTTTCGGGAAACCAGCGCTGTGGGGTATCCGGTCAATGTGTCATGTCGGAGATGTCGGAACGCTGGTGCGTCCGGGGCGACTCATANGTCTTCTTCGTTCCAGTGGGTCTGAANTCGCCACCGAATCGTGAAATTTAACNGTCACCGGTCCTACTGTCCACAACCACNGCGTTGAAATGCCNCATCNCGAAGGACGTCCTAGAACATCGATCGTCATCGACTCAGAACTGCCTTCCGNNGAGCTTGNACCTACACTGAAACCNNATGAAACGACACCTGACTCCCGAACTCATGGATGANCCCGATCTGCCGGCATCCGAGCACCGAACGGCCNTGGTGGGACTTGCTCGTCTGAACCGTGTCGCTTNGGCNGGGCGAAGTCCNTGGATGGGAATGGCGGATCTCGCNCGGGCTTCGAACGGCCCACTGTCCGTGCTCGATGTCGCGACGGGCTCGGGTGATGTGCCCATCGAATGCGCGCGACGAGCCAGACGCGAGGGNCTCGATCTCGAACTNCACGGCTGNGACCTCAGCGAGTTCGCGTTGTCCCAGGCATCCAGNCGNGCNCGNGAGGCAGGTCTCAGCATGACCTGTTTTCAACACGACATGCTCGCATCCGCACCGTCCGAGACCTATGACGTGGTGACCTGCAACCTCTTCGCGCATCATCTCGACGAGGATGGTGTGTGCACGCTTCTTCGCAACATGGCCNGNGTCGCTCGTCGTCGCGTGNTNCTGTGCGATCTNCGNCGTGATCGNATCGGNCTGGGTCTGGCCTGGNTGTGTTCACGNCTNNTNACTCGATCAAGAGTCGTGCATGTCGATGCGATCAAATCCGTCCGTGCCGCGTGGACTCTCGAGGAGATGCGNGCGCTCNNNGCNCGATCGAATCTNGANNANGCGTCGATNTCANCATGTTTTCCNCGTCGAATGATGCTCTCATGGNANCNATCATGANNACCGNACCACTCGACNCCATTCCNNCATCACCCGANGCNCTGGTCATCGGCGCNGGNCCNACCGGTNCGGTGGCGGCCAGCGTGCTCGCACGAGCGGGACTCTCCACGGTGNTGGTCGAACGNGCCGGTTTTCCTCGNCGGAAGGTCTGTGGTGGTTGTCTNGCGCCGGCGGGGATCCGTGCGCTCGAGTCCTGCGGTCTNGGCGANCGATTGCGTTCGATCGACCCCGTNCCGATGCATCGGCTCAGACTNCACGCCGGTGGNGCCTCGTCNTCGCTTCCCATCGAACCCTANTACTCCCTTGATCGTGGTCGTCTCGACGANGTNCTTGCCGCGGGTGCGGTCGACCACGGAGCGNTCTTTCACGATCGNCTTCGNGCCAGCGTTCAATCCGATGACCGGGTTCTGTTGGAGCGGGANGGACANTCGNTGGAGTGCGCGCCCGGCATCGTGGTGGTCGCGGACGGACTGGCTGGAACCTCGTTGAGNCATCGAAATGAGTTCGCCTGGACGATCGATCGTGCGAGCCCCNTCGGTCTNGGGGCGGTGATCGAGNGTCCATCCGGCGANAAGGACGACGACTCGATCGTCATGCGATGCTCGTCNGTGGGCTACGTCGGAACGTCCCGTCTGGCNGACGGACGATTGGTGGTGGCCGCCGCCGTCAGCGCGGATGCGATCAAGCAGGACGGCNCTCAGGGGGCGGTGGCCCGAATCTGTCGGGAGGCGGGCGATGAGGCGCCTCATCTTCTTGACATCCAATGGAAAGGCGTNGGNCAATTGACCAGGCAGCGTGCTCGAACCGCAGGAGGGCGNATTCTCGTGCTCGGCGATGCGGCTCGGTACGTGGAGCCACTCACCGGTGAAGGCATGAGCTGGGGGATCTGTCGNGCCGCGGAGATTCTCCCACATGCCCGGCGAGTGCTCGAGGGNGANGAGGTCTCNNAGGGNTGGACCAAGCAGGCGAACCGGATGCTTCGAAGCAGACGTCTGGTCTGTCGCACGGTCTGTGGTCTNTCCCGACGTCCTCGNACGCTCTCNCTGATTCTGACTCTGATCGGGCAACGACCGCCGGTCGGATGGGTGACACGTCGCCTCTGTTGGAGCGGTTCATGAGCCTCGACCCGTGCATTCTCGNCATCGGAACCGCGGCCCCGGACTTCAAGGTCTCGCGTGCACTCGGGTACGAACTCGCACTCGACTGTTCGCCGTCCCTTCCCGAGGACAAGCTTCGGCATCTCTACGACGAATGCGGAGTGACGTCTCGTGGAAGCATCTTCGATGTGNNCGGGATGCGAGACTCGATTCTCGAAGGNCCCGNCGGTCACGGCGCNACGACCGAGGCNCGACTGTCNCANTTCATGCCCAANGCGATCGAGCTCGGNTCGGCCGCGGCNGANCGGGCCTTCCATGAGTCAGGGTGCACGCCGCGGCAGGTGACCCATCTGGTCACGGTGTCCTGCACCGGGGCGAGATCACCGGGGATCGATCACGGNTTGATCGAACGTCTGGGNCTGTCTCNCGATGTCTCNCGAACNCACGTCGGTTTCATGGGNTGTCACGCNGGCTTGAACGGTCTNGCCNTCGCCTCCGCGTTCGTNCGTGCGNATCCCGATGCGGTCGTGATGCTGGTCTGCGTCGAACTGTGCAGTCTGCATTACCAGGTGGATGATCCNCGGTGGGATCANCAGGTCGCCAACGCGATCTTCGCNGATGGCGCCGCGTGTGCCTTGATCGGTTCGAGTNCCGANGCTCCGCGANTCACCGGGGNCNTGAGCCGGGTCTTTCCCGNCACGGCCTCCCGAATGGGTTGGGAGATCGGCCAACATGGGTTTCGNATGACNTTGTCGCCACGGGTGCCGGGATTGATNCGTCGGCATCTGGGTTCGTGGCTCGAGCANTGGCTCGCNCCACGNGGACTGACCCCGGNNGACATCGANCGATGGGTCGTGCATCCGGGGGGACGTGACATCCTCGAAGGGGTTCGTCGCNGCCTCGAACTNGATCCGGCNTGTCTGAGCGAATCCGAAAGAGTGCTTGAACGACACGGAAACATGTCATCCGCGACGATTCTATGGGTTCTCAAGGCGCAGATGGCCTCGAGACCCGTCGGCCCGATGCTTGCACTGGCCTTCGGTCCCGGTCTCACCGGCGAGGGAATTTTGATCGCACCCTGACTCTCATGCCGAATGACGTATGTAGTGCTGGACTCGTTTCAGCACGCGAAAGGGATGCCCGTGGCCGCCAAGGAAGATGCCAAGACCGTACAGCTCGTGGACCGCATTCTGGAACGCGCCGTTCAGGAATCGGCCAGTGACATCCACATCGAGCCCCGGGAGGATCGGGTGCGGGTTCGTTTTCGAATCGACGGCATGCTCGTCGAACGCCCGGAGATCCCGCTCGCTCTGAAACTGGCGATCGTCAGCCGACTGAAGGTCATGGGCAACGTCGACATCGCGGAACGCCGCCTGCCGCAGGACGGCGCCTTTCGATTCAAGGTCGACGGCGAGCCCGTCGACGTCCGCATCTCGACCTTTCCCACCGAATTCGGCCAGAAGGCCGTGCTTCGACTGCTTCGGCGGGTGAGCGACGATCTGAACCTCGGGCAGCTTGGTTTCACGAAGGCTCTTTCAGAGAAGATGATCGAGCAGGCACGCAGGTCGCTCGGGATGCTGCTCGTCACCGGTCCCACCGGTAGCGGGAAGACGTCGACTCTCTACGCGCTTCTCAACACGTTGGATGCGCGTTCACGAAACATCATGACCCTCGAGGATCCGATCGAATATCGATTCGCCGACGTGATCCAGGGGCAGACCAATCAGAAGATCGGCTTCACCTTCGCGAACGGACTTCGTTCGATCCTGCGGCAGGACCCGGACGTGATCCTGGTGGGGGAGATGCGTGACGGTGAGACCGCGGACATCGCGTTCAAGTCCGCGCTCACGGGCCACCTGGTCCTCTCGTCCCTGCACACCAACAGTGCGATGGAGACCTTCGTGCGTCTTTTCGACATGGGACTCGAACGATACGTCGTCGCCTCCGCCCTGAATGCGATGCTCGCCCAGCGACTGGTCAGAAAACTGTGTCGCTACTGTCGCAGGAGCACCCCATTCGACGAGCGTCTGAACCGGAAGCTCGGCGGCGATTCCAGCACTCATTTCGAGATCTACGAGCCCGGTGGCTGTGCCGAATGCTTCGGGACCGGATACCGAGGGCGACTCGGGATCTTCGAGCTTCTCGAGGTCGACGATGAACTCAACGACATCGTCAAGTCGGATGCGTTGACCTACGTCGAGCTGCGTCATTTCCTCGAAAAGCGTGGCTATCATGGTCTTCGTCACGCCGGATACAGACTCGTTCGCAAGGGCATCACCTCGATGGAAGAGGTCTATCGGGTGACTTGATTCGAACATCTTTCACCCATTGTTCACGAATCACCAAGGACGACTCCGGTCATGATCGAATCCAAAGACAGTCAGCAGGACCTTCCGCCCTGGAAGCGAACGAAGGACGCGGCGCCGGCCGAATCCTCGGCGTCCGATGCCGTCCTCGGTCCCGATGGCGCGTCCATCCTCGAAGATCTCTCGAGCAGCGAGGAGCAGCTGCAGGAACTGGCACGTGCGAACGATCGAGCGTCACGCGTCCAGGTCGTCGAGAACTTCGAGAATCTGTTCTTCCATGACGACTTCTTCCGACTGGTGGGGATCGGTGCGGTCGGTGGTTTCGCACTCTCGACGATTCTGATCGTGATCGTGCTCGAATTCACCGATCGCCAGTTCGCGGAGACCTTTCCTCAGTTCTGGTATCTCTTTCCCACGCTGACCATCGTGGGTTTCGTGGCCTGGACGCTTCTGCTTCTGAAGGTCAGGGTCCATCGAAGAACCAAGAAGCTTCGTGAGATCGCCTTCGGTGGTTCGAGCGATCGGGCCGAGGACGCCTCCGCCGCCGAAGACACGGATCAGGAAACTCCTCCGACTACCGGCCCTCGTCACAGCGCACCCGACGAGAAATGGCTCTGACACGACCTGTCAGGGGTCCGGGTTCGTCGCGTTTGAATCGACTTTCGATGTCTGCTCCGGCACGTCCCGCACCGGTCTGAATCCCAGGTGGCTCAGGCCGCTGTCAGGTGTCGATGCCATGCGGGCGCTCGGTCGATAGCTCGAGCAATACGATGGATTGCAGAGGAATGATCCGCCCTTGTGGACCCGACTGTCGGTCACCAGCGGATTCCTCGGGTCGGCGGATCGATCGGGTCCGACGGGATCGATGATGACGAAGTCCTCACCGGCGTCCTTCGTTCTTCGGGAATAGGTCTCCACGTCGAAGCGATCCGCGACCCATTCCCAGACGTTGCCCGCCATGTCGTGCAGGCCGAGTTCATTCGGTGGAAAGCTGCCCACCGGCGCCGTCCCGAGATGTCCGTCTTCTTTGGTGTTGAGATCCGGGAATCGACCATCCCAGGTGTTGCACATGATGCGATCATCCGGTCGAAACTCGTCGCCCCAGATGAACCGGCGATCATCCTGCCCCATGCGTGCCGCCCGTTCCCATTCCGCTTCGGTGGGCAGACGACCACCCACCCATTTGCAGAACGCCTTCGCGTCGTCCCATGAGACATGGACCACCGGGTGATCCTCGAGGCCCTCGATCGAGCTGCCCGGACCGTCCGGGTGTTTCCAGCACGCGCCCGGGGTCCAGCGCCACCAGCGAGCCGGACTGGTCGTCTCCACCGGTCCGTCCGGTGGAGTGAAGATCAGGGCGCCCGGGACCAGCACCTCATCGGGTGGTTTCGGCGTGCCTTCCGGAACCTGTTTCTTCAGAACGGCCCAGTCGATCGGTCGTTCGGCCGTGGTCAGATACCCCGTGGCCTCGACGAACGCCGCGAATTGGGCGTTGGTGACTTCGGTGCGGGCGATCTGGAAGTCACCGACTTTCACCTTGTGAGCGGGTCGTTCATCGGGTCTGCCTTCCGGGTGATCGGTGCCCATGGTGAAGACCCCGCCGGGAACCTCGATCCAGTCGATTTCGGCGTCCGGGGATCGATCGAGCCCGAAGCCATCATTGGAGAGCATCCACAGCGCGCCCACGAGGGACATGGCGGCATGGTGTGTGAAAAGTCCGGCTCGCATGCCTCAATTATATGGCCTCGGCCACATTGGAATGTTTTTCGCCGCATATACTGATCTGTTCGAAACACCCTCATCATTCGGAGCTCTTTTTGATGATCACCTTCCCTCTGCTCGCCTTCCTCGCCTCCGCCGCCATGCCAGTCGTTGAAGACGGTGGTGCCTCGATGTTCCGGTACCCCGACATCTCCAACGACGAGATCGTCTTCGCCTATGCCAACGACCTCTGGCGTGTGCCCCTCGAGGGAGGCATCGCCCTGCCTCTGGCCTCACCGGATGGTGTCGAGGTCATGCCTCGTTTCTCTCCGGATGGTTCACAGGTCGCCTTCATGGGCAACTACGAGGGGAATCGCGACCTCTACGTGGTGCCGACCCGTGGCGGCATGCCGCATCGAGTCACGCACCCCCCCGGTTCCGAACGCCTGAGTGACTGGGGCCCCGACAGCACGCTGCTCTTCAGCGGGCGCAACATGGGCGGCGTCCCTCGTGCGGAGATGGTCTTCTCCGTCGATGCGGAAGGCGGCATGCCCGAAGCGCTGCCGATGCCCTACGGCGCCAATGCGACGATCGACCGCAGTGGCACCTGGGTGGCCTACACCCCCAATCAGCGTGATGGTCGAACCTGGAAGCGTTACCGGGGTGGCATGGCCAGCGACCTCTGGTTGCTGAACCTCGAGACCGGCGACTCGCGTCGAGTCACCGATTGGGAAGGCACCGACACCCTGCCGATGTGGCACGGCGACCAGCTCTTCTACCTGTCCGATGCCGGCCCCGAACATCGACTCAATCTCTGGAAGTACGACGTCCCCAGTGGTGAATCGACTCAGCTGACCGAGTTCGCCGATTTCGATGTGAAGTGGCCCGCGATCGGTCCCGATGACGGTCGCGCCGCCCGGATCGTCTTTCAGATGGGATCGAACCTGCATGTCTACGACGACGCGACCGGTCGACACGAATCGGTCGAGATCGAAGTGCCCGGCGCCACCGCCAGCCTTCGCCCCAATCGGGTCGATGCCTCCGACTACATCACCGAATGGTCGCTCTCACCGAACGCGAAGCGTGCCGTCGTCTCCGCACGTGGCGATCTCTGGACGCTGCCTGCCGAGAACGGCAGCCCGCGAAACATGTCCCGAACCTCCGGCTTCGCCGAACGCACGCCCAGCTGGAGTCCCGACGGAAAGTGGATCGCCTACTTCAGCGACGAGCCCGGGGAGTACGAACTCTTCGTTCGTCGCAGCGATGGCAAGGGTGAGCCTCGTCGTCTCACCGACGACCTCGGGTCCTTCAAGTACTCGATCTGGTGGGCGCCCGACTCGAGCTATCTGATCTACGCCGACAAGACGGGAACCGCCTATCGCATCGACATCGAGGATGGTGCGAGGACGCTCATCGGCAAGAACGAGTGGAGCGATTTCCCCGAGCCGAGTTTCAGTCAGGACGGTCGATGGATCGCCTGGTCCGCCGCGACCGGTGACTCGACGATGGGTCGCATCCATCTGCACGACTTCAAGACGGGCGAGACCAGCATCGTCACCAGCGGTATGTTCAACGATGGATCACCCGCCTTCGACCGTGACGGTGACTGGCTCTACTTCACGAGTGATCGTCGTTTCAGCCCCAGCTATTCCACCCTCGACGGCACCTGGATCTACGACGACAGCGGCGTGCTGGTCGCGGTCCCGCTTCGCGAGGACGTCTCCAGCCCCTGGCTCGAGGAAAGCGACGAGGAAGCCTGGGTCGAGGACGACGAGAAGGACATGAAGAAGATGAAGGGGCGCAAGGGCAAGAAGGATGCCGATGACGCGGCTTCATCCGATGATGATGGTGACGACGCCGATGCTGGTGATCAGGGCGGTTCAACCGACCCCGTCAGTGGTGACTGGAAATGCATCATCACCGCCCCCCGAGACGGCATGCCGAACCTCGACATGTCCGTCAGTCTCACCATGGCATCCGATGGCTCCGTCACTGGAACCGTCTCGAGCATGATGATCAACGGCGAGGTGAGCGGGACCTTCGATGCCGAGGAGATGACCCTCACCCTCGAAGTCTCCATGGGTGGTCAGGGAGTCGTGGCCGCGATCGAGGTCACCATCGACGGCGACACCTTCGCGGGTCTCGCCATGCCCATGATGGGGAACATGCCACCCACCGGCATCACCGGCACGCGTCTCGCGAACGATGACGAGGAGGATGCTGCAGAGGAGGCCACCGACGAGATGGAGGAGGGCTCCGAGTCCGATGCCGAGACCGATGAGGAGGCCGAGGTCGAGGAGGATCCCTACGCGGACACCCTTGAAATCGACCTCGATGGATTCGAGCGCAGGGCGATGATGCTTCCGGTCCGACCCGGCGCCTTCGGGAACCTCGTGGTCGATCACCGAGGACGTCTCAACTACGTTCGTCGTGGTCGTGATGGCGGCATCAAGACCTTCGAACTCAAGGCCGACAATCCCACCGAGCAGTCCGCCGGTTCCGGTCGATCGTTCCAGATGACCGCGAACGGCAAGAAGATGCTCGTACCACAGGGCAGCGGGGCGGTCATCCGCAACGCCGGTTCCGGTGGTGGCGACCGTGTCATGACCTCTCCGATGTACGTGATGGTCGAGCCCCGTGAGGAATGGCGACAGCTCGTGACCGATGCCTGGCGCATCCAGCGGGATCACTTCTACGATCCCGGTCTGCACGGCGTCGATTGGGATGGGGTGCTCGAAGCGTATCTTCCACTCGTCGACGAGGCGAACACCCGTGAAGACGTCAGTTACATCATCGGTGAGATGATCTCCGAACTGAACGTCGGCCATGCCTACTACTACGGTGGCGACGCCGAATCGGAACCCTCCATGAACGTGGGTCTGCTCGGTGTCGACTGGGCGCCCGCGCCCGGTGACGGTGATGTTCCCGACGGGTATCGCATCGCGAAGGTCTATGGCGGCGCCGTCTGGGATGTCGACGCCCGAGGGCCTCTGCAGGAGCCTGGTCTCGATCTCAAGGAAGGTGATGTCGTGGTCGCGGTCAACGGCATGCCGATGTCGCTCGATGCCGATCCATGGCGACCGTTCATCGGAACCGCGGGAAGTTCGGTGGTGCTGACCGTCCTCGAGCGCGAGGATGAAGACGGGGATCAGGACGATGCCGAGTCCGAGGACGGCGAGTCCGCGGAGGACACGGCCGATGACACGGATTCCGAAGACGAAGTCGGCGCGACCCGTGACGTGGTCGTTCGAACCATTCGCAGTGAAGCCGACCTTCGCTACCGAGATTGGATCGAAGGTCGTCGTGCGGCGGTCGCCGAGATGAGTGACGGCCGGGTCGGCTACATCTACGTGCCCAACACCGGCCGTGACGGTCAGAGCGATCTGGTCCGTCAGTTCCACGGTCAGGCGCACATGCCGGCGTTGGTCATCGACGAGCGCTGGAATGGTGGGGGCCAGATCCCGAACCGCTTCATCGAGCTTCTGAACCGTCCCGTCACCAACTACTGGGCCCGTCGCGACACGCGTGACTGGCGCTGGCCGAGCGGGACACATGCCGGTCCCAAGGCGATGCTCATCAACGGCAACTCCGGCTCGGGTGGTGACATGTTCCCCTGGCTCTTCCGTCATCACGAGCTCGGACCGATCATCGGCACCCGAACCTGGGGTGGCCTGGTCGGCATCTCCGGAAACCCCGGACTCATCGATGGTGGCTACACCGCGGTGCCGACCTTCGGTTTCTACGAGACCGATGGGACCTGGGGCATCGAAGGCCACGGGGTGGACCCCGACATCGAAGTCATCGCCGATCCCGCGCTGATGCTCGACGGTGGCGACCCGCAGCTCGAGAAGGCGGTCGAAGTGATGCTCGAAGCGCTGGCGAACGGCGAGGGCTACCAGCCGGTCACCCGACCCGCCTCACCAGATCGCAGTGGCATGGGCGTGACCGAAGAGGACAAGTAGTCCTTCATCAGTCCTCGAGCGCCCGCCGGGAAAGTCCTCCGAAGACTTTTNCGGCGGGNGTTTCGTANCCCGTTCNCTGCACCATGAAGAGTCCGAACGCCTTGTCCGACGTCGAGACCCAGAACTTCGTGCCGGCGGCGCCACCCCAGTAGTAGAGCCCGCTTCCATCGGCCCATCCGCCGAGTCCGTAGGTCCGTCCGATGTCCTTCAGATGATTCCGCTGCATCAGCTCGATCGTCTCCGGTTCGAGGACGGTGGTTCCATCGAGGGAGCCTTNATTGGCCAGCATCCTGCAGAATCTGGCGTAGTCCTCGGTCGTCGAGAGCAGGCCCTGACCACCCAGCATCGCCTTCGGCTTTCTCGTCAGCAGCCGTTTCGANCGGGCCAGTCTCAACGAGCCCTGCTTCGATGTCGTGTAGAGCTGGGCGGTTCGCTCGAGATCATCCGCATCCTCGAGCCAGAATTCGGTGTCGNTCATGCCGAGCGGATCGAGGACCCGTTCNCGCAGAATGACATCAAGGCTCTTGCCCTCGATGACCTCGAGATAGCGCCCGAGGACATCGATCGAGTGGCCGTAGCGGTATCTCGTGCCNGGTTCCGAGGCGAGTGGTTNTTCCGCCAGTTCACGTGAAAACGATTCGAGNGATCTCANGTGCTGTCGAGGCGACACATCGCCCTTCTTGATGCCCATGGTGTGGGTCATCAGGTGTCGAGGCGTGATCGCGGTCTTCGCGGGGACGANTTCGCCTCGCACTCGGATCTTCGGATTGCTCCATTCGGGAAGATGCTTCGAGATCGGTTCGTCGAGNGTGAACGCGCCTTCCTCCCAGAGACTCATCGCGGCCACCGCCACGATCGGCTTCGTCATCGAATAGATTCGAAAGAGCGTGTCCATCTGCATCGGTTGCTTCGCCGCGATGTCNGCAAGNCCGAGGGTCTCCCGATATCCGANCACGCCGTCGCGTTCGATCATCACCACGATGCCCGACAGAGTCTTCTCCTCGACCGCGGNCTTCATGGTCTGGTGAAGTTCCTNAATCGCGTCGGCGTNNANTCCGGACTNCCCGGTCTTCGTCTCGTCCAGTCCNACCGAGTCGGTGGNGTTCTGTTCNTGCAACGGNGTCGGCGNCAGANCATCCTGCATGCAGGAGGCGTGAANCGTGCTGCCAAGGAGACATGTCAGCAGNANCGAGGCTTTGCGANGTGGAATCATCANNGTGNTCGTCCCTGTCTTCGGTTCATGATCAGAATGATCTGGGCACGTCGGGAAGCTTGTAGAAGCCCTGTCCGGTCGATTCGAGTTCGCCCTTCGCGGCGAGGACCTTCCAGACTTCGGGCGCCCATTGTTCCGGTGGGATGATCGATTCGAAGTCGGCGCCCTTNCCGGTCGAGAGCGGGCTGTGGCCGAGTTTCGATTCATGGTCCAGCTTGATCAGCTTGAGTCGCTTGCGGTATGCCTTCATGGCGCTTCGAAGTTCCTCGTCCGGGATCTCCGGAAGCGGCGCCTCGGTCGGGGGGGCTTCCAGTTCCGCCTCGCCTCGCAGGACNAGGATCAAGGTGCGGATCGCCTCCGGATCGCGNGAGATGATCGCGCGAGCGACCGCACCCGTGTCCGCCTTCGCCTTGACGAGAAGTTTCTGGGCCTGGCCCCATTCCGGACCGGCCTCGGGTGACTCGAGGACGGGTATCAGCGCCTCGANCTCGGCGATGACGGCNTCGACATCCANCGGGGGTGGGACGTAGCCGCCTTGCTTCTTCTTCTTTTTCTTCTTCGCCATGACGCAAGGCTAGCATTTAAGTCATCGGGAATCACTCGATTCTGCGATGATTCAGGCATGAAGCACCTCACGCAGACGTCCCTGTTCATGTTCATCCTCGTTTCGATCGCGGTGGCGCNGCAGGAGACTCCCTCCGAGCCCANACGGATCGGTCACGGACTGCGTGGTTACATCTCCAGTCACACCGCCACCGTCCCCGAGACCCACCGCTATGGNGCCGGGTTCTANGCCGGTGTCTGGTCGCTGGTGCCGGAGCCGATCGCGGGATTTCAGATCGGGTTGCCCTCGGCCTGGATCATTCCCAACAACGACGACAATCCCGACGTTCCCTTGTGTCCCGTCGGCACCACGGCACGTGACAACTGGCCCGANCGNGGCCCGACCTACGGTTCGGTCTTCCAGACGCTCGAGGGTGGCATCGGCTACTGGGCGGGCAATCGTTTTCACTACGGGCCGCCGAAGTTCAGCATGAACGCNACCTCGGACTGCTACAGCCACGAGATCGCCTCNCCNGGCTGGCCGTTCTTTCACTCNAGTCGGCCGCTTCCCGACGATCTCCTCGGCATCGCNCAGATNAGCAATCGAATCCTCGTGCCTCCGGACGGCATGACCTTCAAGGGCACGCCNATGGGGGAGCTTCTGGGGTATGCCTACATGGCNCTGCCGTTGACCGATGAACAGTCGACCCCGCAGCCCACCGGCACCAACAGCTGGACGCTNTTCGTCAANGCGANGAACTTCAAGGGTCCCGTCGCCTGCTACGTGCCGGAGACCTGGAGTCGCATCGCGCATGACTANCCNTTCGATGTNGGNNGNGGNCTCGATGCCCGCGGNTCGACCGGTGATCTGTCGGGCGCGATGGAGATCAACACCGTGCCGCGGTATCAGGCGAGCGACNNGGAGGGCGTGTCCTACGCACGGATTCCACAGCTGCAGTTTCCAGTCGATTCGCGTGATCGCACCACCTTGGTGCGTGACACGANCCTCTANTCGAAGGATGCGATCTACGACGAGGTNCTCGCCTGGCGTGATGGTGGGCGAGCACCCGACGGTCGATTCAAGACCNNAGGAATGATTCGCCCCANGGTCGGGACCGGACCGATCGGNTACCGCATCGACGACACTCCGATCTCAGGCATCAATGAACTCGCGCAACCGACCATCTTCTCGAAGAACACCTTCGGCCTGACCTGGACCGATGGCGTGCGNCGTGGCGTCGGNCGCTTTCCCACCTTCTTTCGACTGGAGTCCGGCACCTGGGTGGCGGTCGATGCAAAGGATGTTCCTGCCGAAACCGGATTGCGCGAGGCGTCCTTCGAGCCACCCGGNAAGAATCCACNTCCGTATTCNGCACTTCCTCTGGCNGGTTCNTGGGCGACGCCCGGTCCGGCCGCCGGACCGTTCGAAGCACGCCTGGCNGATGGCTCCACCGTGACCTACCACTGGTACCGCTTCGTCGANCAGCCGGTCTTCCAGCAGTACGACCGCACCGNGNAGGAGATGAATCGTCTGCAGGCGATGATCGAACGCATGCATTCTTCCTGGCGGATCAACGGCACCTATCTCGCACCACCNTCGTNGGGTGANCTNGTNTCGTTCGATNCNAANCTGATCGTCTCACCGCCGAAGGGCATGGANNTCGGCTNCGTGCCGATCGTCACGCATCAGGCGAAGACGGTCGCTTCCGTTTCGGAGTCCAGCCTTCNGCCAGTCGCCAGCAGCGATGNATCTTCCGGTTCCTGAAGTCCTCGGGGACCGAGCGGTGACTGATCTCGTGCGCTCCGAACCCTTCNGGAACNGCNGNNTCGTCGAATTCGAANCGNCGNGCGTTGGTCGAGAANAAGATCTCNCCCTTGGGCGCCACGAANCGTGANACCTGTCTGCAGNAGNTCNGGATGGTCNCGCAGNATCGAGAANGANNCNGCCTTCATGCGTTTCGAATTCGAGAAGGTGGGGGGGTCGCAGATCACGATGTCGTAACGCACGTCATCCTGNGGTCCCTGTTCCANCCACTGCAGGCAGTCGGCATGGACGCTCCGGTGGTCNTCNTCGAGTCCGAACCCGTTCTGGTAGAGATTCTGNGCGTACCAGTCGAGGTAGGTGCGCGACATGTCGATCGTGGTCGTCNGCGCGGCGCCGCCCGCTCTGGCGTGCACGCTGAACGCNCCGGTGTAGGCGAAGAGGTTCAGGACGNTCTTTCCTTCGGCACGTTCGCGCACCGCGAGTCTGGTCGGACGATGATCGAGAAAGAGACCGACGTCGAGATAGTCAGAGAGATTGATCTGGAAACGCGAGCCGTGTTCGTGGACGATCTTCAGGTTCGCGCTGGTCTCGATCCGCTCGTACTGTTCTCGGCCACCATCTTCGTCCCGTTGTCGGCCACGCTGTTTCACGTGCATCCGCGCTCGTGGAATGCCGAGTCCGGCGAGGATCTCACCCTCGACGTCCCGTCGGTACGCGATCGAATCGTCGATGGTGTCGTCNNNGGTNCGNTCNTGAAACCAGACCACCGCGTCACCTTCGTGGGNGAGGTCATCCGTNTCGGGGTCGCCGTACCAGTCGATGACCAGNGGGTNTTCNGGNATGTCCCGNTCATAGAGTCGAAANCANGAGANNCCCTGCCTTCGGCCCCANTTCGCGAGGTGNTTCATTCTCTTGGCAAGTCGTTCACCAAGCATGGGNCTCTCTCTTCATTCCGGNTAGGCGGGGGGNGATGGGGTCTNGACGGGCATNTCGCGGGTTCGTCTCTCGAGTTCCTCGATCGCGCGTTCCAGCTGACGNTCNCGTCCTTCGANATGATCATGCGGCGTGTTGTCGACTTCGATGTCNGGATCCACGCCGTAATTCTCGATGCCCCANCCATCNTTNANNGTCCAGGTCGCGTATTCGGGCTGGGTGGTCATGCCGCCGTCGACCGCGCCCTTGTCGCTGCGAATGCCGACCACGCCACCCCAGGTTCGCATGCCGATCAGCGGTCCNAGNCCCATCTCTCTGAACATGTAGGGAAAGATGTCGCCGTCGCTTCCCGAGTGCTGNTCCATNAGAACCACCATGTGTCCGGGGAAGGCNTGCTGCGGGTAGGTCATCGTGCTGCCGTGTCGCGGCTGATCGTATCCGGTGACCTTCTGATTGAGCTGATCGAGGATCAACTGACTGACGAAGCCGCCGCCGTTGTTTCTGATGTCGATCACCAGGCCTTCCTTGTCGCCCTGNCCCGGGAACTGATGCCCGAACTGGGAGAGACCCTCNGTGTCCATGTCGGTGAGATGCAGGTACCCGAAGCGACCGTCGCTGGCGGCATCGACCGCTTCTCGGTTGCCATCGACCCANGCGTTGTAGCGAAGACGGCTTTCGTCGTGGACGACTGGCGCGTTGACCACGAAGATCTCCTCNNCNTNNTCCNTCGGCANCACGACCAGTCNGACGGTGTCTNCNGCGATGCCGTCGAGCATGGACCATGGGTTCGAGTTCGNATCGACCGGACGGCCGTCGATCTCGAGGATGACGTCGCCCTCCTTGATTCCCAGCCACGACGATGCCAGCGGACTGCGCCCGTCCTCGTCCCATGATCGTCCGGGAAGAATCCTCGTGATCTCGTAGCCCTCGGAATGGGGTGCGAGATCCGCGCCCAGCATGGCGAAGGGGACGTATTCCGCGCTGCGCACGGGAGGACCTTCCTGCCAGATGTAGGCATGACTGCACTCGAGTTCACTCATCATGCGTCCGATCAGATCGTCCAGTTCGTCCCTGGAGCCGATCAGGTCGAGACGCTCCGCGTACTTCGACCGCATGGCATCCCAGTCGATTCCGTTGAGCTTCGGATTCCAGAAGAAGTCGCGTTGCAGGCGCCAGGCTTCATCGAGAATCTGTGCCCACTCGGCGGTGGTGTCGATTTCGAGCATGTGCATGGGCGTCGGAAGTTCTTCGAGCGTCTCGAACATCCTGTCGTAGGTGAGCCACGCTCCCGTCTCCGTTGAGAGCGCCAGTGTCATGCGGTCTCCACTGATGACGTACCCGGCGACGTCCTCGTAGACGACCATGGGGCCACCCAGCACGTCGAACCGGATCAGCATCGGTGGCGTCATGTCCTCCATGCCATCGTTGTGCAGGACCTCACCCGAGGTCTTGACCGCATAGAAGCCACCCCATGTCGCTTCGAGTTGATCCCAGGTTCCCGGAGTCACGTCCGTCACGGGATGGATTCGATCCCTCAATCCTTCGAGGTCGATTGTGATCCCCCCGATCTCTTCGGGATTCATCTTCGATTCCATCTGGTCCGCGCCGTCTTCCTCTTCCTCGAACGACTCCCATTCATCGGGGCTGGGAGGCGCCGACCATGCATCGAGGTCGATTCCCATCGAAGCCATGACGGACGCATCGGGTGGGGGCATCGATGCCTCGAGTGCGAGGGCGTAGACCCGGGCGCTTTCCGTGAAGGTGTGACGGAATTCCGTGCTGCCAAGTCGGGCGTTCATCGATCGGTCGCTCACGAACCACAGGTACGCACCAGCCGGGTCCCAACGAGGTTGCGTGTCGGAGTACATGCCGTCACCGATCGTGATCGGAGTCATGGACGCGTCGTCGAGTCTGGCAAGCCTGATCTCCGAGAGCTCGTTCGCATTCGGCATCGACCACGCGATCCAGCGACTGTCCGGAGAGATCCTGTAGTCGGTGATCTCCCCGTGCCTGCAGCGTGTGATCAGTCGTCGGTCACCGGTCTCGAGATCGAACGACAGAAGCTCCCCGCGTGCGTTGGCGACGACGACCCATCGTTCATCGTTCGAGACCACGGGGGAGAAGAACCATGCGTGCTCCTCCTCGCTGATGACTTCCTGTTCGGGAGGCCCTCCGATGTACCTCAGGGCGATCTGCTGTTCGCCGCCTTCGTCGGTGATCACGACGAGAGTCTCTTCGTTCAGAAACGTCGCGCTTCGATTCCTCGCATCGCTCTGCTCGGTCACCCGGAGAAGTTCGTCCGACTCGAAATCGATCACGAAGATCTCACCTCGAGCGGTGAATGCCATCATCGTGCCCTCCCATGAGAGGGCGCCTGATTCAAGGGACTCCTGCGCGGAGACATGTCGGTCTCGGCGTTGCGGCCTGTCACTGGACAGCTGGATGCGGGGTCTGGTCAGCGTGCCGCTGCCGACATCGAAGATCCCGATCTCACCGCCCTGCTCGAAGACCAGGCGATCGGAATCCGGGGCGGCATCCCCGGCGAGGGATCGAATGTCGAAGTTCGACGGGGCGTCGCCGGTGCCATCGAACGTGGTGAGACGTGTCGGTTTCGTGCCGTCGGTCTTCATGGACCAGATGTTGGGTGTCCGATCTCGATCCGAGAGGAAGCAGATGCGTTCTTCCCCATCGGTGTCCAACCACACCGGAAACATGTCGTTGGCATCATTCTTCGTGAGGTTTTCGAAGGCGCCATTGCCCGGATCTCCGAACCAGATCTCGGGGGCGGTGCCACCCCGGTAGTTCTTCCAGTTGTCTCGTTCGTTCGACCAGCGACAGAACGCCATTCGCCCATCGTCTCCCGCGAAGGAGGCCATCGAGCAGTCTCCGAACCCGAATGGCTGAGGCATCCCACCCTTCACCGGGACCTTCCAGAGTTCGTGTCGTCCGTGCGGATGGGTTCTGCCCGATCGAAAGAGCACCGAGGCTCCGTCGGCCGACCAGCCGACGACGCCATCACCGTCGGGGTGATGGGTCAGTTGTCTCGGGGCGCCACCACGGGCGGGCATGACGAAGACATCCGGGTTGCCACCGTATTCCCCGGTGAAGGCGATCCACCGACCGTCCGGTGACAGCGAGGGCCGGTATTCCGCGCCTTCGTGCGAGGTGAGTCGATGGGCGGTACCGTCGCGAAGATCCGCCCCGAAGAGATCGCCTTCGCTCACGAACACCAGTCGATCTCCGTGAAGAGTCGGTTCCGTCATCCATCCCGAGTCTTGTGTACCGGCTTCCGCGCTTGAGGATCCGGTGATGCCGATGATGAACAGGGCGCCGAATGAGAGAAAGATCGTCTTCATCTGTCGATACTCCATGCCTTGATTGGGGAAACCTGCCGGTGACCCGTGCCTCGATCCATCGAGCTTACGGGATTTGCCTGCCACGCACCCTGATATGAAACGCCCCCCCGTCTCGTCGTGCGACGAAACGGGGGGGATGTTCTTCAGGGTTCCGATGGCGGACGTGCGTCAGCGCATGTTGGAGCGGATCTTCATGATCATCTCACGCGCTTCTTCTCTGGTCATGCGGCCGGATTCGACGGCCATGTCGAGTCGGTCCTGAATGCGTCCGAACCACTCGCGAAGTTCCTGACGGGAGAGGCCTTCCGGTGGCGTGGGAATCGCTCGTTCGCTCTTCGCCTCGCCCTCGCCATTGCCCTTGCCCTTCGCCTTGCCCTTGCCCTTCACCTTGTCCTTGCCGATGGCCTTGTCCTTGCCGGCTCGCTTGTCGGCGCCGGCCTTCATGCGATCGAGTCGCTGTTGCATCTGCTCTCTGGTGATCTCACCGGCTTCGAGCATCTCCATCAACCTGCCCTGGGCTTCCTTGTACTCCCGCCGGGAGAATCCTTCCGACTTCGATTCCTTCGACATGGATCGCTCGATCTCGAATTTCATGCGTTCGAGTCGCTGCTGCATCTGTTCTCTGGTGATCTCGCCGGCCTTGACCATGGCGGTCATCTTCCTCTCGGCTTCCATGTACTCGACTCGTGAAGGCGCCTTGGCCTTTCTGGAATCTTCGGTCATCGCCATTCGCATGCGATCGAGTCGCTGCTGCATCTGTTCTCTGGTGATCTCGCCGGACTTGACCATGGCGGACATCTTCTTCTCGGCCTCCATGTAGTCGAGCTTGGTCGGTGCCTTGCTCTTCGATTCACCCATCTGCATCCGCATGCGATCAAGTCGCTGTTGCATCTGTTCTCGCGTGATGTCACCGGCTTCGACCATGGCTGCCATCTTGCGTGCGGCTTCCGCGTAGTCGGCCCTGGTGAAGGCGGGCCTCTTGAATTCGGACATCATCCTGCGCAGGCCCTCGAGGAGCTGCGTCCGAGTGATCATCCCCGTTTCGAGCATCTCCTCGACCTGGGCGATCGCGACATCGAGTTCGTCTTCCGATTCCAGCTCGTCCCGCATGTTCATGCGATCGAGTCTTTGCTGCATCTGTTCACGGGTGATCTCCCCGGCATTGACCATGTCGATCATGCGGTCGATCATGGCCTGTTCGGAATCACCACGACGCCTTCGATCGTCTCCTGAGTCCGCTTCGAAGATGGCCTTGGTCCGTTCATCCATCATGGCACGGGCCTCACGTGCGCTCAGGGTCCCGTTCTCCATGCCCGACGTCAGTCGTCGGTGCAACTGCATCATCTGACCGGCCTGTTCACGGGAGATGCTTCCGTCCCTCACCTTCTCGCCGACCATGGTCCGCATCTCCTGAGCGGTCGGGAAATTCGTATCGTCCTTCTGACCTCGGTCCTGCTCCGACACCATCGTCTCTGAGGCGTCGACCGAGTTCATGTGGGTCGTCAGACAGACCGCGGTCAGGCCCGTTGCGAGAACCAGTGCGAGAGGGGTCTTCCACGTGGAATTCCCGGTTCTGTTCCGGTCGTGTGATTCAAGCATTCTGGTGATTCTGGACATCAAGGAGCCTCCTGTGGCATGGATAGCCGTGTTCAAGGGTGATTTGTTGTGTTCGAGCCTGAGTGTCTCAAGTTTGAAGAGCGCTCTGGCGAAGATTCGAGGTTGATTCATGGTTTGAATGGTGAGGTCGTCGCAGCAGAGTTCGCGTTCGTTGCGGATCTGATTCGACAGCCACCACGTGACGGGGTGGAAGAAGAGCAGGCATTCCGTCGTGCCCTGAAGCAGATTGATGAGGTGATCCATCCGACGGATGTGGTTCAGTTCATGGAGAAGCACCAGCTTCAATTCATCGTCGGTGAGCGTGCTGAATGCCGCGGTGGGGATCATGACCACCGGCCTGATCCAGCCGAGCACCATCGGGGTCTCGGCGATTCCGCTGACCAGCAGTCTGATGCCTTCGGACAGACCGAGTCGCGCCTTCAGTCGATCGAACATGGCATGCCAGCGGGGGTCGATCGTCTCGTTCGCACCGGTCCGGAGTCTGATCGTGGTCCGCCACTGACCGATGAGCCGCAGGCCCATCAGCGCCACCCCCAGCGTCCAGGCGATGGCGATCAGTCCCGCGAGATTGGATGTGCCGGATTTCGTCTCCTGTGAAACTGCCATGACCGAGGTCGACTCGAGAAGTTCCGTTCCCGCGCTCGACGCGTCGACCACCGTCGCAACGGGTGGCATCCGCTGGCCGAGCTGGACGATGGTGACCATGAATGTCACGACGCAGAGGGCAAGCGCCACGCAGGTGGTCACGTAGCGAAATGCCGCCATGCGGGAGGGCGTCAATGACAGAATCAACCCTGCGACCACGCCGATCAGAGCGCCCTGCCAGAGGAAGTGAATGATCGCCCAGCCGAGCACGCCCGGATCGAAGACATGGAGAAGCTCGTTCATGGCGACTCCTCCAGTTTGTCCAGCATCTTGCGGATCTCCGCGAGTTCCTCGGGTGTGGATTTGCGCATCGTCAGCGCCTGCAGCGCCAGATTGCCCGGTGAACCGCTGAATGCGCGATCGAGCAGGTCGCCCACGAGCGTCCGTTGGGTCTTCTGCCTGGTCTCCTGCGCGCGGTACACCTGAGGTCTCACGTTCGAATCCCGTTCGAGGAGTCCCTTCCGAGTCATGATCTGCATGAACTTCAGCACGGTGGTGTACCCCATCCCCTCGCCCGATTCCTCGAGATGTTCGAAGACTTCACGAACCGTCGCATTCTTCTTCTGCCAGAGCACGTTGAGAATGAGACATTCTGAATCGGTGGGTTTCTGGTTCTTCGGTCGTCGCATCATCACCTTTCACTCGATCGAGTGTTCGAAGTTACACGAATTTTTTCGTCAAAGTCGGGCGATCTGGCAAAAGACCACTTTTTGCATCGGCGGGAGCAGAGGGGGGTCTTTTCATCCTAGGTTCCTCATTTCTTGCCTCCTGCGGCGCCGCGTCCTTTGCCGGCGCTCGTTCCGGCTCCCTTGCCCGATTTCGAGCCGGCACGGCCGTCCTTGCCCTTCTTCGAGTCGGTCTTGTCCATGCCCGTGCCCAGAGGCGTTCCCGGCTTGCGCGGGCACTGTTCCATGAGCTCTTCAGTCAGGAGGCTCGTGAGCAACGTGTGGATCTGATCATCGAGATCGTCGAACGCATCGAATCCGGGCTCCTTCAGGAGAAGTCTGGCATCCGTCTTCATGTTCGATGAACCGTCCGTGTACGCGCGGACCTTGGCCCGGGCGAGACGAGGCTCCGACTCGATTCGATCCAGAATCGCCCGGGTTCGCAGCGCCGGGAGTCGTTGCTCGATGCTTTCCTGGATCTCGAGCAGACTCTCCAGAAGCTCCGGATCATCCTCTGCACGGTCCATCGCGCAATCCGACGCGCGCTCGCACCATCGAACCCTCATCTGTTCTTTGAATCCCTGGAGATAGGCGCGTCTTTTGAAGTCGTCCGCCAGCTCGCCGGGGCGATCGCGCAGTGCACCTGCGATGACTTCGACTCCGTTCAGAGTGGCATCCCTGAATCTGATCGATGATTCGAGCTCGTTTCGTACATCTCTCATGAAGGCATCGACTTCGGGTCCAGAATCCTCCTTCGCAAGTCCATCGCTGAGTCCCTTGATGCCGCCTCCTGCGAACATGGCCCCCGCGAGAGTGAATCCACTGATCTCCCGCTGGATGCGTGCATCCATCCATTGATCCGCGATCTCGATCAGGCTCGTGTTCTGATCGATCGCAGTGCGTCGTGATTCGGCGAGCATGTCGGGCGCCTCAGCCGCGGTCTCTTCGACGGCCTGCATCAGATCGATTCTCGTGCCGCCCAGCCTCGCTATACGTCTGGCGTTCTCGAGCAGAAGATCGACGACGATGATCTCGAATTCCTCGAGGGATGACTCGGGAAGTACCGTCCGCAGTTCGTTGAGAAGTTCCATCCGGGCGGAACCTCTCTGTCGAGCGAAGGACTTGATTCGATCGACCATGTCGAAGGCATCGTCGCTTCCACCCGTGCGTCCGTTCTCGATCAGAAAACGTCGTTCCTCGATCAGGCCGGTTCTGACCAGCTCGATGGCCCGCTCGAAACGATCGATGCCATCCTCGGCCCACTGCACGGCTCTTTCACCCTTCCCCCATGATTCGGCGACCGCACGCACCGAGGATCGATCGATCGTGATGCCTTCGATGACCTGAAGATGCTCCACCGTCGCGCGCGCGTTCATCGCACGAAAGCCGGTCCGCATCTCCTCCCGCAGTGCACTGGCCCCGGCGAGATACTCATCGACGTAATCCTCGATGAGTGACGCGACGAGCGTCGAGTTCACGTCGTCGAGGTCGAGCCCTCGGGCGATGGTGGAGGCGTCTCGCTTCATGAATTCGGGGCGCGTCAGAGTCTCCATGTCCCCTGGATCGGGAATGCTCAGACGTGCGAAACTCATCGCCCCGGCGTGCATCGATCCTGTCGCCCATGATCGCTCGGGCTGCTCCCCTCGACGTTCGTATTCCTCGTAGTAGCTCTTCACGTCGGACATCGCCTCTTCCCAGATCAGTTCGCTGTCCTCACGAGTCATCTGGCCGTTCTTCACGGCTTCGGCGAGTTGGTCATAAAGCTCGCCGAAGAATTCACGGTCCTCCTGTCCCGGCTTGGGGGTCTCCTGACTCGAGTCGACCGGTGACCCCGATGCGACGTAGGCGGCGAGCATGATCGCCTCGATCATCTCTTCGTCGATCACTCCGGTCACGATCGCAGGTCTGAGCGATTCCTGGAGCTGACTGGTGAGGTCCCCGTCGCCCGAGGATGTTTCCTCTTTCTGTGCGAACGCCGTCTGAGTGGTCGTCAACATGAGGATCAGCATGGTTGTGAGGTGCTTCATCGAAATGCTCCTGATTCGTCTCTGGCGGGCTTCGAGGCTCGCACTCTTATGCGCAACCGGACCACGACGTGACCGTTCACGGTATACGAAATATTTCGTCAATTCAACGTTCGCTCGTCGCATTGCGGGCCTGATGTGGTCCGTCAACCAATGGCGAACGCATCCGATCTTCGGGAGTTGCATCCGATCGCCCGTTTTTTTCAACTCCATGCATCGCATTCACACTTTGATCGTCCTGTTGGATGAAGCCGTCGGCCGTCACATCTTGCAACATGCTGTTGATACACTTCAACATGTCCAAAGAACAAACATCGGAGTCACGACATCAGTCTTCGCATCTGCCTGCTCACCACTCAGGATCTCGATGCCGATCCCTTTCCCGAGGATGATTGGCCGTGTGATCCGCGCCCGTTCTATCCGGATGCCGAATGGCATGTCGAGACGCTGGTCGGGAAGGTGAATTCGGTCACACAGGTCGAGAAGTTGATCAAGTCCGATCGGTTCGATCTCTTCTTCAATCTCTGCGACGGCGCCGCTGATCAGGACATACCCGGTATCGAGGTGATCCAGAAGATGGAGGAGCACGGCGTGCCCTTCGCGGGCGCGAGTTCGGAATGCTACGAACCAACCCGGGTCGAGATGAAGGAGGCCTGTCAGGCGCTCGGCATCGCCACCCCGAACTACGTGGTCGCGAAGACGCCGGAGGATGTCGAACTGGCGGCGGAGACCCTCACGTTCCCTCTCTTCGTCAAGCACTACAGCAGTTACGCCAGCGTCGACCTCAGTCGGCGTTCGCGCGTGCGCACCCCGGAGGGGTTGCGGATCCAGGCGAAGAAGATCATGAGTCGCCACGGCGCCGCCTTGATCGAGGAATACATCGCGGGGACCGAATGCACGGTGCTGGTCGCGGAGAATCCCGACGATCCCGAGAAGCCGATCACCTACATCCCCGCACAGTACAGATTCCCCAAGGGGGAATCATTCAAGCATTCCGATCTCAAATGGGTCGAGTACGAGGGTCTGTCATCGTTTCCGGTGGAGGATCCGGTTCTCTCCGACAGACTTCGTGACGAGTGCGCCCGATTCTTCGTCCAGCTCAAGGCGGCGAGTTTCGGTCGATGCGATCTTCGTGTCGACAAGACGGGCACGCCCTACATGCTTGAGATCAACGCCAATTGCGGGATCTACTATCCACCCGCCGATTACGGAAGCGCCGACATCTGTCTGTCGCTCGACCCGGCGGGTCATGAAGGATTCACTCGTCAATTGATCGCGGCCGCCTTCGCGCGGCACGCGCGATTGAATCCGAGGGTCTGCGCCATGCATGACGACCACGACGACCATGACGCGGTCCATGATGATGCTCCCGGTCTCGAGGAAGTCTCCAACGGAGAATGACGATGGCTGCCGACTGGAAGTCCCGGCTCGAGGAGCATGACATCAGGTGGGTNCGATTCGTGTGGTCGGANCTGAGCAATCGGATTCGCGGTGAAGCGATCCACATCGANGCGATCGATTCCGTCGCCTCGACCGGTCCCGCCTTCACCGAAGGCCTGATGGGTCTCATGCTTCTCTGGGATCACGTCCCGCCCGAGTCGGGACTCAGTCCCGTGGGTCAGGTCTGGGCCCGCCCCGACTGGTCGACGCTCAGATTGCCNCCGTACCTGCCGGGACATGCCGAGATCATGACCGACTTCGTGACTCGTGACGGCGAGCCGTGGGCGTGCAGCCCNCGCGTCTTTCTCAAGCGAATGATCGCGCGACTCGCGGAGCGCGGCATGGAGATGGNGGCTTCNTTCGAAAACGAGTTCCATCTCGTCATNCGGGANGAGAACGGTTCCATCATCCCATGCGATCACAGCAACTATGCCTGCATCGAGGGACTCAATGCCCATCGGGAGCTTCTCGATGATCTGGCGGAGACCCTGATCGCCCAGGGCATCTCNGTNCAGGCCTGTCATGCCGAAGCCGGCCACGGACAGGTCGAGATGGTCATCANGCANCGGGACGTGCTTGGTGCGGCGGATCAACAGCTGGTGTTTCGCGAGACNGCGCGTGAGATCAGNGCNCGNCACGGCAAGACCGCCACGTTNCTNCCGGTCGTCTTCGAGAAGTTCGCCGGCACCGGGTGNCACGTGCATTTCAGTCTCACCCGNGATGGTGAGAATCTCATNCCNGATGGCGCCNCGCCGCATCGACTGTCCGAGACCGGNCGTCGTTTNCTCTCCGGTGTGCTGCACCACCTGCCNGCGCTGATGGGCATCGTCGCTCCGATCAACAATTCCTANCGTCGGCTTCAGCCCGGCATGTGGAANGGNACCATCCAGTGCTGGGGGTATGACAACAAGGANGCTCCGCTGCGGGTCCCGACATCNCTCGAGCCGCCCAGTCCGACNAACATNGAACTCAAGACNAACGATCAGGCCGCCAATCCCTACCTGACNCTNGGAGCGATCATCGCCGCGGGTCTGCATGGNCTCGACGAGGAGCTTCCATTGCCGGANTCGGTCGACGTCGATCCCAACGTGCTNACCGAACACGACCTGGCGACCCGGGGGTTGTCCGTNCTTCCCCGTGATCTGACGACCTCCCTGAACCTNCTCGAGGCGGACACCACGCTCATNGAGGCGATGGGGCCGATCCTCTCGAAGGCCTATCTGGGCGTGAAGCGGNATGAGTNGCAGGCTCAGGATGGTTGGCCATTCGAGACCGAGATCGANTGGTTGCTGACGGCGTTCTGAANGAATCGTCGNGCGNGAGCGAGTCNTNNTTCACNTCGAANCCNTNATCAACGACNNCACCCCCGTCANGACGGGGGTGCGGTCGTTNCCACGGANNGGGTNGTTCCNAGAGAGAGGCGGCCTCGGTGAGCAGGCCTGTCTNCCTCCCGGGGCTCTTCATTCAGCCTGACTCAGCTGCATCCTGTCGGGCATCACCTTGAACGGATTGATGAGGACCACATGCGCCATGTTCGAGGAGGATTCGTGGCTGCTGAAGACCAGAAGCTGNCCNCGGTAGGGCATCATCGTGATGTGCCTGAGTGCGAAGGGNAGTTCCTCGACCACCATGCTCCACTCTCCGGTTTCGGTGTCGTACATCTCGAGNGACTTGTTCGGTTCGATGCCCGATCCGTCCGCCTTGGGCGACATNCCGCCCGCGATGAAGATGTTNCCGTCGATCACGACCGCTTCCGGNGAGAGGCGCGTGCGCTCGGGCGGTGNGATCTCCGACCAGGTNCGGGTGGTGAAGTCGAANACGTCGCANGGGGAGACCAGNTNGAAGTCNTCGGTCATCCCACCGATCATGTAGTACTTGTCACCCACGGTCACGCCTCCGAACGCTCTTCGNGTGTTCGGCAGTGTGATGCCNGACTCCTNGAAGGTTTCGTCGCCTTCGCCGNTGTCCGCCATCATGACCNCTTCGAGGTGGCGGAACTGATCGCCCTCCTCGCGCCTTGGGTCGTAGTCCAGACCGCCGAAGACCCAGTACTCATCNCCGTGCTGGGCCAGTCCGAACTGGCTGCGTGAGACCGGAAGGTGCGGTCCGGTGACCTCCCAGCTGTTGGTCTTGAAGTCGTAGCTGCACCCTTCGACATGTGTGTGCGCCGCATCCTCGCCGTAGCCGAAGCCGCCGAGTGCGAATCCGGTGGTCATGTCATCCGACATCAGTGTCTGGATCGACTGTCGTGGCATCGGATACTCGCTGCACTTTCGCCAGGTCATGGTGGCGAGGTTCATCTTGTAGCCCTCGGAGAGGAAGTTGTCCTCCGCGAAGTCGTGCTGACCGGTGCTGTTGTTGCCACCGAACATGTAGACCCAGCCGTCACGGATGAAGAACGCCTGTCGGTTCTTCGCNTCGGAAGGNGTGGGGATCTGCCAGTGCTTNACGATGGCCTGTTCGGTGTCGAGGGTNCGGATCGGAAGCCGTTCGATCGCCGAAGGTCGCATGCCACGGGAGATGCCTCCGATGGCCAGGACGTCGCCNTTGTGATCAGCCGCCATCTGGTGGAAGAATCNGGGNAACGTGAAGGCNCCGATCTCGGTCCACTCGGTGTCNCCGGGAGCCCAGGNGTAGANCNCGCCGTCCGCCGCNGACGCNANGACCTNTCCCTGCGCATTGTCTGCAGCGACGCCGAACGCCTGNGTNGGGAAGCTGGGCCCGTCCANCCAGGTGTCTTCGACGGGATCGTAGAGCACCACCTTGTTNGTNGGACCACGCTCGGAGGTCATGCCNCCGATGACGANGATCTTTCCATCGACNGNGACCGAAGCGAGCGCACGCCGTTCGAACGGNACTTCCTTCGATTTCCANCCGGATTCAGGGTTCGCGAGGTCGAGCATCCAGATGTCCGAATACCACTCCCTGCTGTCGTTGTCCGCGTCGAGGTTCCAGCCACCGAAGACGAAGAGGGTGTCTCCGACGACCGCGGTGTCGTGAGAGGAACGTCCCATCGGCATGTCCGGGAGTGGTGACCATTTCATCGTCTCGGNGTCGAATGCATGAACCGATTTCAGCGAAACCAGATGGGCATCCTCGCCGGGCGCGTTTTCCGCGACCAGTCCGCCGGTNCGAATGATCTTGCCGTTCCANGATTCGAGGGGGCAGCTCTGCATNCCTTGATCATTCTTGAGCATCTCGACACGACTCAGGTCGTAGAGATTGATTCGATAGAAGGCNTCGGACTGACCNTCCCGGTGGTAGTCGTGCGGCCTNCCCATGTATCCGCCCATGACGTACAGCCAGCCGTCCTGAGTGGCGGAGCCGAAGCTGGTGGATGCCATCGGNATCGTCTCGCATGGTTCACCCGCCATCATGCCGTTGCCGAGGTCTGGGTCGTCCGGCATGGCGAAGTGTTGGGCGTGACTGAGCTGTACCAGCGCCATGCTCGACAGCGTGGTGAGTAGAGTCAGACAGGTGAGGTTGGTCTTTGGCATCATCTTTGATTTCATTTTCAGCGGGACCTTTGGTCATTTTTCAGATTGGATACGTCATCAGATCGAATGGGGTATAATATTGAGACCCATTCTCAATTGCAATCTTGAGCGTAAATCATCGATGTGATAGCTCAAGGTCAGGTGGCTGCATCAAAAAACAAGGTTAGGAAGGCTTGAGAGGCATGAATCGACGAGACATGATCAGGGCGTCAATCGCTGGAACGGTCGGAGCATCCACAGTGGTACCGGCACTCGGTGCGGGAGCGATCGCCCCCGTGCGTGGACTTCGCCGGATGGATGACAGTGAACAGGTTCAGGAAGCGGTTGCCTCCGGTGTCGCCTACTTCAAGACTCGTTGTGATGATCAGATGCCGACGGTAAAGGCCCTTGACGCGGCCATCGCCAGCGGTGATCTCGCCGCAGCCAGGCGCGCCTACATCGAAGCACGGCCGCCGTATGAAGAGATCGAGACCATCGCCGGTTCGTTCGAGGATTCGGATTCCGACATCGATGCCCGACCCTATTCCTTCGACGGCGGGGAGACCGACCCCAACTTCCGTGGCTTCCACAAGATCGAGAATCTCATCTTCGCCGAAGAGGATCTTCAGGCCGCGCGTCCCTACTCGCGGAAGTTGATTGAAAGTTTCATGAAGCTTCGCAAGGAACTCGATGAGTCCGAGCGCTTCAGCGCGGAAGGTCAGTTCGGCGGGATGGTCGCGCTCACAAACGAAGTGGCCGCCAAGAAGATTTCGAGCGAGGAGGAGACCTGGTCCGATCAGACCCTGCTGATCTTCAAGCACAACTGGATCGGGGTCCACAGTCAGTTCAAGCCGTTCGGGGAGATGGTCGGAAGCGATCGTGCCTCGGTGCAGGCGGTCGAGCGCGCCCATCGCGACGCAATGGCCACCCTGAAGCCGCACTTCAAGCCGGGCATCGTGGCGGCCGCGCCCTACAGCGGCATTTCAAACCGGGAGCGACGAACGATGGGCGATGCGAGCAATCGATACCGCGATGCCATCATCGTCGTCCGCGACGAAATCGGCATTCCCGGTTGAGACCCATCCTTCATCACGACACCATGATCAATCACAGGAGAAGATCAGTCCCCATGTTTCAGGCACATTTCAAGCAGTTGCTTCTCATCGGAGCGTTCCTCGTCTCACCTTTCCTGGCGGCTTCCGTCGCCCAGGCGGAGACCGTTCAGGACTCGGATGACCCCGTCGAACTGGTCGTCTACAGCGGGCGAAAGGAATCCCTGATCGGTCCGGCGCTCGCCAAGTACACGGCCTCGACCGGAAATCCGGTCAAGGTCAAGTATGGCTCCACCTCCGGAATGACCGCACTGCTTCTCGAAGAGGGTGATGCGACCCCGGCTGACGTCTTCATCGCCCAGGATGCAGGCGCACTCGGCGCTCTGGCCAAGAAGAAGCGTCTGCAGACTCTGCCCGAGTCGATGATCGTCACGGTCGAGCCACGTTTTCGTTCACCCGACGGACTCTGGGTCGGCGTGACCGGTCGAGCCCGCACCGTGGCCTACAACACATCGAAGGTGAAGCCTTCCGACATCCCCGCATCGATCGTCGAATTCACCGATCCCAAATGGAAGGGGCGGGTCGGTTGGGCCCCGGGCAACGGTTCCTTCCAGGCGTTCGTGAGTGCGATGCGACACCGAGTCGGGGATGAAGCCACTGAAGCCTGGCTTCGTGGAATGATCGCCAATGAAGCGGTGGTCTATCCCAAGAACACCGCGATCGTCCAGGCGGTCGGTGATGGTGAAGTGGATCTCGGTTTCGTGAACCACTACTACCTCTACCGGTTTCTGGCCGAGGATCCCGCATTCCCGGTGAAGAACCATTTCCTTCCCAACGGAGATCCCGGCGCGTTGATCAACGTCGCGGGGGTCTGTCTCCCACGTCAGTCCGATCAGGACGCCCGAAAGGCGGCTGCCGCACGGGAGCTCGTTCGTTTCATGCTTGCGGAGGAAGCCCAGAACTATTTCGCTCAGTCCACCTACGAGTACCCACTCGCCAAGGGAATGTCTCCCGCGAAGGATCTGATTCCTCTCGCTCGAATCGAGACACCAGACATGGATCTCGGTGACATGGACGATCTTGAGGGCACGCTGGTGATGCTCCGCAAGGTTGGAGCGCTTCCCTGACCGCGCTCTCCGACATCAATGATGTCTCACGAAGGCGGAGGAGGGTGCATGCGCCCACTCCGCTTGTCGTTGTCTGCGCGGTGATCGGTCTCGTGGTTCTGACGCCTCTGGCGTATCTCCTGATTCGGGCTCTTCAAGGTGGCGGTTCCGAACGCCTGAGTTCGTTCTTCTTCAGTCTGCAGACGCTTGGATACGCAGGGCGCAGCGTCGGGCTGGCCTGTGTCGTGGTGATCGGGTCGGTCACGCTCTCATCAGCGCTCGCCTGGGTGACGTTGGCCCGCGATCTTCCATTCCGCCGTCTCTGCACGATGCTGGTGGTCTGTCCTCTCGCCGTGCCCTGTTACGTGGGGGCCGCGGTCTTCATCGGAGTCTTCAGTCCGAGGGGGGCCCTGGGGGGGCTCTGCTCCGATCTCGGTCTTGCGCCGGGATGGTTCAGCGGATTCTGGGCTTCTGCCTTCGTGCTCACCTTGTTCGTGTACCCACTCGCCTATCTTTCGATCAGGGCAGGCCTCCGTGGCGTCGATCGTTCGCCCTTCGATGCCGCGAGGGTGCTCGGGTGCACGACTCTGGGTTCCTTTCGATCCGGAATCCTGCCTCAGCTCCGGCCATCAGTGGTGGGTGGCGCCGTCGTGGTCGCCCTGTACTCGCTCGGGGAGTTCGGTGCGGTCTCGATGCTTCGCACCAACACCTTCACCCGAGTCATCTACATCCAGTACGAATCCGCCTTCGATCGAACGGGCGCCGCCCTTTCAAGCCTCGCCCTCGCGGCGCTGATCGGATGCGTGCTGCTTCTGAGCGGTCGATTCCGACGCTCGCATGCGGTCGCCCGACGGTCGCGCGGTTACCGACCATTCGAATGGCGATTGGGCGTCTGGCGTTGGCCGGTTCTGCTCATGGTGCTCTGCGTGGTCTCGCTTGGTCTCCTGCTGCCGGTCTTCAGTCTGATCTCGTGGTGGGGGAGGACCAGCCTTTCCATCGATGTCGTTGCCCTGCTGACCGGACCGCTGATGAATTCACTGCTGCTTTCATGTGCGGCGGGCCTCGCCGTGACCGTGCTTGCGCTTCCGATCGCGATGCTCGCTTCGCGTCATGCCTCGCCTCTGTCGGCCCTTCTCGAACGGATCACGCACCTCGGGTTCGGACTTCCCGGAATCGTCGTGGGTCTTTCGCTGGTCTTCGTGGCGCTTCGCCTGGTCCCTGCGCTGTACCAGACCTGGCTCGTGGTCGTTCTGGGATACTGCGTCCTCTTCCTCGCGCTCGCCAGCGGACCGATCAGAGTGGGATTCGAACGGGCGGCACGATCCTTCGATGACGCCGCCCGAACGCTTGGCGCAGGCCCGTGGCTTCGGTTCAGGACGGTGACCCTTCCTTTTCTGATTCCCGGCATCATCAGTGGATTTCTGCTCGTCTTCATCAGCACCGCCAAGGAACTACCGTGTACCTTGTTGCTCTCACCCGCCGGCACCCACACTCTGGCGACACGGGTCTGGCAGTACACCGATGAAGCGATGTACGCTGAAGCCTCGATACCGGCCCTCGCCCTGATTCTCATCTCCGCGGTCCTTGTCGGAGTTCTCGTCTGGCGTGAAGATCTGCTTGAAAGTGCCTAGCTAGAAAGTGCCTAGATAGATGCTCGAACTCGAATCGATCAACAAGTCCTTCGGCCGACACCCGGTGTTGACCGATGTCTCGTGTGAGATCACGAAAGGTGGCTTCGGTGTGCTCTTCGGACCGAGTGGATGCGGCAAGAGCACGCTGCTTCGAATCATCGCGGGATTGGACGCGCCGGATTCGGGCCGGATTCTCCTCGATGGACACGAGGTCTCGCGTCCGGGCAGGGACTACGTGCCCGCGGAAGCTCGAAGCGTCGGACTGGTCTTTCAGGATCTGGCGCTCTTCCCCCATCTGACGGTCCGGCAGAACATCGAGTTCGGAATCAGATCGCACCCTCGCAAGACTCGGCGATCCTCCGAGATGCTCGATCTGGTGCGGCTCGTCGATCTCCACGATCGTCTGCCGCATGAGCTTTCCGGTGGTGAACAGCAACGCGTGGCGGTCGCTCGTGCGCTCGCCCCAGCGCCAGATCTTCTGCTTCTGGATGAACCGTTCGCGAATCTGGATGCGAGTCTTCGCTCCACGGTACGTGCCGAACTCCTCGACATTCTCAAGCTGGCGGGCGCCACCGTGATCATGGTGACGCACGACCGTGAAGAGGCTCTCGGCAGCGCGGATCATCTCATGGTCATGTCATCCGGGCGGATGATCCAGTCCGGTCGACCTCGCGAGGTCTACGAGCGGCCGGTCACGCTCGAGGTGGCGGAGCTTCTCGGTGACGGGAACGTGCTTCCTTGCACGGTTCGTGACGAGCGTGCGGACTCCATTCTGGGATCGTTCGCCGCACCGGGTGTCGAGGACGGCGCCTGTCGGATGTTCGTGCGCTCCGAACATCTTCGTCAGTGTTCGTCCGGCGAGATCACCGTGCGTGTCACCGCCGCGTCCTTCTTCGGTCATGATGCGCTGGCGAGTCTCGAGCTGACGGATGGCGCCTGTCTGTCCATGCGACAGTTCGAAGAGACCCTTCCGGAACCTGGTGACGAGATTCGAATCTCGATCAACGGTCCGGTGGCGTTCTTTCCCCCGGCGTGATCCGCGGGTCGCGTCAGGCTTCCTGTTCGTCGTTGCAGGTCGATGACGGTGGGGGCGTTTCATCGATCGGAATCACGTCGTACTTGGGTGAGCCACAGGAACACTGGCCGGTTGGAATCAGCTGGACCATCTCCATCCTGACCAGGAACCGGATCGCTGCGGTGAATCGTTCGGGCGGCAGCTTCGCCACCTTGTCATTGAGAATCACCTGCGTGAAGGAGGGGACCCCGTGTTCGAACGTCGGGGGCGTGCTGTCCGTCTCGCCGCCGATGCATTGGTAGATCAGGTCGGCGTCCTGTGTCAGAGTGTGGCTCATGCGTTCCCTTCATGACGTCTGTGGGGGGGGTTCGCTATTATATTGAGAACGAGTCTCAATTGCAAAGAGCCGTGAGATTATTTTTCGCTGGACTCAGGGTGTCTCCTAGGGGTCTGTTCGTTCTGATCGTGGCTCGCCGGGTGAGGGGGGCTCCAGACCTTCTGCATGAGTCGGTACCCCTCGGGGTCGGCCCACATCAGCTCGCTTCGAACGTATGGATGGAAGTCGTTCGTGCCGAAGTAGGCTTCGGTCGTTTCCGCGAACCACTCCATCTGATTGGTCAGCGCGTAATGTCGTCTGGGCGTGCCCGAGATGTGTCCGACCCGTTCGTAGCTCCCGGATTCCTTCATCCGTTTCCAACCCTCGATGATCGATTCGTCGTCGTATCCGAAGACCTGGTCGTGGTAGCCGTGCGCCAGTTCGTGAAGCACCATCCATGGTTGCGTCTTCGTCCACTCGAGGAAGGCTCGTGCATTTCCGACTTCGATGCCACCTTCCTTGTCGGGGTTGTATCCGTTCGGCACGAGCCAGTCACGCGAGACGTGGTAGCACATGCACGCCGTCTTTGGCATGTCGAGCTCGACCCAGATCTCGATCTCACGAAGTTTCTCGAGGGCCGGCGACGGGATCACTCGAGTGATCCCGTAGAGCTGATGGTCCAGCTCTTCGAGGGTGTCCGCGAGAAGTCGTGGATCCTCCTCGGCGATCGCCGGATTGATCCGCACCGTCCAACCTCTCATCCGTCTGAGGTCATACGCCTCGGTCGCTGTCGGCGGTTCGATCGTCGTCGGGGTGTCCTGCTCCGGATTCACTGACATGCTGGGGCATGGTGGATGGGCCATGCCGGAGGATGCGATGAGTAGACTGGCGATGAGACGTGCGATGATCATCTCGTTCAGGACTCGTCCGACTGGTTTTTCAGGGTCTTTCCCTCGACCGTGAGTCTGGCGGGGTGACCGTACCAGCTGTTGACGGCCGCTTCGCCGTACTGTTCCTCGAGCACCCTGGTGACGTCCGCCATGTCGGAATCGGAGGCGACCCATCCGTTGAAGACATCCGGGAAATCGTGCTTGCAGTTCTCGCACTTCTTGTCGAGATCGAAGCGGATCGGGCACCAGAAACTCTCGACGTTGCGAAGCATCTCCGAACCGAGCGACCACACCCCCGTCATCCAGTCGCAGTAGAGGCACCAGATCAGATCATGGCCGACCAGGTTCTCGAACTTGTGTCGCGAAACGCGAACCCACTCGCCGTGGTCGTAGCGAGGGAACCGAATGAGGTGGACCAGAAACGGCCACACCAGCAGTTCGGCGACCCGGATCAACCAGAAGATCGGCACCACGGCCGCGGTCACCCAGACCGCGGTGAAGTTGCGCCATGTCCCCACCAGTCGATTGAGAACCTTGACGATCCTCGGACCCTTTCGGGCCGTCGGGTGCGCCAGCCCATGCAGAAATGTCCAGATCATCACCGTCAGCACCTGACTGCAGACCGCGGCGGCCAGTCCGATCCACCCTGCGACGATCGGTCCGACGATCAGCGGGGCCGCCGTGAAATAGGTGACCACCAGATCGAGCCCCGGCGCGATGGCGAGCCATGCCGTGAGCCGGCGTCCCGCGCCCCCCAGCCTTGGAACAAGGTGAAGAAAGCCGGCGCCCGCGAGGAGTGCAGCGACCATCCATCCGACGGTGATGAGAAATGTGATCATCAGCCCATGGTAGGGACTTCCGTCCTGAGGGCTGGCGTGAGGCTCATCCTTTCGGGCCGGCCTTTGCTCTCATGCCCCTTCCAGGGATGGTTCGATCGAGTGTTTCAATGAACTCGCTGGGTCCCACCATCTCATCGCAGGTGATGGCTACGTCGTCGAGGCAACCTCTTTGTCCTGTCTTTTCAATCGCCCACATCGTATCTTCAGGGCATGCGACCATTCACCACCCTGACGTTTCTTTTCACCCTGTGTCTCTTCACCCAGGCAGAGGCCCTCGCCGAGTCACTGACCGACGGGACCGAGATCGAGATCACGAAGACCTGGTCACAGGAACCCGGAGGCTGGACCTATCCGATGTCGATCAGGGTGCCCGACGGGCCCGCCCCTGATGGTGGCCATCCGGTCTGCATCGTCCTGCACGGAAACGGTGGAACCGGCCAGGGCATCATCCCACCGTTCAGCGGGATTCTTCCCTGTCATGCACTCGTGGCGCCATCTGGCTATCAGGGGAGTTGGAACATCTGCAACGAGCAGAGCGATGCGCCCGACGTCGAGATGATCGATGAACTCATCGAGCGGTTGCAGGGCTTCGACAATGTCGATCCCGATCGGATTCGCGTGCTCGGTTTCTCGAACGGGGCGGCGCTCGCGAATCGAATCTTCATCGAGAACGACGACTCCGGGGTCGACGCCGTGTGCGCGGTGGTGTCGCAGCTCACCGAGAGTCAACACCATGCCGGTGCGTTTCATCGACCATCCGGAGCCACCACTCCGAGTGCGTCCTATTGCGGGTACGACACTTCGCAGACTCCGATCGCCGGTCGCAGATATCTCAGCATCTGCAACGTCAATGACGGCACGATCCCATACGAGGGTGGGGAGTCCGTGGTGGGTGCGACCTTTCTGAATGCTCAGCTCGCGACGTTTCTCATCGCACAGAACCAGGGCTACGACGGAGCGCAGTTGACCGGGCCCGGTGACCCCATCGGTGAGAACGTCTTCAAGTACGACTACCTCGAAGGCCGTGTCGTTCATCTGCGTGGCTTCGCGGGTCACGGCATGAATGGAACGCAGGAGGACTTCATTCCTTCATTCCTCGCGGATTGCGAAGTCGTCGTACCCGAATGTGATGCCGATCTGGATGGCGACGGCATCGTCGGTGGGGCCGATCTCGCCCGAATCCTGTCGGAGTGGGGCCAGTCGGTGGTGCCCCCCGGCAGCGGAGCCGATCTCAATGGAGACGGCATCGTCTCCGGCCCCGATCTCGCTCAGGTCCTCGGGTTCTGGGGGCAGTGCTCCACGGGATGATCCGAACTCTCGGCCTCGATCATCACGGTCGACGCTTCTGCAACGTCACCATGGCTCGTCCGAGACCGGTTCCAACTCGCAGATAGCTCTCCGCATTTCCGAACCAATGGTGTGCATGCCCCTTGTTGGGTGAATCGTCCGGGTCACGAAGAAAGGATCTGGTGGGCACGTAGATCGCCTGACCCTTGAATTCCGGGCGCAGAGTCGCGGCTCGTTGTCCTTCCCAGAGCGCTTCGTTGTCGGCATTGCCCGTCTGTCCGACCACGAAGGGAAGATCAGGCGACTGGAACTCCCTGCGTACGTCCTTGATGAGATTCGAGAGATTCTCGGCATAGGCGTCGAGGGCGCCCTCGACGTACATGTCGTTCCATCCCTGGAACCAGACGAAGCCGGCGAGTTCCGTCTTCATGCCCTTCAGTTCGGGGAAGCGATCGCCGAGTTCCGCGATCGCTTCGTGGTATTCCTCGATCATTTTCCGGTAGCAGGGGCCCACTTCGCCGCCCGAGCCTGGTGGTCTGAAGTCCTCCATGAGGCTCTTTCCGCCCCAGCAGGTCTTCACCAGCAGAACCGGTTCCTCGAAGTGATCTCCCACCACGCGTCCGAATTCGAGTTCCGGCCCGAAGTGATGCGCACCGGGATGAACCGCGTATCCGATCGACAGCGGGCCGGCCTTCATGGGTCCACGCGCCGGTCGATAGCTGACGAAGACATCGTCTCGCGTGGTCCATCGACCCTCGGAATCGACCCAGTGACCGTAGGTCTTCGAGAGATCCTCGTCTGCAAGCACCGATTTCAGATTGCCTCGACCGCCGTTGTAATGCTCCTCATGGTCGAGGTCCGCCACCGCATGGCCTTCCATGTTCGATTGTCCTGCGAGGAGGAAGACCTTGACGGTGGTCGACTCGTCCACGGCTCGTTCCTGTGCGGTCACGATCGCGGACAGAAGAAGGGTGACCAGAATGAGAGGTGTCATGGATGCGTCCGTTTTCATGGTGTGAGTTCATCGAGGATCGCCAAACGATCCTCTCGAGGAAGGCTCAGGAAGCGTTCGAATTCATCATAGAAATCACGCTTGTCCTCGATGGACAGATAGTCGCACAGCGCCTGCTCCCAGCCCAGTTCCGTCACCAGCGGGTGAAAGACGTCCCGGTACCGCGAGACGCTTCGTCCCGGTGATCGATGGATCAGAAACGCGACCGCCCATGCTCCCGTGTCATAGGCGAGTTCCAGATGATGTTTCGCCACATCATCAGGTGCCGTGTCGATGTCCTCCATGTCCGAGATGGTCAGTCCCGTCTCACGAATCGAGTCGGCTCGTTCCATGATCCGTGAGAGATTGAAGTCGAGGGGTCGTCTCCCCAGCATGTGGATCAACCAGGATTCCGCGAACACCGCGCCACCTTCCATCATCCATGTCGGCATCTCGCCGAAGGCCATCTGGAAGACATGGGTGTATTCATGGATGCCTCGAAGCACCGGGTCCGGGACAGCATCCTCCTCGTAGAACCATTCGTGCACGTTCAGAAAGACAAGTTCTGCTTCCGGTTGACTCTTCTCATCGACCCAGGAGAGATAGGCCTCCGGTCGATCGCTTTCGATGACGTCGATGAATCGTTCCATCACATAGGGACGACATTCCTCGAGAGTCCGCTCGGTCCCCGCGGTCCGCCATCGGCAGTATTCCTCGATGAACGCCTCCCGGGCGGCGCCATCGATCGGTCGTCCGTCTTCACGACCTCCGATCCAGACATGCGTGGGTCCGTAGCTGCCCCAGTATGCACGCGACATCTCGATGCCTTCGCGAACGTAGGCCTCCCACTTCGGGTCGTAACCACTCAGCACGTGGTAGGTCGGGGGGGCCTTGATCTCGACGAACGGACGCGTCTTCGAAGATGATCGATCGACTCCCTCGTCGTCCGTGGTGTTCATGCATCCAGTGAGGAGCCAGAGCATCGGCAACAGGACTGCGGTGAGACGTCTCATGTCGATGACTGTAGCATTCACTCGTCGAAGACGTGATCGTATCCATGGCTTTCGCGGTGATTGGAAAACCCTCCGATGTCTGACGAGTCAGCGGACGAAAAATCAGGCAACTTCCTTCTGCTCCTGGCGGCCGGCCTGGCGCAGTTCATCGTGTGTGCGGATTATTTCGCAATCGCCATCGCCTTGCCCCCGATGGCTAAGGATCTCGGTGTTCGTGCCATCGATCTGCAATGGGTGATCACCGGGTACATCCTTGCCTTCGCAAGCACGCTCTGCATCGCCGGAGTGCTCGGTGATCGATACGGTCGCAAGAGACTCCTTCTGCTCGGAATCATCATCTTCGCCGCGGTCTCCGTCTGGACCGGTTTCGGGCAGAGTGCGACCGAAGTCGTCATCGCTCGGATCGCACTCGGTCTTGGTGGAGGATTGCTGATGCCCCTCGCCACCGCGGTCGTCAGTCATGCGAGTGCGAGGCGTCGTCTTGCACGGGACATCGCACTCCTCACCGGTGTGGCGACTCTTGGTCAGGCGCTCGGGCCCGTGCTGGGTGGCGTCCTCACCGAATACCTGAACTGGCGTTGGATCTTCTTCGCGAACGTTCCGATCTGCGCTCTCGCATTCCTGATGGTCACATTCTTCTCCTCCGAATCGAAGGATCCTGAAGCGGTCGGTCGTCTCGATGTGGGCGGGATCATCCTGCTCACGCTCGGCCTGGCGGCGGTCTCGATCGGAATCGACCGAATTCCTCACTGGCAGACCCCGGTCTGGGCGTCGCTCCTCGGTGGAGGTGTTCTTCTGCTGCTGGTGTTCACGATCGTCGAGAGTCTGATCGCCTTCCCGGTGATCGATGTCAGGCTCTTCGCCAATCGTGACTTTCTCGGTTTCGCCACGGTGGGTCTTCTCGCCAACAGCGTCTGGTGCTCTCTGGTGCTCATCGCGACTCTTCAGCTGCAGAAGGTTCTCGGTTTCACGGTGCTCGACGCGGGGCTGTTCTTTCTCTTCATGAGTGGAAGCGTCGCGGTCGCGAGTTTCATCGCGCCCTTTCTGGAGCGACGCGTGGGCGTGGTTCCCCTGGTCCGCTTCGCTCTTCTCCTTCAATCGATCGGAGTCGGCGTGCTCTTCTTCGTCGACGACGCGGTCTCTCTTTCGATCGGCCTCTTTCTGGCAGGATTCGGCTGTTCCTGGGGATGGGCCCTGCCGCAGGCAGGCGCGATCCGTTCCCTGCCTCGAGAGAAATCGGGTCTCGCGAGCGGTTCGATCCTCACCATCATGGTCATGTTCGGAAACACCGCATTCGTGGTGATGGCGATGGTGATCGATCTGCATCCCAGTGATGCGTCCGGTGAGGCACTTGGCATACGTGCCGCCGCGGGATGGGCCACGTTGATCGGCGTGGTGGGCCTTCTCTGCAGTCTGATCCTTCTGCGTCGCATTACTCGGGCGGCATAGGGGGTCTGCTCGGCGCTTCGTCATCGCGATCACCATCAAGCCTTCGTCCGCTCATTCTGCGAATGATGACCAGCAGGAGCAGGGGTGGGAGGCTCGAAAGCCCGAGGGTCAGACCGATCCGGAGGGCGGTCATTCCCATTTCGACGTTCTCCTCACGCGACATGTCGGCGAGAATCCCCGCCATGCCGAGTGTGGCGGGCAGCAGGCAGAGCAATGCAAGCAGAAGCGTGCCGAATCCGATCAGGCCCAGCGCCAGCTGGATCATCTTTGAAAGGACCGGCTTCATTCGTCAGAAGCTTCCTTCCGAGCTCTCGTCGCGGCCAGGTCCAGTTGTCGCTGTCGCTCTGCGAACCGCGCCTTCTGCTCTACGGTGGTCCGATCGAAGCATTTCGAGCAGCTGACGCCGCGTCGATAGTGGGGTGATTCCTTCTCGTCCTTCGCGAGAGGGTCCCGGCAGGCCCGGCACAATTCATAGTCCCCGACTTCAAGTCCGTGGCCCACCGAGACCCGCTCGTCGAACACGAAGCATTGCCCCCTCCAGAGGCTCTGTTCCTCCGGAACCTTTTCGAGGTACTTGAGTATGCCACCCTCAAGGTGATAGACGTCTTTCACGCCCGCCTGCTTGAGCAAAGCGGTCGATTTCTCGCAGCGAATGCCTCCAGTGCAGAACATCGCCACCTTTGGTTGATCATCCACGCATATGTTTCGCTTGATCCATTCCGGAAGTTCTCCGAAGGTGGAGATCTCGGGATCGACCGCGCCTTCGAAGGTCCCGATCTCGATCTCGTAGTCGTTTCGGGTGTCGATGACGAGGACGTCCGGTTCGCTGATGAGATCGTTCCACTCCTCGGCCGGGACATAGGTGCCGACCAGATTGGCGGGGTCGATGCCTTCGACACCCATGGTCACGATCTCCTTCTTCAGCCTGACTCGGAGCTTTCGGAACGGCTGGGTCGCGGCGGTCGACTCCTTCCAGACGAGATCGGAGAGTCTGGGATCCTCTTTGAGGAATTCGATCAGTTCGATGACCGATGCCCGGTTACCAGAAATGGTCGCGTTGATCCCCTCCTCGGCAAGCAGGATGATGCCTCGAACGTCCAGTCCCCGGCAGCGCGCCTCGAGGACTGGTTGAAGGGCGGCATGGTCGTCGAGCGCCGTGAATTTGTAGAATGTCGCGACGAGAAGGTCCGGCATGGGCTGCTCCGCTGCGCTCATTGATTCGATTCGGTGGTCGAATCACCTCAATGCGACCGTTCCGAGATGCGGTCCCCGCGCATGGATGACCAGCATAGTCAATAATTCTCGTCATTGATCACCGGGTCTTCTCCTCTGCATCAATCGAGACGCGGCGGCTTTACGAAACACATTCGGGATGATGTGACAAACGCCACGGCGAATCCGTCGAGGCGTTTGTTCATGGTCTGTCGGGTGCGGCGTCTATTGGGCGGACGAGACGATTCCCGGCCACGCTTCCTTGAGTGACGCGGACCATTCGAGGATTCGTTCCTCGGTCAATTCGGACTGAGTGTCCTCGTCCAATGCGAGTCCGCAGAACATGCCGTCGATCACTCCGAGTGAGCCTTCGAATTCGTGAGTCTCGGTGCTGGTGAAACCGATGCCACCGGTGGCCCCACATTCGATGAGTTTCTTGTACAGAATCCCCATGGCATCCTGATAGGTCTCGTCATAGGTGCCCTGGTCACCAAGACCGAACATCGCAACCGTCACGTTGCTCAAGTCGACGCCATCCAGATTGTCATAGATCTCCTGCCATCCATATTCGAGCTCCCCGACATCCCAGGTGGGAATGCCGCAGAGCGCGAAGTCATACTCTTGCAGATCCTCGGCACTGAGGGTGTTCACATCCACCGTTTCGAGTTCGATCTCGGGCTTGAGTCGTTCGATCATCATTTCCGCGACGCACCCGGTGTTGCCGGTGCATGAGCCGTAGATCAATGCTGCTTTCATGGTTCGTCTCCCTGTCATGGATGAGACATCCTAGGGATTCCATAAAACAGCGTCGACGTGTTCGAGTGGTCTTTTTTCGGGATTCAGCGCAGCTCATCGGCAGTCGGTCAATCGCAGAAATCAATCAAGTGTTTATATTGACGAGATCCGGGAGCTCCTTTCAGGGCCCTCACCGGCCGGTGCATTCGGGCCACGACCGATGAGGAGACACCTGAAATTGGTCAGGGTGAATGATTTCTTCACGATCCCGACCAGTTGGAGAGGAGTTCGGCGAGGTCCGCTCCGTTCACCGTGCCTGATCCGTCGATGTCCGCGTTCTCGTTCGCGGTGTTCCAGTTGCTCAGAAGAATCGTCAGATCACGGCCATTCACCGAGCCGTCACCGTTGAGATCGCCTTCCAGTGATTCGATCGGATCGATCGCCTGCGGATAGTCATCCGGACCGGCCCATGCGAGATTAGGCACCGTCTCATCGACCCACGTGTCGCGTTCCTCGTCGAAGGGCGTGATCCTCACCCACGCGATGTGGGCCGCGGTCGTGTCGAATTGCGGGTCTCCCGTCCAGCCGACATTCCCTGCGTAGCCGGCTGCGGGAAACCAGGTGCCCAGCCAGAAACGTGCCGCCCGGAATGGCACGTTCCCCTGGCCGAATTCCACATCATGCAGTTCGTCGACCAGGCGCCCGTCGAGCAACCAGCGGACCGAACCGACTCGCTTCCTGGTGACCGCTTCATCACCGAGGTCCTCCCCCGAACGCCACTCGATCGTGAAGGTGTGGTAGCGACCGTCAAGGGCTTCTCGTGCCAGGTCGAGTGGCGCACCGTTTTCGTCCGTGAGCGTCTTTCGCCCCTTGTGTTCACCACCTTCCCCACCGAATTGCCCGCCCCATGAGTTCGTACGCGCCTTGGTGAACGAGAAGTTTCCGGTATCCGCACCCGCCAGATCGGTCGGGAATTCCCAGTCGATCTCGGTGTTCCGCCTCGGATTGGGTTCATGCCAGTACGGCGCTTCGCCCATTCGATGGTCGATGTAGTGAAACGGCCAGAATGCGGTGCAGGTTCCGTACTCCGGTGCGACTCGCGCACGAACCTCGTATCGTCCGGAGGCGTGGTAGGTTCTGGTCGCGACCGCAGCCCCGACACGCGTTCGACGTCCATTGTGTTCGAGGTCTCCGCTGTAGAGATCGCCGTGTGCTTCCAGTCGAAGGGCGATGATCGGTTCACCTTGATCGAAATCCCGGACCAGCTGGACGTTTTCGGGAGCGACTCCGCCGTTGTCACCACCCCATCCCTTCTCGGACACCAGCCATTTCGTCGAATCGAGTTTGCCCGATGAGAAGTCGTCGAAGAAGACCTCGGTCTCCCGGTCGGGGGGGGAGGCGAGGGTGGGCATCCATTCGTTGCCGTTGGCTTCGAAGGTGACGTTGCGATACCACGCGGCACCCGGCTGGTTCTTCCAGTTCTCTAGCGTGAGCTTGCCGTTGCGGACCCACTCTTCCTCGGTCTTGATCACCAGTTCGATTCTCGCCCAATCGGTGTTCGAGAAGGATCGAGTCACGAGAAACTCATCGGATCCCGTGAAGTAGGCGCTGGCGACGACATCCGGATCTGCCTTGACCTCCATAGAGATCGTCCATTGGCCTCCCGGTGGCAGTGCGATCTCGACCGTCTGGGAGGCACGAGAGGTGTCCGGGCCTGAGAGAAGTCGCATGGCATTGCCCTCTCCCGTATCGACCACGGACGCGTTGATGCCCAGAGCCCAGGCGCCTCCTTCAGGATTCTCAAAGCCGGTGTCTCTCAGGAGCGAGTCGCCGGCAGCGGGGGCGACGGTGATCACCGGTGCGCCCGACCACGCAGGTTCACCCGGATCCGCCGTCGGTGGTGGCTGCCTGCCCTCCCAGAGTCGTACGGCGTCGAATTCCACGATGGCGCCTTGATCGG
>PAQN01000023.1 GCA_002709755.1 Phycisphaerae bacterium
GATTGAAAAGATCTCGGACGCGTTCATCCGTCATGTAGGATTAAACCATGTCGACATCGACCACGACCACCTATGACCACACTCAGGCCGGCACGGTGATCAGGGTGTTCCTTCTGCTGATTCCGGGGATCTGCATGTTCTGGGGGCTTGTTTCGGTGCCGTTCCTCACTCTTCTGCCCTTCATCGCCGTGGTGGGGCTTGCAGGTCTGACCTTTCATTCGCTCAATGTCAGAGTCGACGACGAGGCGATCCATCTTCGCTTCGGCATCGGACTCATCAGACGATCCATCCCCTTCGAGACCATCACCGGGTGTGCTCCGGTGCGCACCAGCTGGCTCACGGGCTGGGGCATCCGCTACCTCGGTCGCGGCTGGTTGTGGAACGTCTCCGGATTCGATGCGATTCGAGTCGACCGCTCGAAGGGTGGCCCTTTCTTCATCGGCACCGATCAACCCGACGCGCTCGAAGCCGCGATCCGCGCGGGCATCTCGACAAGACCTATCACTACGAATTGACCGATGATCGATTCGAACTGCTTCACGACGAGGCATGGGACACGGCCTAGAATCCCGGCGTCAGATGCCGACGGCCTGGCCGTCCGCACGCGGATCGCTTCCCGCGCACCATCCGTGCTCGATCCGATGGATCGCCTGACCACGTCCGAACTCCGCGTTCATCTCCTTCGACACCGTGATCTCGTGGCCGAGCGTTCGCAGGGCGTCGATCACCCCATCGCCGAAGCCTGGTTCGATGTCGATCGAAAGACCCTTTCGCCACTGCCAGCGTGGTGCATCGAGCGCGGCCTGTGGATTTCGGTCGAAGTCGACGAGATGCGAGACCACCTGAAGCTGGCCCTGCGGCTGCATGAACCCACCCATCACCCCGAACGTCATGAGGTCGGTCTCGGGTGCGCCATCGGCCGGGGTCATCATGCCGGGAATGATGGTGTTGTAGGGGCGCTTGCCTCCGGCGACCACGTTCGGGTGTCCGGCTTCCAGAGTGAAGCAGGCGCCACGGTTCTGCATCGCGATTCCGGTTTCGGGAATGACCACGCCGGATCCGAATCCGGTGTAGTTGCTCTGGATCCAGCTGACGCAGTTCCCATCATGATCGGCGGTCGACAGGTAGATGGTGCCGCCGGGTTTCGGCACGCCGGCATCGAAGGTCCGTGCACGTGATCGATCGATGGTTCCGGCGAGCGACTCGAGTCGGGCGTCATCGAGCAGCGCTTCGGCGGTGGTCTGGAGGTGATCGGGATCCGCGACCCAGCGATGAGCGTCCGCGAAGCCGATCTTCATCGCCTCGATCTGAAGGTGCAGGACCTCCGGTGAATCGACCGTCATCGACCCGAGATCGAAGTGTCGAAGGACGCCCAGCGCGATCAGCGCCGCGATCCCCTGTCCGTTCGGAGGAATCTCGTTGACGATTCGTCCCCGGTAGTCGAGCGAGATGGGGTCCACCCAGTCCGAAACGTGTGACTCGAGATCCTTCATCACGAACGACCCACCCGACGCCTGCGAGGCCTCGACGATTCGTTGTGCGAGTTCGCCCCGGTAGAAGCTTTCACCCTTCGTCTCCGCGATGGACTCGAGCGTGCGTGCATGATCGGGAAGCGTGACGAGATCGCCTTCCGATGGTGCGCGTCCATCCCGCAGGAATGTCGCGCACCAGCTTTCCGAAACTCCGAACCGTTCGGAGCTCCGGCGCCACGCCCGCGCGGTTTCCGGTGCGAGCAGGTATCCGTCCCTCGCATGACGTATCGCCGGCTGCAGGCATTCCGCGAACTCCAGCGCACCGAAGCGGGCGTTCATGTCCACCCAGGATCTGACCGCACCCGGCACGGTGATCGGATCCCATCCATTTGTCGGATGGGTGTCCATCGCGAGAAGCCGATCCGAGTCGAGTCCCACCGGAGATCGACCCGAACCGTTGAGTCCATGCAGTTCGCCCGACATCCACGCCAGGCAGAAGGCATCGCCTCCGATCCCGTTCGAGGTCGGCTCGACGACGGTCATGCATGCCGCGATAGCGATCGCCGCATCGGCGGCGTTGCCGCCTCGCCTGATCATCTCGAGACCTGCCTGGGCGCCGAGTGGGGTGCTCGTGGCGGCGATCGAACGGCCGAGGATCGGTTGACGTCGTGAGTGATGGGGGAGGGACCAGTCGAATCGTGTCATGCCTCTCAGGCTACCATGAACCGTTTGCGCGGATCCCATCCTGCGCACCCGGACATGATCCACCTCGGCGATTCTCCAAATAATCGAAATGAGCTCGTTTCATGCTGGGGTACCATGCATGCCGTTCGATCAACGACGTCCCGTACAGGATGCATGCATGTTCACGGACTCCGATTCAGATGAAGATCACTCGAAGCGATCACGCATCGGGTTCGTGATACCGACGAACGGCGACCTGCCACTGATTCTCGAGACCCTCGACTCGATCGACTCTCAGTCCCTGGCTCCGGCTCGGGTCGTGGTGGTGTTCGACGGACTCAACGACGACATTCGGAGTCTGGTCGAATCACATCCAGTCGAGGTCGTGATCATCACCCTCGAAGAGGCCTCGGGCGGACCAGCCACACCGAGAAACATCGGATTCGATCGCATCCGTGACGAGTGCGATGCCGTCTGTTTTCTCGATCACGACGACATCCTTCATCCGGATTTCGTCCGTCTCGCCACCGCGATGCTCGAGGCTCATGCCGACGCTTCGGTGGTCTCCTTCCCATTCGAGAACTGGCTCGATGGCACGCCTCGTGGTGCGCTCGAAACCCTGCCTGCGAGCTCGATCGCCACGACCTCTCTCGAGTTGTCGGATTATCTCGGGGCCACCGGATCCGTCCTTCCGAGTTTCACCGTCGTTCGCAACGAGATCGCCCCGATCGTTCGTGATGCGGGCACCGTGTTCAGTGCGGATTTTCCATCCAATCAGGACTTCGAATCCTTCGTCCGGATCCTGTCGCAGCGTCCCGGTGTCCGTTGCGATTGGAAGGCGGGCTGGTACCGGGTCATCTCCACGAGCATCTCCGCCAATGGCGGCTTCTCATGGGAATGTCGTTCCAATGCCTGTGAAAGTCTTTCCAAATGGTTCGCGGGAAGAAACGATCGATTCGGTGCCGGTGCGTTCCGACGGGCGGCGGGAACCGCGAATCGTCGATCCGCAAGGCATTACTGGGCCGCTGGAGAACGGATGCGTTCGCTTCGAATGCTCGTCTTGAACATCCTCCGCCATCGTTCCGTTCGAGATCTGGTGGTGATGATGTCGCTTCTTCTCGGTGTGGATTCCAAGTCCCGCGGGATGTCCTCCGTGGATCAGCGCCAGGGGAAGATCTGCTGATCCCTGTGTTCCGGTGCGGGACGAATTCATCCGTCGATCATGAAAAAACGCCCGGACCGGAGAGTCGTCTCTCGGATCCGGGCGCTGTCGACTGTCTCGACACGGTCGTTCGACGACCGATCGCGTGTGTCAGGCTTCGACCGTGCGTCCTGCTTCGATCCTGGCTCGTGCATAGGTGACGGCCGCCTCGTAGGCGCTGGCGTGGTTCCTCGTGTCTTCGAGCACGTCTCTCGTTGTGGTCTCGATCTTCTCGACCTTCACGTCGATCTCGTCCTCCGTGAGTCCCAGGTAGAGGCCCGCGAGTCTGATGAGACCACCGGCGTTGGCGATGAAGTCCGGAGCGTAGATCACACCCTTGTCCTTGATCAGCTGGCCGTCTCGATCGGGATCGACCAGCACGTTGTTGGATGTTCCACAGACGATGGAAGCCTTCATTGATCCGATCTGTTCAGGACCGAGGACGCCACCCAGCGCGCATGGCGCGAGGATGTCGAGATCCTTGCTGAAGAGATCCTCGTCATCGCCGATGACCTTGATGTCGAGTTCATCCGCCGCCCTTTGAATGGCGTGAGGGTTCACATCGGTTCCGATGACCCTGCCACCGTGATCCACGATCAGTTTCGCCAGCTTGTATCCGGTCATGCCGAGTCCCTGAACACCGACGGTCACTCCGGCGAAATCGACCGGTCTTCCCGCGTGGGCGAGACAGGCCTTCATGGCGTTGAACGCGCCGAGGCTGGTGAAGGGGGAGGGGTCGCCGCCGCGTGAGACGTTCACGCCACCCATCACGTACTTGGTCTCGGTGCCCATCCAGTCGCAGAACGCCTCGTTGACACCCACGTCCTCGGCGGCGATGTAGTTGCCTCGAAGCGTGTCGACGAATCGACCCATCGCATGGCCCTGGGCTTCGGTCGCCTCCTGTCCCGGAGTGTCGAGAAGAATGACGCTCTTCGCACCGCCCATCGCAAGGTCAGCGGCGGCCGCCTTGTAGGTCATGCCTTCGGAGAGTCTCAGGACGTCATGAATCGCTTCCGCTTCCGTGGCGTAGCACCATCTTCTCGTGCCACCGAGTGCGTCACCAAGGGTGGTGTCGTGGATGGCGATGATCGCACGAAGTCCGCTTTCGGGGTCCTGGTGGAAGACCACTCGTTCGTGGCCCATGACCGACATTTCCTGAAGAAGCTTCATTTCATTCCTCTTTGAATTCTTGCGTGTTGAAAGTGCGAGTGAATCAATGTTGAAATCAGAGTGCCGTGCCCTCGAAGATCGAGCCTTCGCCGAACTGCGGGATCTGCGTCTGGTCGATCTTCTTGCCCTGACCTCTGGCCGAGACGTCGGGTGTCGATTCCGGAATGGCGTATTCTTCGTTGGGCAGACCCTTCGACCATTCCATGACGGCATCGGCTGCGACGGCCATGGTCTCATCCGTGTTGCTGCGAAGTTCCATTCGCTTGATCTCGATGTCGTGTTCGAAGAGCGTGAAGAGGTGTTCCACGATCGCCCGCTCCTGCTGCAGTTCCTTGCCGCTGAGACCCTTCTTGATGTTGAGGTCGAGTCGTGAGAGCGAGCAGATCATGGCATGAAGCTTGATGAAGCAGTGGGAGATCCTCTCCTGCGTCAGGTGATCGGTCGCGAACCTCTCCTTGAGCTCCGTGGCCATGCGCTTGAATTCATGGCTCAACTCACGAGTCATGGTGCTGATGCGGTTGGCGAGCGGCATGAGCGAGTCGTCCACCACGTCCAGCTTCGGCGCCGAGCGCTTGACGCCGAGGAAGACCTCCGCGCCGAGGCGTGCGCCCGCGGCCATGTTCCTCACCGGAGCGTTCTTGATCTCGAGCATGGATTCGAGCAACGGCTTGGCTCCGTAGTTGCAGATGAACTGGTGCATCACCTCGTTGGCGCCCTCCACGATTCGGTTGATGCGGCTGTCACGCCACAGTCGTTCGATCTCGTTCTCCGCCATGTAGGACTCACCACCCATGATCTGGATGCAGTCTTCGGCGACGAGCCATCCGTGGTCGGAGCAGAAGACCTTGCACATCGCGGTCTCGACCATGATGTCCTTGTCACCACGATCGAGGTAGCCGGTCGTCATGTAGAGCATGGCGTCCATCGCGTAGCACCACGCGGCCATCCTGGCGAGCTTCTCCCTGGTCTGGGCGAAGTCACCGATCGGTCGTTGGAACTGGTTTCGATAGGTCGCCCACTTCAGGCCCTGTTCGTAGGCGTAGGACCCCGCACCCACCATGCCGGCGGACAGGGTGCATCGACCGTAGTTGAGGCAGGTCAGTGCGACGTTCAGACCCTTGCCTTCGGCGTGCAGTCTGTTTTCGACCGGAACCTTGACGTTCTTCATCCTGATTCTCGCCTGCCACGTGCCTCGGATGCCGCACTTCGCCCGGTTGCGGCTGAATATCTCGACACCCTCCATGTTCGGGTAGCAGATGAGAGCCGTGACCTTCGTCTTCATCTTTCCGGTGTTCGGGTCCTCGATCTGCTGCTTCGCCATCACGGTGAAGAGTCCGGAGAGCGCGCCCGAGGTCGCCCACTTCTTCTCACCGTTCAGGATGTAGTGGGTTCCATCATCCGAGAGTTCGCAGGTCGTCTCCTGTCCACCGGCGTCACATCCCACGTTCGGTTCCGAAAGGCAGAATGCGGACAGTGAATCGCTCGCCATTCTCGGGAGAAATCGCTTCTTCTGTTCGTCGGTGCCGAAGAGCATCACGGCCTTGCAGCCGATCGACTGGTGGGCGGAGACCAGGACCGCGGTCGACCCGCAGCTGCGACCGATTCTGGTGAGAACGCGGTTGTAGCTCGTGATGCCGAGACCCAGACCGCCGTACTCCTCGGGAATGGTCATGCCAAGGACCCCGATGTCGAAGAGACGCTGGACCGTGGCGGGAGGAATCTCCTGCTTCTGATCGATCTCGATCGTGGGGTGTTCGTTCTTCAGATAGACGTCGAGTCGTTCGAGCAGCTCGTCGCAACGCGCGGTCTCCTCGGCCGGTGTCTCGGGATACGGGAAGCAGAGCTTCTGATTGATGTTTCCGTAGAAGAGATTCTTCGCATGCCCGAGCGAGTCCGGATCCGGACCGAGCATCTCGAGACCGCTTTGGATGTATTCTCGATCCTTGCTCGAGACCTTCTTGAGTTCCTTCTGGAGGTTGGTTTCAGCAGTTGTCATTGACGGCTTCCAATCAGCTTTGTCGGGAGAGAAAGGCCTCGAGTCGCTCACGAGCGACGGGCGTGTGTCGAAGAGACACGAGAAGTCTGCGTTCCGTTTCCAGCGCGGTCATGAATCCATGGTCCATGCCGCTTCGAACGCATTCCAGTACGGCCTTCGCGGATTCGGCATCCGAGAGTTCCGATTCAAGTTCATCGAGCGCGACGATCAGCACGTCACGACTCATGTCATCCAGGCAGCGCGGGGACTCCCACCGTCTGTGTCTGGGGTTCAGGTCGAGCCAGCTTCGTGCCGCCTCCTCGAGAAGCGACGCATCCGTGACATGTCCGTCGAACAGGCCGGTCGGAAGCGCATCGCTCTTCCATGGCTTGCCGTTCGCCGTGGCACGGATGGCATCGATCGGAGACATGCGCGCCGGCAGCATCTGCGTTCCACCCCATCCGGGGCAGAGTCCCAGACCGGCTTCGGGAAGACCGACGAGGTAGGGTCGGGTGTCACCTGAGGTTTCCACGGCGATCATGCCGTCACAGTGCATCGCGATCTCGAGCCCTCCGCCAAGGACGCTTCCGCCGATGATGGCGATGCTCGGACACTCGAGATTCGTGATTCTGAGGTACGCAGCGGCGGCTCTCTCCAGATAGGCGAAGAGCTGCGCGTCGTCCTTGGACTCGATCTCCGCGAGATCCGCTCCGGCGACGAATGCCCGGTCCGAGGCGCTGGCGAGAATCAGTCCGACGGAAGGGGGGCGGCTTTCGATCTCATCGAGCGCCCCATGGAGTTGTTCGATCAGCCATTCATCGAGCACGACCATCCCGCCTCTGGGATTGTTCGGATTCGGCACGAGCTTGAGGATGGTCACGCCATCTTTTTCATCAAGTTCGAGTTGGTGTCGTTCGTCGCTCATCGTCTCCGATTCCCCGTCAGCGCGGTTCGCACCGATGTGATCGTCGTGGTTCTTGTCAGTTCCCGACCGCCTTCACGACATCGGGGCGACCTGCTTCCCGACGTCGTCTGGAGAGGCCTTCATCAGACCCACGATGATAGCGGCTACGGAGCCTTCCCTCCACGACCGGCGATTCAATCCTTCCAGAGGGCCCGGATGCGACTTTGCGCCTCCTCACCCCGGATGACGGAGGCGGATAACTGACCTCCCTTGAGGACGTCCTGCCGTATTTTGTCGCCTTCAAGCTCGTTCAGCCATTCTTTCGTGACTCGAATGGCGTTCGGACCGCCGGCGAGAATCCTCCTGGCTCGTCGTTCGACGGCCTCGTCGAGTCGCTCGAGTGGGACGCATTCATCGACCAGGCCGTAGGCGAGCGCCGCTTCGCCGGTCATGGTGCCGCCCGCCAGAAGAAGGCTGCGGGCCTTGCCGGCCCCGATTCTTTGAATCAACCATGGAGCGACCACGGCGGGACAGATGCCCAGATCGACCTCCGGGTATCCGATCTTCGCCTCCGGATGCGTCAATGCGAAGTCACAGATCGCGAGGAGGCCGCAGCCACCCCCGATGGCGGCGCCCTGTGCTCTGGCGATCGTCGGAATGCTCAGGTCTCGTATGCGCACACTGATCCGGGCCAATCCCTCGAGCATGCCACCCATGGCGGTCGGGTCGTCCCTGACTCCCTTCAGGTCCATGCCGGCGCAGAAGGATCTGCCCTCTCCCTCGATGATCACCACTCTGAGGTCGGCATCGTTCTCGACGTCACCGATCACCGAGGCGAGTTCATCGATCATTCGAGCCGAGAGTGCGTTTCGGTTCTCTGGTCTCTGCAATCGGATGCGTCCGATGCCATCCACCTTCGTCAGTGTCACAAGTCGATCCGTCACGGTCATGTCCTCTTTCGCATCCAGTTTTCTTCGAGCATGTCGGCGGCTTCGGCATGGCGTGCCGTGTCCAATGACCTTTCGAGTGCGGCATCGAGAGTCGAGTTCTCATCGGCCGATTCGAGTTCGTTCAACCATGACTTCGTGACCATCAGGGCGCGAGGTGGCTTCGAGGCCAGAGTCCGGCACCGTGTCTCGGTCATCTCATCCAGTTCGGTTCGTGACCGGGCCAGTTGATCGGCGAAACCGAGGGCGACCGCTTCGACGCCGTCGATCACACGACCTTCGAGCACGAGACCTCTGCTGGCCGCCACGCCGATCTTGTTCACAAGCGTCGGGACCGAGATCGCGGCGGAGAGACCGACTCGCGTCACCGGGTAGCCGAGCTTCGCATCAGCTTCGACGCAGCAGAAATCACACCCCGTCAGCAGCGCGCTCCCCCCAGCGATCGCGGCCCCCTGCACTCCGGCGACCACCACCTGGGGAAGTCTTCTCAGTCTCCTGACGACGTCCGACAATCCCGTCAAGAGCGCGACCGTGTTCTCCTTCGATGCATGGCATGCATCCAGGTCGATCCCCGCGCAGAACACGTCACCCGAACCACGAAGGGCCAGCACCGAGGTGTCGTGGTGTGAACCGACTTCCTCCAGAGCATCGCTCGCGTCCGCCAGCATGGACACCGTCAAGGTGTTGCGTCGCGTCGGATCCTCGAGTGTCAGTCTGGAGATGTTTCCATCCCGTGTCAGGGTGATCGTCATGTCGATTCCTTCGTCATGCCCTTCACCAGCTGGTTCCAGTGGATGATCGTTCGATACTCGTGTTCGAAGCCGAGGACGGAGATCGTTCCGGTGGAAAGCATCAGATCGGCTCCGTGTTGCGGCGCCATTCCGAGCCAGGTCGCTCCCAGCACTCTGAGATAGTGACCGTGCGACACAAGCGCGACATCGCCTTCCACGGAAAGCGCGCGATCGATCACCGCACGTGCGCGTGCCGCGACCTGTTCTGCGGTCTCCCCCCCCGGGCACGTTCCATTCCAGATCGTCCAGCCCGGGACCGTCTCGCGGATCTCCCCGGTGGTGATGCCGTCGTAGTCTCCGTAATCCCACTCCAGAAGATTGTCGTCGAACTCGGCGCCTTCCAGAATCCCCGCGAGTTCGGCGGTTCTCCTCGTCCGCTGCATCGGACTGACCAGAACGAGGTCGAACGTCCGATCCGAGACGATCGGGTTCAGATCACGGGCCATCCGTTCACCGGACTCGGTCAATGGAACGTCCGATCGGCTTCCGGTGTGCCTTCCGTCGACGCTCCATTCCGTCTGTGCGTGACGCAGGAGCCAGATCTTCTTCGGATTCGCAGCCATCGGAACTCGCTTTCGACCGTCATCCTATCGAGATCATCAATCTTCAACCATTCATGAATCGGGAGGGATCTGGATGAACGGGTCACCCGTGGCGGTGCCATGCGCCAGGTTGCCCGAGCCATCCGGATGCAGGCGGCCGTAGGCCCGACCGAACTCAAGAAGCGCGACCGTCTCATCGTCGATCGCCAGTCGATCGGGCGGTGCGAATCGTTCGCCTCGATATCTGGCGACGCGTGACAGTCTGACATCATCGATCTCGCCGCTGAAGAAGCGCGTCGCCGATCCATTGGAATCGACGTCACCTCCGATCACCAGCGGAAGTTCGTTGCGACGGCGCGGTCCTTTTCCGGCGGCACGTCCGACGAGGGCTCCGTTGACGTAGAGCCGGGCTTCCGAACCGTCCCAGACTCCTGCGATGTGGTAGTCCTCGTCGAGCTCGAGCGTCATCGAATCCGGTCCGGCGACAAGGTATTCGCCTCCCGTCATCAGCCAGAATTCCGGCCGTCCGTCGGTCGTGAACAATCCATATTCCGATTGTTCGGTCTTGGTCACCAGGCCTCGACTCCCGGTCAGGGTTTTCGCCTTCAGGCTGACTTCGAGCGTGAAGGGACCTTCCTCCAGATCGATCGATCGGTGGGGGACCAGAATCGCATCGTCATAGCCGTCAAGAACCAGTCTTCCGTCGCCGGATTCGGGCGATGGAGGCAGCATGATCCTGGTGCGCACCATGTGCTTCGAGGTCGGAATGTCGAACGTGCGAACGCCATCCAGAAGCGTGATTTCGAGATCGATCTCCGGTGCCGAGAAGAAGTCGTCCATGACGAGCGGCTCTCGCGTCGCACGTGTGGTGAGGACCGCGGTGCCTCCCGGTCCGATCCTTTGATGCATGCTCGAGGGCTCGAATCGCCACCGGGCGTCATCCGATCTCGGATTCGTCTTCACGAGGATCGTTCTTTCCGTCGGGTTCTTCAGACTGAAACTCAGCCTCTGATCGCTTCCACCCTTTTCGTCGACCACGATCGAATCTCCGAACAAGGGTCGAATCCTCGCGAGCGCCCGTGCGTCGCTCGAGATGTCACCGGTGATGGCTCGGACGTCCAGAGTCTCTCCCACGGGTATCGCCGCCATCTCCAGCGCGTCCGGTCTGACGGTGATCACGTGGAACTCGTCGTCCCATCCCGCATCCGGCGCGAAGAAATTCTGATGACCTCCGACGGTCGCGAGACTGACGTATTCGATTCCATCACGTGTTCCGTCGTACCGCATCTGGTGGATGTGCCCCGCGAAACAGGCGCTCACGTTGCCTGCATCCTTGAGTATGGCGTGGACCTTCTCCCAGTCGTCGCCGTACCCACCCTTCAACCAACGCGGGTGATGAAGAAAGACCAGGACATGATCGGCCTCCGAACCCCGCTCGAGCGCGGATTCGAGAAACGCGACCTGTTCGTCGCTCATTCTCTGTGACGCGGGACGCCCGAAGTTTCTGATCCCGGTCTCCGGATCGGCTTCATCCGTGTAGAGAACGATGAAGTGCGCGTTCTTGTGCGCGAAGTCGTACCAGAGCGGTCCGAAGTGCGCCTCGTAATTGTTCTCGTGCTCCTCCTCCGGCCTGTCGGGTCCCCGCCAGTACACGTCGTGATTTCCCGCGACCGGATACCAGGGACAGTTCAGTCCGGACATGATCGCCTTGTACTGCCGCATCTCCGGCATCCACTCGCTGGTGGTGTTGTAGCCCTGGATGAGGTCACCGACCGTCATCACCAGATCCGGATCGAGNAGATTCGTCTCCGTCACGGCTTGTTGCAGGACCGTGACACCATTGGCCGATCCTCCNGTCCNNTCACCGTANACCACGAAGACGAATCCCTNCTCCTCTTCAGGAGCNTTCAGCGCNACCNGNGAGGAACGGGTCGTGTTGACCGATTGCACCGCCAGNANGGGNCCGGTCATCCAGCCGGCAAGAAGGATGACGACAATCANAGACGAGACGGTCGGNNGTTTCNGCATGTTCATGACGGTGATTGCAACCGCTGGGCGGAAAACCTGCAACGTCANNCCTTGTCGATCTCCGNCAATCGACGGACNACCACNACCGTGAGGTCGTCGTAGGGGGTTTCACCCTCCCTGGTTCTGACGGACCACGCGATTCNTCTCGCGGTCTGCGAGGAATCGACCTCACCGACCGCGGCGAGAAGCTTGTCGAATCCCTCGTCCTCGAGCATCTCACCCGCNTCGTTGCGCGCCTCGAGAACGCCGTCCGTCACCAGAACGAGTCTGTCGCCCGTTTCGAGCGTGCAGGTGGTCTCGGTCCATTCCGCTCCGGGAATCACGCCGAGAATCGGACCGGTGCGTTCCAGCACTCGTTCCACTCGACCATCGGCTCGAATGATCCTTGCCGCCGGATGCCCCGCGACGGCGGCGTTGATCCGCCCGGTCGACGGATCCAACTGAAGCAGCGACAGGCTCGCAAACATCTGCTCGCGATTTCGTTCCGCCAGTTGTTCATTCGCCATGCCGAGCACCTGGGATGAGGAGATGCCGGTGCGTGAAAGCGTTCGAACGACCGACAGGCAGGCGGCGGCGAAGAGTCCGGCGGGAACACCCTTGCCGGCCACATCCGCGATCACGATCGCCAGGTGTCTGTCATCGATCGCGAACCAGTCGTAGAAGTCGCCGGCGACCTCCTGAATCGGGTCCTCCACGGCTTCGACCTCGATCGGGGGATGATCCGGGAAGAGGGGACAGGCATCCGGTTGAAGGGCNTCCTGGATCTGTCGNGCGATTCTGAGTTCGCCCTCGATCGCCTCNCGCCTGGAACTTTCACTNCGNACNCGTTCCACCAGCTCCGAGAGTCGGCTCGCCATGAGATTGAACGCCTTCGAGGTGTCNGCNATCTCGTCCNTGCCCTCCACCGGNACTCTTCGGGAGAANTCACCTTCCGCGATGCTCCTNGAGGCCGTTTGNAGNTTCGACANCCTGCCCAGAAGCCAGTTCGCCAACCAGAGTGAGAAACCGATCGAGGCCACGATCTCGAGGACCGCGATGCCGATGGAGCGTGTCAGCGCGTTGTCGATCGCCTGCTGCATGCCCGTTCTGTCGAGTGCGACGACCACTCGATCCCCGGAATCAAGACCGGCTCCGTTGGTGATGGTCACCGTGCTGATCAGAATCTCGGGCGTCGACTCCGGAATCGCCTGTTCCTCGTTCAGAATTCGGATCCAGACGAGTCTCGGGTCGGCTTCACGCATCCGTTCGATTTCNGCNTCGAANGCCTCNCTCGAATCCTTCGCCGCGGACCACGCCCGCTGNGCGGTCAGTGTCGCGACCGCGCGTGCCTGATCATCAAACATCTGTGTGTTTGAACGGCTGAGAATGTCGAGGTTCGCCCACACNACGATCACCAGAGCTGAAATCTGNATCAGCACGATCCCGAAGATGGTCTTGAATCGAATCGACATGGTCCCTTTCGCNCTCCTGCGGGCCGGAAATCCCTTCCTACCTTATGGGCAACCTCGNTCGAGTGCTGANTCGTTGTTGCAGAACCCTGTTGACGGTTAGAATCCNCGAAAATCATTTGGAGTCNCAAAGATGGTCGAAACAGCTTGTTCCACAACCGTTGATTCAGTGATGAATGACCTCGATACGAGGTATGCCACCGAGGGTGACTTTCTCCAGGCAGTGGGGGAAGTGGTTCCCTCCCTCGTGCCGGTCCTGGACCGTCATCCGGAATTCATCGAAGCAGGAATCCTCGAACGTATCGTTGAGCCCGAGCGGATCCTTCAGTTCCGTGTGAGCTGGATGGACGATGCCGGGAAGGTCCACGTCAACCGTGGCTATCGCATCAACTTCAATGGTGCGATCGGACCCTACAAGGGNGGGCTTCGTTTCCACCCATCCGTGAATCTCGGCGTTCTTAAGTTCCTCGCATTCGAACAGGTCTTCAAGAACAGTCTCACCGGTCTTCCCATCGGCGGCGGCAAGGGGGGCAGTGACTTCGATCCTCANGGNCGCAGTGATGCGGAAGTGATGCGNTTCTGTCAGGCCTTCATGTCCGAGCTCTACCGTCACATCGGTCCCGACACCGACGTGCCTGCGGGGGACATCGGTGTGGGCGGTCGCGAGATCGGCTACATGTTCGGCATGTACCGAAAGCTCACCAACACCTTCTCCGGAATTCTCACCGGGCGTGGCATGGAATACGGCGGCAGCCTGATCCGTCCCGAAGCCACCGGCTACGGTGCGGTCTACTTCGCGGACGAGATGGCGAAGGCTGCCGGCAAGAGCATCGAAGGAACCACCTGTCTCGTCTCCGGAAGCGGGAACGTCGCCCAGTACACCATCGAGAAACTGCTCGATCTCGGCGCCANGCCGGTGACCATCTCCGATTCGTCCGGTTGGGTNCACGATCCCGCNGGAATCGATCGNGAGAAGCTCGCCTGGATCAAGGANCTCAAGAACGTCCGTCGCGGAAGAGTCTCCGAGTATGCCGATCAGTTCGATGGATCGATCTACCATGAGACCGACCGCTCCGCNTCNTCGAATCCGCTCTGGGCGGTCAAGGCCGACTGCGCCTTCCCTTCGGCGACTCAGAACGAGCTTCTGGGNCCCGACGCACAGAACCTGGTCGANAACGGGTGCTGGCTGGTCTCCGAGGGCGCCAACATGCCCACCGATCCGAACGGTCAGGCCGTCTTCCGCGAGCATGGTGTTCTGTACGGACCCGGCAAGGCCGCCAATGCAGGTGGTGTCGCGGTGAGCGCACTCGAGATGTCNCAGGCATCACAACGCCTNTCCTGGTCGCGCGAGGAAGTCGACACGAGGCTTCGCGGCATCATGGAGAACATCCATCGTGAAAGCGCGGCAGCCGCNAAGGANTACGGGTTCGGCAACGACCTGCTTCATGGTGCGAACATCGCCGGCTTCCTGAAGGTGGCACGATCCATGCTGGCTCAGGGCGTCGTCTGAGCTTCAGCGAGTGTTCATCCGATCCAACGAAAACCCCCTCCAAGCGATCTTGGAGGGGGTTTCTCTCATGCTTCGATCAACTCGTTGGACGGTTGAATTCAGTTCCTCTCGGAGTTCCGATCTTCCTTCTTNCTGTCCTTCTTCCTTCTCTCGGGGNTTCTTTCGACTTCGTCTTCGCCTCGTCGGTTGCGTCGTTCGGCTCGATCGTTCCGATCATCCTCACCTTCGCGCATCTGCATCATCCGTTCCATCACCATCGCCCTGATGGTCTCGCTCATGCCATGAGCGAATTCCGCCATGGCCGGATCGTCGGTGTCGATCTGAATGTCGAATTCGAATCCCATCTCGTGATCNTCTTCTCTGTGGCCCTCGTCCTCATGCCACGCCTCCTCTTCGCACTCCTCANCCTCACGCCAGTCGTCCTTTTCGTACCAGCCATGACTCATCTCGATCATTNNGTAGAGNTCTTTNATGTGTGAGAAGACGTCTTCGAAGGCCTCCTTCATGCCTTCGTCACGGTCNTTCATGCTTTCCATGAGGTCATGTCCGAATCCCTCGGNCTGCTCGTGCCATCGCATCTCGGCTTCGTGCATGGCTTCGTGAATTCTTTCGATCTCCTCGTGGAATCGCTCCATCCCCTCGAAGACCTGATCGAAGGCCTCTCTGATGTGATCCCCGCGTTCCATCATCTGGTCACGAATCTCATCACCCATCCGCTCCGCATCGTCACGGACCTCATCGGTCCGTCGCTCGACGTGGTCGTGGATTTCGTGGGTCATTCGATCCATTCGTTCCTCGACACCGCGTCGCATCATCTCGCNCATGTGTTCGAANCGTTCGTCGAACATNGTGTGCAGGTGTTCCATCATNCGGTTTTCGCGTTCGTCCATCCTNCGCTGGATCTCATCNTCGAAGGAATCNTCATGATGACCGCGGTGATCATCAGCGATCGCGCCCGGAGCGACCNTGNCCNCGTCGTTCGATCCGGTCTGGATGTTCCTNNTCGGTGCGCAGCCTGCGNACAATGCGATCAGGCCGATTGAAACGGNGNCNGTTNTNAATGGTCTCACGCTCATGNTCTTTCTCCGNGAGTNGGNTGTTCTNGCNGGCTTCGATCCTACAGAATGAATCNGGCGGNCCATCTTTNCATTTCTCATTTTTCANAAAGCCAGCAGGCCGATCATCATCCAGATGCCCGCCACGATCATCACCAGTGCGGTGTAGCCGACGATCTCGCGAGCCTTGATTCCCGTGATCGCGAGGAGTGGTATCGCCCAGAACGGCTGCAACATGTTGGTGAGCTCGTCTCCGTAAGCCACCGACATGATCATCTTGCTGGCAGGAACCCCGACGGCAGCTCCCGCCTCCAGAGCGATCGGCCCCTGGATACCCCATTGGCCGCCTCCCGATGGAACGAAGAAGTTCACCACACCCGCACTCAGGAAAGTCATGAGTGGAAGAGACGTCTCCGTCGCGTTGCTCGAGGCCAGTTCGGCCAGCCACAAGGCCAGTCCCGAAGCGGACAGCAGCGCCATGATGCCCGCATAGAAGGGAAATTGAAGAATGATGCCGGCGCATCCTCTCGCCGATTTCTCGACCGCGTGCAGATATCGCCTCGGAGATCCGTGAAAGAGCATCCCGAGCCCCAGCATCGTCGCGTTGACCTCGTTGGGGCCGAGTCGTCCCAGTCCACCGCTGCGCATCAGATAGACGGCCATCCCCAGGAGCAGTCCGCATGCGACGATCGAGTTCAGGAGAATCGCGACGAATCCGTCTTCGGAGCGGCTTGCATCATCATCCTCCCCGGGGGTGTGAATATCCAGGTCGATCGCGGTCCTGATCTCCGAGTCCCGCTTCGGTGCGAGCACATACAGGGTCAGAGGAACCAGGACGAGCATGCCGATGGTGACGAACAGGTTCAGACCGGAGAAGATCGAAGCCTGCAGCGGGACTGGCTGCACACCCAGTGTCGTGATGACATCCGCCGGCATGATGCCCGCGATCTCCTCCATCTTCGTCATCTTGAGAGGGGCCGATCCTGAGAGCCCTCCGTGCCACGTCAGCATGCCGGTGTATCCGGCCGCGCAGATCAGCGGATAGTGAACTCTGACCCCTCGTCTGCCAAGAAACTCTGCGCAGGTCGATGCCAGCAAGGCGCCGACGATCAGTCCCAGTCCCCAATTGACGAGTCCGGCTGACATCGCGACCAGAGCCACAAGGGCCGCGGCGCTGGCGGTATCTCCGGGAATCGATGCGATCCGCTCGATGCACCACCTGATGGGCCTGCTGGAGGCCAGTGCGAATCCCGTGACCAGGATCAGACACATCTGCATGCCGAATTTGAGAAAGGTCCAGATGCCTCCGTTCCACCATGCGTCAAGAACCGTGCCGAAGTTCTCAGACTCCTGATTCTGTCCGCTCATCATGAACATCAGAGCGAGCAGGGCGGTGAGAACGGTGAGTCCAAGGGCAAGCACGAAGGGGTCTGGAACGAAGCGACCGATTGTGTTGCTGACGATCAATCCGAGTCTTGAGATCATGAGGACAGCGTACCCTCATCATCGAATCAAGGTCTCGAACTCGTTTTTTCATGGATCGAAGGCTCGCTCTATCTCACGCCGCTTCGCGTGGTTGCCAGATCCCGTGGGGCCTGAGAAACACGAGCTCGGACTTGATGGCGCCCTGCACTTCCGAACGGATGCCGATCTCGATCGAGGTATCGGCGATCTGCGTGTCCTGCGGGCTGACCACGATGGAATTCGTTCTGGCCAGAAGCTGGATCATGGTCTCCTGAGGCGGTCGTGGAACGTCTCCCGCTTCCGCTCCCAGAAACGCCTCGACATAACGTGCCATGTCAGCGCCCAGCGCCGCGGCGATCATGTCCAGGTTCCGACTTTCGATGATCGTGGGTCCGTCGATGCGCCATTCGGCACAGCATTCCGATCGTATTTCAGCCTCCAGGATCGAGTTTCCACAGGTCGCGTTCTCCAGCATCGCGGTGATGTCACCCCTGTCGATGGGACCGTTGACTCGAACCATCTGCAGCTCGTGGATCTCGAAACTGGCCGCATACAGGGCGAGTGCGTCGTCATCGAGGATCAGCAGTCCTTCGGCGGTGTCGCGCCCCACGAGATCCACGGTTCTCTGGTGCAGCGTTCTGAGCACTTCAAGCGGTTCTTCCACCTTCGAACGTGCGACTTCACAATCAAGGATGATGTTCCGACCCTGGTTCGAGGTCGACCCGAACTTCCAGATCGACAACAGGTCTTTCATTCGCATCGGCTCGATCGCGAGTCTGTGGTAGGCGGACATCTCTCTGGCGGGATCGAAGGCGTCCTTCCAGAAGTTCAGGTCCTCTCCCGAGCGACCATCGTTCGATTCCTGATCGGTTCCCATCCAAGATTCGGATTCGAAATCCAAATGAGCTCGAAGTTCGTGAATGGGCTCACGGAAGGCCGGCATGTCTTGGTGATCGTCGTCGTGATTCATCATGAACGCTCCGCACAACCGGTTTCCGGGTGAATTTCAGAACGCCTCTCCGGTGAAAGCGCTCAGGCCCTACATCGTCCTCGGAGAGGCTTTTCTTGACCTCTCCTTTGCTGGATCTCCGGATTCCTGAGGAATACGGACGAAAAAGCCGTCTCAGGCTCCTTCAGTGATAAGCCGGAGCGACTTCAAGCCTTTCGATCTCTGTTCAGATCGCCAAGGCCCGATATGCTCCTCATTCACATCTCTATACGTCTGGGAAGTCCCATGAGTTCTTTCAATGATTTCGCTTTGAACCCAATCCTGCTCTCCGGCCTGGAGAGGATGGACATCCGCACGCCCACACCGATTCAGAAAGCCACCCTCGAGGCATCGCTTCAGGGGCGTGACATCGTCGGTCTGGCGCCCACCGGCACCGGCAAGACGCTCGCCTACACGATCCCTCTCGCACAACGTCTGCTCGACGATCCACCCCCCCGGGAGAAGGGACGACCCGTCGACCCGTCTCGTCGCATCAGATCACTGGTGCTGTGTCCGGTCCGCGAGCTGGCTCAACAGGTCGCCGAGGAGGGTCGATCGCTCTTTCGAGGTTCCGTGCTCAGGTCCAAGGCGGTCTTCGGAAAGTCGGCGCTCCGACCTCAGCGTGATGCCCTCGAATCAGGTGTCGATCTTCTGGTGGGGACGCCCGGAAGACTTCGTGAATTGATCGACTGCGGCGCATTGTCTCTCGCGCACGTCCGACAGGTGGTGGTCGACGAGGCGGATCGAATGCTCGACATGGGATTCCTTCCCCAGGTCCGTCACCTTCTCGAGCGCATTCCCGATCAACGACAGATGCTCTTCTTCTCGGCGACGATGCCGAAGCCCATCGCGGCCCTGGCCAATGACTTTCTCGACGTTCCCTTCCGTGCGGAGATCGGTGCGAACACCGCGGTCGGTCACATCGGTCAGTATTCGATGCACGTCCCCGACAGCGTCAAGGTTCCGATCGTCCTTTCTTTGATCAAGGATCAGGAACTGCGTGGTGTGGTGGTCTTTTCCCGCACCCGTCGGCGTGCAGGCTGGATCGCCACCGCTCTTCGACGAAACGGTCTGTCTGTCGGTCTCGTGCACGGAAACCGTTCGCAGGCTCAACGTCAACGCGCCATCGAACGCTTTTCCGCCGGTGAACTTCCGGTTCTCGTCGCAACCGACGTGGCGGCTCGCGGTCTGCACATCTCCGCAATCGAGACCGTCATCAATTACGACCTTCCGGTCTCGACCGAGGAGTACGTTCATCGTGTCGGACGAGCCGCGCATGGTGGTGGCGTCGGCAATGCCTTTTCACTCGTCTCCCCTCGTGAAGAGGATCATTGGCTTCGTTTTCGATCGGTCGCCGGCACCAAGGTCGGACGAATCGACCCACCTCCCTACGAACACTGGATGCGCGAAGTTGATCTCGAGCGACTTCAGAAGACCCGTGACGGCGAGAAGGCACTCAAGAACTTCGAGCGCAAAGCGAAGCTCAGAGAGGAACAGAACGCCGCGAAGGGGGGGCGTCGCAACACCAAGGGTTCCCGAGGTGACAAGTCGAAGGCGTCGGGCAAGAAATACGATCCCGAGGATCACAGATCGTCTTCCAAGCCGGATGCCCGACATGGCGGCAGGAAGAAAAAGAAGAAATCCGACGCGAATGCGAATCCCAAGTTCGGTGCTCGTGGTCAGGTCACCCGTCGTCTCGGAAAGCAGCGGCCGGTCTCGAAGAATGAACGCCCCGGTGGTGGTGTTCGCAAGGTCAAGTGACCGGCAGCAGTGGAACCAGCCACTGAACGATGACGGCGAATATCACTCCGAGAGCCGCCATCGCCAGAATGATCTGGAACGTCATGATCATGACGTCTCTCACGTAGTTCGAGAGGTCCCTGGTGCGAATCGCCCGGTAGACCATCGAGAGGCCGATCGACAATGGCAGCAGAAGCAGGGGCCACCATGATCCGATGTTCGGAACGGGTTCGATGAAGGGAATCCAGGCGATCATGTTCGTCATGTCCCGTTTCCCTCTCTGCGTCGCTCGTCCCTGGGTCTCGTGGCCGCATCCAGAATCGCGATCATGTTCATCAGGCCCGCGAGCGCGGTGAAGAGAATTCCGTATTCATTCGCTCTCGCGATGCCCATCGATGTGCTGATCTTCTGTGGAGTCTGGCCCCGTGTGGCCGGCGCATCGATGAGTTCGCCCACGGCTCCGGTCTTTATGACCCGTTCATTGAGTCCGTTGACGGCGAATGCGATGGGCCCGCTTCCGGCCTGTGCCACGAACCACAGTCTGTCGGAGGTCCGATCAACGGCATCAAACCCACCGAGAAAGAGCCCACAGATCCATAAAAACGCGATTCCGAGAAAGATGAGCGCCCCTCTGGTCCTCTCTCCGCCGATCCAGTGCCCGAGTCCCGGAATCAGCCATGCGCAGACCGCCGAGAGGGGGTTGAATGTCTGCTGTCCTGTGTTTTCTGCTTCAGTCGTCATTGCTTTGTGCCGAGTTGTGTCATGAAGTCATGGGCGCCCGCCCAGTGTAGCTCACGATCTGCAACCAGCGAGGGAATGGACCACCATGAGTGAAAACCCACAAGGAAACAATGGCGAGTGGAACAACGGTGGCGATGTGGTCGATCGACGATCCGGCCTGGATCGGCGCCTTCTCGGGAGTGATCCGACCAATCTCGAACGCAGGAGGGGTCCTGGTCGGCGTCTGACCGATTTCGTCAAGGCCGCTGAAGAGGGGGAAATGACCAAGGAGCAGTTTCTCTTCCTGATGGCGATCGACGCATTCAAGCAGGTCAACGGAAAATCCTTTCCATCATGGAGCGATGTTCTGGAGATCGTCAGAAAGCTTGGCTACCGAAAGACCATGTCCAGTGAACTGCGTCTCGGACCCCGAGCCGAGGACTGGACCGAGCGCCCTGACGCACCAAGCGGACTTGATGTGTGTACTGGCGACCAGTCGCTGGACGAGGCTGCCTGAGGGTCCTTGAAGCCCCAGGATAGAGCGATCCGTTTCAATCAATCCGCGCTGAAGTGGTCCACGTTGATCTGGATGTACTTCATCCACTCGTCCGGAAGGTCCTCTTCCGGGTATATCGCCTGAACCGGACATTCGTCGACGCACAGCCCGCAGTCGATGCAGGTGTCCGGATCTATGAACAGCTGTGTATGTGCCTCGAAGGCCTCTTCGTCCGATCTCGGATGAATGCAGTCCACCGGACAGACATCCGCACAGGCGGTGTCCTTGGTTCCCACGCATGGTTCAGCAATAACATGAGTCATGGTGATCTGCTCCCTAAAGAGTTTTGAGGCGAGCCCCTGTCCCCTTACGGCATACCAATTCTATCCCAAGTGAATTTTGGCGGCGACAACAAAGGTTCAAAAACACGACGGGAGCCGATTGCCGGCTCCCGTCGGAAAGTTCCATTGACTGGTCTCAAGAAATCAGCGACGGCGTCGGGCAGTCTTCTTCTTGGCTGCCTTCTTGCGTGTCGCCTTCTTGGCAGTCTTCTTACGGGTCGTCTTCTTAGCGACCTTCTTGCGAGTAGTCTTCTTGGCTACCTTCTTGCGTGTCACTTTCTTACGCGCAGCCTTTTTACGAGTGGCCTTTTTCTTCGCCATTCTGAACCCTTTCGTCGCGCATTGTCGGAGACTTACAATTTCCTGATCAGGATTGCGGTGCGTCGGCGCGTCGACGGCACCAGTCTGACGAGTTGTACCCTTATCGGAATGGGAATTAAAGATGCTTCAGTGAAAAGCGNGGGCTTCCANCTCGAAATCCCGGTCGTNATCANTCTCGATTTNAATCTNAATCACACTNNCCAGGACNCAGATCATCTCNCGANGAANGTGATCNTNNNGNGTNTNCCACCGCGCACTCGAAGGGCTTCTGATTCAANNCTCATGCANGANNAANTGATTCATTCNCANATGANGACNCCCATCGANTCCATTGAAANNCNCTGTAAGCACATGAAAACAAGCNACCTATGNTTGTCNTGNNGNNANCTCTCTTGAANCGTCNTCGCACCGCCNTTCNCGTNTCGGTNTCCATCGTGCAANGCGCCTTNTTTTCNNTGAGTGNACTCATTCACCTGTTCGCGACAACATCNTGCGCANGTCAANNCGANTGGAACAGACCANCGATTTCGTCATTCCGAGCCGNNGAAAAAATTTTTNAAAAAAATACGNCCACTTGCNCNCTTCGACTGANTTTTTTGTCAATTGATGGNGTGGTGACGCTACAAGAGTTCTGACCGATTCCACTCTTCGCATTCGTTGTGTCGCTGGCTTTCGTGTCNTTTCAANNCAACTCTCAACNCGGAATCGAATCAGACATGGCGATCTCGAAAGANTCATCAGACGTTTCAGTGATTGAAGATCNTGTGCTTTCCTGCGGGGTNAGACTTCTGGTCGAATCGAATCCATCNGTCAAGAGNGCCGCCATCTCCTGGTGGGTTCCTGCCGGAACGATGAANGATCCNGAAGGTGAGGGTTCGGANGGCCTCGCGGTTCTNTGTTCCGGNATGCTCGAGCGTGGTGCGGGCGGNCTTGATTCGAGNAAGTTCAACGACGGTCTCGANCGTCTCGGCGTGATCCGNAACCTNTCGGTTCATGACACNTCGACCAGACTCTCCGCATCCATGCGGAGCGAGCAGCTTCCTCACGCCCTCGATCTTCTCGCCGACATGATTCTCGATCCGCTGATGCCGNANGACGGTCTNGATCCCGTCCGCAGTCTTTGTCTGCAGTCGATTCAGGGACTCGTCGATCANCCACCCGAACTCGCTTCCATAAGACTGNATCATCTNTCGCTGCCCGCACCNTTCAATCGAAGTGCGTACGGTTCCGCCGNAGCCATCGAATCAGCGAGCATCAATGACGTCCGNGACGCCTGGCGAACTCGTTGCCTGCCTCACGGATCGATCATCGCTCTTGCCGGCGGCATCGAGTTCGAGGCGGTCGCGGANATTCTNGAAAGACGACTCTCCGGATGGACGGGNGATTCCACCGNNGCGCCNGCNCCNCGACCCAGNCTNGGNGGGGATGAGCATGTCGAACAATCAGGTTCCCAGGTCCANGTCGAGATGTCCTTCGATGCTCCGTCNCTCGGNTCATCNGAGGAGCTTTCNTTTCTCGTCGCGACCNGGATNCTGGGTGGNGGNAGTTCGTCCCGNCTCTTCGATCATGTCNGGGAGCAACAAGGNCTCTGTTACGACGTCCATGCAGGCTATCTTCGACGGGCTTCNGGCAGCNTGTGCACNATCGGAGCCGGGACCACGCCCGANAGNGTGGCTCGGACCATTGAAAGCATCTACGAGGAGCTGGATCGATTCGGTGATCGTGGCATCACCGCTGACGAGTTCGANAACGTCGTNGTGGGTCTCAAGACCCGTTTGATGATGCATGGCGAAAGCATGNCGGCTCGTGCGTCCGCGATCGCTGCGGATTNCCATGATCGAGGGNCNCCANGAACCCTGGCTGGAGTGGCTCGNGAGATCGACGANCTCACACACGAAGGCGTCGATGAACTCGTGCGATCNCATTTCAATTCNAGGTGGGCGTCGGGTGTNGCNAGGGTCGCNGTGGGNCCCAGCACGCCCTTCAGNTCATGAAGTTNGTCGAGTCACCACCGGATCCNTNATGCGTGNCNGATCNCGTGAGCTATACTCGTNNTCATGAGCGCCGAANTACCAGCTTTCGCCCCGGGNACCCGGGTTCGTGTCTCCCATCAGATNTCNAACGCCCACGATGAAACNTGGGTCAATGCGGTCGAAGGGGAGGTTCTGCGATATCGGCAGGCCAAGACNGGATCATGGTTCGCTCATTCCAAGGACGATCGNCTCTGGCTTGATCGTCTCGAACTCAGGTTGGACACCCTCGAGGTGGTGACTCTGAATCTCGATCAGCTCACNGTNATCGAGGCCATCTGAGANNTCTTCGCTCGACAACGTTCAGGTACCGTCCGTCCCGATCGGAAGCGGGACCATTCTNTCNTGATCGGCTTCGACNAGCACGATCTCGAGNGTGATCGTCTTCGTCCCTCGGAGCACCTCGAGGTNCAGNACATCCCCGGGTTTCGAGGCCCTGAGAATCNTCCTCAGATNGCCGGGAGATGCCTNACGTGAACCATTCACTCCGACGACCACATCCCANAGTTCCAGGCCTGATTCCGATGCGGGCGTCTNNTCACCGACCGCGATGATCATCGTNGACATCNCTCCGTCGACGCCCAGNTGCTTCTCCATGATGGGGCCNCNCGGCACCATGTTCACGCCAAGCATCACGGGAGGTTTNCGTGCGATCTNACCATCGNTCTCGTTCACCNTGACTCGTGGTCGCTCGACATCTCNCTGGNTNCGNGNCGACTCATCCGTCTGGCATCCCACNGAAAGGATCGGAAANGTCAGTGCGCACGCGATCTTGATTCGTTTCATGTCGTTCTCTCCGGGNNCNTCGTTCGAANGACAGAAGTGTACTCGCGGCGNATGCCTGCCGGGNATATCGGTCTTCCANCCNGTTGCCTGCCGGATCATGACCATTCGAATCTCGTTTCACGGGGCGACAGTCGTCGATTCAGACCNTACGCTTGTGGCATGCTCAATNNACTNTCAGGCACCNTCTNCGATCTGAAGCGTCTNTNCATGGCGGNTCTGCTTCTTCCGATNCTCATCNACNNCGGCTGTGCNCCCCGTGAAGTGAGCGTCGCCACCGGTGCNTGGCCCTGGGTNCCGGTCGGNCTCGAAGTCCATGGTCTGTCACGATTCATCNTTGAGAACGACGAGGAGATCCTCTCTCTGCGTGTTGAATTCCTCGATCAGGACGGTGATCCCACGAAGTATCCAGGCGTGGTCAGGATCGAGGTCGATCCCGCCGGNTCGGACAATGATNCNGAAAGGGATTTCGAGTTCGATCTGGGTGATCCCGAGGTGAATCATGANAACTGGGANCATGTCTCCTCGATGTATCGCTTTCGTCTGTCTCCCGACTGGGACGAACCTCCTCTGGCCAGCACCGCCATCCGANTCCGTGTGTTCGCGACACTCGAAGGNGCCCCGGATCTNTCNGGCGGAATGACGCTTCGTCGNGGCCAGTGAGGCTCAGTCGATCAGACCAAGCTGTCGATACTTCTCACGATATTTGTTGAGCAGGCTGCTCTGTCTGTTGGAGAGATCGATTCTTCGTCCATCCATGAACGAGACCAGNACATCGGANGTGATCTCCATCGGGTTNCCGGTGGTGATGATGAAGGTGGCCGCCTTGCCCTCCTCGACCGATCCNAGNNGATCGTCGATTCCCGCGATCTCCGCNGGCGACAANGTGATCGATCTCAGNGCCGCTCCTGCGGGAAGCCCGTAGGCGCCTGCGGTACCGGCCTGATGAGCCAGATTGCGTTCGTGCTGGGGNTCGCCGCTGCCGTTTCCTATCGAGAACAGGACGCCCGCTTTTCGAAGTCTTTCCGGCGTGCGGAAGATCGCATCATGATCCGAGTGCCGGGTCATCGGTAGGCGGTGCATGCCCTTGATCATCACCGGGACTTCGTGTCGTGCCAGAAGTGGCGCGCATTCCGCGGAGGCGGTCCCGCCCACGATCACGATGTCGTACCCGCGTCTCTTGGACCAGGCCACGGCGCTTTCGATCTGACTNGCACGTGAAGCGTCNATGAACAACGGGGCGTCACCCGAGATCACATCCGAAAGCGCNGCNAAGCGTCCGTTGTATGGAATCGTNGGATCNGTCTTCCTCGCGGCGATCCANGCTTCCGCATCCTCGAAGTAGNTGTCGATCTTCTTGAGTCTNTCACGGGATCTGNCGTTCTGATCCGCNCTGGAGCGTCGACTGAATCTCGAACTCACCGAATGAATCAGNGGCCATTTCACGATNACACCGAGAGATTCCTCGATGGTGAGATCCTCGTTCGTCCAGCCNTCCAGTCGAATGGCCGAGGGTTGTCCCGAGATCGTNCCNCCACCGGGAAAGACCAGAGCCGTCATGATTCCCGCGCTTCGNGNGACCGTGATCAGATCNCTGTCCGGATTGATCGAGACCCATGCCTGNATCTCCGGATGTTCGTTGTCGAGTTCGTTTCNGTCGTCGGTCGCACGAACCTGTTCNGTCTCCAGCAGACCCAGCTGGGTCGGTCCGGCGATNAGCCCGGGGTAGACATGCAGCCCTGCGGCGTCGAACACNTCGTATCCNTCNAGGTCCTCGANGGGGCCNCTTCCGACACCGGTGATCCTGCCTTCTTCGAAGAGNATCCAGGCATTCTCGATGACGACCTCATCCGAACCGTCNTGGTTCACNGGTGGGTTGTGGAGTGTGGTGTTCACGATCGCCATNGGCGNCNGCTGATCCGGAGGNGTGATCTCTCTCGACTGGGCATGAACCGNNGTGATGGTTTGAAGACCCATCATGGTCGCGCACAGAGTCGTGATCCTCGTCATGGTTCGGGNGTTCATCGTGCAGCCTCTTTCGCAATCGCATCTCGTGAGTCGGTGTTGATTCCACAGCCGCAGTCNCCCGCCTTCATCTCTCCGGGGTCGTAGCCGCTTCGAATGATTTCATACAGTCTTTCCTCGCCCGCATATCGCATGCGTGCGAGAAGTCCCCCTCTTCCCGAGGTCAGTCCTCTTCCCGAGGCGAAAATGCTCTCTTCCGTGGTCGGTCCGCTCGTTCTCTTTCCGGTGACGGTCGCCGCGGGCCTGTCCGGCATGAATGCGGATTCGGCCTTGCCGGTCATCGAATTGCCGGAGATTTCAAGCGTCATCTCCGAGATCACCTGGCCCCGCATGGTCAGTTCGAGGGTGAGCGTGGATTTCGCGGCATCGAAACTTCCATTCAGGCTGCCCTCCATCTCCATCATCGAGAGATCCGCGACTCCGGTCACCGAGCCGTCTTCCGACAGTTCGAGCGCCACAGTCATCGGCATTTCACCCATGCGCTGGGTCACCGTGACCATGTCCCAGGTTCCCGAGACGGGGTCGTTGCCATCGACTGCTCCGCTCTTGGAGATCGATGCCTTTCGGGCCTTCTCAGCAACGAGTCCGGAGAGAATCTCCGCCCGGTCGGATCTGTTCCGTTCCGCGGCGATTCGATCCTCCTCCATGTCGAAGTAACGTCGCCCGTCGATCCAGGTCTGCTCGCAGCGCGTGAAGGTGCTCAACGGATCGCCACTCCAGATGACGATGTCCGCATCCTTGCCTGGCTCGATCGAACCGGTTCGATCATCTATTCGGAGTTGTTTCGCCGGATTGATGGTCACGAACTTCCATGCTTCATGAGGGTCCATGTTTCCGTATCGAACGGCCTTGGCCGCTTCGGTGTTCATGCGTCGTGCGAGTTCGTTCGAGTCACTGTTGAAGCTCACCAGAACGCCCACATCGGCCATCATCGCGCCGTTGTATGGGATCGCATCCATCACTTCCACCTTGTAGGCCCACCAGTCGCTGAAACTGCTGGCCCCGGCTCCGTGTGCCGCGATCTCCTCCGCGATCTTGTAGCCTTCGAGGATGTGCTGCAGCGTGCCGATCGTGAACCCCCATCGTTCGGCGGTCCGAAGCAGCATCAGAATCTCGTCCTGGCGATAGCTGTGACAATGAATGATGCGATCACCGTCGAGAATCTCGACCAGGGTGTCGAGTTCGAGATCGCGTCTCGGCGGCATCGTCCTCTGCTTCTCCTCGGGAGACAGCGCCTCGTAGCGGTCCATCCGGGCACGGTATTCCGTCGCCGCCATGAAGGCGTCCTCGAAGAAGGCCGCGACACCCATCCGGGTGTCCGGGTATCTGTTGCTCGGACGCACCACGTTCTCGCCCAGCGCGAACTTGATCCCCGGCTTCGCGCCACGGATGTGCATCTCTTCGGTCGGGCCGCCCCAGCGAAGCTTGACGACGGCATTCTGTCCACCGATCGGATTGGCCGAGCCATGCAGCTGGTGTGCCGCGGTCAGACCACCGGCAAGCTGTCGATACCAGTTGATGTCGTCGGCGTCGAGAACGTCACCGATTCGAACTTCAGCGGTGTTGTTCTGTCCTCCCTCGTTGACGCCACCATCGATCCCGGTGTGGGAATGGCAGTCGATCAGGCCGGCGGTGACCTCTCGTCCCTCGAGTTCGAAGATTCGAGCGCCTTCGGGCGCTTCGAGATCCCGCCCCACGGCGACGATGCGTCCGTCGGAGATCAGAAGATCCGCGTCCTCGAGGATGCCCGCATCGGCCGAGGTCCAGATTCTTCCGTTGCGAAAGAGCACCGTCTCCATCTCGGGTTGTTCCATTCGTCCGAACGCGCCGAGTGGAATCGGAAGCCGTGCAAGTTCGACCTCGGCATCCTCATCGGATGTCCCGGTCTCCTCTTCATCGGCATCGGCCGTCTCCATCGGCTCCGGATCGATGGTCTCGATCGTGAAATGAAGCGTCTCCCCCGAATCGTTCTTCGCGATGCCCGTGAATTGATCGTCGACGAGAATCAGATCGAAACGAAGCGTGCCTTCCATGTCCAACGCCTCGCCCGACAATGTTCCTGCGATCGAATCCTCGGTGAATCGAACGTTGCGCGCTCTCCACGAGGTCGTCGCATCGGACGCTTCCTCCTCGATTTCATCGTCCGGATCCGCTTCCGTCTCATCCTCGGTTTCGATGAGCGAGACTTCGAACATCTTCTTGCCACGATCGACCATCACCCTTCTTTCGAGATCGTCCATGCTCAGGACACCTTCTTCGGGGAACTCCGGAAGCGGATCCGCCTTGAGCTCGTGTCTTCGCCCGGCGATCCAGATCTCCTTGATCGAGTCCGACGGGTCGAACAGGTCGCCATCGACCACCACGAGGTTCGCGATTCTCCCGGCCTCGATCGTTCCCAGCCATCGATCGGCGTTCATCATGCTCGCCGGAACCGTGGTGACCGCGGCCAGAGCGTCCTCCCGGGAAAGACCTCTCTCGATCGCTTCGGCGACGTTCTTCCTGAAATCACCTCGATTGCCGAGACGATGCGTCGTCAATGCGAAGTCCACATCCGCGGCCTTCAGTCGTGCCGGGTTTTCCGGCGCATGTTTCCAGGTGAGAAGTGTTCGCAATGTGGTGTCTTCATTGCTGCGCACGCCTTCCACCGTGGGCTTCTTTGGAAACACCAACGGAATGATCATGGGACGGTCCATCGCCTTGATCTCGTCGATCCGTCGGAATTCCATCCCGCTGCCCAGCAGGATCGCATCCAGTTCGAATTCCTCCGCGAGACGATCGCCCCGCATCGCACGAATCTCCGAGTTCGCATCGATCACGACCGGCTCCCGACCTTCGAACACGTCCCGCATGGACTCCAATGCGAGTCCCTCCCGAGGGGGTTCGTTTCCTTCCGGATGCTGCATCCAGAGATCCCGGCATTCGATCTGCCATCGTCCGTCGTTGAGTGTCTGTCTCAGAAGCGCCATCACGCCCATGCTCGAACCCGGGTAGGTTCCCCAGCCACCACTCGAGCCAAGGCTCATCACAAGTGGGCGACTGCCTCCGGGCGTTTTTCGGTTCGCTTCCTCTTCATCAAGAAGGACGATGCCACCTCGTCCGCTGATCAGTCCGTCGTCGGGAAGAACCATCGCGGCACAGAACCCTATCTTCCTCAGGGCGCCCGCATCCCCGTCGATCGCATCGTTCATGACCGCGACATCGACCCTGGGAACGATCTTCGAGTTGTGATAGGCACCTCTCTGGTTCGATGCGGCCGTGGACTCATCCTTGCTGTCGACCATCAGCGCCGGCTCGATCAGACCCGGGTATGCGACGTGGCCGCTGCGATCATGAACGCGGTATCCATCCGGAACATCAAGATCCGGACCAGCGGCGACCACGACGCCGTCTCGCATGAGAATCACACCATTCTCGATGCGTTCTCCCGGTCGGGTCACGATGGCGAGGTTGGTCAGGGCGTCCCAGCGCAATTCCGGGGTTCTGATCGTCTTCGGTGGGGGATCCTGACCGAGCGTCGTGTAGGCGATGGCTCCGAACATCAGGCAGATGAGCGCGGCCAGGGGCAGCGTCGTTCGTTCAACAGGTCGTCCGTGTGGCATGTCTCGAAATCCTCGAACCGAAGTAAAGCGCCCATGATGTCATGGGCGGCTTGAGGCTCCATCGGCCTCATTCAGCAGGTTCGAGTGTAGGCCTCCACGGTGATTCCGAAAGGCCTCAGGCTTCAGTTCCAACCCGATCTGTCCCCGGAAAATGCGTTCACAGGAGATCGCGGGATCGGTGGGGGCGCCTGATCACAGAAGGTTCGACTCTGAAATCATAATTTCAATGGCCTTGTCGAGCATCTCATCCGAGTTCAGGCTGCCATCGGCGATCGCCTCACGGGCGGCATCGATCTTGTCAGCTCTCGTCTCTGGAAGTCTCTTGATGGCAGCCAGATGGCGAGCATGGTCGGAGATTTCTACACGATCTCCGTCGACGGCGGCCGTGTTCTTGGCTTCGGCGGGAGACGCGGGAGTGCCCTGCACACCTTCAGCTGGACGGCTGTGTGCAAGGGGGGTTGTCTCAGGCCGGTTGTTGCCGATGAAACTGATGTCTGTCATTCGACTGCAACTCCTCACGGACGCCTCACGGCGGATCCGTTTGATGGTTTTGATGATGGTGTGGACATGAGCGGTGGACATTCGGGTTTGCTCAAGTCCCTTGCTCCTCATATCGTCGCAACGGGTTGATTTACTTGAGCATCCTTTGCGTTCAATCACTTAGATCTCAAGTTTTTTATTAACAATGACTTACGAGTTGAAAACGGTTCGGAAAATCAGCCCACGGCTCAGAACCGGGATCAGATCGGAGAATTCGGAACCGATGACTCTTCATGGAATGCGCTTTCAGTCCGCTTTGCGACAGTTTTTATCGCACTTTGACATGAATTGGGCACATTTTGCCTGTGTGCCCGCCTTCTCCGTTTTTTTGACATTTTTCCTATTGGTGCCTGGATGTGCCCCTGCCGCCACCTCCGGGGGGGGTTCTGGCACTCGCACGCAGACTTCATCCCTCTATGAGCCCGGTGATGATGCCCTGCTTGCTCCCGAGGAGCGCGCTTCCCAGGTCAGCAAGGAGCCAGCTGTATCTGAAGGTGCCTGGTCGATCGCACTCCTCACGATCACCGGAAACGACCATCAGGCGACAGCGAAAGCGTTGAGATCCCAGATTGCAGCGAAACACCCCGAGTTGACACCACTGTTTCTTGATGAAGTCGGTGGTGGACAAGGTTCGGCGATCTTCGTGGGTCGCTTCCAGTCACCGAAGGATCCTCGTTGCCGCGCCTTGATGGAGGAGATCCGTCAGATGACCTCCGCTGAGGGAAATCGGCTGTTTCCTCGTGCCATGCCCGGTCGACCACAAACGTTGGTGGCCGCGTCACTGCACCCCCATGATCTTCGAACCGTCCGTCTCGGTCGTCGGTCCTCCACTCCGATGTACACCCTTCAGATCGCGCAGTGGGGAACGTTCGGTGACGACTCCATCGCCTATGACCGGTGCCGCGCTCAAGCGGAGGCGATGGCTCGATCTCTCCGTGCCCGTGGTCTGACCGCCTGGTTCAGTCACAATGACGGCCGTTCACTCAGTTCGGTGAACATAGGTGTCTTCGGACCCGATGCCTATGATCCCCGCAGCACCCTGTTCTCGCCGGAAGTCGAAGTGCTGATGCAGCGTTTTCCTCAGCTTCAGGTCAACGGCGAGGTCCTTCTCGATCCCCGTACCGGGATCGCTCGCACACCCTTTCTCGTCGAGGTGCCTCGTTGACTCTGATCGGTCATGAATCCGTACGAGCCGCGCTTCGTTCAGGTGTTCTGTCATCACGTTCGATGCCGGCCTGGATCTTCGGCGGGCCGGAGGGTGTGGGCAAGAGAACCGCGGCCGAGCAGGTCGCGGCGTTGATCGTCGATCCCGAGACGACCCAGGCTGATTGCGACGCGTTCACGCCACGCACGGACAGTCGTTCCGGCGTGCTGTCTCAAGCAGGCACTCATCCCGACATTCATCTCGTCAACAAGGAGCTCGCTCTCGAGTCTCCGATCAGAGAGGTCCGTGATCGCAAGCTCCGCACCATTCCCGTGGCGGTGCTTCGCCAGCAGGTCATCGGGGGCGCGGTCGACGGACATGTCTTCGAGGCTCCCGCGTACATGAAGCCGTATCACGGTCATGCGAAGGTCTTCATCATCGATGAGGCGGAGTTACTCGGCAATGAAGCTCAGAACCTGCTGCTCAAGACGCTCGAGGAGCCACCTCCGAACACGTTCTTCATCCTCGTGACCACTCGTCCCGACACCCTGCTTCCGACGATTCTCAGTCGCTGTCAATCCGTTCTCTTCGGAGTCCTCTCCCCGCAGGAGATGTCGGTCTGGCAGGATTCCCAGAGTTTCGACTCCAGTCCCGAGGAACTGGCGTTCGCGATGGAATTCGGCGCAGGCGCACCCGGTCACGTCATCGCGGCTCTGGAAGAGGGCCTGCATGCGTGGCACGAGAAGATCGACCCCATGCTTCAGGAACTTCTCGCCGGCGGTTATCCCTCGACGATGGCGGCGGACATCGCGAAGTTGATCGATGAATCGGCGACGGCGGCGGAGAAGGCTCGAGCACAGACATCCAAGGAAGCCGCCGGTCAGCGAGCGACCCGACTCATGGTGTCGCTTCTCGGAACCGGACTTCGCACTCGACTTCGCTCATCGCTGCAGGATCCGGATCAGGCTGAACGAATCGCATCTGGAATCGAGGTCCTCGTCGAGTCCGAACGTCGAATCGCGGCCAACGTCAACAGAAAGCTCGCTCTGTCCGGTCTGGTCTCCTCACTGGCTCGGGCTCTCTCTCCCCAGGGGGCGACGAGGTGACATCGGAGTCCGATCTGAACGCCCATTCCGATGAGATCGAGCGAGTCTTTCTTCTCGATCGGCTTCCAGATGTTCCCGAGTCCCTGCGTTCGGAAGCCGAGCGTTGGGAGATCGAACAGGGCTATCTTTCGCCCTCGGATGCCACATCCTGTGACCGGATCACCGAAGGCCGGCTTCGCCGAACCACCCATGCGGATGGTTCCCAGACCTTCACGCACACCATCAAATCCGGTCTCGGCCTTGTTCGCTCGGAGCGAGAACGGCGAGTGACTGCGTCGGAATTCGAGGCCATCTGGCCCGCCACCACGGGTCGCAGACTCCTGAAGACCCGCCTCCGCATCGATGTGGGGGGTCAGATCTGGGAGATCGACGACTTTTCCGATCGTGCCCTGGTGCTCGCCGAGGCCGAGCTTCCGACCGTTGAAACGGCTCTTCCCATTCCTGAATGGCTTCAACCACGGATCATTCGAGAGGTCACCGAGGAGGCCGCCTTCCGAAACTTCCACCTGGCGACCCAGAAGGGGTTTCCTGGATGACCTTCCCCGTGACGTGGGGCGGCTTGTTCGGTAGTATTCTTCATTCAGTGGATCCCTTCGGATCCCGATCAGGAGATCTCCCTTGAGTCAATTCCGCTGTCAGATCGTGACCCCTTCCGAATCAGTTCTCGATGAACAGGTCGAGTACGTCTCCTTTCCCGCGTGGGACGGTGAGATCGGCGTCATGAATGGAACGTCGCCCTTTCTCATGAACCTGGGTACGGGTGCGATGAGAATCGATTTCGGCAGTGGCAGTCGTCACTACCTGCTGGATGGCGGCTTCGCCCAGATGCAGGATGACATCCTCACCCTTCTGGCCGATGACGTGGTGCCTGCCGACCACATCGATCTGAAGGACGCGGAACGTGAACTTCAGGAAGCCAACGAAGCGGCCACGGCCTTGGGTCAGACCTCCGCGGCCGAGCGCAGGCAGGTCGAAGGCGCCCAGCGCAGGGCGAATGCCAAGGTCGCACTTGCGAACCTGACCGCCTCCCGACCAGGATCCGTCTGAGTGCGGGCCGCCTGACCCACCCCCGGTTCTCACCATAACTCGGCAATATGTGCTGCCGATGTCCCGAATGAGTCGATGACACCCTCATGCAAGCAGTTGACATCCCCGAAGAGGTATCTGAAGAAGTGACCAGTACTCCGGAGACAGACGGAGCTGACTATGCCACCCAGGTGGAAGCGCTTCTTCTCGTGTCGGACCGCCCCATGCAGGAACAGCGGATCGCCGAGCTGCTTCAAATCGAACATGCCGAAGACCCCGGCGAGGCCCGCCAGCAGGCGCTGCAGACCGTTCGCAAGGCGATCGAGTCACTCAACGCCGTCTATGAGGATTCCGGTCGTGCCTTTCGCATCATGAAACTCGCGGGCGGACATCAGATGATGACCCTGCCCGAACACGGCGATCTCCTGACTCGACTGCGCGGCGAACGCCAGCTTCAGAAACTCACCCCAGCCGCTCTCGAGACGCTTGCCATCATCGCGTATCGACAGCCGATTCTGCGAGCCGATCTCGAATCGATCCGTGGTGTGGCCTGTGGCGAGGTTCTGCGTGGTCTGCTCGAACGTCGAATGGTTCGAATCACCGGCCGCGCCGAGGAGATCGGTCGACCCATGCTCTATGGGACCACCAAGGAGTTCCTGCAGGTCTTCGGACTCGGCAGTCTCAAGGATCTTCCCCAAGCCAAGGACATCTGAGTCCGCTCAGGCAGTCTCCTGAAGTGTCGGCTCCATCCTCGACAAGATGCTCACGTGTTCCCGATGAGGCAGGATCCAACGCTCCAACTCCCGTCGCATGGTGTCGAAGTCGTTCGCGGTCCGGATCACTTCCTTGAGCGGTTTCATGTGCCCCATCGTCTTTCCATAGCGACTGATGCGTTGTTGCATGGTCCGAACTCCGTAGGGATGGTCGGCGTATCGCTCCAGAAGATCGATGTGTCTGATGATCATTCGACACTTGTCGTTGAATGACGGCTCCGGGCCCACCGTGCCCGTCTCGAGAAGCACGCGTGCGCGTTCGAAGATCCAGGGGGTTCGCAAAGAACCTCGTCCGATCATCACTCCCTGACAACCGGTGACCTTCATCATCTCGGCCACATGCTCCGGTTGGGTCACATCACCGTTCCCGATCACCGGGATCGAACGGACGGCCGCGACCACTTCACCGATCGCCGGCCAGTTCGCCTTCCCGCTGAACTTCTGCATCGTCGTTCTTCCGTGCACGGTGACCGCCGCGATGCCCGCGGATTCGAGATCACGTGCCAACGAGGGACCGACGATCGAATCCTCATCCCAGCCCAGTCGGATCTTCGCCGTCACCGGCACGCGTCCGTGGGCGTGGCGGTCGACTGCGCTGATGATCTTGTCCACCAGCTGCAACGTCGAGGGGCAGTCACGCAGAAGCAGCGAGCCGCCGTTCTTCTTCGCGACCTTGTCCACGGGACATCCCATGTTGATGTCGATGACTCTGGCCCCATGATCGATCGCCCAGATGGCCGCTTCCGGCAGCGGGTCCTCCGCGTTTCCATAGAGCTGCATTCCCACCGGTTGGTCGAGGCCGTTCGTCTGGGCGAGCTTGATCGACTTCTCGGCGCCCGCCAGTAGCGCCCGGCTGTTGAGCAGATCGGTGTAGGCGATGCCGACTCCACCCATTTCACGACAGAGAATGCGAAACGGCATGTCGCAGTATCCGGCGATGGGCGCCAGAAGCAGGGGGCTCTTCAGTTCGACCGGTCCGATGTTCATGTCGGACATGATTGTAGATCAGGTCCGTCGGGATCGAGTCACGAACTTCGGCTTCTTCTCAACCGAGTACCCCCGGTCCACCATCGAAGGCTCCTCCGCAATCCGGACATCGCCCCCGCTCGGCCACACGGTCGTACGCGCATCCGCAGTGAGGGCATGCGAAGCCGCCGTTCGCGATCACCTTGCGACCCGAGGCGATCATCGATCGACGCCTTCGGTATTCGATGGGGAGACCCGATAGGAGAATGACCAGAAGCGAGGGAGTGGCGCAGATGAGCAACGTGTACCCGAAGATCTGGTTGCCGACGCCAGAGATATAGGCGCCGGCGAAGATCGTCTGCACCAGCAGCCAGGCGATGAGTGTCGATCGACCGACGTATCGGATCAGGGCATGCATCACCAGTCCGACCACGACCGAAACGAGGAGTATCACAAGTGCAAGTGTTGGATCGATCATTCAGAAACTCACCTTTCGGATCCTCGACATCCCTCAGTCCTCGAAGATCCTCTCCAGAAGGATAGAACTGATCCGTTCGCAGGGGAGCAATTCCTCCCCCGTTCGGCCCAAACCGATCAGAATCGGTTCGCACCCGGTCTTGTGGTCTCTCCGCCCATGACTGCCTTTCACCAGCGCTCCATCGAGTGGAATCACATCCATGGTCGTTCTGACGCCGGCCTTCGTCAGGGCAAGCTTGCCGGCGGCTCGCAATCGACTGCTCAGGAACAGTTCGCGCGGGTCGTATCCCGGCTTGTTGTGGATGTCGACGGTTCGGGCGTAATCGGGTGCGACCGCATCATTCAACCACCAGTCGTAGCTGAACCATCGATCAGAATTCGCAGTCGCGATCAGATCACCCGATCTCGGGTGGTCGAGTTGTGACACTTCTCGGGGGATGATCGAGTCCACGCCGTCGACCGCTCGAAGCAGTCTCGCGACCTCGTCCCTGCGTTCCCGGTCACGCACGTAGACATGCGCGATCTGATGATCCGCGATGGCGAGCGCCTCGCATTCCGTCGGGATCAGCATTTCGGTGCCGAGTTCCTCACGAATCGAGATCAATCCCGCTTCACGAAGCGTCTTGTTGAGTGGAACATCCGAGTTCACGGGGACGATTCCGTATTCGCTGACCAGAAGGACCTCGACTCCCTGATCCTCGAGAGCATCGATGAGGCGACCGACCTCCGCGTCGACCTCGCGAAGCATTCGCGGCACCTCCTCGTGCTCCGGTCCGAGTTTCTGGAGTCCGTAGTCGAGGTGTGGCAGGTACACCAGTTGCAGGGTTGGGTGGGATCGTTTCGAGACATGGATGGCGGCGTCGACGATCCACCGCGTCGATTCGATGTCCGCGCCCGGACCCCAGAACCTGAAGAGCGGAAACGCACCGTGACTCTTTGTGAGTTCATCACGCAGTTCCGGCGGTCGCGTCTGGCAGTCCGGCACCTTTCGTCCGTTCGCTCGATAGATCGGTCGGGGGGTGACGTAGACGTCGACGTCCGAATTCATCGCGTACCACCAGCACACGTTCGCACAGGTGAATTCAGAATTCATTTCTCGAGCCTTCTGCCAGACGGTTTCGGCTTCGACGAATCTCTGGCTCTGCTTCCAGAACTTCACTTCACCTTCGATCCGGTCATACCAACCGTTGCCGACGATGCCGTGTCGCGCGACGGGAACCCCCGTGAGCATGCTGGTCTGGACGGTGGTCGTCACCGCTGGAAAAGGCACGGAAAGTCGCGTGACCCCGCCCATACGTTCCGCGAAGGCACGGATCCTCGGGGTGTGCGTTCCGATCAGATCCGCACTCAGTCCGACGATGTTGAGAAGTGCGACTCGCTTCATGCGGTAAGCCTACCCGAGCTCAGGTCCCACTGACCCGTCGATGTCCCCAGATGGTCACGAAGAAGCAGATCAGGCAGAACACCGTGATCGTGACCGAGCTGGTGAAACTGAAGATGAAGAGTGCTTCGATGAGAGGAATTCCCGCGATCCACATCTGAATCGGTCTTTTCAGCTGGTGGGGATCACGCAGATAACGGGACATCGCGAATATCTGCCATCCGAGGACAGTCAGTCCGAGAGCCATTTCGACGCACATCAGGATCCAGATCTCGTTCGGACTGTTCTGGCCCGAGACAAGGACGAAGTAGAGGCTCATGCTAAATCGATACGCGGACAGGAGGAACAGATAGAGACTCGGCAGGAGAATCCCGGCGAGGCACAGAGTGCGCAGCCACCGTTTCATAGGCGGCGTCGTGGTTCTTTCAAGCGTTTCGGGATCGAGTTCGTGACCGCATTCACTGCAGGCGCTTCGTGTGGTGTCGATCACCAGGTATCCACACGCGTCGCAGTAGTGAGATCCCTCGCCGTCGGGTGCGACCTCTCCGCGAGCGATTCTGCTGAACGCCGAGACGTAGATGAGCATCGTCAGAATGAATGGAAACGGTGAGATAATGATGATCTCGGGCCAGGCGAGATAGATCGACAGAACGTTCATGGGTGTGACCCCGAACGTCTGTGGAGTGAACACCAGTCCCTGCACGGTCAGAATGCAGACGAGGTACACCATCGCCCGGCAACCACCCATCCCGAACACCCACCAGCTCGATCGGGTGTGAAATCTGTCATAGGCGAGTATCAGGAGGGCCAGCAGGGCCGCGGCGATCGTTCCCACGGGAAAACCTCTGTCCGCCTCCGGCACACCATGTCTTTCGAGCATGAAGATCGTCAGGATGCCTGCGATCATGAGAAACGCACCCACCTGCATGGCGGCGCGTGGATCGACCCGACCCGATGGGATCGGTCTTTCCGGCCTTTCCACCGCGTCGATCCTCCGGTCGAAGAGATCGTTGAAGATGAATCCGGCGATGTAGAAGAGACAGATGGCGACGGTGGGGAGGATGAAATGAGCGAAACTGAGTCCGGTCAGGAAGGACCATCCGCCGAGGAACACGGTGCCCACCATCGCACTCGACAGGACCGTCGGGAGATTCGAGATTCGAGTCAGCTCGAGCCAGCCTCTGGTTCGATCGTTCATGGTTCTGCCTCATCACGCGTTCGAATCAACGAGTGCAGCCATGCGATCTCCTTCGCGATGCCTTCCGACAGTTCGAGTGAGACCAGATGCTCGGGAAGCACGTTCCAGGCGTAGGTTTCAACTTCGAGAGGGGGGATGTCATCACCAAGGGCTTCAAGACACTCCGCGATCGCGCCTTGTGTGGTCGAGATCATCCTCAGGCGATCCGCAAAGATCGGCACGTGAAAATGGACTCTCCAGAGCCCGTTTCGGGGTTGGGTCTCCAGTGCCAGGTCGAGATCATCGACGAGATGGTGTGACTCGAGATCGCCTTGAACGACTTGAACGACCGTCTGGTGCAGATACCTTTCCTCCATGAAATCACGCAGCGCCGCGGTCTTCTCATCGGATTGGGAGGAGAAGTCGATCTCCGGACACGATGACACCTGGATCTTTCCGACCAGGATCCCATTCGATCGATAGGTCTCGATGGCGTGTCTCTGGGCTTCGAACATGACCGCACTGTGGCAGATGTCGTGGCAGACTCGCAGATGTCGCCTGCATGACTCGGGGAGTCGTTCGAACAGCGCCACCACGTCCTCGGCCCTGTCCAGAAAGCAACCGGGTTCCGGTTCGAGGTCGACGTGCACGCATCGTCCGGTCCTCTGCTCGAGATCAGAGAGCCATGCCGCCATCCTCGTGAGTCGTTCGATCGGGCCCGAATCGAGATCGATGGAAGCGTCCCATCCCACCGGAACCGTCGAGATCGAGATCGAGTGCAACGATTCGGGCACGAGATCCACGACGATCCCGGCCAGAGATCTCGTGTAGTCGAATCGAGCGTCTTCGGTCCAGTCCGGCTTGTAGACATCATGCTTGACCACGTCGGCATGAAAGTTTCGCTGTGGAAAACCGTTCATGGTGAAGACGAAGAGGCCCAGGTCATCCAGGTGGTCTCGAAGTCGAAGGACATTGTCACGGGTCTTCAGTGGATTCAGGGCCGTTTCAGGAAGCCAGAGTCCGATTCCCAGTCGATCCAGCTCCAGATGCTCGCGCACGGCGACCGAATGGTGTTCCAGATTCCTGATCGTCTCTTCGAGCGTCGTGCCGGCGTGCACGTTGGTGCAGTAGCCGGTGAGAATGCCTTCGGTGTCCATCATTCACCTCTGGCGGTCTTGAACTTCCCACTTTGCGAAAGAAATTCGTACGGGTTGTCGAAGGAGACCTTTCGGATCATCTCCTCGACGTGTCCTCGTGCACGCAGCTCCTGCTGACACTTTGGCACCGCGATGGGGTCGCTCGGTCCCCAGTCTCCGGCGCTGTTGATCCAGATGCGTTCCTGACCGTACATCTCGAAGATGTCCGCGGCGCGCTGCGGGGTGCATTTGGTGTCGGGATAGAGCGTCATGCCCGCCCAGAAGCCACGATTCAGCACCAGCTCGACGGTGTGTTCCTCGACGTGATCGACAAGAACCCTGCCGGGATCGACGCCTGCGTTCTCGAGTGCATCGAGGATGATCCGCGTGCCCTTGAGCTTGTCCTCGAGATGTGGTGTGTGGATCAGAATCATCTGATCGTGACTCTTCGCAAGATCGAGGTGTTCCTCGAAGATCTTCAGTTCGTTTCGTGAGTTCTTGTTGAGGCCGATCTCCCCGATGCCCAGCACGGTCTCACGTTTCAGGAAATCGGGAATGATCGAGAGCACTTCTCGAGCGAGTCCCAGATCCTCCGCTTCCTTGGGGTTGATGCAGAGCCATGTGTGATGCGCGATGCCGTACTGCGCGGCCCGTGCCGGTTCCGTTTCGGTGAGGGTGCGGAAGTAGTCGTAGAAGCCCTGCGCGCTCGATCGATCGTATCCCGCCCAGAAAGCGGGTTCGGTGATCGCGACGCAACCTGCAAGCGCCATGCGTTCGTAGTCGTCGGTGGTCCGACTCACCATGTGGACGTGGGGATCGATGTACATGCTGTTTCCTACCCGGCTCTCTCTTCCGGTGCGCCGGTGGCGCCCTTCATGGGAGCCTCGTCGATCGGTTCCCTTGACTGGTCGCTGAAGATCTCCTGGACCCTCCGTGCACGTCCGGGTGTCTCCGTCGCAAGTTCCCGGATCCCCCGAAGCATCGTCTTGATTCTGAAGTCGCTCCGGTCGCCACCGGCGCGGTCTATCCTGTCGAGAAAGGCCGCGAGGTCGATGAGCTTCGCCCGGTGTTCGAGAAAGTAGCGCTCGATGACCTTGTCGGGATCAAGCGGGCATGGTTGTTCTTCGCGTGACATCGTCCCAATTGTATCAGCCGAGCCATCAGGTCCGACGGGAAAGTTCCTCGATCGCCCGCATCATGATCTTCTCATCGATTTCGTTCACTTCGATGGATGATCCGGGTTCGGTAACAAGGGTGATCGTGAGCTTTCCGCCCAGATGTTCTCGGAATTCCTGAAGTCCCTCGATAAGAACATCGGTCTGGCTCATGCATGGATGGAAGATCGGAAGCCCCAGCTTCTCGAGCAGGGCGATCGTTCTTTCGACGGAGTCCCGTGATTCCATGCCCATGAGTCCCGCGTAGATGGAGTCGAGTGCGATTCCCATCGAGACCGCATCGCCGTGTCGAAGTTCGAAGTTCGTCATCTGCTCGAGCTTGTGCGCCGACCAGTGCCCGTAATCGAGTGGTCTCGCCTCGTGCGATTCGAACGGATCGCCACCTCTTGTGATGTGTTCGAGATGTCGCCTCGCGGATTCGAAGATGTACCCGATCGCGACCGTTAGATCCCTCTCACGGATCTTCGACACGTCGCGTTCCATTCGTTCGAAAAGATCGGCATCTTTCAGCAGCGCGATCTTGACGACCTCGCTGAATCCCGTGATCCACTCGGCATCGGACAGCGACTCGAGGAGCCGCGTGTCGCAGACCACCGCGTTCGGGGGGGTGAAGGTTCCGGTGAAGTTCTTCTTTCCGTAGCGGTTGATGCCGTTCTTGACTCCGACGCCGGAGTCGGCCTGGGAGAGCACCGTGGTCGGCATGCGGACGATTCGGACCCCCCTGTGAGCTGTCGCCGCGGCATATCCGGCGCTGTCGAGAACCGCGCCACCGCCGATCACCAGAACAGTCGAACGGCGACAGATCCCGTGTTCATTGATCAGATCCAGGATCTCGTCGACCATTCGTGGATCGTTCTTCGAGATCTCCCCACCGGGGGTGACGTGAATCGTCCTCAGTTCGGGAAGCGAGTCACGGTGCGCTTCGACGTATCTCCGGATTCGATCCTGAAGATCCGGATTGGTGTCCGTCACGCCCTCGTCGATCACCACGATCATGCCGTGTTGCGATGACTCGTCGTCCGCACCCCTGATGGCGTCGGCAAGCACCGGGTTTGCAGGATCGAACGTGTGTGATGAGAAGAACAGTCCGTGACTCCATTGAACAGTGAAGCGCTCAACCTGCGTGAATCGTTCCGAGTCGTCCTGAGCCTGTGAGTGTTCGTGCATCTGTGTCGTGTCGCTCGATCTGTGTCCTGTCGTGACAGGGTAGCGTAGGCGACAACCCGGTCCGGGGTGCGAAACCCGACCGGGCTGTCATTTTCGGGAGAGAGGGGCCCTCGGTCCCTGAAAGACCACGGCGGAGGGGCGGCCACCGTGGCCCGCTTCGACGACCGCGTCGAAACATGAGATTCGTACCCGCCGGAGCGGGTGCATGCGGTTGCTCGCCGCGCCGGTACTACGTTGGGGCTTTCGAACAGGTTCGCGACCTCTCCAACCAGTTCCCGAAGTCATGGTTTAGTGATGATAGGGGCGCATCAAATTCGATTTGATCTGCTGAATTTGTGCAAACAGACCGCCGCGGCGACACCGACATTGAGACTGTCCGTGCCTTCCATCATCGGGATTCGAGTCAAGATGCTGCAGTGCCCGGTTGCAATCTGACCCATGCCCTTGAACTCGCCTCCCATCACGACTCCCACCCTTGCTGGCGACTCGATGTCATCGAGCGGGATGCTGCCGGTGTCGATCGACGTTCCGATCAAGGTGATGCCGTGCTCCTCGGTCAGTCTGTTCAGCGTGCTCGACCAGTCTTCGGAACGATGCCATGGGACCCGCAGGGCGTGTCCGATCGAGACTCGAAGACTCTTTCGGTAGAGGGGATCATGGCATTCTGGACTCAGGATGACGGCATCGACTCCGAACGCCGCGGCGTTTCGAAACATCATGCCGATGTTGTCGATGTTCGAGATCCCGTCGCAGAGGAGCAGGGTCGCGTCCTTCTCAGGCCCGGGAAGGATGTCCTCAAGCGGTCGATCCTCGACGGGACCGCGATTTCCGCTGGCGAGAATCCCCCTGTGCATGTTGAAACCGGTGATCGATTCGATGATGCTCTCGTCGGCGACGAAGAGAGGGGTCTCGGGTGAATTCGAATCCGCGATCATCCTCGCCATTCGCTCCGCCTGTCTTCGAGAAGCCAGCACCGAGCGCGTGAGTCCCTTCGATTCGAGCATGATATCGACGACCAGAACAGCTTCGCCAATGAAGACTCCATCACGATCCCTCCTCGTTCTCAAACCTCGATCTCTCAAGGCCACGTACTCGGCGATTCTTGGATCACCGGCATTCGTGATGTGAACTGCTTCGACGGGCTTGTTCATGGTCTCCTCTTCAGCATGGATCTTCGATGAACCGGTCATCAGGGTACACTTCTGACCATGACGATTCAGTCACGAAATCAGGATCCGAACGACGAGGAACCACTTCCATCTCCAACGATCGATGATCCGACCAGTCTGAGCGAAGAGGATCTCCGGGTGGCCGCCCTGCTTCAGGGTCCGACGGATCTCGACACCCTGGCGAGTGCGGTCGAGGCTCAGGAAGCCGCTGACGCCGCCGACACTCTGGAGACACTCGAGGAATCCGAAGCCGCAGGCCTTCTCGAGACCATGGACATCGAATCCGCATCCGAAGCGCTCTCCGAGATGCTCCGACCCCTCGGACTCGGCGTCTTCGAGGATCTCATCAAGGAGAATTCCGAGTATGCAGGAAGCATTCTGGAGGCGATGGCGCCCGATGACGCCACCGACTTTCTCCAGGGGATTCTTCCATCCATGCGTGATCGTCTCCTCGCCGAGATGTCCGCGGCACGCTCGAATCTTCTGCGTGGTCTTCTGGCGTACGACGAGGAGTCCGCCGGTGGATTGATGACGACGGATTTTCTTGCCGTTCGGGATGGGATGACGGTGTCGGATGCCACCGACGCGATTCGCAGAAGCGTCGTCGATGGCGATGTCCAGTTCGCATTCGTCACCGATTGGGACGGTCGTCTTCGTGGAGTGCTCAGTCTTCGAAGGCTTCTGCTTGCATCCCCCGACGACATCGTCGGAGACATCTGCAATCGCGACGTCTCCGCGGTGTCCCCCGATCTCGATCGTGAGGCGGTCGCACTTGAATTCGAGAAGTATGATTTTCTCGCGCTTCCCGTGATAGATGATCGTGATCATCTCCTTGGGGTCGTCGAGGTCGACGACGTGATCGAGATCATCCGTGCGGTGACAGCCGAGGACGCTCAACTGATGGTGGGTGCGGGCGCCGAGGAAGCCGTCTATTCGAATGCGTACGAGAAACTGCGTGGCAGGCTGCCATGGCTCATTGTCAACCTCGTCACAAGTTCTCTGGCCGCCCTGGTGGTCCTCCAGTTCGATGATCTCATCGCCGAGATAGCCATACTCGCGGTTCTCATGCCCGTGATCGCGAATCAATCCGGCAATGCAGGTCAGCAATCTCTCGCGGTCACCCTGCGCGGAATCGTTCTTGATCAGATTCGACCCAGGGATTCCCGTCGCTTGATCCTTCGAGAGGGACTCGTCGGCCTTGTGAATGGCCTGATCGCCGGTGTCTTCGTCGGACTTGCGGTCACCGCAATCGGGATGGTCTCCGGTCGGGTCGATTGGAGACTCGGTGTGGTCGCAGGTGTGGCGATGACGTGTGCGCTCGCCATCGGGACGATTTCGGGGGCGACCCTTCCACTTCTGATGAAACGTCTGGGTGCCGATCCCGCGACCGCCTCAACGATCTTCCTGACGATGATCACCGACTCCATGAGCTTTCTCGTCTTCCTCGGTCTCGCCACCGCTCTTCAGGGTTGGCTCCTCTGACCGCGAAGCGGCTCTCCTCTTCATTCTTGCGATCTCGCCCTCTTCTTCGAAGAGTTCCGGGATCAAGAGGTAGCTCGCGAGAAGAAAACCAAGACCACCGAGGAACGTTCCCCAGTTCGAACCCGTCGTCCAGGCCACGGTTCCGTCCTGCACGTAGTAGCTGGCGACCGCTGAGATCTGGAAGGCGATCGAACCGAACCCGTTGATCATCACGATCCAGAACGTGAAGTCCTTCGGCTTGAAGCAGAGGTAGCGATGTCCCACCTCCAGATAGGAACACCACGTCGAGATCAGAAAGCAAAGCGATCCGATCATGTTCGGAGTCCAGATCAGCAGGTTCTCCTCCCGCGCCGTCAGATTCGCGATCAACGCGTCGCCGGTGTTGAAGTTGAAGAGGATGGTTCCCATCAGCTGTATCAGACTCGCCATGTATCCCAGGTTTCGTGGTCGCCAGGCAAACCAGCGGATTCCTCTACGAATGCGAGCGTCCGGTGTCCGTGCATTTGCAAGATCCGTGATCTCCGAATTGATCACCTCCAGATACTGGATCACACCTGCGGTCGTGAAGAAGATCGAGCCCACGAAGAACACCGAATTGTTGACGATCGGCTGGTGCCACCACGGAGACATGAACGAAGGGAAGATCGCCAGAGCCGCGCCGAGTGTGAACAGGGCCGATCCGATCATGAACAGGATCGCCAGCCACCAGGAAATCGATCGCGGCTCCCAGAACCGAAGCCAGACCTTCAGAGGGAGTCGTTCGTTCACGAACTCCTCCAGATCATGAACGCGAAGTGGCTGGAGTTTCTTCCTGTGTCGGCGTGAGGTCACCACGCAGAGATTGTCATCCGCGTCCGTCCCGAGGATCCTGGTCAAGAACGGTCCCAGGAACTGGGGCGTGACGTTCTCGAGGTGATCGGGTGATCGGGTCTTCGTGGATCTGAGCGAGGTCTTCGGCATCGATCATGATCACGTCGGTTCGCAGAGCGTTCTCACATGGTTCGCGTCAGCCGCCGCATTCCTCGGCGTACTGATCCATGCCTTCACAACTGCAGACGAGATTTCGATCTCCATAGGGATTGTCCACTCGGGCGACGTGCGTCCAGAACTTGCTGTCTCGCAACCAGTCCGCCGGCCACGCCGCCTGTCTTCTGGTGTACGGATGCGTCCAGTCGTCCGATCCGATCATTCCGACCGTGTGCGGTGCATTCTTGAGAACGTTGTCCTCCGAGTCCGCCCGTCCCTCCTCGATCTCACGGATCTCTTCGCGGATCAGGATCATCGCGTCGCAGAATCGATCGAGCTCCTCAAGGGACTCGCTCTCGGTCGGTTCGACCATCAGAGTCCCCGGCACCGGCCAGCTCATGGTCGGCGCGTGGAATCCGTAGTCCATCAACCGCTTGGCGATGTCGTCGATCTTGATTCCCGCGGTCTTGTCGAAGGCTCTGCAGTCGAGAATGAACTCGTGGGCGCAACGTCCCTTCACGTTGGTGAACAGGATCTCGTAATGTCCGGACAGTCGCTCCGCCATGTAGTTCGCGTTGAGAATCGCGATCTCGCTCGCCTTCCTGAGTGCGTTCGCACCCATGCAGGCGATGTACATCCATGAGATGGGAAGAATCATGGGTGATCCGTACGGCGCCGCCGAGATGGGTCCGATCGCATGTTCGCCCGCGGTGTCGGGTGTGATGATCGGATGGCTTGGCAGGAACGGAGCCAGTGCACCGGTCACGCCGATCGGTCCCATGCCCGGACCGCCTCCTCCGTGAGGAATGCAGAACGTCTTGTGAAGATTGAGATGACAGACGTCCGCACCGAGTTCGCCCGGTCTGGTCAGTCCGACCTGGGCGTTCATGTTCGCGCCGTCCATGTAGACCATGCCGCCCGCTTCATGAACGAGTTCGCAGATCTCCTGAACATGTTCCTCGAAGACACCGTGAGTCGATGGGTAGGTGATCATCATCGCGGCCAGTTCGTTCCCGCATTCGAGTATTCTCGCACGCAGGTCATCGATCATGATGTCACCACGTTCGTCGCACTTCACCGGTACGACGTCCATGCCCGCGATGATCGCCGAGGCGGGGTTCGTCCCGTGCGCCGAGATCGGAATGATGCATTTTCTGCGCGTGCCTTCGTTTCGCGATGCATGGTAGGCGGCGATCACCATCAGACCGGCGTATTCACCCTGTGAGCCGGCGTTGGGCTGGAGACAGACCGTCTCGAAACCCGTGATGTCCGCCAGCCATGCCTCGAGCTGTTCGAAGAGCTTGGCGTATCCCTCCGCCTGTTCCGTCGGTGCGAAGGGGTGCATGTCACTGAATGCCGGCCAGGTGACCGGAGCCATCTCCGATGCCGCATTCAGCTTCATCGTGCATGATCCCAGAGGGATCATGGAGTGAGCGAGCGAGAGATCACGTGATTGAAGCTTGGTCACGTACCGAAGCAGTTCGGTCTCGGAGCGATGCGAATTGAAGACCTTGTGGGTCATGTATCCGCTTTGACGTTCGAACTCTCCAAGTTCTTCCGCCTTGGCGAGCCGTCCATCCGCTGTGACCGGATCTCCCTGACAACCCGCCGCGAAGACTCGAAGCAGCGCGTTGAGACCCTCGGAGTCGGTGGTCTCGTCGATGGTCAGGCCGAGCGATTCCGCGTCGTCGGTACGCAGATTGATTCTCTGGTCTCTCGCCGCGACCAGGATCTTCGATCTCTGTTCGGGGGACTCGACTGGCACGCGTATGGTGTCGAATACCGGGTTCGTTCCGATGACGAATCCCATCTCTCGAAGCGCTGTCGCCACGCCGACGGTCATCCTGTGGATGCGTGATGCGATCGCACGAAGACCTTCGGGTCCGTGGTAGACGCCGTACATGGAGGCGACGATCGCGAGAAGCACCTGGGCGGTGCAGATGTTGCTGGTCGCCTTGTCGCGTCTGATGTGTTGTTCTCGGGTCTGGATCGCCATCCGAAGAGCGAGGTCGCCACGGGCGTCCTTCGAGACGCCGATCAATCTTCCCGGCATCTTCCTGACGAGCGCCTCGCTGCATGCGAGGTAGGCGGCGTGCGGACCACCGTATCCCATGGGAACGCCGAATCGCTGGGTGGATCCGACCGCGATGTCCGCGCCCCATTCCCCGGGAGGGACCAACAGACACAGCGCCATCGGGTCCGCCGCCGCGACCACCAGCGCACCGGTGGCCCGTGCTGACTCGGCCAGGGATTCATAGTTGCGGATCACGCCATTCGTGCCCGGGTACTGGACGAGGATGCCAGCCCACTGGCGGCTTTCCGCATCGAAGTCCTCGACATCACCGATCTCGAGTCGGACGCCGAGTCCTGAAGCTCTGGTCTTGAGCACCTCGATCGTCTGCGGGTGACAGTCCGATGCCACGAAGAAGTCCATTCTGCTTCGTCGGTGCTGGGCGATGCACATCGCCATCGCCTCGGCGGCTGCCGTGCCTTCATCAAGCAGGGAGGCGCCTGCGATGGGAAGTGCGGTCAGATCGCAGATCATCGTCTGGAAGTTCAGCAGAGCTTCGAGTCGTCCTTGTGACAGTTCGGCCTGATAAGGCGTGTACTGCGTGTACCAGCAGGGGTTCTCGACGACGGTTCTCAGGATGACTGTTGGCGTGACGGTTCCGTGGTACCCCATTCCAATGAAGTTCCGCCAGGTCTTGTTCTGTTCCGCCAGTCGTCCGATCTCGTGAAGAGCCTCCCGCTCCGACAGACCCTCATCACCCGCGGGGGCGCAGAGATCCAAAGGTCTTCGTGATCGAATGGCCGCGGGGATCGCGTCATCGATCAACCCGTCCATGTCCCGGTAGCCCAGCGTCTTGAGCATCTCCGCGATCTCTCGGGAGTCCGGTCCGATGTGTCGTTGGGAAAAACGATCCGTTGACTTGGTCGAGTTCTGAGTGTGGTCTTCTTGGCCAGTCATATCAGCCTCATGGCGCGAACCTGCGATGGTCATTGAAGGAGATCCTCTTGTGGTCGGATGGCGTGAATCAATCTGGAATAGTAGCGAGATGGCGAACCCTCAGCGACCGGAAACTGGGTCATTTGCCGGCTATCCACGAACCTCGTCACGAAACATGCGTATCTGAACCTGAGGGGTCCTGTTCCACCCGTGACAGTCGGTGTGATCCTCACGTCCGAAACGCCAAATTCTCATGACGGGAGTCACCATGAATTCAGACAACAGGCCCATAAACGCCCCGAAGAGATTCGATGTCTGGTCCCGCATCAAGGGGACCCATCGGTCGGGTCTCCTCGGTCTCCGCTTCGCACGAGTGTGGCCCACATGCGAACACAGGCAGGTGGACATGCGCATCACCCGTCGCTGCGGTCTGGAGCTCGGATTCGAGGGGCTCGTGTGTGGAATGACCGCGGATGCCAAGACCGGAAAGCTCTCCGGACTGATGGTTCGCGAACATCAACTGACCAGATTGCTTGCGCCTCGAGAGATTCCTCTGGAGCGCATACTCGGCCTTCGGGATCCGGTCTTCGGTCGTCTGATGATCGGCTCGAATCGAGCGATCGATGATGCCATCATCCGGAGTCTCGGGAAGAGCGCCTTGTCGCATTCCGAACAGGGACGAATCGCCTGTCTGTGCGCCCTGGGCCGGTTTGCGGAGCGTCGTCAGCTGTCACTCACGACCATCAAGCGTGTGCTCGAGGAGATGGATGCACTGGCTCTGATCAAGGATCCGCGCTTCAACGTCCGTGTGAACGCCGCTTGAATCAGTCGCAGGTCAATCCCAGCGGAAGACGCCCTTCTTCCAGGCGTATATGTAGGCCACGATGCTGGTCGCCATGAAGAAGATGATGCGCCCCAGAAACAGCGCGGCTTCCTGGCTTCCCGGTTCCAGCTGAGCGTAGGTGACCGCCCATGGATACAGGAAGATGATCTCGACATCGAAGACCAGGAACGTCATCGCCATGATGTAGAACCTCACGTTGAATCGTTTTCGGGTTGAACCGAACGGATTCATGCCGGATTCATAGGCGATGGCCTTCGTGGAGCCCTCTGCCTTGGGACCGATCAGGTGACTGAGCACAAGGTTGGCCACCACGAATCCCAGCGCCATGAGAATCACCACCAGAACCGGCAGATACAAGATGAGTTCTGTCTGAGCGAATAGGGCGTTCACGGCGTGCCTTCATGGGGGGTGTGTTTCGGACGTGTTTCCGGCGGTGGAATACTCCGCAGTGGAAGATGGTACACATTCCTCTCGGGCGAGGTCCAGTGTGGATATCGCGATCGGTCGGGCCACCTTGCGATCCAGATCGGACGTGATCTCGTCGGCATGGTCCTTCACCTGGTGACAACCCTCGTGATCCCGAGGTCGGTACCGCTTCGGGACATCGTGTCTCCGATGGCGTCCCCTCTCATGAGGCGTGGTGCTGGCTCAGGAAGCGGCATCATCGCTCGCTGTGGCTCGTCTTCGAATCGGAAACAATCAGGGCGACAGGATTCGACCCTGCGACTTGCGGCTCCCAAAGCCGCCGCTCTACCAAGCTGAGCTACACCCTGCACGGAGAGAAGATGGTA
>PAQN01000024.1 GCA_002709755.1 Phycisphaerae bacterium
AATCGAACGGTCTCCCAGTGTTTCGGGACCGTGCCGCTGTTCATCGAAGTGGCGAACCTCAAGGTAACGCCGCGAGGGCGTTACCTGACGCAGTCGGATCTCGATCAGAAGAATCCCGTGGCGGTGATCGGCCATGAGATCGCACGCCAGTTCTTCCGACTTGAGGATCCCATAGGGTCGACCATTCGCATCAACGAGGTGGTCTTCACTGTCGTGGGCGTCCTGGAACCCGTCGGATTCGCAGGCGGTGCCGGTGCCGCCCAACTCGACCGTGACCTGAACAAGGACATTCACATACCGATCACCACGGCTCTCGATCGATTCGGGGATGTCATCGTCAAACGGCAGTCCGGTTCCGTGAGTGGCGAGGAGATCCAGCTTTCTGAAATCTACATCAACACACCCTCCACCGAGGATGTGATTCCGATCTCCGAGATAGCCAAGAGAATCGTCGAAGTCGACCATCCCGAGATGCGCGATGTCGAGATGGTCGTCCCATGGGAGCTGCTCGAGAACGCGAAACGGGCGATGCTGGTCTGGAACATCATGTTGATTTCGATCGCGGCGATCAGCCTGCTGGTCGGTGGCATAGGAATCATGAACATCATGCTTGCCACCGTCACCGAGCGAACCCGTGAGATCGGAATCCGCCGTGCACTCGGGGCCACGCGTCGAGACATCGTCCTTCAGTTCCTCATCGAGACCGGATCACTCTCCGCTGTCGGCGGTCTCATCGGGATCATTCTGGGAATCGGCATCTCATTGCTTCTCGAGTCCTTCATTCCATGGCTTCTCAGGACATCCCTCTTCTCAGGAGTGTCCTCCTCGAACATGTCGATCAATCCTGAAGTCACCCTGTGGTCCATCATCACCGCATTCCTCGTCGCGGTCGTCGTCGGTCTTGTCTTCGGGATCTATCCTGCGATCGTGGCCAGTCGTCGAGATCCGATCATCGCTCTCCGGCACGATTGATCAGAGATCCCTCTCGACGCGTTCGAGAAGCATCATGCTGCCATCGCCATCTATCCACCCGTCTTCCAGCTCTCGGATCACAAACCCCTCGACGATTGTCTGAGGAGGTCCCTCCGCCTCCGGTTTCATCTCCTGTGTCAGTTCGGAAAGAACGATTTCGGGAATGGTTCTCGAGGGATACGCGATCACGATCCAGCCGATGGACGACGCCACCACTTCGTCATGTTCGGTCGGTGCGAGTTCGACGATTCGATTCGGATCATCCACGTACCAGCTCAGGATGATCCCGAGATCCGTGATTCCCATGAAACCGATGTCGCGTCCGTCGCTTGGAATCGCGGCCATGATCTCGCGGACCGGTTGACGTGGTGTCTGATATCGATTCGACAGATCGCCACCCCAGGCGGACAGAAGGAGGACCGTCGCAACTGTGCCTGCGGTGCGTGACCTGGTCCACACCATCCGGATCCCAGCGGCGATGGCAAGGACCGTGAAGGGAAGACCGAAGACCAGAAAACGAGCGTAGACCCAGGTGCCAAGGCCACTCACGAGGAGGATGGCGATCAGAATCGGCAGTCCGGTCACGACCAAGGGGCGTCTCACGCCTGCATCTCTCACAGCTGCGAGACAGCCCGCGCAGACCAGGATGAGGCCTGGAATCCCTCCGAGGATGCCCCACGCGCCTCCAAGCCCCAGAAGGCTGTTCAAGCCTTCCTGCCCGAAAAGGTCGGGTTGGTCATTTCTGGTCGCTGAGAATGACTTCGACTGACTCAGGAGATCCGGAATCACCGGGGCAAGGACAGTCAGAGTGGTGAGGGCGCTCACCGCGATCGCACTCAGCCCGAAGAGAGCTTGACTTCGTGCGTCACGGTCCGCTTTGTCGCCCCACATCATCGTGCCGAGCAGGTAGACGGCATGGGCCAGAGGGACCACGACGGTCACCATGTGACTCCATATTCCGAGCGTCGTGATGATCGCATAGAACGGAAGCAGTGCGATATTTCCACATGTCAGATAGCGCACCAGCAGGGCGCTCCCGCTCGCACCGAAGAAGAGCATGAAGGCATATCCCCGTGCTTCGGTCGATTCCAGGAGCGCGATCGGTGAGCAAAGAATCAGTGCGGCTGTCAGGAAGATCCAGGGCATCTTGCCGAAGGCATCTCGAGCCAGTGCGCTCAGTGGCCAGAGTGTGGCAAGCCCCAGGACCAGCGCCGGAAGCCGGATGACTTCGGGTTCGAGTGAACCGCCGCTGATCAGCATGCTGGTCCATGAACCCAGGGTCTGGAGGGTGTGGTTCGCCGGAGTGAACATGTTTCCGATGATGGGACCCGGACCGAACTGTCCGTAGTACCAGAAGCTTGCGATCTCGTCGTACCACAGACCATCGTCGAGAAGCGGAAGGCGAAGAAGCACAGACACACTCAGAAGGAGCGCGGCAGCGAGTGCCCACCCACGTGACCATTCGAGCCTTCTCGAATGAAGCGTGGGTACGGGGGTGCATTGCAGAAGGATGGTCCAGACAATCCAGCTCAGCCCGGCGAGGGGCAACATGAGTCGAAGCATCGTGACGCCATCGGTCAGCACCTCCTTTGGAAGTCCGGCCGCGGTGTTCAGGGGATGGAGAAACCAATTCGTCCAGGACTGACTGGAGACCAGCGCGAGAGCGAGAAACAACAGGCCAACCGTCCAGCCCGTCATGGCGGCGGCCTGGTCGATGCTCGAGCGTTCGGAGGAATTCTTCTCAGCCGTTGTCATCGTGAATCGGCGTCCTGTTCATCATTCCTGTATTCACCGAAGATCTTCCTGAAATGAACAACGGCGCGAATCATTCGCGCCGTTGTTCCTGATTCTTCATCACCGTCCGAATGTTACGGACTGGTCGTGCCGCCGACGGTGCCTGACACTGGGATGGTCTGGAAGTCGACGCCGTCGATGATGGAGAGCGTGGGAGTGAACGTCACGTAACGTCGTTCACTGACCACACGATTGTTTCTGGTCTTTCGAGGATTCTGCGGGGCATAGGGGTATCCCGAGATCTGCCGGTGAATCCAGTCAGGGGCCTGAATGATGAAGACGCCCTGGTAGTAACGGGTGTTCGCGTAGAGGCCCCATGCATCGGGCTCCACGAATTCCTCGATCAGGTTCTGGAGAATCTCGGCACGCTCCTCTTCCGAGAGACGTTCAGGGTCTTCGCCCGGGGTTCCGAACAGGCCACCGCCGCCACCGCCGCCGCCGCCACTGCCGCCACCGCCGCCGCCACCGCCGCCACCGGTGCGGCCTCCGCCGCCACCGCCGCCGCCGCCGCCACCGCCGCCGCCGCCACCCTGGCCGCCCTGGCTGATCGCACTGTTGAGATCGAAGTCAGGTGCATTGTCGAAGTAGGGGGGGTTGTAGATCAGGTCGAGAATCGGGTAGAGGCGCGTCTCGCGTGCGGACAAGCGGCTGAGTCCGCTTGAATCGTCGATGGTGCCGATTTCGATGTATCCGCTCCGGATCTGCCAGGTGCATCGTTCGCCGTAGGCGTCCGAACACTGGTTGAGCACGTTTTCAAGCACGTTGATCGCGGGTTGATCGACTGCCTTGAATCCGTCGATCTCGGTGTCCTTGGGAAGTCCATCGGTGTTGTCGGTCTGATAGCGCCCTCGGATGGGGACGCCGATCTTCTCCTGAATGATGTTGATGGCATCTTCGACCATCGTTCGTTCAGGAAAGTCCACGCTGATGTCCTGATTCAACAGGGCACCGAGAAGCATCGGCTTGGTGATACCAGCGTTTCGGTTCGAGCCGATGCTTGCAGTGCGTAGTCTCTCTTCGAGGCTCTGCCCGAATGAGGGGGCGGCGAAGAGACTGGTGATGAGTGCGATGGGAAGAAGGAACTTCTTCATGGAGATCTCCGGCGGGGTGTCATGAAGGCCCGAGTATATCGAATCGGGCGAGGTTTCGAGACCAAACGGGGGGGCAGATGAAGAAGAAATGGGCCTGTTCCCGTGATCTCATCCGCATTTCACCGCGGATCAGATTCAGAAATGTCTCCACGGGACCCATTCTTCGGCTCTCTGGAGGGCGCGCTGAGGGTTTTTGTTCAGTTCTTCGAGGGTTCTGGCGGTCGTTCCGTGCAGATCAGGAGCGCGATGGCGGCATCGGCGAGGGACGCATCATTGCTCCAGGGCGTTCGTCTGATGTTTCCTCGCCCTCGCTCGGGGCGAGGGCCTCTGTTCGAGTGTGCTTCGTCGATCTGCAATTGTCTGAGGAATCGAAGTCCCAGTCGGTAGCTCTCTTCGACTTCGGAATCGGGTCTTTCGCCGAGCCTCAATTCGATGTTTCTATAGACGGCCAGAGCCAGCAGGGGGCGAAGGGAACTTGCCGTGGCGGTGGTTCTCCCGTTCGAACCAACGACGAATCCACCCTTGAGGTCCTGAATCGGAGCATTCACCGCGACCAGGGAGCTGCTGTGTCCGATCTGGTTCGAGATCACGGCGTCCAGCAGCGTTTCGAATCTCGTGTGATCGAGTTCGGCATCCGGTTCCGATGTCCGATCATCGCACATGAGAAGCCAGGGGAGGATTCCGATCGACTTGTCCGGGGTCACTCTCGAACGAATGGCGCCAGTCAGCTTCTCGATGGTCTCGGCGTCCACGGAACCGGGCATGGCGCGTTCGAGCCGGGCGGCGGCCAGAAGGCGCAAGGCAAGCGTCGTGTTCGACACCTGATCGTCGATGTCTTCGAGTTCGCGCGCAAGCCTTTCTCGTGCTTCGACCACGAGAGGCGGTTGGGTGCGTTTCAGCCCCAGGGTCCGGGCCGCCATGTCGGCTTCGAGTGATGCGATGACGGCGAGCGCGGCGCTCTTCGGATCATCCAAAGGCATCTCCTCGACCGCGTCGACGATCGCGAGGCGTTCCAGTATCAGGTCGAAGACGGTGAGCGCCCGCAGTCTCTCGTCTCTGGATTCCATGCCGTTCCTGGCCGCGCTGCGAGCCAGCGCCCAGGCTGCCAGCAACTGGTCCGCCGAAGCGCCGACGAGCGGATCGAATTTGTCCTGTGCGTAGTTGTAATCTCCGAAAAGGCCCAGCGCGATCAAGCGTTCGGCATCGTCTATCTTGCCGATCAGCTTGTCCGGATCGCTTCCCAGTCTCTGTTTCAAGGCATTGGCGGCATCCCTGCCTATTTGATCGGACAGAGCATCCGGGTCGAGGGTGTCCGGGACGAGTCTGGCTCCTCGAAACGACTCGTGGGGCATCGAATCCGGTTCGACCTGGGTCAGTGAGAGGACTTCGAATCGATAGAACTCGATGTCCTCCAGCCGTCTGAGTTCTCCCGGTTCACGCGGCGGCAGGCCGAGTTCGCGCAACAGACGGATCACGGTCCGGTCGGGGCGTTCCGCCTGCCCGTAGCTCTGCATCCTGTTGGGGTAGGCCATTCGCCACTTCGAACCACGTCGTATCGCGATTCCATCGATGCCGGGTCGGATTCGCTCCGCGATGTCGCTGAAACTGTCTCCAAGCAGGGGGATGAACTCGTCTGCGAAATCGATGTCCAGTGTCGAGTTCCTTCCGACGGATTCGATCATGTCGTACGGAAGGCTTCGGACCTGCGGGCTGTTTCTCGCCTTCTCGATCGTCTTCCGCATCGCGATTCGCATCGTTTCCGGACCGAGCTTGTGCGCTTCGCCCGCACTGATGATCAGGCCCCTGAAGCGCATGATGATGCTGACCGCCTCGAATTCAGGAATCGCCTCTCCCAGGCTCTCCGGCACGTGCATGCGGTCCGCATGCTCTCGAACGATGAACCATCCTTCGATGCTCTTGCCCAGATCGGGCTTGAGCGAGGAGTCCTGGGCGCAGATGGAGACGCAGAGTGGTCCGAGAAAAACACAACCCATGATCATGATCATGATGGATCGTGCGAGTCGTTCGATCTGTAGGAGCGGATTGGCATTCATTGGTCTGGTTCCCGGTGTGCCGGCTGGTCCTTCACTTCATCGGTGGCATCTTTCACCTGACGGTAGGCCATGCTACCCGTCGAAGCCCTTCGGGGCGTTTTCCACAATTCAAGACATGAAAGAGCTCTCGCCATGATCAATGCATTTTCAGCAATCACGGACAACAGAAAAAGAATCGCAGTCCTCACCCTGCTCTCCTTCATCGCCATGTGCTGAGTTCGACACGATGAGGCCGGTCACGACTTCGGCATCCTCCCCCATGCCACGACAAGAAAGACGCCCCCGGATGAACCGGAGGCGTCTTTTTCAGTTTGATCGTGGATCGAGCGTCGCATGGGACGCCTGCTTCCGGATCAGAGCTCGATCTTGTCGGTGCCCATCGCGCCATGATCGTCCATGCCGCCACGTGTGGGCTTGGGCTTCTCGAAGTCTCCGCCTTCGGGGCTTCCGCCCTCGAGGTCGTCTTCCTCGGTTCCACCCCACTGAGCTCGCTTGAGGGAGAGCCCGATCTTGCGTTCGTCGGTGTCGACGCGCAGGATCTTGACTTCGACTTCCTGATCCGCCGTGACGATGTCCTGCGGATTCTCCACCTTCTCGTCCGAGAGTTCGGAGATGTGCAGGAGGCCTTCGAGACCTTCCTCGAGTGCGACGAAGACACCGAAGTTGGTGATCTTCGTGACCGCGCCTCGGACGATCATGCCCGGGCGATATGCATTCGGGATGGCTTCCAACCAGGGATCCTCCTCGAGCTGCTTGAGTCCGAGACCGACTCGCTGCTTCTCCTGATCCACATCGACGACGACGCACTTGAGCGCTTCGCCCTTGGTGAGGACCTCGTTGGGATGCGCGATCTTCTTGGTCCAGCTGATGTCGCTGACGTGAAGGAGACCATCGATGCCGGGTTCGATCTCGATGAACGCCCCGTAGTTCGCGAGGTTGCGAACGGTGCCCTCGATGATCGTGCCGGGAGGATACTTCTCGGCGACGAGTTCCCAGGGGTTGACCTCGATCTGCTTCATGCCCAGGGAGATCTCGAGCTTCTCCTTGTTGATGTCGAGGACGACGATTTCGACCTCGTCACCGACTGAAGTGACCTCGCTGGGATGGTTCACCCTGCGTGTCCAGGACATTTCGGAGATGTGGACCAGACCCTCGATGCCTTCCTCGAGTCGGACGAACGCGCCGTACGACATGAGATTGACGACTTCGCCCTTGATGCGCGAGTTGATCGGGAACTTGGCTTCGATCTCGTCCCAGGGTGAAGTCTCCTTCTGCTTGAGGCCGAGAGTGATCTTCTCCTTGTCTCGGTCGATGTTGAGGATCTTGACTTCGATCTCCTCGCCGATCTTGACGATCTCGCTGGGGTGGTTGACACGGCCCCAGCTCATGTCGGTGATGTGCAGAAGTCCGTCGATGCCGCCAAGGTCGATGAACGCACCGAAGTCGGCGATGTTCGTGACCGTGCCCCTGACGAGGTCGCTTTCGTTGACGGAGTTGAGGAGGCGCAGTTTCGCTTCCTCTCGTTCGTCCTCGATGAGACGACGACGTGAGATCACGATGTTGCGACGTTCCTCGTCGATCTTGAGCACGAGTGCGCGGATCGTCTTGCCGATGAACTCGCCGATGTCACTGGGACGACGGATGTCGACCTGTGATGCGGGGAGGAAGACGGGGACGCCGATGTCGACGAGAAGTCCGCCCTTGATCTTGCGCATGACGCGGCCGTCGATGACGTCGCCTTCGTTGCGGGTCTCGAGGATCTTCTCCCAGCCGCGAATCCGGTCCGCCTTTCGCTTGGACAGGCTGACGGAACCGTCACGCCCTTCAAGCGATTCGAGCAGCACTTCGATCTCGTCGCCGATGGTCAGATCGGTGGCAGTCTCCTCGAATTCGATCTTGGGGACCTGGCCTTCCGACTTGAGGCCGACGTCGATGATCACGTAGTCCTTGTTGATGCCGACGATGCGACCCTTGAGAATTTCACCTGAACGGAATCGAGCGATGTCCTCGCCGATCACTTCGTCCATGTAGCCTTCTTCCTTGGCTTCACCAAGGGCTTCACGAAGCATCTCCTCGGCAGCGAGGTCTTCGGTGCCGAGGTCCTGAATGAGATTAAAATCAACCATGTGTATTGGGCGCGCTCGTGTCGAGAACTCCACCGCACGCGCGCTGCTGCGGTTTCCTTGAGATGTCGCCTTCCGATCAGGAGCCTCGTCCCGACTCGTCCGGCGCGAATCGGAGAGTATACAGTGCCATCATCGGTTTTACCTCCTCTCATTTGAAAGGAACACGACATGCCCCACAGGACCTGCCAGAGGCTTTTTTTGCCGCTGATACCTCTGCTCCTCTTCGCTTGTTCCATTCGGGAACCCGGCATCTCGGGGACTGACCTGCCAGCCATCCCCAGAGTGACCTTGAGTTCCTCCGATGTGACGGATTTCCAGGGTGGTGTTCCTACTTCGGGAAGGTTCGACTTCACCGGCCCGGTCTATGACGCGCTTGAACGTCTCAGATGGATCTCTCGTGCCTATGTGGAGGCTGGCTGGACACCGCAATCACCGGAGGGATCTCAGGGGAAGGCGACCCAGGTCTTCACCAAGCCCCTCAGGAACAAGCCGCTGAAACGAGTCGTCACGATCACCGCGGTGGCTTCCCAGACCGAGGGCTCCGTCCTGGTGGAGCTTCATTCAGAGGCGTTGACTTCCGAATGACTCTCCTTCCAGTTCCGGATGAGTTCCTTCTGGGAACGAAGAAGAAGCAGGAATCCGAGCGCACCCACCGTGCTCAGAAGTGCGGCCACGCCGAACACCCATGATTCCTGACCGCTTGGCTTCAGCATCTCATACAGCCCGACACCCAGATAGGGCGCGAATGCTCCACGGACTCCGGTCAGGACGACATGCACGCTCATGTACTCGGTGTCCTGTTCGGGTTTCGCGAAATGCTGATGCCCGAGATTCCAGGCGAGCACGCCACCGGCCCAGCCGATGCCAAGGACGGCGGATCCCACCACGATGATCCAGTACTGGGTGAGCACGGAGCCGGTCAGAAAACACAGCCCCGCGACGACGAAGATCCACGAATGAATCGCACGGTAGGAGATCACGTGCATTCCACTGAGGAGCCTCGCCCACATCGGAATCGCCAGGGGCATCAGGATGGGGGGGATGATGGCGGTGACCAGCAACGACTCCAGATACGACGCATCGAATCGTGAGATCAGGATCAATGCGAGCACCGGCATCATCAGAAGATTTCCCGCTCCGAAGATGAACTGGCAGATGATGTATTTTCGATAGTTCCGGTCTCGATGAAGCACACCGAAGGCTCGAATCGGCTCGAGAACCGACCGCGAATCACCCTTCGTCGATCGTTCCACGCGTGCCAGGCGGCTCTGGCCACGCAGTCGCACCTTGGCATAGATCGAAGCGCCCAGCAGGCCGAAGATCGCCAGGATCGGAAAGATCACCCGGAAACCCTGTTGTTCGATGGTCTCTGCCTGGATGAATTCGATTTCTGCCTTGTCGAGCAGGCGGGTTCCCCAGGTGCCCTCGTCGGAGAATCCATCCAGAAGCTTCGCCACGACGAAGACGCTCAGGGCGGAAATGACCGCCTGCACGCTGGCCAGTCGGCCCGCGATCGAGGTTCTGTCACTGCCCGGATAGTTGGCTCGCCAGACACTGGCTCTGGTCGTGATCACTCCGCTCCAGAAGATCCAACCGATCAGCACCAATGACGCCATCATCCAGGCGCCGGTGTTCGAGGCGGGCACGATTGCCATCGATCCGACGCACAGTGAGCAGGCGACCATCAGCAGCACGATCAGGTTGACCTTGTTGCGCCCCGTGGACACGGCTGCCCAGATCGTGCTGGTGAGATTGCCTATGGCGGTCGCCGCGCCCACCGTTCCCACTGCGAGCGCCAGTCCGGAGTCGGTGGTTCCCGGAAGATCCGTGAATGTCTTCTTGAGGATCACACCCATCGCACCGGCGTTGATCCCGGTGAGCATGATCGGCATGAACGTCCAGGACGCCAGCTCCCGCGCGTAGTTGGCGCGCAGCATCGGTCGGAGCGACGTCGGGTGAAAGCCCGCGACGAATGACGACGCGAAGTCGTAGGCTTGTCGGGTGCGTTTGACCGGATTCATCGGCAGGATTCTTCACGATAGAAAACGCGTCCCGACGTTCGCCGAGACGCGTTCAGGTGTCTGTTGGTTCCCGATAGGATCAGCGAGGCTGACCTGACGGTGAGACGATGTAGTAGGGGCTCAGGATGCTTGGCTGGTCGGTGAACCAGACGCGTCCGAGGTCTCCCCAGAACATTCTCCAGTTCATGTTCTCGTTCACCGCGATGTTGGTGTCGATGTCGATCTGGCGTTCGGTCAGGCCTTGAAGCTCGGGAGTCAGGTCGCTCGTGACCGCGTGGTAGCTGTAGTGATCTTGGTTCGACTTGCATCCACCGACCAGAAGCAGGCTCGACGAGGCTGCAATGGTTCCCAGGACGGCGAGTTGATTGAGGGTCTTGGATCGGCGACTCATGCTTGACTTCCTCGAGGGACCGGATCGAATCTTGTTCCGATCCGGTCATGAACAATTTTACGTGTCACGAACTGTTCGTGTCCGATGTGACGAGCCGGTGAATCGTGGCTCATGAACGCTGAGGCTACCTTTTGATGCCGTTCACGTCAAACATCGGAACCTCACTGGACGAACGCTCTCGCAGGGCTACACTCCCTGTGACGACCTTTGGGTCCCGTCGGATCGGTCTCGGTCGCATTTGCTCGGGCCTTTCAGTACCCCAAGGGATCGTGTTCATTCGACGATGGCCAGGCCTCACGAACTTCGGTTCGGAGTGGAAGGTCGGGATCGGATCGTCGCGAGCCCACCTTTACATTGGGGTTCGAGCCTATCACCGAGGCCGTACCGGCCTCATCCGCCCCCTCTGGGGCGTGTGAGTCGGGCCGACTTGTTCCGCCGGCGGGACCCAAAGGTCGTTTCGTGCGCGCTCGGGGGCTCAGGCATCGAGCGCGCCCCCCTTGATGCTTTCCCGGTACGCCGACGCGACCGACTCGAGTGCGTCCGGTGAGACTCGCACACCTCCGATCGTGGTCATGAAGTTCGTATCGCCGCCCCATCTCGGCACCACGTGCGCATGAAGGTGTTCCGGAACTCCGGCCCCAGCGGCCGATCCCTCGTTGACACCGATGTTCAGCCCCTGCGGATTCAGACTGTTTCTGACGAGCATGGACGCGGCATCGACCAGTTCCCAGAAGATCCTTCGCTGGTGTTCGTCGTAATCCGCCAGAGTGGGGGCCGCTTCGCCGAGCGCGATCAGCAGGTGGCCGTTGGCGTACGGGTAGCGGTTGAGAAGGATCATCCCATGCTCGGTCCGATGCACGACGAGATTCGTCTCATCCTCCTCGGGCGAGGCCCAGTAGGTTCTGAAGAAATTCGAATCCTTCGCCTTGGCCTCCTGGTCCTCGGGAAGATCGGCGATCGAACGCAGGTATGCCATGCGCCAGGGCGCCCAGAGGTTCGCGTGATTCATCAGCGTGTTCCTTTGAAATCAGCTGTGTTGAAGAGACGCTTCGATCAGCGATAGCGCAGCCATCGAAGGAGTTCCAGCGGAGAGGGAGGCTTGCCCTGCATGAGCACGCCGACTCGAAAGATCCTCGACGTGATCCAGAGCAGGGCCACCACCGATCCGGTTCCGATCAGCAGACTCAGGATGATCTCCCACTGGGGCAGTGGCTCCGGCGCCGCTGCGAGGCGCAACGGCATCACGAACGGTGTCAGCGGTGGAATCATGCTGGTGACCACGGCGAGCGTCGACGTCGGGTTGTTGTTGATCGGTATGTAGAGGATCAGGGGCATCATCAGGACCACGATCACGGGCGTCATCAGCGCCTGCGCGTCTCTGAGTTCCGAGACCGCGCTGCCGATCGCGGCCATCACCGTCGCGATCGTGAAATACGCGATCACGAAGTACGCCAGCGAGAGCAGGATCAGTTGGACCGAGAGGATGTTGCTCAGCGCCAGTGCGATCAGACCTGCGACGATGATCCCTCCGAACATGATCAGCATCAGAGCGGCCACCGCCGCCTGCCCCAGGATCTTGCCGGCCATCAACTGACTGGGACTGACCGCACTCAGCAGGACTTCCATGACCTTGTTCGACTTCTCCTCGATCGTCGTCGTGAAGACGTAGTTTCCGCTCGTCAGGGCGACGGTCCAGAGCAGCATCATCAGCAGAACGGGTACGATCATCCGCAAGCGCAGGCGATCGCTCTCGACACCGTCTTCGGTCATGCGAAGGACCTTCACCGGTGGGCTCTCGATCATTCGACGAATCTCGTCGTAGTCGTATCCGGCATTGACGGCTCGAGCCTCGATGATCGATTCCAGAAGGACCTGTTCGAGCAGCGCGATGTGCTGAGGCAGCGAGTCGCTCGGAATCAGCAGGCTCAACGAGGTCTCCTCCTCCGATCCGTCCGGGTCGGAGGCCTCTTCCGTGGCGAGTGGGGGGATCTCGGTCAATGACTCCGCGATCACGGCGATGGCGATGTAGCGGCCATCTCTCAATTCATTCTTGAAGTTCTCCAGGCGGTCGTATTCGTCCGTCGAACGGATCTCGATCTCGGTCGGAATCTGCATCATCCCGGCTCCGTCGCCCGCGAGTTGCATCATCCCTTCAGGCATCTCGTCGAGTGCACGCTNGAGTTCCTNNGGAAGGCGTCCACCACCACCCTCGTCGAGAATGGTCTCGACCAGNGCGGCCACCGAGCCGTCCTCCTCGATGATCAGCAGGGNGCCTTCGAGCTTGCTCGTCGCCTGNGANAGAAGAATCGGATAGAGCAGCAGGCCGATCAGGCCCAGCACGGGAACCGTGACCACCCCCAAGAGGAATGCAGGGGTCAGTGCGGTGAAACGGAAGTCCCGCCATGCGATCAGTGAAATCTTCCTCATTCCCGAAGAGCGTCTCATGATCCGGCTTCCTCCGCTTCGGAGATGCTGGTTCCGACCAGAGTGACGAAGACGTCATCGAGTGTCGGGCGCCTGAGTTCCAGTGATTCGAGTCCGGTCAATTCCGACAGTCGTTCGATCAGCGCGGGGGCCATCCGGTCCCTGCGTTGTTCGCTCTTCGAAAGCAGGATCTCCGCCGTGTGCTCGTCGTCGGTCCGCCTGATCTCGATCACGTCGGGCAGTGAGTCCCGAGCTGCCATGAGCGTCTCCACCGGTTGGGTGCAGCGCACCAGGACCGTGCTGGGGTCGAAGGTCCTGCGAAGACCGTCCATGGTGTCATCGAGCACGATGTTTCCGCGATTGATCATCAGCACCCGGTCGCAGATCTGTTCCGCCTGATGCAGCACGTGCGTCGAGAAGATGATCGTCCGTCCCTCCTCGTTGAGTTCACGTATCACGCTGGCGAGAAGGTTCGCATTCACCGGATCCAGTCCGGAGAAAGGTTCGTCCAGAATGATGAGCTCCGGATCGTGCATGACGGTCGCGATGAACTGGACCTTCTGCTGCATCCCCTTGGAAAGCTCCTGGCATCTTTTCTTGATGACGCCCGGAAGTTCCATTCTCACCAGCCATTCCTCGGCAAGTTTCCGGCTGGTGCGCGCGTCGAGGCCTTTCAGTCGCGCGATGTACCCGAGGAATTCCCCCACGCGCATCTTTCGATAGACACCGCGTTCTTCGGGGAGGTAGCCGATTCGATCCTTCGAATCGAGCGCGGAGCCCCCCCGGGCGAGGATCGTGCCGGCGTCCGGGTAGATGATCGACATGATCATGCGGATCGTGGTGCTCTTCCCCGCGCCATTCGGCCCGAGAAAACCGCACAGCGAGCCGGTGGGTACCGAGAAACTGATGTCGTCGACCGCGAGGTTGTTTCCGTATCGCTTGGTGACGTTTCGTACTTCGATCGCGATGGTCATGGCTGGGCCGGTTCTGCTTGGGAGTCGTCCTCTGCGGTCGTTTCCTCCGCTGCAGGGGCGCCGTCCGTGAGCGATTCTGGATTCGGAGTGATCCCTATCGGAAGCTCGAAGCTGGACTCTGCCACGTCATTGAAGGTCACCGATTTGTATTCGGCTTCCATCGTCGCACCCGGTTGCTTGATGCGCAGTCGTCGTGCCCACAGAAACTCCGAGGTGCCCGGCTCGGACCATGATTCGATCGTGACGCGTCTCAGCATGGGTCGTGAGTCGTTGCCTTTGACATCGAACGCCTTCAGGAGACCCGTGCCCGGGTCGAAATAGGCGGAGATGCTGTTCGCACCGTCGGAGAGTTCGACATGATCGCAGAGGACTTCCCGGATCTCCTTCGGTTCGCCCAGCGTCGCCTTGGGAAACCTCTTGTCCATGTCGCGAAGCAATGCCTGGAAATCGAAGCTCTGCAGCGCTTCCGCGGCCTGTTTCAAGGGCATCGGAGTCAGTCTGCCGTCCGGAGGGTCGGATCTCCACGCCGTGGCGCCATCGCAGCCGATCTGCATCTCGCCGAGCCCCTGGATCTTCTGGCGGACGAGAAAGGCCCCGGGACGTCGTGTGAGGATCTCGTAGCTGGAGCCTGTCTGTCCAACGCTGATCCTCGCACTGGCACGTGTCGATACGATGCGGTCTCTCGCCTCAGCGCCACCCATCGCCTTCAGCGCTCTGTCAAGAACGCGTCGGGCTTCGGGCTGGACGCTGAGCGTTTCGACCGTGGTCACTGCCTCCTGAGCGTTCTTTGCCATCGATTCGACGGCGACGACGCTCAGTGTGAGGCAGAACAGTGCCGTGGCGTGCCTCTGGAGGATCACTCCGCCGTCACCGTCGGAAGAGCGGGCTTCTCCGACTCCGCCTTCTTCTTGGCTTCGTCGCGAGCCTTGACCATCGCCGCGATCTGTGGTGGAAGAGCGAACACGCTTTCATCGATGGGTTCGAAGTTCACGTCGCTGATCTTGATGGTCTGGGCCTGTCCCATCATCGAGATCGTCATCTCAGTGGACATCGAGACGTCTCCGAACTTCTTCAGTTCCTTCATCTCGGTGATCACGTTGATCTTCCCCATCGGCGAGTCCGCGGTCATGGTCATGCCGCTCATGCTGCCGTCCGACTTCGCGAAGTACATCTTGACCTCGCCACCCGGGCCGTTGGCCACGAGTTCCCAGCAGGACTGTCCACCGAATTCGACGGTACCGGTGGTGCGTGGATCCGTCAGGTCTTCAAGGGGATTCAGCACGGATGATAATTTGGCTGATCGTGCGGCCTGTTCGAGGGCGACCCCCTTCTTGAGAGTCGGCCCCGTCATCGGGTTGAGGTCCCACCCGTTGGTGCCGTCGAAACCCTCTTTGATCTCGCCGATTCCGTTGATCATGATGGTCGTCAGCTGAAGGTTCGGGGCCTTCTGTCGAAGCAGGATCGGTCCGCCCATGCCTGCGCCCGGCACCGCGAATTCACCTTTCATCGTGATGTCCTTGATGTTCATCCAGGCATCCTTGCCGCCCATCACCCTGATGTTCCTGTCGATCAGGTCCTGGGGCGTGGGGGCCTTCTCCGTCGCCTTCTGCGCGGGAGTCTTCGATGCCGGGGCGGCGGTGTCCTGGGCGAGTGTGAACGAGGTCAGACTGGCCGCAAGGAGGGTTGCAATGGTACGTCTCATTATTTGGCTCCAGAGTGTGTCGTTGTTGGAGAGTTGATCTTAGCGAGGTGGTCACTGACGGCTGCGGAGAGATCGGGATCATTCCTGAAAGTCTCGCCGTTGTTCTCGAGGTCGATCACGAGATCCGGGGTGATCCCCAGGCCCTCGACGTTGGTTCCGCTGGGAAGCTTGAATGACGCGGTGGCGCAGTAGAAGACGTCACCGTTGGGAAGATCGATGGCCATCGCCGGGAGCGCCATGCCCGGAGATCGGCGGCCCACGATGGTGGCACGGCCTGCTTCACTCATGCCGCCTGCGAAGATCTCGCTGGTGGAGGCCGACATCGAATCGATCAGGATGTAGAGCGGCATATCGAGGGGGGAGACCAGTTCACCCGACTGGCTGATGGTCTGAGGATTCGTGTTGAAGTTCATCTCCCCGAAACGGTTCTTCATGGTTCCGAGATTGGTGGGTTCCTTCAGGAAGTGGCCGCCGACACCCATGGACAGTCCGCCGATGCCGCCGGGGTTGCCTCTGAGGTCGATGATGACCGCATCGACCGCCTGCGAGCGGAACGATTCGATCGCCGCCGCGATGGGCTGCATGATCGGCACCATCCAGCAGTTGAATCTGATCACTCCGATCTTGGCGCCTTCGTGAGCCTCGAAGCCCATCGAATCGAGTGTCTGAACGTCGAGAATCATCGATTCCGTGATCACCGGCATCGCGGGAAGATTGCCGAATGTCACCATCTCGCCACGGTTGGCTTCGACCGGGACTCTGATGACATGGCTTTGATCATGCTCGTCGACGAAGGTGATCGGGACAGCCGTTCCGGGATCTCCCGAAGCGAGCGCCTGCGCCATGCCGCTGGCCTGATATCCCTCCATCGATGACGGATCGATGCCCTTCAGACGATCGCTCTGGACGTCGAAGTCGAATGTCCGAATCTTTTTCACACGCCAGCCCGCCTGGACGCCGGCTCGGGCGGCGGGGGAGTTCTCGGCGACGCGAGCGACGCGGATCTCACCGTCGAAGAGTCTGAGGTCGATTCCGGTCTGGCCGTCACCGGGGCCCATGCTGGTCATCAGATCGTCATCGGACGCCTCGTCCGCAGTCTCGTTCTCGTCTTCGGCAGCCACGTCCTCCTCATCGTCTTCGAAGCCGAGAACGAACTCGACGCTGGCCTCCCTCGGAATCAGGGAGAAGTGGGATTTGCCAAGGGAGGTGATCATTTCATTGAGGATCTCCCGGAGTTCGGCATTGGTCTCCGCGTCACATGCCGGCCCCTGATACCGCTCATGCATCTCATCCCACCGAGCGTCACTGATGTCCTCGAGCGCTCCCGAATTTCGCATCATTTCCCAGGCTTTTTCAAAGGTGGCACAGGCGATTTCCAGAGTGAATGAATCGTCCTGGCAGGTGGCTGGCGCCGCCACGGCCGGTGTCATCACGCACGCCGCGGTCAGAAGGCAGGAAAGAGCTCGGAAGGTGTTCATGTCATGGTCTCCTTGAGATTATCAGTGTAGCAGGCCCGAAGCGCCATCCGTTAATCCGGATGAACGGTTGATGCCTTTCGTGTCGGCGGATATCGTTCACACATGCCCCTCTCTCTCACTGATTTTCTGTCACAGCGAACCTTGCTGCTCGATGGCGCGATGGGGTCCACGCTTCAGACCATCGAACTCGAGATCGAGAAGGACTATCTGGGCCGTGAGAATTGCGTCGACCTGCTCGTGCGCTCGCGTCCCGAACTGGTGCAGAGCATCCATGAAGGATTTCTCGAAGCCGGCTCGGACGCGATCGAGACCAACACCTTCGGTGCGAACAAGCTCGTCTTCGGAGAATTCGACGATGAACTGATCGGCTGGACCCGTGACATCAACCGTGAGGCGGCTCTGGTGGCACGGGCAGCATGTGACAACCACGCCACGGAAGACCGTCCTCGTTTCGTGCTCGGCTCGATGGGACCGGGAACCAAACTTGTCACGTTGGGACAGGTGAGTTGGGAACAGATGCTCGACTCCTACGCGGAACAGGCACGAGGTCTGATCGATGGAGGCGTCGATGCGTTTCTGATCGAGACCGCTCAGGATCTTCTACAGGTCAAGTGTGCCATCAACGCGTGTCTTCTGGCGCTCGATGAAGCCGGTCTGACGGTTGATGACATTCCGATCATGGTGAGCATCACGATCGAGACGACCGGCACGATGTTGCTCGGCGCCGAGATCGCTGCCGCGGTCACGGCGCTGCGCCCCTTCCCGATCCTATCCCTCGGTCTGAACTGTGCGACCGGCCCCGTCGAAATGGCCGATCACATCGAGTTCTTCCGGGAAAACTGGGATCGTCACATCTCGGTCATCCCCAACGCGGGGTTGCCGGTTCTTCTGGAGGGGAAGCCCAATTTTCCGCTCAGTCCACGTCCCATGGGCGATGCGCTTCGAACATATCTTCGCGAATCGGGAATCTCCATCCTCGGTGGTTGCTGCGGCACCACGACGGATCACATCGCGGCGCTTCGTGCGGTCATCGACGAGGTCGAGGCCGAGAAACTCGAGCGTCCCGCCTGGAAGTCGGCGCCCGAACCCGGCTGCTCGAGTGGATACGGCCACGTCGACTATCGTCAGGAGAATTCGTTCCTGATCGTGGGCGAACGGATGAACGCCTCCGGCAGCAAGAGGTTTCGTCAGCTCCTCGAAGCGGAGGACTGGGACGCCATCGTCTCGCTTGCCCGTGATCAGTGTCGTCGCGGGGCGAACGTCCTGGACATCAATGTCGATTACGCCGGTCGTGACAACGTCGCGGACATGGCGCAGATCGTCGAACGCGTCGTCGGCAGCGTGGACGCTCCGCTGATGCTCGACTCCACTCAGTGGAAGACGCTCGAGGCGGGGCTCAAGCGGGCACCCGGCAAGTGCGTGATCAACAGCGCCAACTTCGAGGACGGTGACGAGAAGTTCGACTTGATCTGCGGAATGGCGAGTCGGTACGGAGCGGGAATCGTCATCGGATCGATCGACGAGGATGAGGAGTCGGCGATGGCTCGCACCTGCGAACGCAAGGTCGCGATCGCTCGACGCGGCCTGGAGAGAGCGGTCGAAGTGCATGGCATCGCCCCCTCCGATGTGATGTTCGACCCTCTGGTGCTTCCCATTTCCACCGGCATGGACAGTGATCGCAGAAGCGGTCTCGAGCTGGTCGATGCCGTCCGTGAGATCTCACGGACGATGCCCGAATGCCAGATCACCTGTGGTCTTTCGAATTGCTCCTTCGGGCTCAAGGCCGCGGCACGCAAGGTTCTGAACTCCGTCTTTCTCGATGAGCTGATGAAGGCCGGACTGACGAGCGCCATCGTGCATGCCGGAGGGATCCTGCCTCTTGCACGGATTCCTTCCGAGCAGGTCGATGCCGCGCTTGATCTGATCTACGACCGGCGTTCGGAGGATCACGATCCTCTTGCCGCCTTCATCGAACTCTTCAAGGACGCTTCACTGGAGGTCGCGGTCGAGGATGTGGTCGAGCGAACGCTTCCTGAATGGCTGCGTTGGCATGTCATCGACGGAGAGAAGGAGGGCCTCGAGGCCCGTCTCGACGAGGCCATGGAGACGATTCCCCCCCTCGATATCATCAACGAGCACCTTCTGGACGGCATGAAGACGGTGGGAGATCTGTTCGGAAGCGGGCAGATGCAGCTTCCGTTCGTGCTTCAGTCGGCGGAAGTGATGAAGCGGGCGGTGGGGCATCTCGAGCCGCACATGGATCGTTTGGATGGCGAGACCCGGGGCACGATCGTGCTTGCGACCGTGAAGGGGGATGTTCACGACATCGGCAAGAACCTCGTCGACATCATCCTCACCAACAACGGCTGGACCGTGCACAACATCGGCATCAAGCAGCCGATCTCGGAGATCATCAAGGCGTGGCGTGAGACCGAAGCCGATGTGATCGGCATGTCCGGGCTCCTGGTGAAGAGCGTCATGGTCATGGGTGACAATCTCGAGGAGCTGAACGCACTCGAGGAGCAGCCGGTGGTGATTCTCGGAGGCGCCGCGCTGAGTCGGTACTACTGCGAGAGCCATCTTCGATCCCTCTATGACGGAAGGCTTTTCTACGGGAAGGATGCCTTCGAGGGCCTTCGAGTCTGCAATCAGCTGCTTCACGGTGATTCGGAGGCGCTTGACACCGAGATCGAGGAGCGACTCGAGAAGCGACGGGCCGTGGAACACCAGGTCTCGAGATCCCGGGAGCGAAATCGTGCGGTCGAATCCCCCGCGGTCGCATCCGCGACGTTGATCGAGCCGTCAGTCGATCAGGTCGAGGTGCCCGATCCGCCCTTCCTCGGGACACGTCTGGTGGAATCCATCGCGCTCGATCAGATCGTTCCGTACATCAACGAGGCGGCTCTCTTCCGTGGGCAGTGGGGCTTCAAGAGGGGTTCGATGTCCCAGAGCGAGTACGACCTGCAGGTCCAGGAGAAGATTCGGCCCATCGTTCGACGATTGACCGCAGATCTCTCTTCGACCGAGATCGCACGTCCCGCGGTGGTCTACGGTTGGTTCNAATGCCAGTCCGAAGGNGANGATCTGCTCGTCTACGCACCNNATTCCCCNGACTCCGTGGCCGAGNGNTTCACGTTNCCCAGGCAGCAGAAGAAGAATCGACTCTGCATCAGCGACTTCTTCAGATCGGTCGATTCCGGACTTCGCGACGTCATCGGGTTCCATTGCGTGACCATGGGATCTCGATTGAGCGAGATGGCTCGTCGTCTCTTCGAGGACGACGAGTATCAGGAATACCTCTTCCTTCACGGTTTCGGTGTCGAATGTGCCGAGGGACTTGCCGAACTCTGGCACAAGCGCATGCGGGCCGAACTTGGAATCGGAGGCGACGATTCCCCTCGGATTCGCGAGCTCTTCACCCAGAACTATCGAGGCAGCCGCTATTCGTTCGGGTACCCGGCCTGTCCCGAGATGAGCGATCAGGAGAAGCTCTTCCGTCTGCTCGATCCTGCACGCATCGGATGTCGGCTCACTGAGAACTGGCAGATCGATCCCGAACAGTCGACCAGTGCGCTGATCGTTCACCATCCTCAGGCCCGTTACTTTTCAGTCTGAGATTTCCGTCCGCCCCGGTCAGCGGGTGCGGTGACTCGAAGCCCGATCGGTTCGTCACTTCGGAGTTTCTCTATGAGCATTCTCAGCAAGATGACACGGAACTTCATCGACAGGAGGTTCCCATCTCTCTCTTCTCGCAAGCGTTCGATTCCGCTCGAGATGAACGAGGCGCTCAACGTCGAGAAGGAAGTGATCTTCATCGCCATCCCGAAGACCGGGACAACGTCCGTTCGGACACAGCTCGGCGCTCCACGCTCGCCCATCATCGAGAACCCGCATCTCGACATCCGGCAGGTCCGGGATCTCATTTACGTCATGCTGCTTCGTTCCACACTGGGTGGGAACCGAACCTTCCCCTGCGAGACATTTCCTACGGATTCCGACCTGCGAACCCGTGCCGACGAGATGTTCTCATCCTTCTTCAAGTTCAGTGCGGTNCGAAATCCCTGGGCACGAGCGGTCTCCCTCTGGTCCCGTCGGGAGGGTGTGGAGACCAAGGATTCGACATCATTCGAGGATTTCATCTCGAGGCATCACCATGCAAGTGATACCTGCCGGCAGCCAACCCGCCACGTCACTCAATTCGACTGGTTGTGCGACGAGAACGGTCGCATGCTCATGGACTACGTTTACAAGGTCGAAGAGTTCGACACCGCCGCCTCCGAGATCAGGGAGCGGACCGGAGGACGTCTGGCACTCGGCGCCAGGCAGCTGAGAGTCAATCCAAGGTCCGTCTCGCGGACCTATCGGGACATCTACACCGACACCACCCGTCGNATCGTCGCGCANCGGTTCGANAAGGACATCGACACCTTCGGGTACACCTTCTGACGNNCATGACAACAAGGACACCGATCGAACATGAAANTCATTCTNCTTCTTCTGGTCTTCGTCTTCGGTCTTCTGCAGAATTTCCAGGCCGGCATGAACTCGACGATGGGTGGCGTGCTTGGTGATCGGTTTCAAGCGGGTTTCATCAACGGTTTTCTGAACGTCTGCATCCTCACTCTGGNGCTGATGGTCCTCTGGCGTGGATTCCCATCAACGGCGCTCCTGAAAGAGGCGCCATGGTGGGCGTTCCTGGGAGGTGCGATCGGAGCGGGCATCGTGGTGGTGCAGNTGAGTGCAGCTCCGATTCTCGGNGCTGGACTGATGGTNGCNCTCTTCGTCGCGGGACAGGTCTCNGGGTCCCTGATCGTGGACACCTGGGGCCTGGTCGGCTANCCGGTCCGTTCGATNTCNGGTCTTCGTCTTCTNGCGCTCGGGCTGATCGTNGTCGGGGTGGTNCTCGCTCTGCTCACGGACGTTCCGGTCGATTCACAGGCGGCATCGGTGCANAAGGGTACGATCGAATCATGACATTCGATGCTCAGAGAACACCGTTCGNNGTGATGGGGGGGGAANCCNCCGTTCGNCAGCTCGCGGANCGCTTCTACGATCACATGGAGCAGGATGACTCCCTCAAGGTTCTGAGAGATCTCCATCCTCCGGANCTCACGGAGAGCCGTGAGAAGTTCTTTCTCTTTCTCTGCGGCTGGCTGGGTGGTCCCCAGTACTACGTCGAGAAGCACGGTCATCCCAGACTGAGGATGCGACACGCACCCTTTCCAATCGGAGAGAACGAACGCGATCAATGGCTCGCATGCATGGCCGCCGCCATGGACGAATGCGGACTCGATGCCGAAGTCAGGACCTTTCTCGATGCGCGTTTCGCGCATGTCGCCGACTTCATGCGCAACAGATGATTCCGGCGNTCAGGGCGTTCGTCCTGATGTTCACGAGCCGGGTTCCGTGCGCAGCTTGTCGAGTATGGATGCATCNTCGAGCGTCGTCGTGTCCTGATTCGAGTCTCTTCCCGCCGCGATGTCCCGCAGAAGGCGGCGCATGATCTTTCCGGATCGTGTCTTTGGAAGTGCGTGGGTGAATCTGATCATGTCGGGTTTGGCGATCGCGCCGATCTCGCGGCCCACGTGTTCGCGCAGCTCCTTCACCAGTGCATCGTCTTCGGCGACTCCGGAGGCGAGTGTGACGAAGGCGGCGATGCCCGACCCCTTGATTTCGTGCGGCATGTCCACGACCGCGGCCTCGACCACGGAATCATGCGCGACCAGCGCGCTNTCGACCTCCATCGTGCCGAGTCGNTGTCCCGAGACGTTGATCACATCNTCGATGCGNCCCATGATCCAGAAATANCCGCGTTCATCACGACGAGCGCCGTCGCCCGCGGTGTACATCCCTTCGACCCTCGACCAGTAGGTCTCGAGATACCGTTCACGGTCTCCATGAATCCCACGCAGCATCGATGGCCATGGTTTTCGAATCACCAGGAGGCCGCCGGTTCCGTTCGGNAGCTCATTGCCCTCCTCGTCGACGATCGCGGCATCGATTCCCATCGCGGGCAGCGTGCACGAACCCGGGACCGTCGGGGTCGCGCCCGGATGGGGGGTGATCATGTGTCCNCCGGTCTCGGTCTGCCACCACGTGTCCACGATCGGGCACCGTTCCGAGCCGATCATCCGGTGGTACCACATCCAGGCCTCCGGGTTGATCGGTTCTCCGACCGTTCCCAGNACCTTGAGTTTNGANAGATCGTGTTTCTCGACATGTTCGTCGCCCCATTTCATGAAGGCGCGAATCGCCGTCGGTGCGGTGTAGAACTGGGTCACNGCATGTCGTTCGCAGATGTCCCAGAATCGGTCCTCCGCGGGAAAGTTCGGTGCGCCCTCGTACATGATCGTGGGGACCCTGTTCGGCAGGCATCCGTACACGATGTAGCTGTGTCCGGTGATCCAGCCGACGTCCGCGGTGCACCAGTAGATCTGGTTCCGATCAGGCTGNAGATTGAAGGTGTTTCGTGCGGTGTGCGCGGTGTAGACCATGTAGCCGCCTGTCGTATGCACGATTCCCTTCGGCTTTCCNGTCGATCCGGACGTGTACAGCAGAAAGAGCAGGGCCTCGGAATCCATCGGTTCGCAGGGGCAGTCCTGATCCACCTCTGCCGTCAGTCCGTGCCAGTCCTTGTCCCGAGGCTCATGCATCGTGACATCGTTCTCGCAGCGTCGAAGCACGACCACGCTTTCGACTCCCGGCAGACTCTCGCAGGCTTCGTCGACGTTGGCCTTGAGTGGANCCACGGAGCCACGTCGCCATGAACCGTCGCAGGTCAGGATCACCTTGGAATNGGCGTCGTTGACCCGATCGACGATCGCGGAGGCGCTGAAGCCACCGAAGATCACCGAGTGTGCCGCTCCGATGCGNGCGCATGCCAGCATCGCGATNGCGACNTCNGGNACCATGCCCATGTAGATCGTGACGACATCNCCTTTTCCGACACCAAGCGACTTCAGGACGTTTCCGAACTTCGCGGTTTCCCTCTGGAGGTCCTTGTAGGTCAGCTTGATCACTTCCGGACCATCAGAGCCGACCGGTTCTCCCTCCCAGATGATCGCGACGTCGTCGCCGTGTCCGTTGCGGACCTGTCGATCGACGCAGTTGTCGGTGATGTTCGTGCGTCCGCCCACGAACCACCTGGCATCCGGGCATGTCCATTCGAGCACTTTCTCGTAAGGGGTCGACCAGTCGAATTCACCTGCGACCTCGTCCCAGTATCCCTCCGGATCCTCGATCGANCGCGTCCACCGTGCCAGNTACTCATCCATCGANGGAATCAGCGANCCACCNACCGATTCGCTGAAGTCNGCNGGTGGATCGAAGATTCGATCCTCNTCGAGAACGGATTCGATGTTGAGATCTTCCTTGCTCATGGTGCCNGGCTCCTGCGATTNGTGANNNTGGATTGNGGGTGCNTCGGCATGCTACCTGAGATCANGCGNAGTCCGTCNNCATGATCAGGACGATGACGCCTCTCAGCGTCCAGGCGATGGTNCGAATCCAGTTGNTGTNCACCAGTCTGCGGTGGGCTCGTGCATCGAAACCCTCNACCAGCTTCGCGTGGCAGGGGACCTGGATGAGGGCGGTCGACGCCCAGATGATCGCCACCAGCACNGCGCCTGAAANCGCCCATGGATCCNCGGGNGCGAGCATCCAGAGNCCCGTCGCGGCGAGGATCTCGACGAGCATCAGCGGNCCCACNACCCAGGTGATTCNGCTCATGTGGCGCTTCTGGTATTCCAGTTGGNTCTCNTCGCCCACGACTTCGAACAGTGGGTAGTGAACCAGTTGGATCGTCCAGATCAGTCCCACGAGCGGAAGCGTGCTNGCAAGCTGGNAGAGGAGGAGCCAGTCGATCCAGTCCGTCACGGNGCCACCTCAGTTTCTGANTCGTCTNGACGCGGCGAGNAGGATGCCGGCGAAGGGGACCCACCAGATCAGGTCGTTGAAGATGATCATGATGCCGAAGGACCAGGGAATGTCACCGGCAAGCACCGTCTGNATGAANCCGATCGGGCCGAAGATCTTNCCCAGNAANCCGACCAGNACGATCGGCCAATGTCGAAGNGGATCACGNGCGGCCGCGAGATAGCCGACGCCGTAGACTCCCACGATCATTCCGATGCATTGCCACAGGAANAGGTAGCGGGGGGGCTCCATNTCCAGCATCTCGAACGCGCACTGTGGAAAGAGCACCACCCAGGCCCCGTAGATCAGGTTGTACAGGCCGGCNGCGATGAGGATCTTGCTCATCCATGGTCGGGAGCCGGCCATCAGACGGCTCCAGCTCTGGTGCTTCCAAGGCCTCCGTCGATGCCGATGACCTGGCCGGTCATCCAGTCGCTTCGTTGCGAGAGGAGGAACTCGATGCCGCTGGCGACGTCGTCCGGCATTCCGATTCTGCCCAGCGGGTGCATCTTTCGCGAATGCTCGAGCGTCTTCTCGGATTTGGTGATTCGTTCCGCGAGGGGGGTGTCGACGAGGCCGGGCGCCACGACGTTGCAGCGCAGACCTCTTGCCGCATAGGTGGCTGCCGCACTTCTGGCGAGGCCCTCGACTCCGGCCTTGGCCGCCGCGATCGCTTCATGGTTCGGCAGTCCCGTCGCCGCGGCGACCGTGGANACGAGGACCACGCTTCCACCCTGTCTCATGTGTTTTCCGGCCGCCCGCACGGTGGCGAAGGCCGTGGTGAGATTCGTCGAGATGGTCTCGTTCCACTCTGTTTCATTGATCAGGTGGGCGGGTTTGAGAATGATCGAACCAGCGAGATTCACGAGTCCCGTCACCGCGCCATGGCGTTCCACCGCGGTTTTCAGCAGGGCATCCACCTGATCGAATGATCGGGCGTCACAGGCGAGGCATTCCACATCGAGACCGGCATGGTTCTGCTGGTCGCGGCTGGCGACCATGCAGGGGCGACCATCGCCGGACAACCTTTCAAGCAGGGCGCGCCCGGTGCCTCCACCGCCGCCGATCACCACGATACAGCCTTCCTGAGTCATGTCGCATCCTTCCACGTCTGAGGACCTGTCACGGTCGCTTTCTTGAGCATGTTTCCTGTCACTTGGCGTGGTCTCTCCCACGACCTCAGAGTGTAGGCGCCGGTTCCGCTTCGGACTCGTTCCGGGGAGCTTCTTCGGTGCATGATCGATCATCTCCCCCGGGATCAACCTCGATGAGACCTTCGGGATCGTTGATGACCGTTCGGTGCATTCAGTCGACAATCTGGCGGGCGTGTGCCCGGGCCGCTTCGAGCGCGTCGTCCGCTCTCGCGGGGTCCTTGCCACCGGCCTGTGCGGAGTCGGGTCGACCACCACCTCCGCCGCCGCATGCCTGAGCCGCGACCTTCACCCAGTCACCGGCTTTGAGTCCGCCTTCGATCAGTGGTTTGGAGACTCGTGCCACGATCAGCACCTTGCCCGCGGCGTCGTCCACCGAGACGAGCAGAACCGCACCCTTGGGATTCCGACCGTGGATCGCATCCATCGCGCCCAGAAGTCCGTCCTTGTCCGCCCCGTCGATTCTGCCGAGGACCAACGGGCCTTCGGTGCTCTTCGCGAGTTCCATCGCCCGTTCGAGAAGCGCGTCGTTCGATTGAGATCGAGCCTGTTTTCGTGCGCTCTTCGCGCGCTTTCGCAAGTCACGAAGAGTGTCATCGATCGACAGACGTTCGGTCGCTCCCAGTGTGAGCTTCTCGAAGTCGCGACTGAGGTCGTCGAAGGCTTTCGGAAGCGCCGTGTCATCGAGGGACTGGACCTGCTCGATTCGTTGTCTCATCTCGCGAGCGTTCTCGACGGCCGCCGCGGCTTCAGCGCCCGTGAGGCCGACGATCCTGCGGATCCCGGCAGCCAATCCCTGCTCGCTGAGGAGTACGAAGGCACCCGCCTCCGATGTGGTCTCCAGATGGGTTCCGCCACAGAACTCGACCGAATGTTCCATCCATTCCTCGCAGTTCGGATCCCCGAGAAGCGCCTCCACCGAAGGGCCGACGCTGACCACTCGCACCGGGTCAGGGTACTGCTCGCCGAAGACGGCACGCACGGTGTTCACCGCCTTGGCGTCATCCAGTGGAACCACAGCCGTGTGGACCTTCAGGCCGGCCTTGATTCTCCGGTTCACGCTCTCCTCGATCGAGGCGAGTGTCGCACCGTCGAGGGCCCCCTTCGCCGCGTAGTCGAATCTGAGGCGATCGTCCGACACCATCGAGCCACGCTGGTCGCATCCTTCGCCCACCACGTCTCTGAGCGCGAGGTTGAGCAGATGAGTGGTCGTGTGGTTGGCGCGGATCGAATCGCGGCGATCGGGATCGGCGAAGGCCTCGACCTCGTCCCCGACATGAAGACGTCCTTCGTTTCCGACGCCGACGTGCAGCACGTAGTCCCCGACCCGTCCGGTGTGTTCGATGCGCACGACGCTGCCACCCTCGGCCGGGTGATGCTCCTTCACCCTTGAGACGTGGAGCGTGCCGGTGTCACCCACCTGGCCGCCTTGTTCGCCGTAGAAACTCGTCCTGTCGAGAATCACCGCACCGCGTTCACCCGCATCGAGGTGCTCCACGAAGGTCTCGCCGTTCCAGATGGCCCTGACGTTCGCGGTGTTCGCCGTGCCTTCGAACTTGTGTTCGTCTCGGGTCGCATGAACGCCCAGGCTCGAGAGCTTCGCCAGTCCGTCGGGGGGGATCGTGAGTACTCGATCCGTTTCATCGCCACCCGAACGACTTCTCTGCCTGGCGGCTTCCATCAATCCTTCGTACGCCTCCAGATCGACGGTCATCGAGCGTTCCTCCGCCATGACCGTCGTCAGATCGATGGGGAATCCGAAGGTGTCGTGAAGCCGGAAGGCATCCTTGCCTTCGATCATGCCACCCTTGGTTCGTCCGGCGGCCTCGTCGAAGAGTTCGAGGCCGCGATCCAGTGTTCGTCGGAAGGCCTCCTCCTCTTCGTTGACGACCGTCATGACCTGATCCTGTCGCTGTCTCATCTCCGGGAACACGTCACCGAGCGCTTCGACCACCGAGGGAATGATCGAGGCGAGGAACGGTTTCTCGACACCGAACGTCTGTCTGCCGTGGCGAACCGCTCGTCTCAGAATGCGGCGAAGGACGTACCCTCGTCCGTCCGCTCCCGGCATGGCCCCATCCGCGATCGCGGCGGTCAGGCACCTGGCGTGGTCCGCGAGGATCCGGTAGGCCATGTCGGCCCGTGCCTCCAGAATCCCCTGATAGACGGGGGCATCACACGTCTCCCTGATCCGTTCGAAGATGGGTGACCAGAGATCGGTGTCGTAGTTGCTGCGTTTGTCCTGGAGCACCGAGACCAGGCGTTCGAATCCCATTCCCGTGTCGACGTGCCGCGCCGGCAGCGGGACCAGTCGGTCGGCCGATTCGCGATTGAACTGGATGAACACCAGATTCCAGATCTCGATGACGTCCGGATCGTCGGCGTTGACCAGCGCTCGCGCGTCACGATTCCCGATTCGATCGAAGTGCAGTTCGGAGCAGGGGCCGCAGGGTCCGGTGTCGCCCATCTCCCAGAAGTTGTCCTTCATCCCGAAGGGGAGCACGCGTGATTCCGGAAGGTGGCGAAGCCAGAGTTCCCTCGCCTCATCGTCCGCTTCAAGACCCGCGGAGGGAGCGCCCCCGAAGTAGCTGGCATGGAGTCGGTCAGGATCGATTCCATAGGTTTCGGTGAGAAGTTCGAACGCCCATTCGATCGCCTCCGCCTTGAAGTAGTCCCCGAACGACCAGTTGCCGAGCATCTCGAAGAAAGTGTGGTGATACGTGTCTCTTCCGACATCCTCGAGGTCGTTGTGCTTGCCTCCGGCGCGAATGCATTTCTGCGTGTCGACCGCACGGGTGTAGGGTCGCGTGCCTTGTCCCAGAAAGACGTCCTTGAATTGATTCATCCCCGCATTGGTGAAGAGAAGGGTCGGATCCTCGTGGGGGACCACAGGCGCACTGGGCACCTCGGTGTGCGCCGCCTTCTCGACGAAGAAATCGATGAACTGTCGTCTGATGTCACGTGCTGAAGGACTCATCTTTGGGGCTCCGGGGGTTCCGCTCAGTTTAGCTCCCCCCGGGCTCGAGGATTGGCGTTCATCAGTCGAGGCTGTGTACAGTGTGGGTCAGGAGGTGCGCATGAGCACTCGAATTCCTTTCGTCGGCGGCAACTGGAAGATGAACACGAACCTCGTCGGTGGAGTCGAGCTTGCCCAGGCGCTCGTCTCTCAGCTCGCCTCCATCGAGTCGGGTTGTGAGATTCTGATCTGCCCTCCATTTCCCTACCTGCAGTCCGTCGGTCAGGTCTTGAAGGGCCGCGGCGTGCTGCTCGGAGCCCAAAATTGCTCCGATGAGCCCGGTGGTGCGTTCACCGGTCAGGTCTCAGCGGCGATGCTCGCCGACCTTGGTGTCGAATGGGTCATTATCGGACATTCAGAATGTCGACACGGCCTCGGCGAATCCAATGAACTTATCGGGCGCAAGGTTCTGCAAGCCCGCGCTGAGGGCCTCAAAACCGTTGTTTGTTGTGGTGAGACCGAAGAGGACCGGCACGCCGGACGCACGCATGAAATCATCGAAAATCAGCTCAGAGCGGCTCTGGTAAAGGCCACTTTCGACCGATCCGAGAGCCTTGTGGTCGCGTACGAGCCGGTCTGGGCCATCGGCACCGGGATGACACCTTCGATCGATGACGCAGAAAACGTGAACCGGACGATCCGCAGTCTGCTCGTCAGCCTGTATGATTCTCAATTCGCTTCGGGTGTCCGTGTTCTCTACGGTGGCTCGATGAAACCCGGCAACGCCGCGTCCTTCATCGCGTCTCCCGAGATCGACGGAGGTCTGATCGGAGGCGCTTCGCTTTCGACGGATGACTTCGTGGCGATATGCCGGGCCGTCGCCGGCGCTTCGCAGGGATGATCGGATGATCCGGTCCTCCGCCTGACCCTTCAATGATCCTCCTGATGGTGAACATCGCATGACCTGGCTGATCCTCGGAACATTTCTCTTCATCGTCGCTTCAGTTGTCCTCGTCCTGATCATCCTCGCTCAGAGGCCTCAGGGTGGCGGACTCGCCAGTGCCTTTGGTGGTTCGGGCGGAGGCAGCACGGATACCGCTTTCGGTGGTCGAACCGGTGATGTTCTGACCTACGCCACGATCGGTGCATTCATCGGATACGTCTTCATCGCGATCACTCTGAACATCCTGGACAATCGTCTGATGACCGGTGACATCGCGGAGATCGAAGCGTGGGAAGCGGCGGTCGGAAGTCCTCTTGCCGAAGACGCACTCGAGTTCGTTCCAAACGATTTCGTCGCTGAGACGACCGGCATCACGCCTCCCGCCGAGTCCTCATCCAGCGGTTTCGGCGTCGCCCCCCTTGGAAGCACCGAGAACGACCTGCCCGGTCAGGAGTGATCTCCGGCCCGACGCGTTCTTTCTACTCTGGAGCCTGACAGATGCTGCGATCAATGACTGGCTTTGGTTCCGCGACCGAGGAGATCGACGGCGCCCGCTACACCGTCGAGATTCGTGGGGTCAACAGCAAGTATTTCAAGGCACAGGTCCGCGTTCCAGATGATCTCCTGGCGCTCGAAGCGGAGATCGAATCCGCATTGAGCAGGCGAATCGGACGCGGCAGTCTCACCGCCACCATCCGTCATCTGGCCGACGCATCCGAAGGTGGTGTCACGGTCAACGTCGAAGTGATGGCCAGATTGGTCTCATCTCTCGAATCCGTGTCGAATCCGGAGGATTCCCGGCACAGCATCGATCTCGCCAGGTTGCTCGACATCCCCGGAGTGCTCGTTCACGAGCCCGTCGAAGACGTCGTCGAGCGAGCTCGGCCCGCGATTCTCAAGGTGATCGATTCGGCATGCGACGAGCTGATCGCGATGCGCGAGCGAGAGGGCGAACTGCTTCGTGCCGATCTGAAGGGATTGCTTGAATCGATCGGTTCACGGTTGGCCGTCGTCGCCGAGCGTGCGCCTCTGGTCGTCGAACACTATCAGGAGAGGCTCCGTCAGCGAATGACCACGCTTCTCGAGGAGGTCGGCGCGTCCGTTCAGAACGAGGATCTCCTGAAGGAGGTCGCCGTCTATGCGGAGCGCACGGACATCTCCGAGGAGGTCGTCAGGCTCGGAGGACATCTCGAGCAGTTCGAGCAGCTGATCGAGGGCGCGAGTCCCGATCCCGTGGGAAGGACGCTCGACTTCCTCGCTCAGGAGATGTTGCGCGAAGCCAACACCATCGCCAGCAAGTCCGCCGACGGCGAGACCAGTCGCAACGTGGTCGAGATCAAGGGATTGATCGATCGGATCAAGGAGCAGTCGGCCAACGCGGAATGAGCGCCGACGGCAGGTCCTTCAACTCTCGGCATCATCATCGACGGGTTTCCTGAACACCAGCACGTGCTGCCATGGGAGCTCCCGCTCGGTCTTGACGTATTCGAATCCAGCCGCCTCCAGCTCCTTGCGAGCCTGTGCCTCGCTCATCTTGTGAAGTCGCTTGATCGGCACATCCGGATCCTCCAGACGGTATTCGACCAGAATGATCCTTCCTCCCGGGCGAAGCGCCTTTCGTATCGAGGCGAGCATCTCCCAGGGGTGTGAGAATTCGTGGTACGCATCCACCGCGAATGCCAGATCGATCGATTCCGGTTCGAGACGAACGTCCCGGATGTCACCCAGTCTGCCTTGCACGTTGGTCACCTCGTCGACGCGTTTTCTCGATTCGATGAATTCGAGCATCTCAGGTTGTATGTCGACGGCATACACCGTGCCGGTGGGCGTTCGTCGTGCGATGGGAAAGCTGAAGTATCCGGTGCCGGCGCCGATGTCCGCGACGTCATCTCCGTCCGAAACGTTCAGCAGATCGATCATCTTGGAGCATCGTTCCTCCCTCTCACGAGTCGGTCGTTCAAGCCAGCCCGCTCCCAGATGGCCCATCACCTGTGAGATCTCACGGCCGAAGAATTCCTTGCCGATTCCGTCCCGGCTCGCCTGTCGTCTTATGTAGAGATCCGCGCCCGACAACCTTTCGGAGGGCTTTTCAGCCTTCCGCATCATGTCGAAGAGCCGTTTGACCCTGGTCATGCCCAAAGCATTCGCCTCGACTCGTATGGTCTTCGACGTCTCGTCCACCGTCACGTCCGCTCCGGGATCCCGACTGACCGCCACCAGTGTCGCCTGTTCGATGGCCGCCATCGTCGGTGCGTTCGTTCCGCTGAGAAGCTGCGAGCATTCGAAACGCTCGCTGGCGCGTTCTCTCGTCGGCATGTCCTGGCCCGGGCGTTCTCCGAAAAGGGGAGCGTGACCCGGCAGGGTCGTCATCAGGACGAGGGTTGCGATGAGAACCGGCGGATGCATGGTGAATCTCCTGACTCGATTCTAGCCACGATCGCGACGCCGTCGGCATTTCGATCCGGGCAATCAGACGTTCGTCGCGTATGCTCTTGATGTCCCTGCTCCCGTGATGTCTCTTTCAAGTCTGGATGTTCGTCATCGACAGCACGTTCTCGAATTCAGCACCCGACTCGCTGGTCGATCAGCGGAAGTCGTCCACGTCCGCTTCGACCGGAGGCAGGGCAGTCGTCAGGCTCCATGGTCGCTGGTCCATGCGTCACTGGATTCTCTTCGTCTGCACACTTCTTCTTCAGCCGTCGTGTCTCTTGATCGAGGTACATGGTCAGAATGAGACGTTTCCATCGCCCGGACGACTGGAAGAGATGGACATTCCCGCCTCTCTCGATCCGGTCCTTGCGGATCTTGATTCCGCGGAGTGGGCCGTTCGTGAATCGGCCTCGAAACGCCTGCTCGATCCCGCGCTGTCGCCCGAGACCATCATGGCGATCGTTCAGCGTCGACGGCTGAGCGAGGAGGCGCGCGCTCGACTGCTCGGCGCTCTGATCGAACGCAAAACCACCGCGCCTCGAGGAGCGCTCGGAATCAGGATGCGACAATCCGTTCGGTCGAACCCCGGAGTGCTGGTCAATTCGATCATTCCCGGAATGCCCGCGGAGGGCCTTCTGAAAACGGGGGATGTGATCTATGAAATCGGCGACATTCGTGGCGCCGCCACTCTCAGAGTCAACGCACTCGTCGTGGAAGTGCAGCGGAAGGCTCCCGGTGAGAACATCAGGATCAAGCTCTGGCGGGCTCTGCGTGACGAGAACGGCAATCATCGAACGGGACCCGACGGTCGTCTTCTCTACGACTCCGTCACGGTCGACATGGCGCTCGGTTCGATGAAACAGTTCGGATCGAATGGAAATCTCGCCTTCAGCAGCACCGTGGATTCCGTTCGCAGGCGTTGGTCCGAGGATCTGATCAGGCGTTTCGCGGTGTCACCCCGGCGAATCCGTCTCCGATCGATCGATGCCGCCGGAGAACCGCCGGAGTTCATGGGGGGAGAGATCGATGAACATCCCGACATCGTCTGGTTGGGCAACGCCGTCGAGGAGTTTCCCCATCTGGATTCCGCACGCGCACGACAGCTCCTGCTCAAGATCATGATGCGTCATGGCCGTCTCCAGGTCGATGCGGAGATTCCCACACTGGAACCAGAGGAGAGAGCATGGTCTCTGCGGGTGCTCGAGCGTTATGAATCGCTCATGCCTTCCCAGGCAGGCTGATTTCGCTCAACGCTGGCCGAGTGGATTCTTGAAGTGCGCGCTCTGCACGGGAACGACCTCTTCCAGAACATGCTGGAGGACCTCCGCGGGGGATCCGAGTGCATTGATCTCCCTGACGATCTTCGGGTCGTAGTGCTCGAGGACGGGCTTGGTCTCTCGGTCGTAGACCTCGAACCGATGTCTGATCACTTCCTCATCGGCATCATCCAGTCTATTCTCCTTGACCGCACGACGCTTCATGCGTCTGACCATTTCATCGAGATCAGGACAGACCAGATGAACCACCAGGAGGACGTCGAGATACTCGTCCATCGCTTCTGCCTGTGATTGGTTCCGGGGGATTCCATCAAGGATCAGAAGGTCCGACTTCGGTTTGAACAGACTGAGCGTCGTCTGCGCATGAGCGTTCTGACGCCACATCTCGATGGTCAGGCTGTCCGGAACGAGTTCGCCTCGCGAGGAGTATTCGAGGAACTCCTTCCCGAGTTTCGAATTCACATCAAGCGAACGAAACACGTCACCACATGCAAGATGGAAGAACCCGGGCACCAGGCCCAGAATCTTTCCCTGTGTTCCCTTGCCTGCTCCGGGGGCTCCGAAGAGAAGAACGGTCTGGTATCGATCCTGCATGTGTCACCTCCAGAAATGTGTTGAGATCATTATGACCGACTTCCCAGATCGTGACAAATATCACGAATGAGACTGGCGGATTGCCCACTCGCTTCGTAGTCTGCATCCATGCGCGGATGGACCCGCAGATGGATCATGCGTCCGGAAACAACCGGAATGCCGACCGCCGAGGACGGGAAATCCTCGGATGCTGTCCCTCGCACCAGACCACCCGGAATCATCGAACGACTTATGCAGGCTCGAGGTCTGCGGGACGACGAGTCTCAGGCTGCGTTCCGAACACCCCGCATGGCGGATCTTCATTTTCCTGAAACGCTTCCCGGTGCGCAGGAGGCGGCGGTCCGACTCGTCGAGGCGGTTCGGGGAGGGCGAACCATCGCCATCTACGGTGATTACGACGTGGATGGCATCATGTCCTCCTCGATTCTCTATCACGCCCTGGCCATGGTCGATCCGCTGAATCCCCCTCGAATCTACGTGCCTCACCGCATCGATGAGGGCTACGGTCTCAACATCCCCGCGTTGGAGAAACTCGCCTCTGAGGGCGTGGACGTTCTCATCTCGGTCGATTGCGGTGTGACCGCGATGGAGCCGGCCCTGCGCGCGAAGGAACTTGGCATCGAACTGATCATCACGGATCATCACACTCCGGTGGTGGATGATCTCGGTGAGGTGGTGCTCCCGGACGTCTCAGTGCTCGTGCATCCATCGGCGGGAAAGAACAAGGCGCCCTTCACCCAGCTCTGCGGGGGTGGTGTCGCCTTCAAGGTCGCATGGGCGTTTCTGGAACGATGGTTTTCATCGCGTCCGCTTCCCGTCGAGGGGAAGAACCTTCTGGTCGAACTTCTTCCCTTGGCGGCTCTGGCGACCATCGCCGATGTCGTGGCGCTGCATGGTGAGAATCGTATTTTGACCGCGGCAGGGCTCCGACTGCTCAGGAACTCCAGCAATCCAGGCTTGCGTGCCCTCGTCCAGGCGAGCGGTGTCCTCAAGGATCGGGAGATCCCAAAAGCGAGCGATGTCGCGTTTCGTATGGCGCCCATGTTGAATGCAGCCGGGCGCCTGGCGAGCGCCGACACGGCGATGCATCTGATGACCCGCGCAGATGATGACGAGGCGGCCGACATCGTGGCCGAACTCGCACGACTGAATCGTCAACGACAGAAGATGTGCCGCGAAATCACCGAACAGGCCAGCGCGATGGTGGTCGAGCAGGGCTTTGACAAGGACGATCGGCGTGCGATCGTGCTGGCGGATGAATCCTGGAACCCGGGACTCGTGGGAATATGCTGCTCGAGGCTGGTCGAACAATTCGCGCGTCCAGTGGTGTTGCTTCAGAGGCTTGGTGACGTCTGTCGTGGTTCCGCCAGAAGCATCCGTGACTACTCGATCCATGAAGCTCTCAACGTCTGTGCCCGCAAGCTCAACGTCGACGAATCCATCATGAGCTTCGGGGGCCATGATGCGGCCGCGGGTCTCTCCATCAAGTCCGATTCTTTCGACGCTCTCGTCGAACATCTGTGTGATCACGCTGGTCGGAACATCGATCTCTCAGAACTGATGGTGGCGCTTGATGTGGATGACGTCGTCATGTTGCGCGATCTGAGTCTCGGGGTCATCGAGGACATCGAGCGACTCGATCCATTCGGGGCGGGGAATCCCTATCCCTGTTTCGCGCTTTCAGGACTTCAGGTGAATCAGGTGATCAAGATGGGGAAGACTGGAGAGCACCTCCGCATGAATCTCAGTCGTGACGGAGTGCAGGTCAAGGCGGTCTGGTGGCGCGCGCCTGATGTGCTCGATCGACTGCTCGACGCTCAGGACACTGGAATCCCGATCGACATCGTCGCGGAGCCCGAGGTGGATCGCTGGCGTCAGCCTCAGGTCCAGCTCAAGATTCTCGATGTTGGAATTGACGTCGTGGCCGAGGCGATCGATTCAAATGGCGAGCTGGTCGCCGGGTGAAATGGTGTCCGGAACTTCGGGCGACGACTTCAGATCGGCAGGGTCCATCGCCGTCAACGCCGAGATCTCGACGTTCGCGAGCCGTCTGCCATCGGCATCTCTCGGAAATTCATGGCCGGATGACTCAATCCATCTGGCGGCCCGTTCGAATTGAAGTTCATGGCTGGAACCGGGACTGTCCACGCCTTCGGAATTCTTGATCGGTGCGAATTCCTCGACTCGATCCGTCTCGTAGACCAGCGAACGACCTGCGAGAGGTATCGCATCGAAGATGAACATCTCGAGCTTCGTCGCGTTCGGTGTCTCAGGCGAGTCCGTCCGACCCTCGTCGGGGAGATATCTGGGGACCTTCTTGCGGGCCTTGTGCAGCGGAAGACCCTGCGCGTTGTGGCCGTCCGTGATTCGGTCGACGAAGTCCACCGAGAGCGCGTGGATCGCGATCGAACCAGCGATGAATCGGAGTTTTCCTGTGTCATCGGTCGCCTGCGCGAGTTCTTCGGGGAGATCGGAGTATTCGATGACGCAGGTTCGGTCATCGATCGAACAGAAGACGCCGACCTTCTCTTCGGGCGAGGTCTTCGGAATCATCTTGCTCGACATTTCGCCCGAGCTTCTCTCGGGATCGAGATGCAATCCCAGAAAGAGCGGGTCGAGCGCGCGAACGCTCGGATTGTCCACCTGGAAGTAGCTGATCTGTTCGATGCCCCGGGACTTCATGTGCTCGACCGCGCCGCTCTTGCGAAGCGCCCGGAGTGACCCGCCATGGCCGTCCGGGTTGACCGCGATCATCTCGGGGGAGGCCAGCATGAACCTGCCGTCATCGTCGTATGAAGGCAGGACTCCCTGGGGGAACATGAAGATGTCCGTTCGCTCCAGGCCGAAGTAGTTGTTGTCTCGAAAGAATGCGCGGGTCTCGGCGTCATTGATCGGGCTGGTCATGATGTACCAGGGGATTCGTCGCTCGGCTCTGCGGTTGGCTGCGAGAATCTGTTCGGCGAAGAGTCTGAAGAGCGGTTTTCCCGTGAGCGGGGCCGCGGGGAACGAGCCCTTCGGTCCGTTCCATCCGAGTCTGGTGCCCTGGCCGCCCGCGACGGTGAAGGCTGCGACCTTGCCCTCGTCGATCAATTTCTGACCGATCTCTCTCAGGGCGTCCTCATCTTCCGGATGGCGGGGGATGCTGGCGGCGGGTCGGATCGAGTCCAGAGGCGGGGCCTTGAACTCCGTCTCCGCGGCATCACGCATGATCCGATGCGCGGCCGCAAGGTCGATTTCCTCACAGTGGTCGAGCAGTGCCTCGATGGATTCCGCCGAGCAGTCTTCCGCATGGTCGAGCAGATGCGCCTGATCGATCGACTCCAGGACCCGTCTGGTCTCTGCGAGTCGTTCCATGATTTCCGCGCTGAACGGGGTGTCGCTCATGACCCCGGCTCCGAGTCATCAAGAGGTTCAAATGGCTCCGACCACCCATTCGGATCATGTCGCACGGTCCTGCCCGTCTCGAGATAGATCACCTGTTCGCAGATGTTGGTCGAGTGGTCGGCGATCCTCTCCAGCGCCCGGGTGACCGTCAGCAGGCTGATGCCGAATTCCACGTTGAATTCGCGTGAGGCGATCTTCGAATGGGCGTCCATCACGATCTCTCGTCGGAAACTGCCCACCGTGTCGTCGAAGAGAAGGACCTGTCTGGCGAGTTCCGAGTTGCGGTCCCTCAAGGCTCGATTGGCATCTCGAATCATGCCGATGACGCTGTTGGCCATGACCCTGAATGTCTGGGGAACCACATATCCCGATTCCAGTTCCCTGACGCACTCACTGATGGCGACCGCGCAGTCCGCGATTCGCTCGAGTTCGTTGTTGACCTTCACGATGGTCAGGACGGACCGGATCGCGTAGGGCTCGGTCTCGCCCATCGCGAGCAACTCGATCGACTTCAGTTCGATCTCGACGTCGATCCGATCGATGATCCTGTCTTCCTCGATGACGGAGGCGGCTTTGCTCCTGTCCCCGTCGAAGTAGGAATCCACACCGGCCAGTGCAGCCAGCAGGACTCTTCGCCCCTGTTCGGTGAGAGTCGCATGGAGCTTCGAAAGATTGTCTTGGAATTCGGACACTGTGATCTCCCGTGTTCTCATTGAAGTATACCGCCCCTCAGTCGATCTCGATCGGTGGGTTGTTGCTACCCTGTGGGAATGCCACGTCTCTGCGTCAACATCGATCATGTCGCCACCATCCGCCAGGCACGAATGACCTACGAACCCGATCCCGTTCAAGCGGCCCACGACGCCGTTCTCGGAGGGGCCGATGGAATCACCGTCCATCTTCGCGAGGATCGCAGGCACATTCAGGATGAAGATGTTCGACGACTCGCCGAGGCCGTCACGGTCGAGCTGAACCTCGAAATGGCGGCCACCGATGAAATGGTCGCGATCGCCGGTTCGATCCGACCTCACATGGCGATGCTCGTCCCCGAAGGTCGGCTGGAGATCACCACCGAGGGAGGACTGGACGTCGCTGCCGATCAGGAACGGCTGGCCGACATCGTGGCCCGTCTCCGCGATGCCGGAATCGGAACCAGCATGTTCATCGATGCCGATCCCCGTCAGATCGAAGCCGCCGCGAAGGTGGGGGCCCGGGTCTGCGAGGTGCACACCGGTCCCTATGCGCATGCGCGACATGCGGACTCGTCTGGTTCGGATAGCCCGATGTCGCTGGAGACCCTTCGTGAATTGCAACGTGTCGCCGCCGCGGGTCGTGCCATCACCGACGCCGGAATGGCGTTCAATGCAGGACACGCTCTGAACTACGACAACGTCGGACCGATCGCCGCTCTTCCGAATCTCCAGGAACTTCACATCGGTCATGCCATCATCAGTCGTGCCGTGTTCTCCGGACTTTCCACAGCGGTCGGCGAGATGCAGTCGTGCATCGCCAGCGGCCTGACAGATGATGTGCATGAAAGGACTCAATGAGCGAATCAGCCAACGACCAGATCACCGGATCCTACGACGCGAACAAGCTTCCCTACCGGGTCGCGGTCCTCTGCTACCTCTACGACGAGGAGGGGCGTCTGCTTCTGCTTCATCGCTGCAAGGCTCCGAATTCGGGGCGCCACTCACCGATCGGCGGGAAACTCGAAATCGCCGAGGGTGAGAGCCCGCATGCCTGCGCCATCCGAGAGATCGAGGAGGAAGCCGGCCTGTCGCTCTCCGATGAAGAGATCAGATTGATGGGCATGGTCTCCGAGACCTCCTATGAAAACACAACCCATTGGCTGATCTTCCTCTTCGAGGTGACTCGCCCGGTGTCACATGACGAGATTCCGTTGATGGAATTCGACGAGGGGCGACTGGAGTGGATTCCCGTCGAGTCGGTCGAGTCACTCGACATTCCCGACACCGATCGGAAGGCGCTCTGGCCCGCGGTGCAGAAGCATCGTGGGGGTGGTTTCTTCACGATCCACATCGACTGCGCTGTCGATCCGTTCACGTGGAAACAGTTGGAAAGCATCCCCGCTCCCGGGTGATCCAGTCACCACCCGGCCGTTCGAGATGACAAGGAATCCCCTCGCCGGGGGAGTGATCACCCGGAGGCCCATTCGGGACAGGGTGTCTCGAGTGTCTGATGGGACCAGGAGCCGTCGGATTTCATGTTCTGTGATGGTCCCAGGCTCCAGATGTCGTCTTCAGGAGTCTTTTCGGTCTCACTGCTGGCGGTACTCAGTCCAGGCCCGCCGCGGTTCCAGCCTTCTTGATCAACGCTCGTGCCTCTGCTTCGGTTTCCGCTTCCGCGATGATTCGCATGATCGGTTCGGTGTTGCTGGCACGAACGTGCACCCAGCCCTCCTCGAAATCGATGCGCACGCCGTCACTGTCGTTCACTCGTTCCGCGGCGAAGGCGATCTTCAATCTTTCAAGGACGGGTTCGATGACGGCTCGGCCTCCGATCCTGGAAAGATCGAGCTTCTCCTTGATCATGGCGTACCGTGGAAGGTCCTCGATGATTCGCGAAAGGGGACGCTTCTCCGCAGCCAGAAGTTCCAGCACGAGGCCCATCGCGACGAAACTGTCTCTGATCCATCCGACGCTTCGCAGGATGACACCGCCATTTCCCTCTCCGCCGAGAGGCGCTTCGCATTCACGCATCCTGGCCACCACATTGGCTTCACCCACCGCGCTTCTGTGAACCCTTGTTCCGGGAAATCGTCCGGCAAGATCGTCGATCATGCGGCTTGTCGAGAGATTCGCGACCAGATTGCATGGTCCGTTCTTCTGAAGATGTCTGAGGACCGCAAGCACGAGGGTGTATTCCTCGCCGATGTAGGCACCGTTTTCATCCACGATGGCAAGGCGGTCCGCATCGGGATCCTGCGCGAATCCGCAGGCTGCCTTCGCATTGTCGCCGACCAGTCGTGCGAGATCCTGAAGGTTCTCTCGAGTCGGTTCAGGCGTATGAGCGAAGACTCCGGTCTGTTCTCCGTTGAGATGAACGAGTTCGCAGCCCAGATCCTCGAGCAGCATCCGACCGCCGACGATCCCAGAGGCGTTGATCGAGTCCAGGACGACGGTCGTCGGATTCGCCCTGATCATGTCGACATCCAGTTCATTCAGAACCAGGTCGACATGATGTCTGGTGGAGGAGTCATCTCTGGATATCGAACCCGGAGTCCTCGCACTCGGATCGATGACCTCCGAGGTCCTGAATCGCTCGATGATTCGATTCGCCTGTTCCTGCGGCGGCGCCAGTCCGTCGTGGTCGAGGCATTTGATTCCGTTCCACTCGATCGGATTGTGACTCGCAGTGATGACGATTCCGCCGTTCGATCCGGTCTTTCGAATCATGACACCGACGGTGGGGGTGGTTGCGATGTCGACGTTGATGACCTCTGCCCCGATTCCGGCGAGTGCGTCGCACACCGCGTCGCACATCTTCTCGCCCGATGGCCTGCCGTCACGGCCGATCACCATCCTGAGCGGTTCTTCAGGAGCTGATTCCAGAAGCTCGCTGCCGAATGCCGCCGCGAAGGCTCCAGCCACGTCAGGGGTCATGGTCGAGTCGACCAGTCCTCGAGCGCCGCTGACGGAAAGCATGAGGGGGGGGGTTGATTCTGATCTGGTCATGGCTGAGTGGGTTCCCGTGGGGTTGCAGGGACGAGGGTATGACTCGCAGAAGGCTGCGGATCCGATGTCCTGAGATCGGCAGGAGCTCATCCCCATCGACAGTTATACTTGCAGTCGTGTATCAGCTCTCAGTCCAGACATCCTTCTCCGCCGCACACGCCCTGATGCTTGCCGGGACCCGTGAGCAGGTCCACGGGCACGACTGGCACCTCACGGTCATCGTCGAGGGGGCGACGCTCGATGAGGACGGGCTGCTCTGCGATTTCCATGCCCTGGAGGCCCTCGTGGAGAGGATCGTGGCACCCTTCCACAATGCCGATCTGAACGCCTCCGAGGCTTTTTCGAACAGGAATCCCTCCGCGGAGAACGTGGTCGAGTTCATCGGACGTTCCCTGATCCCGGAGCTGTCGGATCGGATCAGGCTTGCTCGGATCTCGGTCACTGAAGCGCCCGGTTGCGTCGCACACTGGATCCCCGATGAACTCGATGGGAGGATGGCGCCATGAACGGTGACTCGAATACATCCGGTGAATCCTCGGCCTCGATCTCGGAGCGTTACCTGAATCGGGATCTCGGATGGCTGGAATTCAATCGCCGGGTTCTCGAAATGGCGGACGATCCCAACACTCCGCTTCTTGAAAGGGTTCGTTTCCTCTCGATCTTCTCGAACAACCTCGATGAGTTCTTCATGAAGCGCGTTGGTGGAATGAAGAGGCGAATCGATGCAGGTGCCGGCGCCATCAAGGGTGAGACCGACAGCCCGACGGTTCTTCTCGAGAAGATTCGCAAGCGAGTCGAATCACTGCTCGTCCACAAGCTGGACACCTACCATTCGCGCGTACTGCCTGCGTTGAAGGAAGCCGGGATCGAGGTCCTGACCTGGGACGATCTCGACGCGTCCCAGCGGAAGGAGGCCGAGCAGTGGTACAACCGGAACATCTTTCCGATTCTGACCCCACTTGCAGTCGATCCGGGGCACCGATTCCCCTTCATCTCGAACATGAGCGTCTCGGTCGGAGTTCAGTTGGAAAGGCCCGGTGATCCCGATCGATTGTTCGCGAGAGTGAAGGTGCCCGAAGTTCCATCTCGAATGTATCGCTTCGACGGGACATCGACCTATGTGCCGGTGCGTGAGATCATCTCTCACAATCTCGAGGATCTTTTTCCTGGAATGCGCATCACGAAGGTGATGCCCTTCAGGGTGACGCGCAATGCGGACATCGAGAACGAGAACGAGGATGCCGAAGACCTTCTCGTCCAGATCCAGCAGCAGCTCAGGGAGCGTCGGTTCGCCAAGGTAGTCCGTCTCGAGATCGGTCGTGGTTCCGATCCGAAGATGGTGCAGATGTTGTGCGACGAATTGAATCTGGCTCCGGATGACGTGTATGAGACCGATGGATTCTTTGATTTCGGGGTCCTTGATGAGGTCGCCTCCATAGATCGTCCGGAACTTTCCTACGCACCATGGGATCCCGTCGTTCCGGCTTCGATCTCGCATGAAGGCTCCGATCTCTTCAGTCGCATCCGCGACGGTGACATGCTCGTGCATCATCCGTACGAGAGTTTCGATGAGACCGTCGAGGCGTTCATCGAGCAGGCCGCGGCCGATCCCAAGGTTCTCTGCATCAAGCAGACTCTCTACCGGACATCCGGTGACAGTCCGTTCATTCCGAATCTGATTCGAGCCGCTGAAAGCGGAAAACAGGTGGCCGTGCTCGTCGAGCTTCGCGCCCGCTTCGACGAGGCCCGAAACATCGAATGGGCTCGGAAGCTGGAGGATGCCGGTGTTCATGTGGCCTACGGAGTGGTGGGTCTCAAGACGCACACCAAGACGTCTCTTGTCATCCGTCAGGAAGGTGCGCAGATCCGCAGCTATGCACATGTCGGAACGGGCAACTACAACTCGAAGACGGCACGTCTGTACGAGGACCTGGGCCTCTTCACATGTGATCCGGGAATCACCGGCGATCTGATCAATCTCTTCAACTACATGACGGGACGGTCCCGACAGATGGATTACCAGAAGCTGCTGGTCGCGCCTGTAGCCATGAAGAACCGTTTTCTCGAACTCATCGAGAGGGAGGTTCTTCTCCACACCAAGGAACGTCCCGGCCACATCATCGCCAAGATGAATCAGCTTGAGGATCGTTCCATGACGGAGGCCCTGTACGCAGCCGCTCAGAAAGGCGTGCGAGTCGATCTGATCATCCGTGGTTTCTGCTGTCTTCGCCCCGGGGTCGAAGGCTTCAGTGAGAACATCCGAGTCGTGTCCCTCATCGGCCGCTTTCTGGAGCACAGTCGTATCTACTGGTTCTCCGGCGGTTGCGAGGATCCGATGGATGGCGACTTCTACATCGGATCCGCCGATTGGATGTACCGAAATCTTCATGCGCGCGTCGAAGCGATCACTCCGGTCGAAAGCAGGCGTCTCCGAGAAAGACTGTGGCGCATCCTCAAGATGTCGATCGAGGATCAGGTTCAGGCATGGGATATGCAGTCTGACGGGCTCTACTCGAAAAGAATCCTCGACGGATCGATCGATGGCGACGATCCCCTGAGTCGGGGCATTCATCAGCGACTCATGGATGAAGCGTCCGAGTGATCATCGCCGCCGGCCTCTCCGCTTGCGGGGTATGACTCAGAACATCGCGGAGCGTGGCATTGCCGAGCCCACGAGTCGTATCGGTTTGAAGACGTTCACGTTGCTTCCCTGTTCCTCGGCGACGTACCCATCCGCCGAGGTCGAGATCGTGTCATCGGGTATCACCATGAGGTCTATTGTGATCCTGTAGACGCGTCTGCCCGGTTCCCATTCCAGATAGAAGGGAAGAATCGGAGTGCCGTCCTCCTCTGTCCTGGCCACCACGCCTTCCAGCAGTACCACGGGAGTTCCGTTGTCTATCGAATACAGAAGCTGTCCGGTCAGTCTGTCCCAGTTGATGGTGATCAGATTGCCGGTGTCAGGATGGTAGAATTCGAGGTAGTCGCTGCTCACGAATCGGTCGCGGACATCGGCCGGAAGCGGCCTGAAATCCTGACCCGATCTGATCATCGCAGTCATTCTGTGCACCACCAGCCGGCCGACGGCATGAGTCGAAGCCTGATCGGTCGTGACCTGGTAGGCCCTGAACGAGGTCTGAAGCGCGACCAGGCTGGCTGCGAGCAGAGCGGCTGAGATCGCCAGTGCGATCAACATCTCCACGAGACTGAACGCCCGAGATGACCTTCTTCGAATGTCGCGTGCATCGTGCTTCATTCATATGCTCCCTCTGTGTAGGTGGCCGAGACGGCTTCGACCGTGATCGGCCAGGGGATTCCATCGGGCAACCTCGCGTTGGAGTCGTACATCAGTCGGATCTCGCCGAAGCCATTGAAATCCTGACCGTCCGGATCAGGGCCTTCCATGTCTCCATCCATCGGCCCGAAATATCCAAGTGTGGTGTTGAACTGGTCACTGGTGCCCCCGTAGAAGAGGGGTCCGGTTCCAGGGACCGGACGGAAGGTCATGAGAAGTGTTCCGTTGACATTGACGGTTCCACGTGCGTCGAGGATTCCAGCCACGATGATTCCCTTGAGATTCACCGCAGGCGTGTCCTCCCAGTCGTCCGCCTGATCGTTCTCGAAGTTGCCCACGTCGATCGACCATCCCGGCATCATCATGGTGCTTCTGGCGAAATAGTCGTTCTCCTCCTCGGTGAAGGACTCGATCTCGGAGATGATCATCTCGGAATCGACTTGCTCCGCAAGCGAAGGGTCGTCGGTGTTCAGGTAGAAACGGGTCGCCCCGGTGAACTGCAGCTTGTTTCGCCAATGGGTGTAGCCTGCGGGTCTGTCGCCCGCGATGGCTCCGACGAAGGTGCAGCTCTCGAAGATCAGATTGTTCGAAAGCAGTTTCGTATCCGAGACCGTGGAGTCCCCGTCCGGTCCGGGCGCCAGTTCGAGGCCTTCGAACTTCTCCTGATAGATGACGTCTCCATCCTCTTCCGTGACCTGTTCCAATGCGCCCAGATAGTTCCAATTCGGATGAGTGCAGTCGACCTCGGTCTGTATGTAGGTCGTTCCGATGAAGGTGCAATTGATGAATCGACCGTTGTTGCCCGCCGGAATCCGGAGATTTCTGAACGTCATGTTCCGGTAGACGTCTCTCTGGAACCAGTCATATGGGTTCGGAGATCCGAAGGGTACCGATTCCCATGCCGAGTTCTCAGAACTGGAGAATTCGGAATTCTCCTCGTTGAGCACGCTTTGATCGACCTGGTTCTGGAAATCACTCGAACTCTGGACCTGTTCGAGATACCAGTCCTGATTGTCCTCGAACATTTCAGTCGTCACATCCCGCAGGATCTCCTCGGAGACCTCGAAGGTGACCGCGGATTGATCGATTTCCGGCACAACCGCGCCCTCGACGACGTTGCGCCATGGTCCCTGGTTGACTTCGTCCCAGTCGTTTTCGCTCACGCCGAACGCCAGCGTTCCTCTGACCTTGGCATACATGTCGTATGCGTCGAGGACTCCGTCGTCGTAGCCAAGGGAAACGTCCATGGAATCTATGACGCCATCCATGTTTCGATCAGCGAATCCCTGATCGATCAGACGGGCAAGCTGGTTGTCGATGTCCCTGAACTCCTCGGTAGGGGTTCCAAGTCCGGCGCGATTGGCACGTTCGGAATCCCAGACCACTCTGTTGTCGCCATCCAGATCGTACTCCGCCAGGAACAGATCGAAGCCAGTGACGTACTGGTCCCCATCGGTGTCCTCGAGACCTGAATCGCTCGTGAGTCTCGATCCCTCGACCGGATGATTAGGGCGCAGCCTTCCGTCTCCATCCTGATCGGTCTCGGCGATGGCTTCCTCGAAGAGTTCGATCTTCTCGTTGAGAGAATCACTGAGATATCTGAAATCACTGCGCATGACGAGTGGATCGCCGTTGTTCTCGTTGAGTTCGTCTGGATTCAAGCCGAACCGTGTTCCCATCGGTCCTTCGATCGAGACGTTTTTTCCGATCATGATCCGGTTTGGGCTCACCACGGCATAGGGGATCTTCTTGGTCAGAATAAACTCCATCGCGACCTGTCGACTTATGTCGCCGTCGAATCCGGTGCTCGTCACCCGTATTCTCGTTTCATCATCCTCGGATTCGACTGTCTCGTATCTGAGTCTGAAGTAGAAGTCGTCGTCTCCCAGATTCATCCTGATCGGCTGCGTCTCGAGTCGATTCATGTCTATCGTGGTCGGAAGCAGCGAGTCTCCGGGTTCCGCCTCGAATGCATGGTCGTCTGCAAGGTGCGCATCGAGCAGTCCCTCGATCAGGCCGCTCGGATCCTGTGCGGTTTCATAACCTTCGGGCGCCAGAAGTTCGATCTCCTCGCCATCGACCTCGAGTTCTCCGCTCCAGAGATCCTCTCCGAATTCACGGTCGATCGTTCCCTTTCTCACGACCCACCGTTTCGATTCGGCCTGCAGACGTCTCGTGGCGAACACCAGGCCGGTCTGCGCGGCGCTCGTGGCTCTCGACACGTGAAGCGCGCTGTCCGCGGCTCGGAGATTCCCCTGAGCCATGATTGCCATGGCGACCGACAGTGAACCGAAGATCACGAGGAACATCATCGCCAGAACGCTGGCGACGCCTCTTCGTGAATTCCGCATGATTGATCGTGTGGATCGATGGTTCATGATTCGTCCCTCTCCTTTGGATCACGTCAATTCGGTGCGATCCACGTGATCGTCGTCATGTCCATCGGCTGATCGTCATTCGGTCCCCGGTACCGAACCAGCACTTCGACTCTGACCATGTCCGTTTCCGCATCATCCATCGCCGTCGTGATGTCGAATGGATCGACGCTCATGACCCTGACGATCTGTTCCCATCCATCCATGTCCGTGATCACCGCTCTCGCGGCATTGATCGGGCCGTTTCCAAGTGCGCTTGAAAACACGATGCCTTCACCAGGTCCATCGAAATCATCGACGTCGTCGAAGTCTTGAAGGGTCATTTCATCGGATTCCGGGCCCCAGAACGTCGTGCCGGTGACTGGATCGTGTCTGGGAAGATTCAGGGTCAGCTCACGGATCTCGTTGCCGAGCAGCGTCGCGGTGGTGGTCATCGACGACCAATGGTTCTTCTTGAGTAGCACCTCCTGTGCCGAGATGATCGCAAGAACGCCGGTTCCGATGATCACGCTGGCCATCGCGGTCTCGATGAGCGTGAATCCAGATCTTCTTCCGGATCGTGAGCGTTCTTGATTGGCTTTCATCCTGTTCATGTGAACCTCGTGTCCTTCGTCATCCGCCCGATACAAGGCTGCTCATCTTGAAGATCGGAAGAATGATCGCCATCGCGATGAATCCCACGATCGATCCCATCAGGACGATCATCAATGGTTCGATCATGCTGGTGACCGACTTGATGGCGTCACGGAGAAGCTTGTTGTAGTACGTCGAGATCTCATCCAGGACCTCTCCGAGCTTGCCTGACTCCTCGCCCGCGGAGATCATCTGCACCACCGACTTGGGTAGCAGGTTCGAACGGCCCAGTGTGGTCTGAATCTTCCTGCCCTGTTTCACCGACGAGTGGACCGCTCTCCACATCCTGTGATACAGCCTGTTTCCCGAGACGTCCGCCGTGATCGACAACGTGTCCAGCATCGGCACGCCGGCGTTCAGCAATTCGCCCATCGTGTGCAGGCTTCTGCTGATGTAGAGCGCTCGGAACATGCGTTTCATCAGCGGGGCCGTGAGCTTGAACTTGTCCCACCAGAAACCACCGAGTTCGGTTCTTATGAATGCGAGGAATCCGATGACTCCTGCGAGCGCCACCACGAGCATCACCCACCAGTATTCGACCGTGAAGTTGGAAAGCGCCATCAGGAACTTCGTCGGTCCCGGCAGAGCGGCTTCCTTGCCCTTGAAGACCGTCGCGAACTTCGGCAGCACGAATGTGAGGAGGAACATGGTGACCCCGATCGCCATCGTCGCGATCACGCCGGGGTAGATGCTCGCACCCACCACCATCCGTCTGGTCTCGATCTCCTGTGCCAGGTAGGCGGCGATCCTGTCAAGCATCCGCGCGAACGAACCCGACATCTCGGACGCTCTGACCATGTTGACGTACAGCGGGCCGAACAGCCTGGGGTGTCGGGAAATGGCCTCGGAGAACTGTTTGCCGGCCTCGATGTCCACCTTGATCTGAATGAGCGTCTTCTTGAAGTTCTGGTTCTGCATCTGGTCGGCGATCCCATCCAGTGCGTTTCTGATGGAAATGCCCGCTCGAATCATCACCGCCAGCTGTGTCGTGAAATCAAGAATGTCCTTCTGTGTCGGCCCTGATGAATAGTTGAGTTTCTTCAGCATCGATGAAACTTCACTCTTCGAAGCCAGGGCGGGAGAGAGCTGCAGAACATGGTGGTTCTGGCTGCGCAACATCGATGCAGCTGTCGCGGCATCCTGCGCGGTCATCACGCCGTTCTGCATTCGCCCTGAAGCGGATCGTGATTGATATCGATACTGAGGCATGGTTCATCCGCCGGATCACTCCGGCCTCCTTCGATCAGGCTGCGATCATCTTTTCCAGCTTCTCGGGGTGTGCAGACTGCGCCACGGCATCCTCGCGGCTGATCAACCCGTTGAAGTAGAGTTCCGCAATCCCGTTATCGATCAGATTCATGCCTATCTGTCTGTTGGTTTCGATGACGTTTGGAATTTCGAATGTCCGTGCTTCCCGGATGATGTTCCGGACCGCAGGTGTGCACAGGAGGATCTCGATCGCGGGAACCATGCCCGCCCGGTCGATCCGACTGAACAACGTCTGACTGATGACCGCCTGCAGTGTGTTGGCCAGCATCGATCTGATCTGGTTCTGCTGCCCGGCGGGATACATGTCGATGATTCTCTCGACCGTCTGGGATGCATTCACCGTATGAAGCGTGCTCAGCACCAGATGGCCTGTCTCCGCCGCGGAGATCGCGAGAGATGCCGTGTCCAGGTCGCGCATCTCACCGACGAGAATGATGTCCGGATCCTGCCTCAAAGCGTGCTTCAGGCCCGACGCGAAGGTCGGCATGTCGGCCCCGAGCTCACGTTGCTCGATGAGGCATTGGTCCGATTTGAACACGTACTCGACCGGATCCTCCAACGTGATGATGTGCTTTCGGTACCGCTCGTTCATCGTCTGAATCATGGCTGCAAGCGTTGTGGACTTCCCCGAACCGGTATCACCCGTCACCAGGACGAGTCCCCGAGGGAGGTAGGTCAATCTGGAGATGACCTCGGGCAACGTCAGTTCCGACATCGGAGGAATCTTGGTCCGGACCAGTCGCATCGCGATTCCAACACCCTGTCTCTGACGGTGAGCATTGGCTCGATATCTTCCAAATCCCTCAATTTCGTGGCTGAAATCGAGGTCGTTGTTCTCCGTGAACGTCTCGAGCTGGCTCGGCGATATCAGAGATTCGAGTGCACGTTCCATCGCCTCAGGAGTCAGTACCTCATGATCAAGTGGGTGCATCACCGTGTGGATGCGCAGCATCGGCTTGTGGCCGGCGACCAGGTGAACGTCTGACGCATCCAGTTCATGTGCCTTGCGAAGAATGGTTTCAAGATGCATGCTCTGTGTTCTCCTGAGCGGTCGAAAAAATGGACCACGACCGAGAACTCATCGGGTGATCCGAAGGGCAACTCAAGCATCAGATACCTGTTTGTCGGTGGATTGTTTTCGTCGCCCCGGCCTCGGCTGTCTCAGTCGACCTTGAGGGTTCTGAGGGTCGCATCGAAGAGAAGGGTCGGCCAGCCATCCGATAAATGAATCACTGATCCATTGGTTCGGATGATTGACCCTGCCCGCTGAAGCCTGTCGAGGGGGTGCGGAGCCCGCTATCGAACAGGATCTGCGCCCATCGCCCCGGCGCCTTGTAGCTCAGGTCGCCTCGAATCTCCCAATCTACGGAAGCATCAGGTCTGGGGACCACCGCGGGTATCTCGATCGTGATCTTGGTTTCAGCTGGGATGGTTCTGAGGGGAAGCCAGGCAGCGCTCCAGGAGCGACGTTGCCCATCATCATCGGTTGTCACAAAGGTGTATTCGAATTCCTCGAGCTGGATGGGCTCGTCTTCGACATTCTCGAGTTCGAGGCCCACGAGGAGCTGAAGATGACCGGGTTCCGAGTCGTTGACGGCGGCCCAGCGGGCGCCGGACACGTTGATGGCGGGGGGGGTGTCGAACCGGCAGCCCGACGCCGTGATCGACAGCAAGGTCATCAGGACAAGCAGTGGTCTCATCGATTTTCTGGCGTCTGACATGCCCAGAGTTTAACTGCTGCGGTGGGTTCCTGCGTGGCGATCGTGGTTCATCCGCCTACCATGGAGCCATGTCAGTGAAGTCATCCTCTGCAAGCGGTAACTGGCCTCTTTTTTTCGCGGTCTGCGTGCCTCTCATTCTCTTTCTTCAAACCACCTTCGGCCAGGTCAGAAGTGTCGTCATGGTGGATGACTCGCCCACCGCCGAGCTTCTTCTCCAGCGAGCCATCGAGCAGGCCTCGGAGAACCCCGGCGAAGCCGCTCGTCTGTGCGCTGAAGTGATCGACGATTACGGAACCCGGCTTGTCGCGGACACCACGAACTCCGGACTGTTTCACATGGCAAGGATCAGGGCTGAGGAACTGCTGCTCGCCATGCCAGAGGTTCGCTCTCGATTCGTGGAGATCAGGGAGCCGCTTGCCGCCCGGCTGCTGGCCGAGAACAGGGATGATGAGGCGGCCAGGCTGGCCTGGGTGACTCCTTCAGGAGGGGAAGCGGCTCTACGCCTTGTTCAAAGAGATCTTGAAACATTCAAATTGAGTTCGGCAAGGCGTGTACTGGCCCGACTCGACCGACATCCGCTGCTCGGCCAGCGCGCGGTTCTCCATCTGACATTCATGAATGGAATGGTCGCCAGGCTTGCGGGCGATTCCGCATCATCAATCGAACACGAGGCCATCCTGGAGAGCATGGAGGGTGGAGATCGCCTTCGAAACTACTTGCATTCCATGTCGTTGGCTGCAGATCCCGATCGAAATCAGCCGGCCGATGCCTATGAATCCATGGCGGATCCGATGGCTCCCGGTGCATGGCACAGAATATGGAGAGCCGATGTCGAAGCGACACCTCTCGGTCTTCAACGCATCTCCTCGAGCGGATCGATCGACAATCAGGATGTGCTTCTCGAATCGACCAGGTCCGGTGGGAATCTGCTGATCATCAATCCTCTCGTCACGGATGATGCCGTCTTCGTGAATGATGGAACTTCGATCAGAAGATACGACCGTTATGGAGATCGTCTGGAGTGGTCTCACGAATCCGTCCGGTCGCCTCGAAGGAGCGCCGGTGATTTCATCGATCTCTCCGGCCTTGATTCCGATGGCCGAATTCTCGTGGCCCTGTCCGGTCTGGGAATGGCAACGAGGAGGACGGCATCGCCGGAGGTCATCGGTCTCGACGCCATCGATGGATCTCTTCTGTGGGCGACGCGAATCGATCAGTGTGATTTTTCCAGTACACCGTCATCGGGGGGGCGCGCCTTCAACCTGACGAATGCGTTCCCGTACGCAGGTCCGTTGATCGATTGTGACAAGGTGATCATCCCTGTGAGGCGAGTGGTGGCCGCGACAAGGGAGTCGATCGATTATCTGATCGCACTTGATCTCGAATCCGGTCGACCGGCATGGATCCGTCTGCTTGGTTCGAGCGGCAGTCTGCAGGTCGCCCGCGGTTTTTCCAGAACGATTCTTGCCGATGGGAAGGCGATCACGGCAAGTCCACTGGGCACCATCTCCTGTGTGGATTCATCAACCGGGGATCTTCTTTGGCTACGCAAGTTCGAGGTTGATGGAGAGCGATCCGGCATCGTCTCGAAGCCATGGGAGATATCACAGCCGGTGGTGATTGATGAAATCCTCATCGCACTCTCTCCGAACGGACGCGAAGTGGTCTCGATCGACATCGTTTCCGGTTCGATTCTCGATTCATGGCCCTCAGGGGTCGGGACCCGATTCGGTGATGTGCGGTATCTGCTTTCGGGGACGAACGGGGACGAGGACCTGCTTCTGGCGGTAGGTGAAGACATTCATGCCTTGAATCCAGCCGATGACTTCTCTCTTCGCTGGAGATATTCCGATTCCGCTCGTGACGAAAACGCATCGCGGGAGGGCATCACGGTTCGCACTGGAATGCGAGGACGCGTTCAGGCCGGTCAAGGACGCGTTCTCGTTCCGGGGGTGAACGATCTTTTCATCGTGAACGCCGATGATGGACGGGTTCTGGACATCATCAAGACGGGAGAGCCCTCGAATCCGGTCCTGGCAGGATCGGAAATCGTCCTCGGGGAATCCGAATCCGTGAGTGCTCTGATGCAGCTGGATCCTGCACGCCTCCTTCTGCGCAGGCAGATCTCGAATGACCCCGCCGCTGCCGGACGAGTTCTCGCTCTTGCCGAGCTCGGGATCCAGTCCGGTGACACGAATCTCATTCTCGAGGCGGCATCGATCTTCTCCGAGGGCTTCTCTGATGGTCGTTCCAGTGATGCCCGTCAGATGATGCTCGATCTTCTTCTCGAATATGAAGCATCATTGGACGGTGATTCCGAAATCATGGCGTCGGAAATTCTTGATGCGGCCGAAGCCATCTCGGTCGATCCGGGGCAGCGTGCCGCGATGTTGTTCGCGCGCGGCATGCGCGAGCTGAATTCGGATCGACCACGCTCCGCTCTGCTCTTCTGGGAAGAGATACTGGGTGAACCCACTCTTTCCAGTCAGATGGTCGCCATCGGCGCTCTTCAGATCAATGCGGCACGACTCATATCCTCGAAGATTCGTGCGTCGTCCGGAACCCTCGATCTCTGGAACGCGATGTGTGCAGATCGGTACGAGAAAATCAAGGCAACCGGTCTCGACGGCGACATGGACATGGCGCGTTCCTTCATGGGATCCGACGTCGGAATCGAGGTCCTCTGGGACATTCAGGCTCGGCAGTCCGAACAAGCCGATGTCATTTCAAGCCGTCTCACACTTTCACACATCTCTTCGCTTGATCCCGGAGTCGAGGTTCTCGAGGACATCATCGACGTCCTGGAGTCCGGCGGTCGAATGGCGGATGCCGCGCGGCTCAGATTGATGGTGCTGCAGGGCGAAGATGGCATGAAGGAGGGCGCCTTCGGCGCGAGTGGGGTGATTCGAGCGCGGCCTCGTGTCGGAACGACCCCCGGTACAGGGCTCGTCTTCGATGGGGTGCTCGTTCCATGTCCGGAATCATCGAACCTGTGTCTCGTGATGGATGATGGTGTCCTGCGATCAGTCGGTCCAGTCTGTGCATCGGGTCATTCCTGGGCCGTTCCCTTTCCGTCCGATGGTCAGGCCGCGGTCGTGAAGGAATTCGAAACCACCTTCCTGATCGCCACCGTGTCTGATGTCACGGAACCTGCCTTGAGATTGATTTCGAAGGCCACCGGGGATGAACTCCTGGTCTCCAAGAATCCTGGCGCTCTCTTTCCGAAGACGACATTGGATGTCCCGCCTCGTTCCTTGATGCCCAACAACCGACTCTTCCAACCCTCGGAAATCCTCGTCGGCGATCCCTGTTCGCAGGTCGCAACCCTGATTTCCCGGGATGGTCGCGTGATTGGGGTTTCTCTCGATGGGGCCGATTCCGGAGGCGTCATGGACACTCTCTGGGCACACGAGGGCCTGTTATACAAGCTCTATTTTCATGCGGAAAACGATGATCTGCTCGTTCTTCATGGGATCGATCAAGTGAGATCCGGGGATGGATCAATCAAGGAGCGGGGATCGGTCAAAGTCCTGGATCGTCGAACCGGACTCATCATCTGCGAGTTCGCCCCCCGGGACATGGGTGATGTCGCGTGGATCGATCTCACTCCCGTCGGGACCATCCTGCTCGGTTCATCCCAGGGGGTTCAGTGCTGGTCGCCCGGGAGGACTCCACTGCTCCTCTGGAGCGAAAAATCAGGTTCCTTCGCCACGATGTCCCATTCCGAGATGTTCCAGGTCTCCTATCTGGGCCGTTCTGTGGCGATACCGAGTTCCGCATCCCGGGTCTCGGTGCTTGATTTTCACACTGGAGAATCCGATCCACGGACATTCGAATTCACGGATCTGGCACGTGTGGATGGCGCGACGTTCCGCGCGATCGATTCGACCGATCATTCACTTGTCGTGATGACCGACAACCAGGTGATGCAGTGGAATTCGAAGGGGCTGATGACGGGATCGGACAGCATGTTCGATCGTGGCAGCTATCTCCAGATGAGACAGGCTGAGGGGTTGTTGCTCGTCGTCGAGCGTGTGGGCAGGACCTTTGATGATGAGTTTCAGGCGATTCTCTATCGTTTTCACTTCCTCGATTCCGAGGACGGTCTGAAGATCATCGACGAGCCGATTGAATTCGCAGCCCGCACCTCACCGAACCACGATTTTCGATCCGCCCGGATTCTCAATGATCATCTCGTGCTGGAGCTCCGGGGTGCGCGTAACATCGCCATTCCACTGCCCGCAGCCAGACGGCATCGATCCCAGTGAACCTTGGCAGGACTTCAGTCTCGAATGTTGTACTCATAGTCGGGCGCAGGTTTCGGAACATCGCGCTCCACTCTGTGCGGCAGTGGTTCCACTCCGAAGGTGATTCTCCCGATCTGAAGTGTGTTCTCGTACGCCTTCACCAGAATCGAGGTGTCTCCGGTCGTCTTTCTGCAGATCCATGGACCAGAGAGCAGAGGACTCACTTGGACGGCGTCCTCTTCGATTCTGATCAAATCCAGACCTTCTCGCGTGGTGAGCAACCATTCGAAATCCTCCTCAAGCTCGCAGCATGCAAGGGCTGAATCTTGAAGTGGCTGCATGGCATCCCTTTCACCGTTCCACAGTGACAGTTCCCAGTTCTCGAAGGAGTACCAGGCGATCCGTGTGTCCGAGACCCCGGTCCCGCCGGTGGTCGATGCCAGGGTCTGCCATGCCAGCCCCATGGAGAAACGGTCGCTGATCCGACGGGTCATCAACGAGCGACGAAAGACGCCCGCATCATTCGATCGACCCCAGGCGAGGTCCCCGTATCCATCCCCCATTCTGATGGCGAAGATCCCCTCGCCGTCGTGCGACCATGTCGGAAGGACCCACGAGTAGGGGAGTGTCTCTGGAATGGTCCAGGTTCTTCCGTCCTTCTCCCGGATCTTCAACGTGAACTCTTCATCACCCTGCTTTCTGGACGAGTAGATCAGTCTTCCAGTCTCGCTGATCCAGCCGAAGGCATTCACGGCTCCGTCGTCGACAAGCCAGGTCACGGAGTCCTCCGACCAGCTTGCGAGTCCGATCGATCGGGAACCATCAGCCTCGGGCTTTTCGACCAGAACGCCTCGCGAGTTCGCATTCCTTCCCAGAAGCAGGGATTCGTCATGGCGGGCTATGACCTCGGCATCTCCTGCAGCGTCCAGTCTTTGGATGACGACGGACCGTTCGTTGGTGACATCGGTCTGGTCGCCCATCAGGGCATTCAGATCAGGTGGCGTGCCGTTCTGTGTGGCAAACACGATCGTCCCGTGTTGATTCCAAAAGATCGGGAGCGTGAAGCCGTCATATGTCACCGTGCACAGTCGTTCGAAGGAGAATGGGA
>PAQN01000025.1 GCA_002709755.1 Phycisphaerae bacterium
ATCTTCCCCAACTGGGGCGGAAATCTGGAAAGGGAATCGCCAAGAGCCGAAGCTCGAAGGCGCGCTTTACCGTTCTGATCATCATCCAGCTGCTCATCATCGCACACATCATCCAATGGGTGATCATGGGCACCACGATCACTCCGATCGAACCATCAGAATCGATGGAGACCGTCAAATACGGTGTGATCACCGTCGGGTTCATCTTCTTCGTCGTCATGCTCGCATCGACCGCGATTCTGGGCAGATGGTTCTGCGGCTGGGGCTGCCACGTGGTGCTCCTGCAGGATGCGAGTGCGAAACTGCTGCATAGGTTCGGCATCAAGCCACGCCCCTTCCGCTCGCGACTCATGATGCTGATGCCGCTCGTTCTGGCGATCTACATGTTCATTTGGCCACTGATCGATCGGTTCATCGTGGGCCCCATGTTCGGTCGAGGAGGCAACTGGCCCGGCTTCTCGACGCACCTCACGACATCAGACTTCTGGGGAACTTTTCCGGGCTGGGTCGTGGGTGTGCCATTTCTTCTGATCTGCGGCTTCTTCACGGTCTATTTCCTGGGGATGAAGGGATACTGCACCTATGGATGCCCGTATGGAGGGTTCTTCGCACCACTTGATCAACTTGCGATCGGACGCATCAAGGTCAATGACAACTGCGAGCAATGCGGGCATTGCACCGCGGTGTGCACCAGCAATGTCAGAGTCCACGAGGAGGTCCGAGACTTCGGAATGGTGATCGACCAGGGATGCATGAAATGCATGGACTGCGTCAGTGTCTGTCCGATGGACGCACTTTCGTTCGGAATCGCGACCCCAGCCGTCAGGAAGGTGGAACCAGAAGGACGAAAGGCCCGAAGATGGGATCTCACGTGGAACGAGGAGATCGTTTTCGGAGTGATCACGACCGCCACCTTCCTCTCGGTCTATCAGCTCTATGGCATGATCCCACTGCTCTTCGCGAGCGGACTCACGGCACTGATCGTGTTCTTCCTCTTCAAGACATGGAGTTGCCTGAAGGCGAGAGACGTCAAGATCAACAACTGGCAGCTCAAGAGACAGGGACGTATGACCGGGAAGGGACGTGTGCTCCTGCTGGGTTCGATCATTCTTTCAGTTCTGATCATCCACTCCGGTACGGTTCGATTCCTGATGGCGTACGCCGACTACCACGACATGAAGATCACGAGCACCGCAGCGACGGTGTTCTCCACGGATCCGGTGATTCCAGACGAGCCGGTTCTGGAACATGCCCGAAAGGCGAGAAAGGCCTATCGCGCGGCCTCGTGGATCGGCGATGGAGGCATCGCACTCATTCCGACCCTGCAACCCGAGATAGACAACCGAATCGCCTGGCTGTACTCGGTCGAGACCCGCCGAGACGAAGCGGAGGAGTTTCTCCGTGAAAGCATTCGAAAATACGGAATGTCACCGGAGAAGATCTCGGGACTGGCAAGAATTCTCCGCTCGCAGACCAGACCGATGGAAGCGCGAGAGACGTACATGATGGGAATCAACGAATACCCGGACAATTTCCTGATACTCGATGAATACGTCATCTGGCTTGAAAGCGAAGGTGATGCGTGGGAAGCGGTCACGCTGCTGCGAGACGGGATCTCCAGAAAATCCGATGTGATCTCGGACTGGCTCGCTCTTGAGGAATTCGATCCGGGAGTCGTCGCGAACGTGATGCCGTTGATCGAGGAAGGACCGGAAACGCTCGCCATGATCCGGAGATTGTCGGTGCTCCTGATGAACAACGCGGAGACTCCCTTCGATCTTGCCGAGGGCGTGAGACTCACCGAACGCACACTCGACATCGAACCCGAAAATCCCTTTGCCTACAGAGCGCTCGCGCTCGGATACGTGATGCAGGACAGATACGACATGGGAATCGAGGCGTTGTACCGCTCTTTCGAACTCGAGCCGAACGAACCGATCATCCGTCAGCAGCTCGTCGACCTTCTGAACGCCGAGGGACGCACGTCGGAGGCTCAGTCGGTGTCGAGAGGCGAGATGCCCGCCTCCCGGGCACGATGACACCTGATCAATTCTGAAGCATCTCCAGAAGCTTCGCCTGGACGGCCTTCGCGTCCGCGGTTCCCCTGGCCGATTTCATGACGTGCCCGGTGAGGCGACCAAGCGCGGCGACCTTGCCACCTCGAACATCCTCAGCGGCTTGTTCATTGGCTTCGATCGCCGAAGCACACCATGCTTCAAGCTGGGACTCATCGATGATGACGAGCAGCCCTGCCTGCTGTGCGACCTCGCGAGCGGAGCCATCGGACGTTTCAAGCAAGGAAAGCAGCGAATCGATCGATTGAGCGCCGAGTTCGTTGGCTCGACGAAGTTCGAGCACGCCCGCGAGCTGCGCAGGGCTGGTCCCCAGACGTGATGGCGAGACTCCGGCTTCGTTGGAGCGCTTGGCGACCTGATTGAGAATCAGTTTCGAAACCGCCGGGTAATCACCGGCGCTTGCGGATTCCATGGCCACCTGCTCGAAATACGCTGCAGTGTCCGGATCCTCGAGCAGAGCATCCGCATCCGTGGATCGCAATCCGAGGGTCTCGATGTAACGAGTTCGCTTTGCTGCGGGCAGTTCGGTCAGTCGGGCTCGGACGGTCTCGATCCAGGCATCATCGACCACCACGGGGACGAGATCCGGATCCGGGAAGTAGCGGTAGTCGTGTGCGTCCTCTTTCTCACGCTGGAGGACGGTGACGAGTTTCTCATCATCCCATCCTCGAGTCGCCTTCGCACCGGGCCCCATCACACGGCCATCGTTTCTCCATGCGGTTTCCTGACGTTCGAACTCATGTTCGATCGCGCCTCGAACCGCTCTGAAGGAATTGAGATTCTTCACTTCGACGATGGGAGTGCGAATCGTGCGCCCATCCTCGAGCTCCATCTCGAGATTGATGTTGGGCTCGAAGCGCATGTGACCACGCTGCATCACGCCCTGTGTCACGCCAAGGAAGCGACAGAGCTGCCTCAACTCCTGACCGAAGGTCACGACATCCTCGGCGTCATCGAAGTCGGGATGGGTGACGATCTCGAGGAGAGGCGTGCCGGCTCGATTGAGATCCACGAGCGAACCCTCGAACCGCCCTCCCCCGGGAAGCTCGTGCCCGAGTTTTCCGGTGTCCTCCTCGAGATGCGCACGAACGATTCCGATGCGACGATCCTCACCGGAGGCCGAACGGATCATGAACTCGCCGTCATGGCAGAGGGGCAGATCGTACTGGGAGATCTGGTATCCCTTGGGCAGATCGGGATAGTAGTAGTTCTTGCGATCCCACTTCGAGAAACGTGCGATCTCGCATCCGAGAGCGAGGCCGACGAGCATCGACATCTCGATCGCAGATCGATTCATCACCGGCAGAGTTCCTGGAAGGGCCGCGACAACGGGATCGACCAGGGTGTTCGGAGCGCTGTTCTCGAAATCAGGATGAGCGACATTGGGTGTTCGAGTGAACATCTTGGACCGAGTCTGCAACTCGACGTGGATCTCGAGGCCGACCTTCAGTCGCTTTGAGATGATCTTCGACTCGGACGAGGTGTCGTTCATGATCTGATTTCGAACGTCCTACTCGGCGTCGCCCACTGATGCGGTCACCATGCTGGGCGCTTCACCGATGGGAGCTCCGGAGTTCGGATCGACCTGCACGGCGGCGATCTTCTCGACCACGTCCATGCCCTCGATCACCTTGCCGAAACCGGTGTACTGATTGTCCAGATGCTGACAGTGATCCCTGGTGAGGCAGATGAAGAACTGCGAACTCGCCGAGTCGGGATCCGCGGAGCGGGCCATGGAGAGAACACCGGGATGATGTTCACGATCATTGAATTCCGCCTTGAGGCGACGAGGACCGTCACCGGTGCCATTTCCCTTGGGACATCCGCCCTGGATGACGAAGCCGGGAATGATCCGGTGGAAGGTCAGCCCGTCGTAGAAACCGTCTCGAGCGAGCGAGAGGAAGTTTTCGACGTGGTTCGGAGCGACGTCATCCCAGAGTTCGACTGTGATGAGGCCGTGTGACGTTTCGATGTTGACTGTGGGGTAGCTCATGGAATCAGGGTAGCGCAGAAGCGACATCCCTGCCTCACCGGGATGACTCAACGTTGAATATTCGAGGATGAGGAGGCCGAACGCCAGCGTGTGGGCAGCAGGTAGCTTCTCCCTCGGAAGCGAGTCACCTCGCCGCTGATCAGAATCGACTGGGGAAGATCGCTCTGAGCTGCACGACGTTCCAGAGTCTCCAGAAGCAGACAGGGAAGGATCTCCATGGTGGGATCCCGCCGCCCCGAACCCTCCGACTCGAAGACGATCCTCCAGGTGCCGGATCTCTGGTCTCTCAGAATCGAACAGCGTCGATTCTGGATCCGATCACCCTCGACCATCGACGCGCCGGCCATGGCCGTGTCCGGGGGCACGGACGAGCTGTCGGAACCGACGGGCAGGGAGCCGAGCCGACGTCGAAGCCGTTCCTCGAGACGATCTGCCGTGTCATCCTGATCATCCAGACTGTTTCGAGGGCCGGTCGATCGAACGCCGTCGATTTCGGTCCCGGCGGGAATCAACTCGGCCTCGTCGCCCATGCTCAGATCGGAGACAGCGGTCACAAGCGTGGGGAGAAGATAGTTCAACCCTCGATAGACCGTGACTCGAGCGGACATCTCGAAACGCTGAGCCGTGTCGGCGGACTCGATTCGACTGATCGCGTCATCGAGGGTCGAACTGGGCAGAAGACCGAATGTTCTTCCAAAGCGGGTCGCCTGGGAGCCATCGACGAGATCGTTGTGAAAACGCCAGAAGCCACTGGCCTGATCGAATCGAATGGTTCCTGGAACCTGCTTCAGAAAAACACCCTCACGAAGCAACGGGGTTCTCGAATCGTCATCCGATCGAGGAATCTGATCTGAGCGGCCGTCCTGAACGGCATTCTCGGCCACCGCGGGATCCTGGACGCGCTCTGAAGCGCCCTGAAGGAGGCAGGTCAGCGAGAAAATGAGAAGAATCGGAGTCATCTGCATGAATCCTACCCAGAAACGGTCGAAGAAAGAAACTCGCGACGGTTCGATTGACCGTTTCGATTCGCTGTGGCAAGATATTCAATCAGCGACGGCCGAGTACCCAAGTGGTCTAAGGGGACGGATTGCAAATCCGTTATTCGTGGGTTCGAATCCCACCTCGGCCTTTTCCCCACCGCTCCACGGGTGTGAACCGTTCAACCGGATCCCCAGGAAGCCAGCAATATCGCGAGATCGGTGCCGCCCACGATGCCATCGTCATCGAGGTCGTTCTCCGAACTTCCCCACGCCGCCAGGAGCGATGCGAGATCGATGCCGTCCACGACGCCGTCGTTGTTGATGTCGCCTGGGATACCCTCGGAGCCCAGGGTGACCGCGATTGTGAGCGCGAGCGTGCTCTCTCGCGCCCCGGGCAGAGGCTGATCCTCGATCTCGATCTGCAGAGAGAATTCGGTCGTGGACTGGGTCAGCGCCGCGGGATCGAGCCGAAGCACGACGTCCCTGCTCGTGCCGCCGATCTGGCCGCTCGGCAGCGAGTCCAGAGTCAGAGCCCCTGAGAGCCCGGAGACCGATGAGACCGAACAGGTCGCCTGCAGGGAACCATGATCGAAGTTGGAGACGGGAATCTCGATCTCGAACTCGGGGTCGTCTGCCGCGACCTCGAACGTGAGCAGATCCTCCGTGACGAGTGCATCGGACTCGAAGGATGCCTGTGACGTGGCGATGATCGTCGCGTTGGTCTCCAGAGTGACGTTGCCGCCACCGACGTCCTGCCCGAGTCCCTGGATGTTGATGGTTCCGAAGAGATCACCGACCGTGCTGGTGTTCAAGTTCAGATTGACGACGTCGAAATCCGGAAAACGGGCGACATCCATGATCGTGTCATCACCAAGCACTCCGAAAAGACCTTCCACGATCGCCGGACACGAATCGACCAGATCACCGGATGCGGTGTTGGAAAGCTGCACCGCGATCGGGAAGTTCGCGTTCTGAATGATCAGACCGAGCTCGTCTGGAGCCAGCGCCGCAAGGCGAGCGGGCACCTGATAGTCGCAGAGCACCGGGACATGATCGCTGGCATCGTAGATGTCGTCGGCAAGCTGATTGGAGCGGGATGTCTGCCCCGGAAAGTAACTGTTGTTTCCACTGTTGATCGAGGTGTTGTAATGATTGCCATCGTTGCCAACGACTCGGTAGTCCACCAACGAAAGACCTGAACCGTCGAGCAGCCCCTCCGTGACGAAGTGGAAATCGAAACGATCGTCCATGCCTCCACCGATGAGACCGTTTGAACTGCCGGTCAGACGAGGGGACTGGGTGTGTTTGCTGGCGTTCGATGCCCCCGACCAACTGTCGGAACCGAGAGGGTCGAATGCCTGCTTGGGACCGGGTGCGGTGATGATCTGGTAGGCGGATTCCGAATTGCTGTAGACGTTGAAGTCACCGACGAGAATCGCGTGCGACCCGCTTGGAAGGGAATCCGCATTGGCACGCAGCGTGGTGGCCCCCTGCTCTCTCTCGGTCTGATCAGCGGAACTCGCGCCCGCCTTGAGGTGGCTGGAATAGACGTAGAGATCGAAGGAGTAGTTCTTCAGACGCATCTGCCACCGATCGGTGTTGCGACCGGCCCCGGTGAAGATGTCGCGATGTCCCGATGTGATTTCAGTGAACGAGTCGTCGCGGTAGAAGAGAGCCTGGGCTCCGGACGATCCGTTCTCGAATGGCGTGGAGGTGAAGGTCGCACGCACGTACTCGTGGGATGGATGAGCCGCGTCGATGAGACTCTGGAGCTCGTTGACATCGGTGGCTCGAATCTCCTGGAAGACGTAGAGGTGCGGAGCGGCCGAGACGCCCTCGACGTCATCGGATTCGATCTCGGCGAAGACCGCTTCAATCGCGGAAGCATCACCCTTCAGGTTCGCGAGATTCCAACTGACGATCCGGAGATTCGCACCCGCCTGTGAGACGAGCAGGGACACTCCGAAGAGGATCAGCAGGGATTGCAGACAGATGTTTCGGTTAGGTGGATTCAATGGGAAACCTCCGGTTATCACAAAGATAACCCGGAGAAGCCGGAGTCCCAGAGACTTTTTTCTGAAGGATGAAGAATCAAGCGACACGCAGCGTTCAGAGCCGAATTGTCGCGACAAGGCCCGTCTGAAAGCCGATCAAGCGGCCCTGGGACCTTCGCTGTGATCGAAATGACCGAGGCATCCGAGCTTGGAGGCGAGATCATCGATGCGGCGACTGACGTCATCCACTGCGTCAAGGGCACGTCGACTGTTCTCGGACATGCAGGATGACGGAATGTCATCGAACGAAGTCCAGACACCAGTCAGACGAAGTCCATCGGTCTTTCGGCTGTCCTGTTCGGATTGGGTTGACTCTTTACGACCTGAAATCATGGTGGTGCTCCCTCGAAAATCTGTTCAAACATGGCATCGACCGATGCGGCGGGCGACTTTCGTCATGCTTCCGCAATGTTTGTGAATTCACGGGATGGGGTTCGATTTGAATTCGAGCCACTGGATTTTCGGACCACTCCGCAGGTTATCGAACATGAGATTCAGTCGATGCTCGATGAATCGATTCCGATGTTCTCATCGAAGATGCGACGTGAACGACGAAGCATGGCGTAGACGCCTGCTCCAAACAGCCCTAGCGCGGCGACCGATCCACCGAACGCCAGTCCCGCGGTCTGGAACTGACCAGAAGAGACCGGAATCGGATCGTTGGTCACGATGCTCCCGTCGGATGTCACGATGTCCACTCTGGCGCCATCACCCCGACGGGCGAGCTGACGCTGGGATTCCGATGACAGTGTGGCGACGACGCTCTCCAGAAGACGCTGGGTCTCGCGAGGCGTCCGACCATTGAGTCTGATCTGGAGCATTCCGGGTTCCACTTCGGTGACGACCAGCTTGTCACCCAGCATCGCGGAAGACGCATCGAGAGACGGCGCCCCCAGAGACGTGCTCTGAAAACGGTTGAAGACGGCCTTGACGAAGAGATCGTCGGAGAGAAGTCCCTTGTGCCATTCGTTCCAGGATTTGGCTGTGGCATCGTCAAGCGTGCCACCGGTGATCGGATGAGCACGGACCAGCGCGGTCGATGAGACCATCCCCGGTGCGAACCAGCGTGTGCCGAACCAGCAGGCGGTGGCGATGATCACGAGCAGAATCGAGATCTTGACCACGGTCCCTGCGGTGGTGTGACACGCCCAGCGCCGCATCATCCTTGATTCAAGCTCGGCCATNTCGTGTCGACGNCGCACCATGTCCTCCTGCTCGACTCGAATGAGNCGTTCGGANTCGATGGANGATTCCNCGTGCGATGTCGGAGATCCGGCGCGCTCGGAGAGAATCCGTCTCATCTNNCGAAGACGGACTCGTCTGAGTTGNAGATGAGAGGCNAAGGCGGAAAGGCGCTTCGCTTGATCGCGCAGCAACTNAGCGTCGGAANAGACACCCNCCTGNTCGGAGCTCANTGCGGACTCNAGGACCTCGTTGCGGGANTGNAGTTCGGCGAGGTGACGTTCCTTCTCNGCGATNCTCTCCTCGCAGGCACGNGCATGCGTTTCAAGGGTGTCTATCTCGCAACGAGCCTCGTCCAGCTTCTCGAGAATCNCGGCATCAGCNATGCCGGAATCTCCNGCNGAGGCATCNTCGANTCGTTGTTTCAATTCCTTGATCGTCGCCTCGTGCTCGGCGAGCGANANGCAAGAGTCGAGNTCGGTCATGAGCCNGGCCACNTCGGCCTGCGACNTCAGGAGCTCATCTNCGTCGGCGNCNCCANCANCGNCCGANGCANGGTTCAGTTGGTCGTGAGCTTCCTCCAACTCACGACTCAACGTCACCATGCGATCTTCAAGTTCACGACANNGAGAGATGGCNANCGCACCCTCATCGAACTGGGCNGCCTGATCTGCGACCGCCNTGGCNAGNCCCTGCAGACGTNCCATGGCGAGATCGAGNTTCGCCTTGATCTCATCCCGTTCCTGAATGGCCATNCGGGCTGATTCGTNAGAATCATCCCGTTCGGACCGNCAGGTCTGCAATTCACCGGCGAGTGCCAGNCGTTCCGACTCGAGTCTGTCGATCACNCCGGCCGCNGACTCGAGTTCGGACGCGAGCTCGAGTGTGCTCGACTTCAGTGATTCGGCCTCTTNCTTGAANGAATCGGCACGGGAATTGGTCTCCTNGATGTCGCGCATCANTCNGTCATGCTGTTCACGAAGNTCNTCGGCCTGCTNTTCNAGNGATGTTCGNATNGATTCGGNATCGGCNACNGCCTGANGAGCGGACTCCANCTCGNACTNCAANCGATCNGCCTCGACACCGAAATCGNNGCGTGCCTGTTCGAGCTCGGCACGTTCGCCGGCGAGTCGCCCGNGTTCGAGAACNATCTCGTTCTTGTCNTCCTCGAANCCTGCCATGNAGATCGGCGAGTTCNTCCTCGCGACGCTTCATGTCCTCGGAATCCGATTCGAGCGCNCCTCGCATGANTTCCATCGACTNCGCGCGTTCGGCACACTNTTCCTCNCGTTCGACGAGNGTNCGAAGTCGNGTNTCNAGTTCATCCTCGAGCGCNTCAAGNCGCTCGGACTCANGNTGGATCTCCTGCTCTNGTTTCGAGANTTCCTCTCGNCGGCATTCNAGGGTGTGGATCTCACTCGAACGATTCACCTGGGCNCTNTTCATCTTCNCCAGCTGATCCTCGACCGACGCGATCAGGTCCATGACATCATTGGNTGAATTGCCGGCANCCTCNTCNACCTGAGCCTCGACCGGCTCCTCGACGGATTCCGANATCNCGGAAACCTTCAGTTCATCTGATTCGTGCCCGGTNTCGTTGAATTCGGGATGNGTGGGTTCGGNCATGANACAATTCCNGTNCGTATCGGAAGNGGTGAAAAAACTGGAATNCGGANAGTGAATCGGCNGNTCTTGNGGGCGACTGAACCGGGAATGAGGATGATGATGTTCNTTCCTGCGGTTACCGGACGGCATCNNNGTGNTCCTCCNTCCGGGNNCATNTGTTNCGANGCNCCCCTNCTGACGCCTCAGGAGCGACGAATCCCGCTGNTCCGAAGANANAAAAACNGGTNGTTGGTCGACGGTGGGTCTACACTGTGGANACCAATGAGCATGCTNCACTCCGAACCAGCNACCACTCCCAAGNCCCTGCCTGCCCCGAGCGACCCCCGAATGTCGGGNATCGTCGATCGNGTGCTTGCCGGAGAACGACTTACGGCGGAGGAAGGGCTNGTTCTCTACGAAACACCGGACGTCCACCTGGTGTGCGGACTNGCCGACATCGTTCGCAGAAGACTCCACGGAGATGTNGCCTGGTACAACGTCAACAGACACATCAACTACTCGAACATCTGCGCCCTGAGCTGCAGCTTCTGCGCCTTTCACAGGAAGAAAGGNGANGACGGTGCGTANGAATACTCGCTCGAGCAGGTCAAGGAGGAGGCCNTGAAGGCCGANGCTGCCGGCGCCACGGAATTNCACATCGTNGGTGGACTCCACCCAAGACTGCCGTTCGAGTACTACACGAACATGCTGAGCACGATCCGGGAGTGCGCTCCGAGANTGCACATNAAGGCCTTCACNGCGGTGGAGATCGTGCATCTTCAGAAGAAATCGAAGCGTGGNAGNATGAAGTACGAAGGCATCGTCGAGGTTCTGANGGANCTCAAGGAAGCGGGCCTGCAGTCACTTCCNGGAGGCGGCGCCGAGGTCTTCGACGACAGGGTTCATGACAAGGCCTTCAAGAGCAAGATCAAATCGGATCAATGGCTCGACGTNCACAANGCGGCGCACGAGATAGGACTGAACTCGAACGNGACCATGCTNTACGGTCACGTCGAGGAAAGACCGGAGCGAATTCATCACATGGAACTCCTCAGAGGNCAGCAGGATCGAACGCTCANGGANTGGGCTGCNGCNCAGGGCATNGAGACCNGGAATGATGAAGTGGTTCTGACCGGNCCAGATGANNGCTANCCNGCNGAGCGGATGCCCATGCCGGGACAGAAGGGACTGTCCACCGGTTATTTCCAGACGATNATCCCGCTTCCTTTCTTTCCNAANGANAGCGAGCTCGAGTATCTCCCTGGGCCCACGGGGCTTGAGAACCTCAGAACCATCGCGGTCTGCAGACTCATGCTCGACAACATCCCTCACGTGAAGGCGTTCTGGATCATGCAGACGCTCGACATGGCTCAGATCATGCTCCAAAACGGTGCCGATGACATCGACGGGACCGTCGTCTGGTACGACATCACGCATGTCGAGGGGGCTTCGACCCATCAGGAGACGACGGTCACCGATCTTCAAAGGTCGATCAGAGAGGCCGGCTTCGAACCTCGGGAACGTGACACGCTCTACAGGGTCGTGGAACGAGATGGCAGCGACTGGACGACGAGCGAATGACGCTCAGGATCTGAGGAAACGGTCACCCAGCAACCATCCCATCTCGGGACTGCGCAACCACCAGGCCACGATCAGAAAGGGCACGGCACCGGCCGGGACGAGGATCGAGAGCACGATCAGCTGGTTCAGCGGGGACCCGCTGTCGGGAAATGAACCAAGCAGCCACTGAGCGCCCGTGCAACCGCCCAGCACGAACAGTCCGAGCAGGATGGTTCTCAGGAGACTGCGCCGAAGACCCGGATCAAAAAGACGACCGGTTCGCGCCGAGAGAATTCCCGAAAGAATGAGGACCTGGACGACTGCGCAGATGGCGGTGCTCCAGGCGAGCCCGGCAACCTCGAGCGGAGTCCAGATCAGGATCAGGTTCAGGGTGAGGTTGAGAGCGACCAGACCCACTGCGACCTTGACCGCGGTCATCGCTTCGCCACGTGCGTAGAACGCCCGGACGAGCACGTGTGTGGCACAGTACGCCCAGAGCGCTGATGCGTACCCGATGAGGATGAAACCGGTTCGAGCCGTGTCGGTGGGTGTGAATGCGTCCCCCTGGAGGACGACCGCAACCAGTGGACGATGCACGACAAGAAGACCGATGGTGGCAGGAAGCCCGATGAAGAATGAGAGACGAATCCCACGCTTGAGGGTCGCGTTGAATCGTTCGCGATCGTCACGCTCGCGGGAGAGCTGAGGAAAGATGGCCGTCGCGAGTGCGATACCAAACACTCCGAGTGGGAACTCGTAGAGTCGCGATGCGAAACCAAGAGCCGCCATCGAACCTTCCTTCAATGGATAGGCGATGTCGAGAATGGGGATCGTCGGACCGACCAGAGTCGGCCAACTCGCGATGATTCCATCCAACAAGGTGTTGAACTGAAGCACTCCCAGCCCCAGCGCCATGGGAAGACCTGAACGGATGACCTTGAAGGAAGTCGAACGTGCGACGGCACGATCGGCGACGCCTGGTGGGGTCGGGAGCGCACGCAGGGCACGCCATGACCAGAAAACCTGTATCAATCCGGCCAGCAAAAGACTCGCGGCCACCCAGCTGATCTGAGCTTCACTGCTGAGACGGCCTGATGAGACGAGTGGGAGAAGAAGCAGGGTCGAGACGACGAAGAAGAGATTCATGATGATGGGAGCGGCGGCGGTCGGGCCGAACCTTCCGTGTGCCTGGAGCATCGCGCCCATCAGTGCGACGAGACAGACCATCGGAGCGTAGGGCAGCATGATGGCTAGAAGCCGGAGTCCCCGGACCTCGAGAAAGCCATCAAGCGCTCCGAAGAGAAGCAGGAGTTCGATCAGCAGGACGATTCCGGAGAGGAGCATGATGGAACGTCCCACCAGAAGACGGGCCATCAAGGCCGCCGTGGCAGGATCGTCATCGGAAAGACGTGCGTACTCCGGCAGGAAGGCGGCGCTGAGCACGCCTTCGCCGAAGAGGCGTCGAAAGAGATTCGGCACCTGAAATCCGAAGGCGAAGGCATCCATGAGCGGACTGATTCCGAAGACCCGACTCATGGTCGCGTCGCGAAGCAGTCCGCCCATTCGACTGATCACCGTCAAGCCGGTGACCGTGCGGGCATGCTTCTCGAAACCGGAGGATTCTGACGACATGACACCTCGAGGCGTGGAACTCAATCGGACGTGGGGCTCGAGTCATCTTCATCTCGCTTCGCGAGCGAGACCTGATACACGGCGCGGGACATGGTCGGCTCCAGCTGATCTGCATCGAGAATCACGAGCACTCTTCGATCACCCTTCGCGAACACGAGTTCCGATCGCGGGAACAACCAGGTCGATCGTTGGGTGGACCATCCGAATCCTGTGAATCTGGAATCGATCGAATCGACCACCTCCTCCATCTCCAGGATGGATCCGACGAAGATGAAACGTCCGCCCACCAGTTCACCTTGACGGCGCTTGATGTCGTAACCGAGACGCTGTTCCATGTCGGGCACGGTGGGAATGTCCGAAGCCAGAACCACATCGGGCTGCGTGCTGCATGCGGTTCCGATGAAGGCGGGACTCAGCAGGGCAAGGGCCGCCACGATGATTGAAAATGAGGATCGGATCATGTGTGAAGGATACGAGGAATCGGTTCGACGCGAAGAGGTCGTCGACACCGGTCCGCCTCGGGAGGCGTCGGAACGACCGTCAGACTCTTCGAGCGAGGTTCTTCATCAGCAGGCGCAGATACAGAGCGATCGAGAAGGCGCCGATGAGACAGAGGATCGTGCCCTGATCCTCGAAGACCAGAGGCTTGAAAAAGGGCAGAGACGCCACTCGATCCCACAGAAACGCATGAAACAGGACGAGACAGATCAACATCGCCGCAAGCGAAAGCAATGCGGGAACCAGACAGCTCACAAGGGTCCCTCGAAACCACCCCTGAAGACACGCCAGATCCTCGACTCGCCCGAGTCGCTTCGTCTCAAATCGAAAACCCGATCGAAACGAGAGCAACATCGCAGGTATTCCGAAGATCATCCCGCCCAGCATCAATGCAGCCATCGCATTCGAACCCTCGATGCCACGGGATCTCAGGATCATGAAGTCGATGGTGATGGCGAGCAGTCCACCCAGAAGGACCCCGAGCGATCCGGAGGTGAGAATGACCAGACAAGCCGAGGATCGAGAGGTGAGAGAGAACGCGATTCGTGCCCAGAGCGCTCGAATCCTCAGAGCCTGCGCATCCGGCAAAGGCCTCAGGGCCGCGATCATGACGGTGGAACCCAGCACCCCGAATGCTCCGGCCTCGATGTCGTGCACGCTGTAGGCGCGCCCGACGCTCAGGGTCGCCTGGGTGATCTCGATCAGAAAACAGATCCCGACACCGACGACGAGCAGGCTGATGAAACCGGTGATCCAGTTGCAGATCCAGAAGCAGAAGATCATGAGACCGAATGCGAAGAAGTGGATGAGCTTGTCGAAATCGCCACTGGGACCGCTCAACTCGAGACGCGGCCAGTGCGTTCCCGTGATGAGCGCGAGCAGATAGACAAAGGAGACGATTCGAAAATGCCTCAATGCCGAACGCCGACAAAGCGAGGGATCTCCTGGTCCTTCGACGGTCATCGGTCGACTCCGGATCAACCTGGATTCTTGGACTTGGGCGTGACGGTCTGCTCGGTGGAACGTGTTCTCGGTTCCACGGAGATGGTCCCCGCAGCCACAGGAGGATCGACCTCACCGGGCGCTACTTCCGTCGATGCCGGCTCGGAACGGTCCTCGGGCTCGACTTCGGGTTCGACTTCGGGTTCGACTTCGGGTTCGGAGCTGCCTTTCGATTCGAGCTCGACATCGCCGCTAGGATCGACGGGGTCGTCGACGGAAGTCCCAGGTTCATGCTGAGCGATGATTCTTTCGGCAAGCGTTCTGTAGTCGAGAGCCCCGGGACACCAGGGGGCGTAGTCGAAGATGGTCTGTCCGAAACTCGGTGCCTCCGCGAGCTTGATGTTCTTCCGGATCGCGGGACGAAGCACCCTGGCGAAGGAAGCGAGCAGAGGATTGCCTTGATTCTCCTCGAAGAAGGCGTCGAGCTCCCCCACCACCTCCTTGACGAGCGTCGACTGCTTTTCGTGCATGCAGAGAATGACTCCGCCCACTCGCAGGTCGATGTTCACTCCGTTTCGACAGACCTCGCCGACCGTCTCGAGGAGCTTCGTGAATCCCTGCATGGCGAGAAAATGAGCCTGCATGGGAACGTAGACTTCCTGGGCCATGGACAGTGCGTTGAGTGTCAGGGTTCCGAGACTGGGAGGACAGTCGAGCAATATGTAGTCGTACTCGTCCATGTGAGGCGCGAACTTGGCGCCGAGGCGCTTCAATCGATCAGCGTCGTTCGCCAGTTCGATTTCAGCTGCGGCAAGATCGACCCTCGATGGAATGCAGTCGAGATCGGGGCGTACCTTGACGACCACCTGCTTGAGTGGGACATCGGGTTCCAGAAGGAGTTCGTAGACCGTGTCACCGACGCTTTCACCATCGAGACCGAGATGCAGGGAGAGATGACCCTGGGGATCCATGTCGACAAGACAGACCCGCTTTCCAAGTTCGGCCAGCGCCGCTCCGATGTTGACCGTCGAAGTGGTCTTGCCAACACCACCCTTCTGATTGAGCAGGGCGATCACGCGGGGATGTCGAACTGAAGCATCGTTGGAGGGCTGACTCATGATTCAAGTATAGGGAAGCGACGGTCTCAGGAGGACCTCTCAACGCCCGGGAGGCTGGATGTCACCCCATTCACCGAGGTCGACGAGAAAGATCGGGGGTGCCGCATCCCATGTCGGCAGCGCTCCACCGGCGATGGAGAGCACCTGATCACCCGAAAGTCTTCGAATCCCGATCTGGATCGAATCAGGAAAATCCGGGTGTCCTGAAAGTCTGAGAAGTGATGGATCAAGCTTCAGAGTCGCTCGCCAACGATCGGGAAAACGCCGAACCACGGCTTCGACCCCACGAAGACGACCTCCCCCGGGAGTGAACTCGAGGGAACCGTCGGAGGACAAGGTCACGACTCTGACGGGAACGTCGAAGGGACCGAAGTAGAGTTCGACTCGATCGGCATCCGGCTCATGCGTCGGATCATGGAGGCATTCGAGAAAGATCTCCCAGTGATCACGATATTTTCGCAGAATCGCGGCGGTCTCCGAAGGCCCGCGAGAGACTTCGCGACGATCCGACCAGGCCTCTTCCAGAGTGATCGGCGCGAGGAACGGACCGAACCGGACGCCTGGTGGACGAGCCACGATCAGTTTTCCATCGAACATGAGCCGTCGTTCGAAGTCACCGCAGCTGATGACCAACGTGTCGTTGGATTGCCTGGAGTCGGTTTGAAATGGAAGCGTGGAGTCGGGTCTCCTAGGCCGATCGACCTCGACGTCGAGAATGCTTCGAGGTGGTACCAGAGCGCCGCTTGGAATCGGATCCCCCTCGACCCATTGGACTCGAACCACCTGCTCCCCATCCGTGGGATTGGCGATGGCGAATCGAACACGATCTCCCGAACCGGTCACGGGCCAGATGATCAATGGAAACCGAGCATCGAGATAGGAGAGCAGTGAACGAACCGCAAGCCGATCCGGACGATCGAGGTCGAGGACCAGCATGAGGATGGCACGAAGTTCCGAGGGATCGGTGATCCAGGCCGCGATCGATTGTCCATCTTCGCTGACGCATCGAGCGATGAGAAGATCCACGAGTTCTTCCGCGGTACCGGGACTTTCACGACGCAGTCGATGCAGTCCGGCTCTCCAGAGTTCCCCGAGGTTGCGAGCGAGCATGCGTGCATGCGTCCCGCCAATCACCTCCGGAGGCCGTGCACCGGCTCGTTCGGCGAGAAGCTCCCACCGCCACCAGTTCGCGGGGTCATCCAGCATCGGCCAGGCAGGTCCGACTCGAGGGTTCAGTGGGTCACCGAAGAGAGGTGGCGCGGGTGATATCCAGCGAGGACGGATGATCGATTCATCCATGCGAAAGGAGCCTTGGTACTCATCCTGAAGGTCGCAGACCAAAGCGCCGACCGCGGACTCTCTCTCTGATTTCGAAACGGGGGCCGGAATCACTCGAACCGCGAAGGTCGAGCTCGTCCAGTCCCGGGTTCCCGACGAGGGCCCTGAAGCGAGCCAGACCACGGACGCTCGGCAGGAACCGCCATCATCCTTCTCGAGCAGCACATCTTCGGGAAGCGCACGCCTGGTCCGCTCGGGATCCGGTCGAATCGGAATGACGAGATGACCGCCGATCACGACGTGAGGTCGATCATCGATGATCTGCAGCGGAACACTCGCAGCAGCGGACGGATCGGAGTGGAGCCCGCTGCCACAGAGGTGCCCCCAGAGAAACATCAGACCGATCATCAATTGGCATGTCGGAAGTGAGCGGGGATTCATGCGATAGACTCTGAGCGGCTGGAATGACTGTGCTGAAGAACATGTCGATCTGCGAAAATCATTTTAGCCGATCGGACGAAAGGAACTGACGTGGCAGAAGAACCCCCCCCTGGCTTCAAGAGACACACGCTTCCGGAACACGAGGACATGCCAGGCCGGGCCGGGGCGTTTCGTCGATTGATGGAAAGCCGCCGGTCGGTGAGGGAATTCAGCGACCGNCCGGTTCCGGAAGACGTGGTTCGGGAACTGATACGCACGGCAGGCACCGCTCCCAGCGGAGCCAACAANCAACCATGGAGATTCGTGGCGGTCAGNGATCCCGCACTCAAGACGGAGATTCGNAANGCCGCCGAGGAGGAGGAGAGACTCTTCTACGACAAANGGGCCAGCCAGANCTGGCTTGACGACCTCAAACCCTTCATGACGGATNCCGAAAAGCCGTTTCTNGAGATNGCACCGTGGATCATCNTCGTCTTCAAGGTGATGGGACCNGANCCGGANCACCCTGATGACGNTGACAACGGCANGGTCTACTACGTGAATGAATCGGTNGGGATCGCCTGCGGGCTCNTTCTCGCAGCGGCNCACAACGCNGGCCTCGCGACATTGACGCACACTCCGAGCCCGATGAAGTTTCTCAGCGGGATACTGGGAAGACCCAGCAACGAAAGACCGTTTCTGGTCATTCCACTCGGCTACCCGGCCGATGAGTGCATGGTTCCCGACATCCGACGAAAGGATCTCGACCGAATCATGACGATCGATCGTATTCAGTCGGATTCGGATTGAATTCGCAGATGCTCCGCGACCAGAATTTTCAACCGTGTCTCACGATAAGTGGAGTCGGTCTGGAATCGTGGCATCGAGGATGCTTCGACGATCTCGTCCACATAACGGAGCTGCGGATCTTCGGCGACGAAGAGATGCAGGTTGGACTGAGTCGGGCCGACGGGCGCCTCGTCCACGACCGGGTCCCGCGATGAGTATCCTGATCGATCGAGAAACGCGGGCGGCCCGATGTGAAACGTGGTTCCGGGCGGCACTTCGGGCATGAAACGGTTTCCCCAGTTGACGTAGACCGATCGATCGAAGACCGCGAAGAGGTTTCCACTGGAGCGAAAGAAGGGACCGGAGGCATCCGCCGCCTGATAGACCCTGTCGAATCCGTTTCCGACGGAGAGTCCGATCGGTTCAATCTTGAGACCGGTGGAAAGCGGACCGACATCATCGACGCCCGGTTCCACCACGCGAAGATCGACCGGATCCTGACCGAGGCAGGTCGATCCGATCGCAAGCACCAGAATGATCAGACGAAGATGCATGACTTGATTCTCGCCTAAAGAGGAGGTTCTGTCATCCGAAGGGGATGAACGCTACCAGTCGATCAGATGCACACGATCGGAATCGATCATCTTCTCTCCGGAAGCCGTCTGAAGAAGCAATCCATTGACCGGATCAAGGGTCTCCACCCGGCCCTCCAGTCGGGCGCCGTCATGTTCGAGAATGACGTGCGAACCGGCGATGAGATCGAAATCTCGAAAGGTCGAGGCGAGTTCGAGGTCGTCGAAGCGCTGGACCTCGTCGAAGGAGGTGATCAGACGCTGCTGCAGTTCGAGTCTGGTGATCTCGATTCCATGATCCGACAGGGATGAAGCGATTTCCGCCAGTTCCCCGGACCACTCACGATGAAGCACGTTCACTCCGATTCCGACGACCGCGACACCATCTGATTGTTCGATCAGGACTCCTGCGATCTTGTGACGCCCGTTCGGTGTCACCACGTAGAAATCATTCGGCCATTTGATCCCGCTGTGCAGACCATGTGCGGCGAACAAGGGGACGAGGACGCGCGCCACCGCGACCGCGGCGCACGCGCACAGTCGACGAGTGCAGCCCGCCGGAAGGACGAGGCTCATCGCGATGCCGGTGCCGGCTTCCTCGGACCAGGTTCGGCCATGTCGTCCCCGTCCGGCAGTCTGGCGTGCGGCCACGACCACGGTGCCGGGGTGAGGACCATCCTGGCGCGCGAAGTCCTGAGTGGAGGCAGTCTCCTCGAGAACGAGAACCCGATCGAAACCGTCCAGAGGCTCCACCACGGATTCGAGAGCGCCGGGCCAGAGACGATGTTCCTCGCAATCATTCACCTGAGATCGAGTCCGAAATCGAGCTGGACGGAGGAATGAGTCAGCGCACCCACCGAGATTCGATCGATTCCACTTTCGGCCACAGCTCGAAGCGTGTCCAGAACGATGCCACCGGATGCTTCGAGCAAGACCATCGGAGCGCGCTCATCTCTGAGCTTGACGGCCTTCCTCATGAGACCGGGAGACATGTTGTCGAGCAGAATCATGTCGACGAGCCCGGATGCGATCGCCAGAACGGCTTCGAGCTGCTCGAAATCATCGACTTCGACCTGAACGAATCTGGGCCCGAAACGCCTGCGGGCCTCGGGAATGTCTCGCTTGATTCTTTCGGCGAGTTCGTGAGGCGACAGTGAACCGACGTGATTGTCCTTGACGAGAATCGCGTCATGAAGACCGAAGCGATGCATCGTGCCTCCACCGCAACAGACGGCGTATTTTTCAAGAGAACGGAAACCGGGGGTGGTCTTTCTGGTGTCGCAGATGGAGACGCCGGTGCCCTCGACTTCATTGACGTGGCGCCGCGTGGAGGTTGCGACTCCGCTCAGTCGACCGAGCATGTTGAGAAGAATCCGTTCCACGGGAAGGAGGCGGGACAGGGAACCGCTGATCCTGCACACCACGTCTCCGGGAACGATCGAAGCGCCGTCGTCGATGGCCCACCACCAGGAGAGTTCGGGCGCCAATCTGCGGAGAATGGCATCGAGCACCGGCCCACCGGACAACACGCCCGCATGGCGAGTCACGATCTCCGCGGACACCGTTTCGAACGGATCCACCATCGAATGCGTTGTGACATCCCCCTGCTCTCCCAGGTCCTCGGACGCCGCGAGGGTGATGAGCGCATCAAGGGTGATNNGCGNATCCAANGTGTTNGGAATCCACGANAACGCGNAAGATNCCNTCGAGATCGAGTGCTTCGAAGTCGGTCATGGTCATNNCCCAANGTTACTCGATCCGACATGTGGACGCAGCATGAAAAAGCNCGTCNATCCTGCAGGTGTTAGATTTGNGTGATGAATACAAACGAAGNAGACACGATTTTCGGACGCATCCTNCGAGGGGAGATCCCCTGCCACCGNNTCTACGAGGATGACCATGTTCTGGCGTTTCTGGATGTGGGNCCCTTGAGCNTCGGNCACCTTCTGGTCATACCCAAGGAGGCCAGGGCNCATCTTCACGAACTGAGCGACGACNCCGCCGCCGCCATCGGAAGAGCGCTTCCNCGGATCGCACGTGGCCTCATGCAGGCGACNGGAGCNACCGCGTACAACGTTCTGCAGAACAACGGACGGGAAGCGCATCAGGAGGTGATGCACGTCCACTTCCACGTCATNCCCAGATACNCGGACGNATCCGGACTNGGACTCGAATGGAATCCNGGATCNCTCGNCGAGGGNGAGGANCTTGCNAGGAGAATTCGAGAACAGATACCGCAGGCCTAGTTTCGANCGATCCCTAGTTTCGATCGANCTCTAGTTTCGATCGATCTCTAGTTGCCATCGGTCNCTCCGGCNGGGAGGAATCTGACGTATCCCCAGTGCTGGGGNACATGCATGTTGATCTCCCACTGAGGNGTCCAGGTCCAGTTGTCCTCNGGCGTGTCGGGACGTTTCACATAGACTCCGTCGATCACGTCGAGATGCCATTGAACGCGGGAGAAATTGATTCGCCACATGCTCCANGGCTGGGGCGGACGACCGGACCTCGCACGNTCGGGCCCCTCGTTCGCGCCCACCGNGGCCGGAGGGACGAGTGAGGCGAATGGNATGGCCCACTCGAGNGTCCAGCCGTTGTCCCGATCGGAGGGGTCGTTGATGGTCCCGTCGGCATGAATCGCACTGACGAGACCGGCGCAATCCCAGCCATGCTCCGCAGGCCCGCCATCACGATAGGCGTTGTAGAGATACAGATCGAAGATCGTGCCGAGGACATTGACCTCGATCTCGTANTACTCACGTGAATCACCGTCGGGATCGATGAAGATCTCGAAGTCGTGTTCGTGATAGACGATCAGATCACGTTCATCGTAGGTGGCCCACAGATCCGGCTCCTCCATCTCGACNCCGACNTACAGGTACGTGTCGTCCCACAACATCTTCATGCGGGTCTCGAATCGAGGTCGCTGCAGTTCGGGNCCCTGNATGTCCCGATAGNGCCCGGACCANGGAGCCGAGGCCCANGCACCATCATCAAGCNTGCCGTCGAGAACNAGCGGNGTGGCGGCGAANGGGACGTCATAGGACGCCGGGGNCTCGAGGATCTCACGNGCAGGGANGGGNGCTTCGGACTGGAAAAGCGCCTCGCTCGCGCANCCGGAGCACGCGAGCGAGNCNCAGAATACGTNGAAGGAACGGACCATGAAAATCAGCCCTTCTTGCGGCTGATGGCNGCCTGTCCNGCCACGAGTCTNGCGATCGGGACGCGGAACGGNGAGCAGGAGACGTAATCCAGTCCGCATCCTCCCGTGGTCTCGAAGAATTCGATGGANAGAGGATCACCACCGTGTTCACCGCAGATGCCGAGCTTGATCTTCGGCTTGCNGGTGCGACCCTTGCGNACTGCGATGTCCACGAGCTGGCCGACCCCGTCGAAATCGATGGTCTGGAAGGGATCCCGCTCGAGCACGCCCTTCTCGACGTACTCGGGAAGGAAGACGCCTGCATCGTCACGGCTGTACCCGAANGCCATCTGNGTGAGGTCGTTCGTTCCGAACGAGAAGAAATCGGCATGTTCGGCGACCTCGTCGGCGGTGATCGCCGCACGGGGAATCTCGATCATGGTGCCGATCGGGATGTTGAGCTTACCGGTGTACTTCTTGGCGGCACGCACTTCGGCGATCGTCGCCTCAGTGAGCTCACGAAGCATCTCGAGCTCCTGCGACGTGCCGACGAGGGGGATCATGATCTCGGGACGCGCATCGATCCTCTTCTTCTTGCAGGCGATCATCGCTTCCACGATCGCTCTGACCTGCATCTTCAGGATCTCNGGATAGGTGACCGCGAGACGACATCCACGATGACCGAGCATCGGGTTCATTTCGTGCAGCTGATCGACGCGACGGACGATTTCNGACGGCTTCACACCAAGCTGCTTGGCGACCTCGCGCTGGGCCTTCGCCTCGTGAGGCAGGAACTCATGCAGCGGCGGATCCAGAAGTCGGATGGTGACCGGACAGCCCTTCATGGCGGTCAGGATCCCCTGGAAGTCACGACGCTGGNACGGAAGCAGCTTCTTGAGGGCCTTTTCGCGGGCGGGCAGTTCGTCGGCGAGAATCATCTCGCGCATGGCGCTGATGCGATCCTCCTGGAAGAACATGTGCTCGGTTCGGCACAGCCCGATGCCCACGGCGCCGAAGTCACGGGCACGCTGNGCATCGGCGGGAGCATCCGCGTTGGTNCGGACCTTCATGCGGGCNCGNGCGTCGGCCCATCCGAGNACCTTCGCAAGATCGCCGGAGATCTTCTTGGGAACGACNCGATCGACGGTGCCGAGCATCACTTCNCCNGTGGCGCCGTCGATGGAGATCTGATCCTTGCGGCCGAGCTTCTTGCCGTTGACGGTGGCGACGCCCTTGGNGGCATCGATGTGGAGATCACCTGCNCCGGCGACACAGCACTTGCCCCATCCACGAGCCACGACGGCGGCGTGNGANGTCATCCCACCGGTGGANGTGAGAATGCCGGCCGCGGAATGCATGCCATCGACGTCCTCGGGAGAGGTCTCCTTGCGGACGAGAATGACGCTTTCACCCTTGGCGGCTCGCTCCACGGCCTCGTCGGCGCTGAAGGCGAGCGCACCGCATGCCGCTCCCGGCGAGGCGGGAAGTCCCGAGCAGAGCACCTTGACCTTCTTCTTCTGCGCAGGATTGAAACTGGGCAGCAGCAGCTGGGTGAGGTCGTTGGCCGGAATCCGCATCATCGCGGTGTCCTTGTTGATCAGACGCTCCTTGACCATGTCCACGGCAAGCTTGACCGCGGCTGCACCGGTTCGCTTTCCGTTTCGAGTCTGNAGCATGTAGAGCTTTCCACGCTCGATCGTGAATTCGATGTCCTGCATGTCGCGATAGTGCTTTTCAAGCTTCGATCGGACGGCGAGGAGCTGCTTGTAGACCTTCGCATTCCACTTCCCCATCAACTTGATGGGTTCGGGNGTCCGGATGCCTGCGACGACGTCCTCGCCCTGGGCGTTGATCAGGAATTCGCCGTAGAACTCGTTCTTTCCGGTGGATGGGTTTCGCGTGAAGGCGACGCCGGTTCCGGAATCATCTCCCATGTTTCCGTAGACCATCGCCTGGACGTTGACGGCGGTTCCCTCGAGACCCTTGATCTCGTTGATTCGACGGTAGGAGATCGCGGTGTCCTTGTTCCAACTGCTGAAGACGGCTTCGATGGAATGTTGAAGCTGCTTCATGGGGTCCTGCGGGAACGCCTTGCCGACGGACTTTCGATAGACGGCCTTGTAGGCGGCGCAGAGTTCCTCGAGACCTTCGGCGGGAACCGCGGTATCGTCCTTCACTCGATACTTCTTCTTGATCTTGTCGAAGGCATGCTCGAAGTTCTCATGCGGAACGCCCATGACCACGTTGCCGAACATGTTGATCAGGCGACGGTAGGCGTCCCACGCGAAACGGGAATTGCCGGTCGCGGTCGAAAGGCCCTGCACCGCGGTGTCGTTCAGACCGAGGTTGAGGACCGTGTCCATCATTCCGGGCATCGAGACCGCCGCACCCGAACGCACCGAGACCAGAAGCGGATTCACCGAACAACCGAAGGTCTTGCCCTGCTCCTTCTCGAGAAACGCGACGTTGCGTTTCACTTCATCCATCAAGCCGGCGGGGAGACGATTGGTTCTCGTGTAATCGGCGCAGGTTGCCGTCGTGATGGTGAAACCGGGAGGCACGGGAAGCCCGATCGAGGTCATGTCCGCGAGGTTGGCGCCCTTTCCGCCCAGAAGCATTTTCTGCTTGGCGGACCCGTCGGTCTTGCGGGTGCCGAAGTAGTAACAGCGCTTCTTGGAAGCAGACTTGCGAGCGGTCGATTTCTTGCGAGATGCGGTCATGGTCATCGTCCTGAGATACCTTCGTGATCTGAGCCTGATTTTCTGTGAATTCACCCACCAACCTACGCGTTGAGAGGTCCTTGCAGTGTAGCGGCGATCGTATGATGCCACTGATGACAGACACCTCATCCGCAATTCTTCTTGGTAATGGCCCGGATCCATTGGACGTTCTGGCCGGGTGGCCGGAGCAGAAGCCGCTCGCGGCGCTGGTCACGGCTCGAGGTGGATCGCCACTGGCACGCTGGAGCATTCTCAGCATGCCCCTCGGATTCATTCATCCGGAAAAATCGGAGAAAAACGGCTCGAATCCGATCAGAAGGTTCGATTGCGGACCGGATCTGGCGCCGGATCCGAATCCAGACATGCCCCCCTTCCGAGGAGGGCGACTGTTCGCGCTCACCTATGAGCTGGGACGCCGGATCGAACCGAAAGCGGGAAGCGGCCCGATCCCCGATCCGGACGAGGATTTCCCCCAGGGCGCGATCGTGCTGGACTGCCCGTCCGCGCTCGTGCACGACAGGGATCTCGATCGCTGGTGGTTCGTCGGCGAGCCCGCGGACCGAGAGGAACTGACCCGGCACCTGGATCTCGGACCTGCCGAACCCCGAACGAGACCGTGGGTCACACCACTGACTCCGGAGACCAGTGACGAGCGCTTCGCCGATCGAGTCTCGAGAACCATCGACTACATACATGCCGGCGATCTGTTCCAGGCGAACATCACACGACGCTACTCGGCGGCGGCGAGACTCCCCGGAAGAGCAGACAGAAGGTCGTTCGCCGCCTCGTTGATTCGAGAATCACAGGCCTGGTTCGGAGCGCACATAGAGATTCCCAGAGAGGATGGCGATGAGAGAACACTCGTCTCACTGAGCCCGGAACTGTTTCTTCAGTACGATCCCGCTTCACGAATTCTGAGGACCCGACCGATCAAGGGAACCCTGGCTGCGGGAGATGATCCGAAAAAACTGCTCGCCAGCGAAAAGGATGCGGCCGAACTGGCGATGATCGTCGACCTCATGAGAAACGACCTCGGACGCATCTCGCAACCCGGCTCGGTCGTCGTCGAAACGGGGCGAGCGATCGAGACCCACCCAGGCGTGATTCACGGAGTCGCCGAAGTGGCGGGACGCCTACGAGAGGACATGGAACTCGACGACGTGCTCCTGGCCACGTTTCCTCCGGGCTCGATCACGGGGGCTCCCAAGATCAGAGCCATGCAGATCATCGACGAGTTCGAGTCGGTTCCCAGAGGACCGTATTGCGGAGCGATCGGATTCCAGAGTCGCTGCGGCCACATGGCTCTTGACGTCTCGATTCGGACACTGGACCTGGTTCCGGTGTGTGATGCGAACGAATCATGGCAGACACATCAGCTTCGATACGGGGCAGGCTGTGGCATCGTGGCGGACAGCGATCCGCTCGCGGAAACGAACGAATGCGACACCAAGGCCCGGTTGTTGCGTGACTTCATCTCGGTGCATTGCGAGCAACCCGGAGGTCTCACCGTCGAATGAACCGCGAATGCCGTCCTCAACCTGCCTTGGAGCGGCGAGCATAAGCTTCCATTTGAGACAGCTGGACCCGCTCGATGTAGGTCTGGATCTGTTCGGCGACGACGGTCTGATGTTCATGATTGAACGTGAAATCGAATGCGACACCGGCGTACGTTCGATGCATGCTGTCGATGTGCGTGTGCACGACCTTTCCAGTGACGAGCAGAGGCATCTCCAGATCAGGAGCGAGAGGCACCTGAATCCAGAACACGCGATGCCGGTTGAGAATCTGCGCGGCTTCATGCTCCACCCGAAGGCCCACACCCCCACCACCAAGATTCATCAGCGTGGCGGAGAAATTCGGGCCGACCGTGGGAATGACGGAGTCAGAGGTCAGCCCGGAAAGATCGGGCTCCTGACCCTGATTCAAGGCCGACCAGGCGAGCGCGATGGCTCGTTCGGAAGGAAGCACGGACTTGGGATCCAGCAAGGGCCACGCTGTGACCTGCGGAAGCTTGAGATCCCGGGTGTCGAGACGAGGTGCACGACGCTGGCATCGTCGGACGTTCTCGGGGAGACAGAGTCTCAGTGATCGACTCGAGCGGCTTTTCGAGGAACTGCGATCATCCTCACCAAGATTGCGGGTTCGGAACATCCATCGATTCTGACCGATGGAGAGACATGCCACGAGTTCGATCCCGACTTCGATGTCGATCTGACGTCCCAGCGCCATGGGCGCCTCGACCATCATCGCCTCGTCGGTCAAACGCAGCACCTTGACCCGCCAGACGAGATCGGTGCCGGTCGCATGCTCGTGAGGATCATCGGTGTCGGTCGGGCCATCTGGACGCGCGATCGCGAATTCGATCGCGCCCCCCCGGTCGAAGACCTGCTGGAGGGATCGCTTCCATTCGTTCGTTCGTGATCTTGATGCTGGCACTGTCTGCTCCTTTGCTCCTGATGGGGAACAAGGCGTTTTTTCGATCCGTCACACCGTGTCCTCAGTCCAAAGCGCACGGATCAACTGTCCGGAAGGAGCCGAAGTCACGATGTGATCGATCGCTCCGGCTCAAGGGAAGTATCGGATGATGGTCCCATTGATCTACTCAGAAAAGACACACTCGGTTCCATACCATTCAGTCTGATCGGGCAAAGTGGATCATGAGGGCTGCTTCAAGATGCTCTGCGGGCCTGAAACCCGATCTCGATGCCATTTTCTGCAATTCATCGATGGTCCAGATGTGAAGAAGGCGTTCCCGGGGTTCCGGAAAACGCCGTTTGGAATCGACCTCCCCCCCGGTTCGATAGGCGAAAGCGCGCCCACCGGGGGCCCAGACGACCTGCTGTGTCCCATCCGGACTGATTCCCAGAGGCCATTCGGATCTGATCATCTCGGGGCCCCACACGGGAAAATCATCGATCAGAAACGAACCTCCGACAGGAAGCACGCTGAAAGCACGCTGAAATATCTCCTCGAGTCGCGCTTCATCCTCGACCAGATTGAGCGTGTTGCCGAGACAGAGCACACCGTCGAAGGGACCCTGTTCGAACCATGAGGCTTCAGGCGAGAGGAAATCCTCCTGATGTCGTTTCAGTCCGGCATGTTCGGTCCAGGACGAATGGTCGAGCGCCTCGGCATCGCGATCCACCGCCAAGACCTCGACGCCATGTTCGATCAAGGGCAGCGCGACTCGACCACGACCTGCTCCGAGATCGATGACGCGTTGTGGCGGCTTGAAGAGGTCGAGCACGCCGGAGATCTGGGCTTCCGAGTCCTCGGAGTCGTAGACCTCGAAATCATCCTCGGGCAGAGTCACCACGACCGCCTTCCATCTTGATGCGACCCACCAAGGACATGACACGAGCCCGCTCGGAGGGATCGGGCCGATGATCGCCGAACCGGATGTGGTAGAGCGTGTCGACCAGCATGTGAAGCGACGTCCCGATCGATGCATCGGCCACAGTCACCCGATCCGCGAAACCTCGTGGAGTCTCCGCGGGCCTCTTCACGAAGCCCCTCTGCCGAAGGACCTTCAGAGTGTCGTTCCAGAAGGCGAGGTCGTTCGAGAGACGTTTCCTGTCGGCGGCGGCAAGCGGACCGGCGCCGATTTGAGAGAGTATGCGTCGACGTTTTCTGTTTCGGAGGATGTACACGAGAACGAAACAGAAACCGAGGAAGAGGATCGAAGCCATCCAGACGTAACCGGCCACCCCGAGTTTGAAGGACCGATTGATCATGGCCAGACGATTGGCGATTTCGTCGCGAAGTTCACTGACACTCTCCTGCCATCCACCGACGAAACGGTCGCCCAGAGTCTGCTGGGAACGCTGGTCGAATCCGATGACGTTCGAATTCCAGAAGAAATCAAGACTGTCGTACACCCAGCGCCATCCATCCAACCAGGAACTGTTGGAGGCCTGCAACTCCTCCAGAACTGTGCGAGGGGAGGGATCCAGCGACTCCCACTGGAAGGGACCGGTGCGGACCTCGGTCCAGGCATGGGCGTTGGATTCGCGCACCACGTAGCTGGAGGTTCCCTCGTCGTACTCCATCGCCACGAAACCGGTGATAAGACGGGATTCGATTCCGAGACTTCGACACATCGCAGTGAGCGCGGATGCGAAGTACTCGCAATGTCCGAAGCGGTACCGTTGAAGGAAACTGACGATCGGATCCTCTCCCGGGATCTGGATGAAATCACGGAGATCGGTGGTGTAGGCACATTCGATCTCCAACCATTCCGCTAGGGCTCGAGAGATGCGCCGGTTGTACACCCAGTTGGTCTCGTCCTGCTGAAGCTCGCTGGAGACATCCATGGACTCCAGGGCCTCGAGTGCGATCTCCCGGACCGTCGGAATCGGAAAACTGGCCGGCCGAGCCTCGCGGCCCGACTCCCCCTGCAGACTTCGCAGGGTGTTGAAGGGTGGGAAAGGCTGGACTCGCAAGGAGTAACTCGCGTAATTCCCGATGTCGGCGGACCCGCCATCGGCCAGAAGCAAAGTGGATCGATCGATCTCGACCAGACGGGGCGTCGCGGTCGAGATCGCCAATGTTCCCCAGGGCGAGAAGATCACATCGCTTGCCAGAGACCGCATCTGAACCTCGACGGTGTGTGTCTGGATCTGCTCATCGATCGGAGTCGTGCCCAGCTGGGTGAAATCGAACGATGTCTCGATGTTCGAACTTCGACTCCACTTGGCGTTCATCCAACGGCCGAGCGAGGCGTCGTACCGTGACAGCACCGCGCCTCTCAGCAGAATCGGCTTGGCCCACTGGACGACGTCCCCACCGGGATCGATCCAACGCAGCACGAAGACCTCGCGCCGAGAGCTCGAAATGCGTGTGCTCGAGACGAGGTCGACGGTTTCATTGAAACCGGAACGTCCGGAGACTCCACCTCCGGACATGCCGGATCGAAACAGGATCTGCCTCGGGAAGAAGATGAAGACGACGATGCTGACCAGCACGATGCCGACGATCGAAGCCAGGGCCGTCCGCCGCAATCGCTCGGCGTCGATGGGACCGAATCTGGAGTCGAAGGATGTCGTGGAAGCGAGCACCCCCCTGCGGTTCACTCTCGATTTCTCCACCCCTGAGAAGACCTGGTAGAGCATGATCACGTAGATCAGGACGACGACCCATGCGAGCAGCACGATGCCGAAGAGAAAACGATCACTCTGGATCGTCGCCGAGATGACGAGAATCGAGGACAGAATGAGTTGCTGGGCGTCCTCTCGCAGCGTTCTGACCTGAAACTGCCTGAGGATCATGATGATCAGCACGAAGATCCCGAGGAGTTCCATCGCTCGGCCGATGTCGGGATTGGAGAATGCACTGAAAATCACGAAAAGCAGAGCGCCGATCGCACCGATGTTCACCATGAGTCTGGGAAGATGAAAGCCACGGTGGCTCTCGGTGACGTACCAGCTGGCCACCAACAGGGGACCGGTGAACATCAATATCCACAGACGAATGGTCGCGATGGACACGGCCGCGACGGAGAGGACGATCAGAACCAGAAGCCAGAATCGAAACAGGCGTTGAAGGGTCATGTCGTCACCTCGATCGCATCGCCGACGGTCGGTGCGGGCGATTTGGTGCTGACGGGCTCATCGGTGGAATTCAGATCGAGAAACTCCTCGATCCTGGTGGCGCTCCAATGCCAGGCTTCCGAGGGCCCCCTGTCGGGATTGATGCGAGCGGGGTGGACGACGACCACGGCGCATCGTTCAGTCGCGTTGCTCGAGTGTCGGGTGTCGGGAATTCTGGCCGAGGCCAGTTCCAGGACCGCCAGACCGGCGAGCACACGCTGCAGATGCCAGTGTCCGCGTCGCAGAGGCAGTGGATGATCATCGAAGCCCATCACGGTCAATCCGAATTCGAGCCCCTCCCTGTCCGCACAGGCACAGAGGGATGCCGCCATCTTGATGGCGCGTTCCTCGAGTTGTCTCGCATCGAAATCACGACTCGCATCGAAGCGGAGTCTTGATGGGTCCTCGGAGAGATCCAGGATGACTCGAATGCGGGGAGGAGTCGATTCGGATCGTTGGACGACCAGAATGTCGTCGTTCACCTGAGGTCGCTTCCAGAAGATCTGTCGAATGCTGTCTCCTGGCTTGAACTCACGAAGAGAGAAGAAATCCTCTCCGGGTCCGGGCCGATCCGAAACACCTATGCCTCCGAGCTCGCCCTGAGAGACCGAGTGGATGAGATCGCTTTTGAGAGGGTGCGTCGTGGGTTGGACGAGAATCTCCTGATTCAAATCGAAATCGATGCGGCGATCGATGAATCCGAACGGAAACGCGGTCGTGACCCGGACTCTCTCAAGTTGAAGGACACCACGATGAAAGGCGGGAAGAACCGAATCACACACCTGGGATTCACCGGGTCCGATTCGTGACAGCCAGCCGGTGGAACCGACGTGATCCTTCGGATCTCGAGAGAAGAGACGGTTCTTGATCGAAGACGAGGTGAGAACCTCTCCAAGACGCAGTGCGAAGACGGATCTTTTTCGCGAACGATTCTCAACGAGGTATTTCACGATGAGGGGGGACCCTGATGATGCGCTCCTGGTCTCCAGGCGAGACACTCGAAGGGTTCGAACCATCTTGGCGCTGACGACTCCGGAGACCAGAATCATCGCAAGCAGCACACCGAAACCCCAGACGACCAGATTGTTGGGTCTCTGAGCGGCGGCAAGGCCGACCAGAAGCGTGAGAACCACGAACAATGTTCCCGAGAGGTTGATGTGATAGCGCATCGTCATGACATCAAGAGCATACGACCCTCAACGGCCGTAGCGTTCCAACTCTCTGCGCATTCTTTCACGTTCGGCCTCCATGTCGCCGATTCCCGGCTCGGGTGCTCCGGATGTCATGTCGAAGATGAGCAGGAAACTCGAGAGATCGGAGGGCATTTGATGGATGAATTCCAGGGTCTTGTTCCGAGGATGAGTGCATCGGAAGAGCCATTCCTCGACCATCCAGCCCGCTCCGAAGGCGTCCACTTCGAGAACGAACGATCCGTCTGAAGCGCTGCGAGTCCGAGAGACGACACGACGATTCATGCTTCTGGGATCACGGATCAATTCGATGGTGGCCCCGGCGACCCCTCGTCCGGGGATCGAAAGTGGATCGACGTCGGCAGTCTGCACGAGCCGACCACCGGGAGACTGACCGTTGACGACACGGCCAGACAGCCCCTTGCCACTCGAGCATCCGATGAGGAGCCCACTGAGCAGAAACAAGAGAAACATGACACGAGAATGAGTTGGCTGGGACATGTGTCGCTCCGGTGGCGGCTCAGTTGAGACTCATGACGAGAACAGCGATGAGGCATATCAGCAGAATCATGAAACCGAGAACCAGTCCGGCGATGGCGAGAACTCGACTGAATCCGTGGATGACCTCGCGTTGCTGGAGCAGGTCCTCGACCTCCTCCGGCATGTCACCGAGGTCCACCTCGTCCCAGTCGATCGCCGCGGCATGGATTCGTGAGACTTCGATCGTCTGCTTCGCCTGTTCGAGCTGATGCCTCGGGACGCGCAGGGTCACCTCACTGCCCGGGACGTGCACGGAGGAGAGTGCGGAGAAAGGCGAAGACTGCACGACCGCCGTGATTCCGGCGTCGGCGAGCACCGCACGAAGAGACTGCGCTTCCAGTTCGTATTGACAGGAGCAGAGATTGACGAGTTCGTCGTCCTCGGATTCACCTGAATTCATCGTGCACCTTCCCCACCATCGGCATGCTCGAACGCCCAATCGATGACCATCTCCACCGGACGGGTGATGACATCTCCACGACGTCCTTGATCGATGTCGTGAAGCAGCCGACCGGTGACCTCGACATCACTCGCCGACTCGACTTCGACCCAGGCATGGAGACGATCGTCCCCATCCTGACCGAGAGAGAGGCAGGCGCTGATCGACTGACCTTCGGAGAAGGCATCAAGCAGACGCGGCCACATGCTTCGAGCTTGAAGAGAGCGCGCGGTCGACCATGAAGGAGTCCTTTCGAGCGCACAACGGCCGCCGATCAGGCCGTCGACGACGTCGGAGGGCCAGGTGTAGACGGAACCGAAACTGCCGCGAGATTCATGACCACACAGGACCGCCCTTCCGTTGGAGAGATCCGCACCCATGGCCTCCTCCATCGAAGCCCGGTGCTCCGTGTTTCCGATCGAATCAGGAGAGAGCGAGGCGACCTGTTCCCGCCAGGGGCGCAACCTGAGAGCGATACCGACTCCAGCATCGAAAACGACATCCGGATCCGGAATGCCTTTCATGACGATGAGGCCGCATACTGACTCGAGGAGTTCGGCCGCGACGGGAAGAACCCCGCCGGGGACCTCGAGCATCTCGAGTTCGGGGCGGCCGCACCGATGAAGTCCTTGCGTCCTGAGCCAGACGGATGACCCCTCCTCCGGCCGTTCGTGAGCCGCGGTGGCATGGATTCTGAAGAGCACGCTCTCATCGAAACCACAGGGATCGGTCGCGAAGCGGAGCGTCATCTCGTCACGTGAGAACCACTGCTCGGTCTCTTCATCCAGCATGGCCACCGGATCACTCCAGGTGTGGAAAAGAAGAGAGGCCATCTGGGACCAGACCTCGAGGGGGCGCTCGGGGTCGAGGACAGTCTGAATGCCGACCATCCAGCGAGCCCCGGAGGCGATGTCGGGAAGGCCGCCCGGTTGTTGGATCTTCTCGCACCACGCGATCAGAGGAATGGGATGTTCGGAAAGACCGATGGGCATGACCCAAAGTGCGAAAGGTGGTCCGTTCAGTGGCACGTCCAGTTCGACGAATCGTGACTCCTCCGCGCCCAGAACCGACAGGGCGGTTCGAAGCAGTTCCTCGGCGGGCATCGTCTCCCCGGGAAGTGCGAGAAGAATGGTGGAGGGAACAGGCTCGGGAAGACCCCACACGCTGCTGGAAGTCTCTCCGAACACCGGCAGCGGAAAATCAGGATTGGACGGCTCTATGTTCATGAATCCTCGACTCCCAACGACCGGAGCATCAATTGGCGACGATGTTCACCAGACGACCCGGGACGACCACCATCTTGCGTACGGTGAGTCCCTCGAGCAGCTCGGAGATTCGTTCATCGGCGAGAGCGGCCTCTTCGAGAGTCTGTTGATCGGCATCGGCGGCGACAGTGATCCTACTTCTGACCTTTCCGAGAATCTGGACGGGGATCTCCACGTGATCATCGACCAACAAGGAAGGATCGAAGACCGGCCATGATTGATGGGCCACGGACGTGCGGTTGCCCAGGCGGTGCCAGAACTCCTCGGCGAGATGAGGCACGAATGGCGCGAGAAGAAGCGTGAACTTCTCGAACTGGGAACGGGAGAGCCCCACACCGGTCGCCTGGTTCACGAATTCGATCATCGCGGCGATCGCGGTGTTGAATGCGAGCTTTTCGATGTCCTCACCGACCTTGTGTATCGTTCGGTGAAGACTTCGTTCGACGGCATCATCCCCCTCCTCAAGAAGCCGAAGCGCTCCGTTCTCCTCCTCGATCACGAGTCTCCAGGCACGTTGAAGGAAACGATGCACTCCGACTATGTCCCGGGTGTTCCAAGGCGCGGACGCCTCCAGCGGACCCATGTACATCTCGTAGAGACGCATCGTGTCGGCGCCGTACTCGGCGACGACATCATCCGGATTCACGACGTTCCGGAGTGATTTCGACATCTTCGCCACGATCCGCTCGACGGGTTCACCGGTCTCGCGTTCCAGATGGACTCCATCGACCTCGTCGACCGCATCGACCGCGACCAGGGATCCGTCAGGTCGCTTGTAGGCGAATGACGTGATCATGCCCTGATGGAACAGTTTGTTCATGGGTTCGGGAGTGGACACCTCACCGAGATCGAAGAGAATCTTGTGCCAGAATCGTGCATAGAGGAGATGAAGGACCGCGTGCTCGGCGCCACCGATGTAGAGGTCCACGCCCCCGACATTCATGTTTCTGGCGTCGAACGACTCCTCACCATCGGCAAGGGAGATGTCGGCAGGCTCGGCACGCCTGCCAAGCAGCCAGTACTTCTCGGCTTTGGAATCGATGAATCGCTCTTCGCAAGCGGGGCTGCAGTAACGCAGGAAGTACCAGCACGAACCCGCCCAGCCGGGCATGGTGTTGGTCTCGCGACGCACCGGAGTGCTCGGATCGAGAAGAGCGGAATCCACACCCGCTTCACCCGCGGTGGTGTTGACCCAGGAGAGGGCCTTGCCCAGAGGGGGCGTCGGCTCTTCACTCTCGACGGGCTCGTAATCGTCCAGCTCGGGAAGCACCACTGGCAGCGCGGAATCGGAAACGGGATAGTGTCGACCGTTCTCGTCGTAGACGATCGGGAATGGCTCCCCCCAGTATCGCTGACGACTGAAGAGCCAGTCTCGAAGCTTGTAATTCACATGCCGGCGACCATGTCCCCCGGATTCAAGCCAGTCGATCACGACGTTCTTCGCGGTCTCGGTGTCGAGACCATCGAGCGACATCTCGTCGTTGGCGCTGTTCACCGCATTGCCGGCGCCGCACCATGCCTCCTCCCGGACGTTCTCCCCGCCTTCGACCACGGAGACGATGGGAAGATCGAACGCCCTCGCGAAATCATGGTCTCGCTGATCGTGACCGGGGACGGCCATGATCGCACCTGTCCCGTAGCCCGCGAGAACATAGTCGGCGGTCCAGACGGGGATCGACCGGCCGGTCGCGGGGTTGATCGCTTCGACACCGAGGGAGACGCCCGTCTTCTCCTTCGAATCCGCCATGCGGTCGACGTCGGATCGGTTTCGGGAGGCGGTGACGTATTCGAGGAGCGCCGGATCGTTTCCGGAGGCCAGGACCGTGTCGACGAGCGGGTGCTCGGGAGCGACCACCATGTAGGTGGCGCCGAAGATCGTGTCCGGTCTGGTGGTGAACACTTCCAGGTGATCCTCTCCGACGGGGAACCTGATGGTGGCTCCTTCGGATCGACCGATCCATTCCCGTTGCATCGTGCGAGTGGATTCGGGCCAGTCGACGACGTCGAGATCCTCGAGCAGCCGATCCGCATACTCCGTGATCCTGAACATCCACTGCCGAAGCGGCTTTCTGAGAACCGGGAATCCGCCTCGCTCGCTGCGCCCGTCGATGACCTCCTCGTTGGCCAGAACGGTCCCGAGACGTGGACACCAGTTGACGGTCTGCTCACCGAGATAGGCCAGACGACGGGTGTCGAGATACGCGCATCTCTCGGCCTCGTCCATGGCCGACCAGTCCATCGTCTGCCCATCGGCATCGAGCGGTCGCACCACTTCGGCCTCCAGCTGAGCCAGCAGATGACTGATCGGAGCGGCTTTTCGACTCGCCGGGTCGAAGTAGGACTCGTACGCCCTCAACCAGATCCATTGAGTCCAGCGGTAGTAGTCCTCGTCGGTCGTGGAGAGCTCTCGTGACCAGTCGTAGCTGAATCCGAATCCCTTCAACTGACGACGGAAGGTGTTGATCGCCTTGACGGTGGTGTCTCTGGGATGAACCCCGGTCTGAACCGCATACTGCTCGGCGGGAAGACCGAACGCATCGAAGCCCATCGGGTGGAGGACGTTGAACCCGCTCATTCGCTTGAAGCGGGAGATGATGTCGGACCCGATGTAGCCCTCGGGATGCCCCACATGAAGACCTGTCCCGGATGGGTAGGGAAACATGTCGAGGCAGTAGTACTTCGGCAGACTTTCATCGAACCCCGGATCACCGGGATTGCCCACGACGTAGGTCCCCTGCTCGTCCCACCAGTCCTGCCAGTGAGATTCAAGGGCGTTCGCGACACCGGCATCGTATCGGTGGGAGGGACGATCTGAGTTCTGATCGGTCATCTGGGTGCGAATCCTGGTCGAGAGGCGTGTGCTGTGGGCGGGGCGCGCTCACCCCTGTTTCAGGACTCTACCAATCAGGTCGGCGCTTGGCATCCCGGAAGGACATCAACGCATCTTGTCGAGATGCTTGAGCGTCTCGCCGACCAGATAGAAGCTGCCGGTGACGCAGATGAGATCCTCCCGACTGACCGCACGGGAGGCCAGCTCGATGGCTTCGGGGATCGTGTCCGCGACCTGGCTCATCTTTCCGCTGCGCTCGGTGAAGGCACGCTGCAGATCGGCTGGATCGGCGGCACGCGGATTCCCCTGGGCTCGGGTGAAGATGATCTTGTCCGCACCGAGATTGACTCGATTGAGCATCTCATCGACGTTCTTGTCCTGGCAGCATCCGAAGATGCAGACCATCGAGTCATAAGGAAGATGGGCCCCGACGCAGCGCATGAGAGCGCCGATCGATTCGGGATTGTGGGCGCCATCGACGAGTATTCGAGGGCTCTTCCAAGCCAGCTGCATGCGCCCGATCATTCGGGTCTTGGCGAGTCCGCTGGTCAGCCGATCATCGGGGCACTTGAAACCGGCACGTTTGAGGAGATCCATCAGACCGAGTGCGAGACCGCAGTTGGGGGCCTGATGCTCACCGGCGAGGGGGACGGGGAGATGCTCGAGTCTGCTGAGATCCGTGTAGAGACAGACGCGGGTGTGAGGACCCAGCTCGTTCGTCGAGCAGAAGCGATTGCTGAATTCGATGTCCCGATTGACGATCTGAAGCGGTGCACCGCATTCCTCGGCGGCATTCTGAAACACGGCGTCGACCTCGGGGTCCTGCTCGAAGGTGAGACAGGGAACATCCTTCTTGAAGATGCCGGCCTTCTCGCGCGCGATGTCGACGAGCGTGTTTCCGAGAATTCGTTCGTGGTCGAGTGCGATCCTGGTGATCGCGATGGCCTCGGGCTTGATGACGTTGGTGCAGTCGAGTCGCCCGCCGAGGCCGGCCTCGATGACCGCGATGTCCACGGCCTCCTCGGCGAAATACATGAATGCAAGTGCCGTCATGATCTCGAAGAAGGTGGGTTCGAAGTCGAGCCCCTCGGCGACTTCCGCGATCTTCTTCATCAGAACGACGAAGGTCGCGTGGGAGATCATCTCGCCATCGATGCAGACGCGTTCACGAAGATCGGTCAGATGAGGCGAGGTGTAGGAGCCGACGGCGTATCCGCACTCATGGAGCATGGCCCCCACCATCGCCGAGGTCGAACCCTTGCCGACGGTTCCGGCGATGTGGATCGTGCGAACCTGCTCATGGGGGTCGCCCAGACCGGCCAGCAGCGCACGCATGCGATCCAATTTGAAGGACTCAAGGTCGCGAATCACTCTCATCCGCTCGAAATCGGGACGATTGAGCAGATACTTGACCGCCGTGGGGTAGGAGGTGATCGAAGATGGACTGAGAACCTTGGATTTGGAGGTCTTGGGCTTCAATTCAACCGAAGAGGAGACCTTCTTCGTGGTCGAAGTCGAACCCGATCTGGCCTTTGTTCCGGGCGACTTCGCTCGCGGGGTCTTCTTGACCGTGGCAGTGGCACCATCTTTGGAAGCGGAGGAAGCACGATTTGAGGTCTTCTTGGCCATAGACGTGTCATTTTACCAAAAATCGAATTTGATTACAAATGCAACTCTGTAAGTCATTTTCATACATGGTCTTACCGAAAACATCGGCCTCTCGAGCTCATGCCGACAGATCGTCGGACCCTGATGCGTCGAACGCGTCATCGAGATCCTTGAAGGTGGACTCCAGGGAGGCTGGGATCACCCAGATGATCTCATCCGGCAGCAGCAGATTGGTGCCATGCCCCGCCGAGTCCAGCGCGACATTGAGGCGGTGAGTGAAGGCGCGATTACCGATGAGGCCCACCACGGGCCCGCTCAGTTCCTTGGCAAGGATGCCACCGAGAAAACTCACGATTTCACCGGTGTCTCCGGTCCCGATCTCGATCATCAGGATGGTTCGCTCTCCGAGAGACACGGCTGACACACTTTCAGCCTCGACCTCGGCCTCTCCGAACACCTGAGCCAGTTGATCGATCATCTGCTGCGCCTGCGAGGCCTCGGGCCCGAGAGCGCCGATTCTACGAACCCTTGAGAGCTGGTAGTCGGTCAGATCGATCTTCGTGAGAGGCGGCGTGGGCTCGGAGTCCGAGGAAGACCCGCCGGAACTCGATTCAGACATCACATACCTCCATTGGAATCGAGAGGCGAGGAGGGAACTCGAGCACCAACGGCATCTCGCCATGCGTCCATCTCGAAGCGAAGACGGGTGACATGCTCCGGGTGCGAAGCGGCGATGTTGGTCGATTCTGACGGGTCGTTGTGAAGGTCATAGAGTTCCAGCCGACCATCCTCGAAGAATTCGATCAATTTCAGATCCCCCTGGCGCACGGCAGCCACCGGAGTGGTTCGCCACGGACCTTCCACACTGGAATCCCGCTCGAGATAGACGGGAAAATGCCAGTGCAAGGAACGATCGTCCGAAGAGACCTTCGTTTCATCGGAGGGGATCGGATGCGCATCGAACTCCCGTCGATCATGATCCGTTCCGGTCACGCCCAGAATCGTTGGAACGAGATCCCTCAAGATGACCGGGGTGTCATCGGTCCCGCTTCGTTCGCCCTCGGGCCAGCGGATCACCAGAGGCACCCGTATGCCACCCTCGTAAAGCATGCCCTTAGAACCGCGAAGATGACCATTGTCTGCGAGCGGACCGAATCCACCATGGTCGGACGTGAAGATGATCATCTTCGGACGGTCACGGGTCTCGAAGACATCGATGACCCGACCGAATGCCTCATCCACCGCGGACACCATCGCGTCGTAGCGCTGCTCGATTCGCCGGGCCTGGGGAAGCCTTCGTTTCGAGTGTTCGAGGAGATCCTGTCTGGGTTGTATCGGAGTGTGGACCGAGTAGAAGGAAAGATGCATGAACAGAGGTCGACCGTCTTCGATCTCGATGAACTCGATGGCTTCGTCGGCCAGACGGTCGGTCAGATACTCTCCCTCGGGACCGTCCGACAACGCGGAATTGCGATACGGGCTCAGGTATGACTTCGGGTGACCCGCCCCGCTTCCAGCGACCTGATCGGTGAAGCCGTAGTCGAGAGGATCGGGACCGACATGGAATTTTCCGATGTGCACGGTGCGATAGTCGTTCTCGCGAAGACGATCGGGAAGCGTCTTCACATCGGGTGAGAGAAATCGAACCGAGGACACCGGCTCCACCTTGCGCAGTTCCGGCTTTCCTCGACGAGAAGAGCCGACCGTGAGCACGCCGTGCTGCGGTGTGGCAAGACCGGTGAGCATGCTGCACCGACTGGGCGCGCAGTTGGGGGCATCGGCGTACGCGGCGGCGTAGAAGACCGCATCGCCGGCAAAGGCATCGATCCTGGGCGTGAGATGGCTCCGTCCCCCGCTGAAGCCCACATCGGCCCATCCCAGATCGTCGATCACCACCATCAGAATGTCGGGCTTGAGATCTTCAGACCACGTCGATGACTCGCTCTGAGAGGCGATCGATGACTCGCTCTGAGAGGCGAGTGGATCAGTGGTGGCGCAGGCGCTGAGGACCAGTGACATCAGGCACAGGGATGTCATTCGTAAAGGGTTCATGTCGGATCCTTTGACTGGAATCGAATGGAAGACGAATGAATCCTAATAGGGAACTCGACGGAAGAGTTCCTCGGGACGAGAAAGAAGGTCTTCGTGGAGTTCGAAGAGAGGAGTCCCCCGCTGCGGTGGGCGCACGGGCCCCGGTTCGACTTCGAAATCCATGAGAAGCCTGTGCGACCTGAGTGCGATCAGGCTTCCGATCCCTTGAGCATGACTGAAGACGAAACTCCAGATCAGATCACGCGCCTCCTTGTCTTTCGGAAGAGCGAAGGCACGCCCTTCCTCGAGGGCCGTGCGAGCAAGAAGCTCGAACCAGTGGAACCAGGGGTATTCCAGGGGACGCATGGGTGTCAGAGTGGCGCCGGTCAGCAGCTCCCTCGTGAGAGACCGCCTGCTCGCGGTCGAGATCATCAGCTCTCTTTTCAGAAGGGCGATCGCATTGAATGGATGACCTCCGACGATCAGGCGGCGACCATCGGCGAACTGACAGCGAAAGGCACCGTGCGCCGGCTCGGTCTTGCAGTCCTCGAGGACGAAGTGCCCGGGGGTTCTCGAATGAATCTGGTCCATCTGGGCGACCCATGCCTCGGGCAGCGCCCCCTCGAGCTGAAACCGGCTGAAGGCGACGTCGGTGAGCTGGTTCTCGATCCTGGCACGATCCGTGTCGAGGCGACGGAGTTCCTGACGGGCGAATCTTCCGAGCAGTTCATCCCAGTTCTCCTGATCGATGATGAGATCGCTCCATGCACGTTCCAGACGGGAGACATCACCATGCAGCCGCCCGAGATATTCATGACGACGGGCTCGGGTGTTCGCGAGAAAGATCCGCATCAGTCGCTCATGGCGTGTCGTCCAGAGACCATCAAGACTCTCGATCAAGGCGTCGACCTGGACGTGAACGGGGTGATCATCCGCCCACTGACCGAGATCCAGCGTGACGACGGCACGATGGGCGGGACGCTGGTATCGAAGGACGTCACGAAGCCGACCCTCGGGATGCCATCCCTTTCCGAGCAGGTCATCGGCGAGATGAAGTTCACGTTCCGCATCCAGAGAACGTCCTGCATGAAGGTATGCACAGGAACGCATGTCGTGCGCGACATGTGAGACGATCGAGGAGTCGCTCGTGATGAACGGCTCCGTCGCTTCAAGAATGGCGTCGAGAGCATCTTTTCCGCGGACACTCACTCGTTGATCGAAGACGGTCAAGGCACGGGCGAGCACGGCTTCACCCGGTTCGACACCCGAGAGTGACACCAGGGCCAGACCGAGACGAGCCGGATCGTCAGGCAGCACACAGACCTTCAAGCCTTCGAGTTCCGCCGGGAGAATCCCATCGGGATCGATCACGGCAAGTCGTCGATACCCCCAGGCACGGGCCGCACGGGCCTTGCCGGTCAGAGTCGATCGGGGGACGGGGAGAAATCTGCCGGCATGAACATCGATCCCACCGGTGGCGACCAGATCCTGAGGCCATGCACATCCGAAAAGACGAAGCAAGGCAGCCATCGCCGCCGGCAGTGCGACGCTGTCGCCGGCGGCAGCATGCCGGACATCGAGTTCGACCTCGGGACGTGGCGAGTCGGGCATGAGTTCGGCATAGGACTCGCAGGCGAATCGAATTCCGTCGGATGCGGCGGTCGACGGACCGTCCTCGTCGCGCACCGGATCTGGTTCGGACAGAGTGTCGGAGCCATCCTCGATGCGAAGAATGGCCAGCGCGCCACGTTCCTCGTCATGGGCGCCGATCAGAGGTATCAGATCCGAGGGAAGCCACCTTGGTGAGACGTCACGAGTCGATGGTGGAAGCGTCATGCCATCGACACGATCGGCAAGCCCCCGAAGAATGCCTTCGAGCCAGTGACGGGAGCGACCTCTGGACATGAATTCGATCAGTGTCTCTGGATCATGAGACAGCGCCCACCCCCAGTCGAGGCTGGATGGCTGATCGAACGAGCTTGGTCGGTTCTCAGGCGTGGAGGGCTCCTCGAAAAATGCAGGCTCACTCAGAGAGAGAATCGCTCTCCGTTGGTGAGTGCGACCACGATAGGTTGTCCGACGAGACGGGTCTGCGCATCCAGACCCAGGGCGTGAAGGGACGTGGACCAGAAATCACGGCGATCATCGTCGGGGACGGCGGTTCGACTGCCCAGACGAACCCGGTCGATGCGGCGGCACCATGCCTCGGGCCCGTTGAATTCTATGCTGATGCGCCAATCCTCCTCGAGCACGGCGCGGACGCTGCATTCACTTCCATCCTGACACCTGATCAGGCCGCAACGCTCGGCGAAGCGTCGGATCATTCTCTGACTCGGACGTCCGCCATCGAAGACGAGTTCGTCCTCGAAGACGGGAAGCGGTGTCACTTCGACCACCGGCATCGGCTCACGGCCCGAGCTCTCGAAGGCGACGGCGGCCAGTGCGGACGCTCCAAGGGGATGGAGCATGACCGGAAGCACGCAGTCGGAATCCATCAGATCGCATCGTCTCTGGTCCGCCGTCTCTTCGATCATGAAGGCTGCCTGGTCATCGAGAAGCGCTCGACCTGCGACGTGGTGAAGCGCCTCGAAGGCAGGATGGACCAGCGCGAGAAGATCGCCATGACGTCGATCGATCACATGAAGACAATGAAGATCCTGAGCCTCGACGAGCGCCGAGAACAGTTCGTCACCCTGGCTGCGATCAAGCGCCCGGACGACCTCGAGACAACGGGCCTCGAGGCGAGATGGAAGCTCGCGAGCCTGATCACGGGAGATCGAACTGGGCCATTCGCAATAAGGTCGATCGACTCCAAAGGCCGCCAATCGCGCGGTCAGGATCAGAATCCGTTCGGGCTGATCGGTGCCATCGATGGCCGAGCGGATGGCATCGACCATCCTGGCTCGAGGATCCAATGAGTCGTGGGCATGTGGGTCATGTGTCATCACGCGAGACCACCTTTCGGGACTCCGGGAGGGAGTGCCGAACAGAAGACGGTTCCACCCCCCTCTTCCTGACCGGTCTTTCTCGAGAATTCATGGAAATCGGGTCGTCGATCATTCCACACCCCTCACGATGGCATCAAGACGCTCCTCGAGATCCGGAAACAACTCGGAGAAATTCCGACGGTATCGCCTGATCTGCTGAAAGACGGCATCATCGGAAAGAGACATCAGACCTTGCAGGGCTGCACGATCCAGAGGAACCAGAAGCAGATCGACCTGGATCTTGATTCGCTGTCTGTCGAGCGAGTCACGTCTCGGATCATGCATGCCCGGCGAGTCGATGATCTGATCCTCGATGGATTTCAACTGATGGATCAATCGTGTTCGCGCGCTTCCATGCACTTCCTTCAACGCGATGATCGGATCGGTCGCGTCGGCGACGGACAATCGATTCCGAAGATCGGATTCAAGCTGGTCGAGTCCGGGTTGATCCGACGACAATCGGGGCCAGCACTGGATCGCGGCCATTCGAATCGTGGCGCCGATCGAACCACCGGGCCGGAACTCGATCGTCAAGGGCGAACGCAGGGGATCATCGACCTGTGAGGATCCGCCCCTGTCGACGATGTCGAAACCATCGCCATTCAGATGATGGACCGAGGGCGATGCCTCATGATCGGAAGGCAGATTGATGATGCCGGCCTGTCGGGCCTTGGTGAAATGAGAGATCGCCCTGAGTCCCACGAAGTCTGGTGCGGCGAGAAAGGGAAGCAGCTGCTCGGGCGTACCCTCGAAACTTGCGAGCAAGGTCCCCTGCTCGGCGCGTCGGGCGAAGTCCATCAGAAGATCCGAGATGAAGTCCTGAGCGGTGAACTCCTCGCGCAGAATGTTGAAATGGGATTTCAGTTTCCAACTGGAAGGATCATTGGGGGCTCCCAAGAAGAGCATCTCGTGCAGCCGAAGATCCAACGCCTCCCAGAGTCGGCTCCAGACGCTCTCCCAGCCATCCGCTCGATCACGAAGCGTTTCGATGTCCTGAAGAGAGAATTCCATGTCGTTCTGCCGATCTGCTCGAAACCCGGTCGAAAATGCCGGGAGGGACCAAGCATACCCGCTGCCTGCTAGCATTCTCAACACATGAGCGAACAGGTGAACTGCATCGACGAGACACTCTCTCCNGCNGANTGGTACAAGGCCGCCTGGTACGAGNCCGTTCCACGAGACGANACCCGGGGCATGGACCTGTCGATCAGGATGCACCGTGCCTGCTCNTGGCTTCGANGAGCNCAGGCNACNGCACANGACTCNGGNCCGGAGGCGCTGGANGACCAGCTGGTGCTCCTCTGGATCGCGTTCAACGCGCTCTACGGCCGGTGGGATCCGGANGAGAATCACCCGGCACGCGATGTCGAAAGCGTNCGNTCATTCCTCACGATCGTGCTCGANCTNGACGCGGAGGATGANTTCGGNANACTGCTNCNGAAGGAACGNTCGCTNGCGGAGCGNCTCTTCGACAACGNGTATCTCGATCACTACTTCTGGCGAGGCCTGAGCGAAGGAGACNGTGACGATGANACGTGGANGAACATGCCGANAAAAGGCAGACGCTANCTGGATGANGGNCGNTCCGAACTGGCGCTCGACCGACTGCTGCTCTACNGGGTCTACCANCTNCGNTGCCAGCTGATCCATGGNGGNGCCACCCACGGAGGNCGNTTGAATCGNNCATCGGTCGCCGACTGCGGNCGCTTCCTNCATCTGGTGCTNGANCGCACNCTNCGNTTGATGATCAGNCGACCNGANGCNTTTCNNGANCGTCTCGGCACGATCTGCTATCCGCCTCTGCCATCACCCTGAACCANNCCGTCCAGGATCTGAAGAGGCATCCGAAGNCCCAGTGCATCGGCGACGGCNCGAACCATCTCGAATTCNCCNGGNCNTATGCNNTCATCATGCCAGCAGGCGAGGAGTGTCGATTCGAGAATCCTGGTTCTGGCATCGAAANCCGCNCCNCCGAGTTCGTCCAGGGCGGCGGCCAANCGAGTCAACGTGACANGTTCACTCTCGGGCATTCGCCGATCGATTTGAANATGNGATGAGGCNGCAGCGAATGCCGCCTGCGCANCCTCTTCGGNGGAAGCTCCCCTGCGGGCCACNGCGGCGAGCGCGATGGCCGCCGANTCCGAGACGGATCGAAGTCCGAGTGTTCCCTCAATCGCCGGCTTCAAGGTGATGATCGCATCNAGACGGCGAAGAACCATTCTNCCGAGGAGCCACTCGAACAGATCCGTTCGACCATCCACGTCCATGCAGTACTTCACCACTTCGGAAAACGTGNTNGCCTGTTCGCGATCGAGACGTGTTATCGNCGGNAGGCAGATGTCGANGACGATCAATCGATGTACCCGGTCCATGGCGNCGACGTACGCATGAAGCAGTCGAACCTCCTTCTTGAGATCCGGACCGAGNTCGTGCTCGATCAGATTCAACTGCTTTNAATNATATGACTCGGTTTCATGCAGCAGAAGCGCCAGAATCGCCGCACGTGCGCCAAACATATTCTGNACCGCACCTCGAAGTCTGATGGGGATGTCGTCGAGCAGCGCCTTTGCCTGGTTGGGTGATGCCGGTCTCGATCGACCAAGAAAACCGATCGCCGCCATCGGATCGGTGATGTCGAACACGGATTGCCCCGCATGTTGGTGAAGTTTTCCGAGTGATTCGGGGTCGACGCCCTCGAGNCGTGCGATTCGGCGCTCGATGGGCGGATGCGTGGCAAAGAACGAGCTGCACCCGTTCGTGAACATGAAGTGAGCGAACTCCGAGGCCTTCGACACCCGNAGTCGNTTTGATGTCTTGAGACCGGAGATGGTGCGAAGNGCNGATGCGATNCCGTCCGGGTAGCGCGTGTAATCAACGGCGGCCGCATCCGCGAGAAACTCGCGCTGACGTGAGACGGCGGCCTGCAGAAGACGGCCNATCGCNGTTCCGGCGAGACCGATCAGCACGACGCACAGACCGAGAATCATGATCGCGAGCGCGATCGCNAAACCTCGCAGATCGGAGCGGNTGCTGGTTTCATTTCTCTCGAGCAGNATCTGCGGAGCCTGCACCATGCGCTCGCCGATGAGACCGATCACGATCATGCCATGAATCACCCCGACCAGACGAATGTTGATGCGTATNTCGCCGTGGACGATGTGACTGAACTCATGTGCGATGACGCCCTGAAGCTCGTCCCGAGANAGCTGATCGATCAGNCCGCGGGTGACNCCGATGACCGCATTGTCGGGTGTCGTNCCCGCGGCGAACGCGTTCAGCGAGGGACTTTCTATGAGGCAGGTCAGNGGNATGGGCATGCCGCTGGCGATCGACATCTCCTCGACGACGTTCAGACACTGCTTCTCNCGACCGGTCGCGGTCTCTGCCANGAGAGGNACCCCNCCGAGTTCGAGCGCGACCTTCAGACCTCCGCCNCGCATCTGGAACATCTTCCAGAGCGATGAGATCAGAATGATGAACAGAGTCCCTCCCATGAACGCACCCAGCAGAGGCAGGTTGAACAGAACCTCGAGAAAACGCAGGGGTTCACCGCTCTCNCTCGAGCGATCGGCCATGAGNAAGAACCAGAACACGAATGCGAAGAGTGACCATATNCCGAAGGACACGAAGAGCGCCGCACAGGGAAAGANCCAGAGCAGCCTCTTCGANTTCGANCTGGCNCGCTTCTGATGACTGANGAAATCCATGCGTTCTCTCCACGTAGAAGAGTGATATCAGATTCCAAGGCGCTCGCGATCGGAGCGGAGAGCTTCAAGACAGACTTCGATGTGCTCATCGAGGGCACGATTGATCTCGGCGGCGCCATTACGGACGTCATCTCTGCTGACTGCGGCGGCGAACTTCGCATTCTTCAGTTTCTTCAGAACGGATTTCACCTGGAGCTCGGCGATGCCATCCGGACGGACCCGTGCGCAGGCGACGATGAATCCGGCGAGTTCGTCGCAGGCGAAGAGGTGCTTCGCCATGAGGGACTCCCGCGGNACCCCGGAATAGTCGGCATGACCGAGGATCGACTGAATCACGTCGTCTGAGACATCCCCGCGATCTCGAAGAGCCTGAACGGCCACGAAGGGATGCTCCTCGATGGTGGGGTGCTTTTCATAATCCATGTCGTGAAGCAGGCCGGCGATCTCCCAATCATCCGCATGCTCGGGATCGAGCGACTCGGCCTGGACACGCATGCAGCGTGCGACGCACTCCATGTGACCTCGAAGCGAGGGGCTCTCGACCCAGCTCTGCATGAGTTCACGAGCTTGAGCGACGGTCANCGACATCCGTTCAAAGCCCCGCCTGCTTGGAGTGATCGATCGACTCGATCTTCNTNGTCGGATCGATTCCNGCACGCTCGCGCATGCGCTGGAAGATCACATAGAAGACCGGCACGATGCCGAGCGTCAGAACNGTCGCCATGAGCATNCCNCCGAAGACNACGAANCCGATCGANTGTCGACTCTGGGCGCCGGCTCCGGTCGCNAGCATCAGNGGGACCACNCCNAGNATGAANGAGAATGCGGTCATGAGGATCGGTCGAAGTCGNAGCTTGGCGGCGCCGATGGCGGCTTCGACGGGATCCTGCCCGTCGGCGCTNAGCTCCTTGGCGAACTCGACGATCAGGATCGCGTTCTTGGTCGCGAGCCCGATCAGCATGACCAGACCGATCTGGCCGTAGACGTCGAGAGGCCGGCCGGTCGCCAACAGCGCGAGGATGGCGCCCAGCACGGCGAGCGGCACGGTGACCATGATCATGACCGGAAGGATCCAGCTCTCGTACTGNGCTGCGAGCAGAAGNAAGACCACGATGAGAGCGAGACCGAAGATGAAGGGAGCGAGATTNCCCGCCTGNAGTTCCTGNTAGGTCGTGCCACTCCACTCGTAGCCGTACTGCGAACCGAGCGCCNGNGCACAGATCTCCTCCATCGCGACCACGGCCTGACTCGAGCTGTATCCTNCNAAGACGTTNGGGGANCCNAGCACCTGAACGGTCTCGTAGATGTTGTAGTGAGGAATGAAGTCGGGCCCGGTGATCGATTCGACCGACGCGATCGTGGACACGGGGATCATGTCGTTGTCGCTGTTTCGGACGAANAGCCTGCCGATGTCCTGAGGATTCGAACGCCCCCAGCCCTCGGCCTGNGCCTGGACCTGATAGACCTGGTTGTAGAGATTGAAGTTGTTGATGTAGAGCGAACCCAGCTGGACCTGCAGGGTGTTGAAGACGTCACTGAGATTGACACCCAGCAATTTCGCCTTGGTTCTGTCCACATCCAGCCAGAGCTGGGGGATGTCGATGCGTGACGGCGTGCGGACCATCATCAGGCGAGGATCCTTGTTCGCCGCTTCGATCATCTTCAGCGCGTCCCGGTAGAACTCATCGTAGGGAACGGCGGGCAGATTCTCGAGCTGGAGCTGGAATCCACTCACGGCGCCGAGTCCGGTGATCGGGGGCGGACTGACGAACTCGACGGTGGCCTTGGGATTCTGCTTGAATTCCCGATTGAAGTCCATGATCAGTTTCTTGGCGGTGTGCGCCTGACCACGCTCGTCCCAACTCTTGAAGATGGGGATCACGAAACCGGCGTAGGTCTGATTGGTCGATGTCAGGAAGTTGCGGCCCGCGACTGAAATGACGTTCTCGACCCATTCGTTTTCGGTGAGCTTCTTGACGACCGACGCCATGACTTCATCGGTCCGGCCGACGGTCGAACCGGGTGGCAGTTCGACGAGACCGAAGCAGTACCCCTGATCCTCGCTGGGAACGAAGGCCTTGGGCCAGACCACCGAGAGATACGCGGTCAACGCACCAAGCACGAGGAACGTGCACACCACGATGAGGCGAGCCTTGATGAAGAAATGGATGAGCCCGCCGTAGAATTCGATCAGCTTGTCGAAGAGCGAGTTGAAGGTCCGGAACACGACATTGCGATCCTCCTCCCGGGTGGGTTTGAGGAAGATGCCGCAGAGCGCGGGGCTCAGGGTGAGCGAGTTGATCGAGGAGAGCCCGACGGAGAATGCGATCGTCAGAGCGAACTGGTTGTACAGCTGTCCCGTGATTCCCGGCAGAAACGCCGTCGGAATGAAGACGGCCTGCAGCACAAGGGTGGTGGCGATGATCGGCCCCACGACTTCGTGGATGGCGATCGATGTTGCTTTTCTGCGTGACCAGTCGGGATGCTCCTGGAGCTGACGCTCCACGTTCTCGACGACCACGATGGCGTCGTCGACCACGAGCCCNACCGCGAGCACGAGACCGAGNAGGGTCAGGGTGTTGATGGAGAACCCGAACAACATCATGAAGGCGAAGGTTCCGATCAGCGANACCGGAATGGCGACCAGAGGAATGAGCGTGCTTCGCCAGCTCTGAAGGAAGATGTAGACCACGATGACCACGAGAGCNAGCGCCTCGAACAGGGTGATCACGAGGTCCCGGATCGAAAGCTTCACGAAGGTCGTCGTGTCGTAGGTGATCTCGTATTCCATGTCCTCGGGAAACTTCTGCGAGAGACTGTCCAGCGTCTTGACGACCTGGCTCTTGATGTCGAGCGCGTTGGCCCCCGGCAGCTGATAGACACCGAGGTTCGCGCAACCGATGCCATTCAAGGCCGATGAACCCTGATAGTTGTTCGCGCCAAGTTCGACGCGTCCGATGTCGGCGAGCGTGACGAGCTGACCATCACTGCCGGTGCGGACGATGATGTCCTCGAACTGTTCCGCCGTGGTCAGACGACCGAGCGTGCTGATCTGCAGCTGGAATGCCGGGTCCTCGTCGGTCGGAGGCGAACCGATCAGGCCGGCCGCCACCTGCTGGTTCTGCTCCTTGACCGCATTGGTGACATCGGAGACCGTCAGGCCGAGCGCGGCCATCTTGTCCGGATCCAACCAGATGCGCATCGCGTATTCGCGCAGTCCGAAGTTGGTGATGGAACCGACCCCGGACACTCGCGAAAGAGGATCGTTCAGATAGATGTTGGCGTAGTTGCCGAGGAACGTGTCGTCATAGGTGCCGTTGGGCGAGACGAGACTGACCACGAGCACCATGTCGGTGGAGGTCTTCTCGATGATGATGCCGGACTGATTGACGATGGGGGGAATCTGACCCGTGGCCTGACTGATTCGGTTCTGGACGTCGACGGCTCCGATGTCGAGGTCGTACCCCACTTCGAAGGTCACGGTGATGAGGCTCGAACCGTTGTTCGCACTGGTCGAACTCATGTAGATCATGCCCTGGATGCCGTTGATCTGCTCCTCGAGGAGCGTCGTGACGGAATCCGCGGTCACCTGGGCGCTGGCGCCCGGATAGGTCGAGGTGACGGTGACGGTGGGCGGAACGATCGATGGAAATTGAGCGATCGGAAGAACGACCATTGAGATCGCACCGCAGATCACCATCAGCAGAGCGACGGTCGCGGCGAAGATCGGTCGATTGATGAAGAAGTCCAGCAACGGCGGCCTCGATTGGTCCTAGTGACCGGTCATTTCATCGATGATGAGGATGAATTCTTGCTTGATGTGCCTGAGGATGATGACGACGAGTCATCGGATGCGGTGGTGGTCTCTCCGCTCTGTTCGGCCTTCAACTGAGCAGCGGTGACGATCCTGACGACGTTCCCGGAGCTCAACTCGCCGCCTGAATCGACGACGATCCGTTGACCGGCACGAAGCCCCTTCTGAATCCAGGACTTGCCCTCGAGAGATTCGCCGACGGTGACGTCCTGTCTGGTGATCTTGTTCTTGCTGTCGATCAACCAGACGAAGCTGCCTCCCCCCTGCTCGGCGCGGAGCGCCCGCTGGGGAATGACGACCGCATCGGGGACGTTTCTCACGAGAATCTGAGCTTCACCGAACTGACCGGGATACGCCCAGGCGTCGGGATTGTCGAACTTCACGCGAACCATCGCGGTGGACGTGCTCGAGTCGACCTGATTGTCGATGAAGTCGATGACCCCGTCGAAGACCTTCCCACCACCACCTCGGGTTCCATTGACCCTGACCTTGGCGGTGACGATCCCCTTCTTCTGCAGCTCGAGAAGCTTCGGAAGATTGTGCGCGTCGACCGAAACGAGAATTCGCATCGGGTCGTACTGCACGAGCGTGACCAGGGTGTCGGCGAATCCGCTGGGCTGGACCAGCGCGCCGAGTTCGACCTGACGCTGACCCACACGACCGTCGAACGGTGCGGTGATCGTGCTGTAGGAGAGGTTCAGCTCGGCGTTGACCAGAGATCCCGCCGCGGTCTCGACCTGTCCTTCGGACTTTTCGAGATCGGTCACGAGCTGATCGAAGTCCTCGCGGGAGATCGCACCGGACTCGACCAGAGGTCTGTTTCGTTCGAGCGTGCGTTCCGCGAGATTCCTCGCGGCCACGGCGACCTCGAGATTGCCGCGAGCTTCGAGCAGAGCCGCCTCGAACGGACGTGGATCGAGCTGAAAGAGCGTGTCCCCGGTCTTGACCAGCTGCCCATCCATGAAATCGACCGATTCCACGTACCCGGTGACACGTGAATCGATGTTCACGTTGCGAACGGCGTAGGTCGTGCCGGGCTGACTGAGCACGATCGGAAAGGTCTGAGGCTTGATCGTCTCGGCGGTGACCGTGACATCCTTCTCGGCCATCAAAGCCATCATTGCCTGCCCGCCCTTTGAATCTCCGCATCCGACCAGAAGACCGGTCAGGAGGGTGCCGAGAACCATGGGCGTCGCACCTGAAAGAAGCTTTCTCACGATGTTCCTCCTGCTGTCGCAGAGACGATTGACTCGTCGTTTGTGGGGACGGCGACGGGGCCGTCTGCCGAGGGAAGGACGGGTGACCAGTCTCCCCCGAGCGCCTTGTAGAGCGTCACCGCGGCCAACGCGACCTGCGCTTCGGCGTTGATCAGGGAGAATTCCTGCTCGAGAAGCTGCAGTTCGGTTTCGATGACACGCGTCAGATTCAGAGTTCCCTGTTCATACGACTGCTCCGCAAGAACCAGCGCACCGAGGGAATCGTTCCGGGCGGCTTCGGTGTCCCGACGGGAGAGTTCGCTGCTCGAGAAATCGACGAGTGCATCTTCGATGTCTCGATACGCTCCGAGCACGGCCTTCTCATAGAGGGCCAGTGACTCGCCGGCCTCCGCCTTGGCCAGATCGATCTGGCTTGACACACGCCCCCAGTTGAGAAGCTGCCAGTCCAAAGATGGTCCAACCGACCAGTATCGATTCGACCAGTCGAAAAGGCTCCCCGAGGTGGGCGACTGGAGTCCGACGGAACCCAGCAGGGTGAAGGAAGGAAGAAGGTCGGCCTCGGCCACACCAATGCCGGCGACGGAAGCAGCGAGATTTCGCTCGGCCGCACGGACATCCGGTCGCTGCCGGATGACATTCGCGGGCATGGCCACGCCAATGGTTGCCGGGGGGACGGGTATGCGACTTCCCTCACCGAGCAATTCGTTCAACGACCCGGGCGTCTGACCGACGAGCACTGAAATGCGATTCAATTCCTGTGTGGCGTCGGCGACGTAGCCGTGAAGACCGGACTCGAGCGAGGCGACCAGCGAACGGGCCGACAGGACGTCGGTCATCGTGGACATTCCATTGTCGTATGACTGCCTGGTCAGATCGAAATTGTGCTCCGCGGCGACGAGTCCGACTTCCGTGATCTCGACGATCCTGCGCAAGGTCCGGTACGCGACGTAGGAAGTGGCCACTTCAGCACGAACCGTGACCAGGAGGTCCCGCCAGTTCTCGATGGAAGCAAGCAGGCTGTTTTCCTTCGACTCCATCGAACGGCGAATCTGTCCCCACAGATCGAGCTCCCAGGTCATGCTGCCGCCGAGTTTGAAACTGCGTCCGGAATCGTCGGTCAGGTTCGGAATGGGGACTTCACCGCCTTCCGAACGAAACCATTGGGCATACCCGTCGCCATCGATCGTCGGCAGTAGATAGGACCCTGCGACGCCGTATTGCGCACGCGCGGCATCGATGCGGGTCATCAGAATCCGGAGATCGAGATTGTTGCGCTGGGTGCGGAGGATCAGTTCGTCGAGGATGGGGTCATCGAAGCTCTCCCACCAGGGGCCGACACCTTCGGCACTGGCTTCGAGCCCGGCCTTGAGGTCACTGTGCCATGCGTCGGGCGTGATCAGATCCGGACGTTCGTAATCCGGGCCCACCATGCATCCGGTGAGGACGAAGCCCACGGTCAGCGCGAGGGTGGTGCATGAATTTTTTGCAGACCTTAAAAATGCCATTGGAGAAGTCTATAGGCGAATGCCATTTCACGCAGGAGAGGCAGTCGTGCTGATGTATTCTGAACGCATGAAAACGACGTCGCCGCACGTGAAATTGGATCGAATCGCACTCCTGTACGCAATGAAGGCTGAAGGCACACCCCTCGCCGAACGCCTGGGTCTGGATGCTGAAACCGAACTGCACCGCGGACTCCCCGCCAGAGTGAGACAAGGCAGAGTCGGCCGAACAGAGGTCTTTCTCGTATTCAACGGCTGTGATCCCGTTCACGACGTCGACAGAATCGGACTCGAGCATGCCGCGGTCACCACGTGGGTGCTTGCCGAGGCGCTGAAGCCGCAAATCATTGTGAATGCGGGAACTTGCGGAGGCTTCCAAGCTCGAGGTGGAGCGATCGGGACGACCTATCTCGCGGGAGGCGACTATTTGATCCACGATCATCGAATTCCACTGCCGGGATTCGACGCTCTGGGCATCTCACGCCTTCCCGCCACACGATTTCGGGCGGTCGAAGCGCGATTGAATCTGCCGATCGGACCGGTGTCCAGCGGCTCTTCTCTTGATGCCACCGAAGCGGAGCGAAGTTTCTTCGAGAAGGAAGGCGTGGTTGCCAAGGACATGGAAGCGGCAGCGATCGCACGGGTTGCAGCCGACCTTCACATTCCTCTCATGACGATGAAGGCGGTGACGGATCTGGTCGATCATCCGGAACCTGCTGAAGACGCTTTTCTGCGGAACCTCCAATCAACGACGATGAAACTGACCGATCACATGGAACAGCTGGTTCGATGGATCGGTGAAGGTGTCACCGAAGCGGATCTCAAGAACTGACCTCGGAAGTCCTGGAAGAGTCATCGGAGAAGACATGAACGTCCTGCTCATCGCCTTTCTTTCCGCCGCCGGATTCATCATCGCCTACAGGACCTACGGCCGATGGCTGGGAAGGCATGTCTTCAAGCTTTCAGCCGAGAGACTCTGCCCTTCCCAGCAGTGGAGAGATGATGACGACTTCGTCCCCTCCAAGCGCAACATCGTCTTCGGCCATCATTTCACCTCGATCGCGGGCGTGGGACCGATCGTGGGTCCCGCCATCGCAGTCTTCTGGGGTTGGCTTCCGGCGTTGATCTGGGTCTTTCTGGGGTCGATCCTGATCGGAGCGGTTCATGACCTCGGCAGTCTGGTGGTCAGCCTCCGGAACAACGGCCAGACGATCGGAGACATCGCCGGACGAGTGCTCACGAGAAGAGTGCGCATCCTCTTTCTGACGGTTCTCTTTCTTGCGCTCACCATCGTGCTTGCGATCTTCGGGCTGGTGATCGCCATGGTGTTCAGACAGTTTCCGGAATCGATATTCCCGTGTCTGGTGCAGATTCCGATCGCCGTCATGATCGGACTCCGACTCAGGCAGTCGGGGGTGGGACTCATGATCCCATCGCTGCTCGCATTGTTCACGATGTACCTGAGCGTGCTCTACGGAGACGTGGGCGTGCTCGGCGCGTTCAACGCCTGGGCGGCCTCCCTGCCGATCATCGCCTGGTCGGGCATTCTTCTGGCCTACTGCTACGTGGCCTCGGTGATGCCCGTGTGGGTGCTTCTTCAACCGAGGGATTTCATCAACTCACTCCAACTGATCACGTCACTGGGGCTCGTGGCGCTCGGGCTGGTGGCCGCCGCGATGATGGGTGGTCCGTCCGTTCAGATCGAAGGTGAGACCGTGCGCCTGCCGCTCGAACTGTCCGCCCCGGCGATCAACCCGATGGCCACCGCCGAGGGCGCACCGCCGATGTTTCCGTTTCTGTTCATCACGGTGGCCTGCGGAGCGATCAGTGGATTCCACTGTCTCGTGGCGAGTGGAACATCATCGAAGCAGATCGAAAATGAACGAGACGCCGTGAGCATCGGATACGGCTCCATGCTTCTCGAAGGCTTTCTGGCGATCATCGTGATTCTCGCATGCACGGCAGGTCTGACCCTGACCGGCGGCGCCTGGGAGGATGTCTACTCGAACTGGGCCGCGAGCAATTCGCTCGGCAGCAAGGTCGGCGCGTTCGTGACGGGTTCCGGAAACTTCATCGCGACGATCGGCATTCCAGTCGAAGTCGCCATCGCGCTCATGGGTGTCATGGTGGCATCCTTCGCCGCGACCACCCTGGACACGTCGTGCAGACTGCAACGATACGTCGTCCAGGAACTGGCGTCGGCGCTGGGTGGCCGACGATCGGATGGACGGGCTGGATTCGCTCCGTTGCACCTCTTCACGAGGAAGCATCCGGCGACCCTGCTGGCGGTGATCCTCGGTGTCGGCCTCGCTTCGATTCCGATGAGCGGAAACCTGGGGGACTGGAGCCTCCAGACCGCGGGGACCGGCGGCATGATTCTGTGGCCGTTGTTCGGCGCCACGAATCAACTTCTCGCAGGCCTCGCCTTGATGGTGATCTGCTTCTATCTGAGGCGCAGAGGAAGACGCGTGTGGTTTCTTCTCCTGCCGCTGGCCTTCATGCTGTTGATGCCGGCCTGGGCGATGCTCGACGATGCGTTCATAGGAACCAGAGGACGAAGTTTCCTGGGTGATGGTGACTGGTTGTTGCTCTCGTTCGCGGTCGCCACTCTCGGGCTCGAAGTCTGGATGATCGTGGAGGGTGCCCTGCTGTTTCCGAAGATCACGGGGTGCCGTGAAGAGGCGGCCCCTCCACCCCGCGAAGCGGTCTGACCCCCCTGGAGGGGCTCTGAGGCCACTTCGGCGGGCTGAAATCGACTCACCGGTGACTGGAGAGGACCGGATCGGAATGATTTCAATTCAATTCTCTACTTTTTGCTGCGAGACCCTCCCGGATGCCGCGGAATGTTGGTGAATGGCCTTGTGGCCATCCACAGTCCACCACCCCCGAGGAGCACGAGATGAACCGCACCACCACGACCGCGAACTCGCCGGATCAGCGACACCCCAATCAAGACAGCCATGGGTGTGAGACGCTCGGTCTCACTTCGATCGGCAGAATGATCGATCCCAGACTGTGCCTCCTCATGAGCTCGATAGCGGGCGTCGCCATCACGGTGGGCCTGACCGGTTGAGCCCTCATGTCGACCGGAGGCCCGGGGCTCATGGACTGATCACGCTGAGGCCAAGGTCCGACCTTCCTTCGATCGCTCGAAGAGGTGGACCCCCTCGCCGACCTTCGGCTCGACCCAGAGCGTGGCCCCCTCCTGGAACGATCGCGACGATTCCACCCGACTGACGAGCTGCATCCCGCAGTGCTCGAGAACCAGGTCGACCCGATCTCCCAGGTGCTCCACGGCGGCGAGGTGACACTTCCAACCACGCCCTTCCTCGCACGGCTGCAGGGCCCCGGGCCGAACGCCCAGCACCACCGGTCCACGGTGACCGGTCGACAGCTCCGAGGGGAGTTCGATCGTGGAGTCATCGGTCGCGAACACGCCCTGAGCATCGAGCGTCCCCTCGAGGAAGTTCATGGATGGCGTTCCCACGAAACCCGCGACGAAACGATTGACCGGATGGGAATAGATGCGCGTGGGGGCATCGATCTGCTGAACGACGCCTTCATTCATCACGACCAGGCGATCCCCGAGGGTCATCGCCTCTTCCTGATCATGCGTCACGTAGACCATGGTCGAATTCAGCTGCCGGTGAAGAACGCGCAGCTCGGTTCGCATCTCGACTCTGAGCTTGGCATCGAGGTTCGAAAGAGGTTCATCGAACAGGAACACCTGAGGTGCTCGGACCAGCGCCCGTCCCAGAGCCACGCGCTGACGCTGACCTCCGGAGAGGGCGCGCGGCTGGCGATCGAGAAGGTCGGTGATGCCGAGCATGCGGGCCGCTTCAGAGACCCTCAGGTCGATCGCCGCCGATTCCTCGCGCATCGCCGTGCGATAGTCGCTGGAAAGAAGTGCACGCAGTCGGCTTCGATGAACCCGTCGACGCATGAGACCGAAGGAAAGGTTCCGCTCGACCGTCATGTGGGGATAGAGGGCGTAGTTCTGGAACACCATGGCGATGTCGCGATCGCGGGCATGCACGTCATTCACGACCGCACCGGCGATCGAGATCGACCCTTCGGTGATCTCCTCGAGCCCGGCGATCATGCGCAGCGTGGTGCTCTTCCCACAGCCGGAGGGACCGACGAGCACGACGAATTCCCCATCCGCGATCCTGAGGTCGAATCCTTCGACGGCGCGGACGCCTCCGGGATAGGTCTTTCCAGCCTTTTCGAGGACAACTTCAGCCATTGATCAACCCTTCACCGCGCCGGCACCAAGGCCTTCGATGAACTGTTTCTGTGCCGCGAAGAACAAGACGATACAGGGAATCATGGTGATCACGCTGAGGGCCATCAGGAGATGGACGTCCTCGATGCCACCAAACTGGGTCCGGAAGGAGTTCAACGCGACCGCAATCGTCGCCTGTTCCTCGGAATGCAGGTAGATGAGCGGGGTCATGAAGTCGTTCCAGACGAATATGAAGGTGAAAACCGCGGTGATCGCCGTGACCGGTCGACACAACGGCAGGACGATCCGCCACCAGATCTCGAGCCAGCCGCACCCGTCGATCCGAGCCGCCTCGAACAGCGCCTCCGGAATCTGGGCTATGAACTGGCGGTACATGAAAATGAAGAAAGCGCTTCCGAAGAAGGCTGGGACCACAAGCGGAAGCAGGGTGTCGACCCAACCCAGGCCACGAAACAGGAGAAAGAGCGGAATCATCGTCACCTGCGCGGGCAGCATCATGGTTGCGAGCATGACGAGGAACAAGCCGTTGCGGCCGCGAAAACGAATTCTGGCGAATGCCGTCGCCACCATGCTCGAGGAGAGGATCGTTCCCAGCACCACCAGGACCGTGACGACGATCGAATTGGCGAGGGCGTCGAGGAAACCGGACCAGGGTTCGGTGCCGACTTCGCGCATCGCATCCGTGTAGTTACCCCACTCCAGAGAGCGGGGAACGGGCAGAAGCTCGCCGGACCCCATCGACTGCTTGGCCTGGGTCTCGGACATCAGGCTCACCACCGTCATCCACCACAGGGGGAAGAGCATGACGACCGCTCCCAGGAGGAGCAGCAGGTACCAGAGGGGATTCGACCGCGAGGCGTTCATTGTCGGAGTCCTTCGTAATGGACGAATCGACTGCTCGTCCTCATGACCAGCGCCGTGAGCAGAAGGACCACCACCAGCAGCAGCCAGGCCAGCGCCGAGGCATAGCCCATGTCATAGAGCTCGAAGGCCTTGCTGTAGAGGTAGAGCACGTAGAAACGGGTGTCGTCACCGGGCCCGCCACCGGTCATGATGAACGCCTGCGTGAAGACCTGGAAGGAACCGATCAGGGCCATGATGCCGTTGAACAGCAGAACCGGACCCAGCATCGGAAGGGTGATGCTCGTGAATCGACGCAACGGTCCGGCACCGTCGATCGCCGCCGCTTCGTAGAGCTCGGCGGGAATGTTCCGCAGTCCCGCGAGGTAGATCATCATGCTCCCTCCGATCAACCAGAGGTTCATCAGGGCGAACGCGGGCACACCGAACCAGGCGGCATCACGATTGAACCACTCAGGCGGCTCCAGTCCGAGCGGACCGAGCATCGGTGCGAGCACGGTGTTGACCATGCCCCCCTCGCTCTTGAAGACCCAGATGAACAGAATGCTCATGCCGACGCCGGCCAGCACGCTCGGCAGGTAGAAGGCGGCGCGGAAGAACTCGATCCCACGAAGACGGGCATTCAGAAGCACCGCGACGAGCAAGGCGAAGACCTGCCCGAGGGGAACCGCGAGCAGGACGTAGTACCCCGTGACCTTCAGGCTCTGCCAGAAGGTCTGGTCCTCGAGAAAGATGCGTTTGAAATTCCCCAGCCCCACCAATTCAGCCGTGGACAGCGGACCCAGTCCGTTCCAGCGAGACAGCGCAAGCACCAGGGACAGAATGATCGGACCGGCCATGAATACCAGGAATCCGGCCACCCACGGAAGCGCCAGCAGGAACCCGGATCGCTCCTCGGATCGCTGAGCGGAACTCGCGGATGCCGGGGGCCTGCGCCGCCACACGACCAGCGCCGGGATCGCAAGCAGGCACAGCAGTCCCGTCAGCAAGAGGCCCCAGGGCATCGGCGCGAAGTCACGGCCCGAAAGTGGTGAGGCCTGCTTGCGCTTCCACCAGAGATCGAACCCTTCGAGGCTCTGATCGAGATCACGGTTGCTTCGGAGGGTGAGATCCATCCAGCGGCTGAATTGAAGACTGAATTCCCGGTCAAGAGGCCAGTCCGTGACTCTCGCGTACTCGACCGCGTCGAGATAGGCCTGGTCGTTGAAGGGCGGGACGGTGGGATCGATGAACGCATCACTCCGGGCCACCGCGTCCAGCGTGGGGATCGCAAGACCCAGTCGGGCCTGGGCCGCCTGCGTCTCGGGACCGACCAACCAGGCCAGCAGCTTGCGCGCCTCCTCGGGGTGCTTGGATCCGGAGGCGAGCGCCCAGGACACGGTCGCGATGGTGTTGGCCTGACGGGCACCGCTTGGCAGCGGAGCGAAATCCCATTCGAATCCACCTTCGTCGATGGAGGGAATCTCCCGATAGCTCGGCACGACCCAGCGACCGAAGGGCCCGACCATTCCCAAGCGTCCGGTCAGGAAGAGGCTGGAGGGATCGAGTCCTTCCGCCTCGGCGCCCAGCAGGGTGTCGTCCTCGTCGAATCGCCACGATCGCAGGCGCTCGAGGGTGGCGTGCAAGGCTGGATCGTCAAGAACCAGTCGGCCCTCGTCATCGAGGATGTCCGTCCCCTCGGTCCAGAGCATCGCACGAAGGACGAAGTCCCAGGTGACGATCTCCGCCCCGGTCGTCTCCGGATCAAGGGAGCCGATGGCCCGGGCGGCCTCGATGAATTCCGACCAGGTCCAGTCGTCCGACGGATAGGCGAGTCCGGCTCGGTCGAAGAGCGACTTGTTGTAGTAGAAACCGAGCGTTGTGAAGTCCTTGGGGACTCCGTACAGCGGTCCCCTGCCCTGTCGAGTTCCGTCCCAGCGGAAGGCATCCACGGTGGGCAGGAAAAAATCCTCGACCGGCACCACCTGGTCCAGGGGCTCGAGCTGACCAGCACCCACGAAGGCAGGCATGCGGGAGAAGTCCATGTAGAAGACGTCTGGTGGATCATCNGCTGCCATCATCGTCTGCAACTTCGTGAAATACTGACCGGAATCACCCGGGTTGATCCTCTTCACGACGATGCCGGGATTCTGCTCCTCGAATGCCCGAAGCGAATCCTCGACGATCTGATCCTCCTGCTGCCCACCGCCGCCGGCCCAGTGCATGACGACCAGTTCCACCTGTTCCGACGAATCTTGGAACAGTCGTCCCGTTTCACGCAGCGCGACACGGCTGAATGCCCAGATTGTCAGCAGGATCGCGATCAGGATGATGCAGGCTTGAATGAAACCCGTGACTGATTTCATGAGGTCTAGTGTATAACTTCTGACTGATGATCATGAACTGTCCAATCATGCTTCTCACGGCGCTTTCCATCGCGACACCGGACATCGTGTCGGGAGACTTCCCGCCCGACGTCAGGGTCGCGAGGGTGAGTGAAGAACAATCGAACACGGCGGTCGCTCCGCCGAGCGTCCGGGTCACCCGTTCGAAGAGCGACCCGANCCGATGGTCGTGTGAGTTCACCTACCGNCCNGATCGCCCGGCCGACTCGGTCCACCTCGCCGGGGACTTCAACGGCTGGAATCCGAATGCCAACCCCATGACGTTGACAGGCGACGGTCGATATCGAACGACGGTGNAGCTCGACGAGGGGACTCGCTACTACAAGTTCGTGGTCGACGGGGACTCGTGGAGACCTGATCCACTCAACCCCGANTCCGTCCATGACGGACATGGAGGGGCGAACTCGACGNTGCGACTCGGACCCGAGGCGGGNCTNGACCCNNAACGCTCGANAGCCGGNGATGACNNGATCGAACCCGCGGCGCTNGAGCACGAACCNNCGAGANCGATCTATCGCCAGATCCTGCCCGATGGACGATACCTCNTCAGGTACCGGACGCTCNGGGGCGATTGCACGGGTGTGCGTTTGTCGATCGAACACTTCGGGAACGAACCGATGCAGTTGGCCAATTCAGACGGCCTCTTCGATTTCTGGGAGATCGCCGTCGATCAGGAGGCGGACGACCACCGATACACGTTCATCGTGGAAGATGGAGAATTCAAAGTGCGCGACGAGTCGATCTACACGTTGGAACAACCGCAGGACGGTGTCCATCGAACGCCCGACTGGGCCAAGGACGCGATCTGGTACCANATCATGATCGACCGGTTCAGGAATGGAACCACCGAAAACGATCCCGTCAACAGTTTTCCCTGGAAGAAACAGTGGTACGACTCCGCCGAATGGGAGGGACGCGACGGGCAGACGTTCTACGAATGGTTCGTGTTCGACAGAATGTGCGGAGGAGACCTGCAGGGGCTCGCGGAGAAACTCGACTATCTGAGCGAGCTCGGAGTGAACGCCCTGTACCTNAACCCGGTGTTCCAGGCGGACACGTGTCACAAGTACAACGCGACGAACTTCCTTCACATCGATGATCGCTACGGCATCGGCGACGACTACCCTCGAGCGGAGGCGGANGAGGATCTCCTCGATCAGTCGACCTGGACGTGGACCCGGAGCGACGAGCTNTTCCTCGAATTTCTGAAGACCGCCAAGGCCAGGGGATTCAGGGTGATCATCGATGGCGTGTTCAACCACGTCGGGACCCGGCACCCGGCATTCCGCGATGTCGTGATCAATGGCAGGGAGTCGCGATTCGCCGAGTGGTTCGANGTTCGCAGCTGGGACCCNTTCGANTACGAGGGCTGGGCGGGNTTCGGCGGNCTGCCGGCGTTCAAGAAGACGGCCGAGGGATTGGAATGCGAAGCGGTCAAGCGGCACATCTTCGAGATCACGCGTCGGTGGATGGATCCCGATGGTGACGGAGATCCCTCCGATGGGATCGATGGCTGGAGACTCGACGTTCCCAATGAGATCGCGATGCCCTTCTGGTTCGACTGGTGCGCCCACGTCAGAAGCATCAATCCGGACGCCTACATCACCGGCGAGATCTGGGACCGAGCGGACGAATGGCTGGATGGTCGGAGCTTCGACGCGGTNATGAACTACGAGTTCTCCAAGGTCGTCTTCGACTGGGTNGGAGCCNGAGANAACAAGATCTCCGCCAGTGAGANGGACGAGCGACTGGCCTCCCTGAGGATGGCGTACCCGGCNGAGGTCAACTACGTGCTGCAGAACCTCATCGACAGCCANGACACCGATCGGGCGGTCTCGAAGATCCACAACCCGGATCGACCGTTCGATTCAGGCAACCGGGAACAGGACGACCCGACGTACGACGGAAGCAAGCCTCCTGATGATGCCTACCGAAGACTGGAGCTTCTGGCCCTGATTCAGATGACCTACATCGGCGCTCCGATGATCTACTACGGAACCGAGGTCGGGATGTGGGGTTCGGACGATCCGAACAACCGCAAGACGATGATCTGGGAGGACCTCGGAACCTACGAGGACCCGGACGCCACGGTGATGCCCGAGCTGCTCGACCGGTACAAGCGGATGATCCGCTTGAGGAACGACCACGTGGCGCTGAGGCGAGGCTCGTTCGAAACCCTGGTGGCAGATGACGAACAGGANCTCCTGGTCTTCCGGAGGGCGTACNACGACGACACGCTCCTGATCGCACTGAATGCGGGTGATGCTGACGCTCGCTTCGAGCTTCCGGAAGGCGACTGGACTCCGGNGCATGGAGATGATGCTCCAGGGGNCGTGGTCGCTCCNATCTCCGGAAGGGTCTGGATCAAGAACCNATGATCACCACGCACCCGAGCCTCGANCGCCGGCGTGCGGGGGTGCTCCTGCATCTCACGTCCCTGCCCGGTCCGCACGGCATCGGAGACCTTGGTCGACCGTCACTTCGGTTCATGAACTGGCTCGAACGCAGTGGATGGGACATCTGGCAGACGCTTCCGATCGGGCCGGTCGGCGAGGGGGACTCTCCCTACAGCAGTGGATCCAGTTTCGCGATCGAACCACTGCTGGTGTCGCTCGATGCGCTCGTCGATGACGGCTTGCTTCCCAGAAGCGCGTTGAAGGCCCCCGAGTCNCTGAAGGAACGAAGTCGANCCGATTATGCGGGTGCCAGACGGTTCAAGGCCCCCCGCTGGCGTGCGGCGTTCGAGCGATTCATCGAGCTCAAGCGCCACCGAAGGAAGGCCTACGAAGACTTCCTTGAACGCTCGAACCATTGGCTGACACCATGGTGCCGCTGGGCGACGGAGCAGCACGGGGAATGCGAGGACGAGCATGCGTTCAAGCAGTTCGTACTCGACAGGCAGTGGACGGCGCTGAGGAAAGAGGCCCGCAGGCGACACCTGACGCTCTTCGGAGACCTGCCGATCTTCGTCCCCATGGAGTCCGCGGACGTTGCATCCAATCCGGAGCTCTTTCAGTTGAACCGGGACGGCACTCCGACACTGGTCAGCGGGACACCCCCTGACTGCTTCTCCCGAAGCGGCCAGCTCTGGGGACACCCGCAGTATCGCTGGAGTGAACATCGAAAGACAGGCTATCGCTGGTGGGTCAGCCGCATGAAGCGGCAATTCGAACTGTTCGACCTGGTGCGGATCGATCACTTCGTGGGCCTGTGCCATGCGTGGATGATTCCCGGATCGGCCAGAACGGCCCGCAGAGGAGCCTGGCGGAACGTCCCCGGCCGTGAGCTTCTTGAGAAGCTTCATCGATCGATCTCACGCCCCGCCCTGGTCGCCGAGGACCTGGGACGCGTCACACCGTCGGTGCGCAGACTTCGCGAGGATTTCGCCCTTCCGGGGATGTTCCTTTTGCAACATGCCTTCGACGGAGATGCCAGCGAATCCACTCCGCACGCACTTCCGAAGCCTTCGGTGGTCTACACCGGGACCCACGACAACGACACGACCGTGGGCTGGTGGAACGGTCTGTCGAAGGAGCAAAGGAAGCGGGTCATCGAGTACGGAGGACCGCTTGGGCGCGGACCCCACGAGCTGCTGACGCGACTGGCGATGACCTCCAACTCGAATCTCGCGATCATCCCGATGCAGGATCTACTGGGAACAGGGAAAAAAACGCGGATGAACATTCCAGGAATACCCACCGGGAACTGGCGCTGGAGGCTGGAACAAGGGATGCTGGATGTGCGGGTTGCCAGACGAATGCGCCGTCTGGCAGCAGTGACTGATCGATTGACCCCTCATTAGTGCGAATGCGCCTGGATAGTGGACAGAAACCGAAGATGAACGACTCTGAACGGATGCTCGAGTCACTGAACGAACTCGCACACGACTGCTGGTGGAGCTGGAACGAGATCGGTCGTCGCCCCTTCTCGATGCTTGATCCCAGATTGTGGGAGGCGACACGTCAGTCACCAAAGAAGACCTTGAAGAGATGCGACCCATCCCGCCTTCACATGAGGTTGGACTCGGTGGAATTCCAGCAGGCGCTNGACAAGGCCGTTTCGGCACGTCGCAAGTACTACGACTCGCGGACATGGTTNTCGCGNATCTCGGAGGANGGNATCGAGNCTTTCAAAGTCGCCTACTTCTGCAGTGAATTCGCGATNCACGAGAGCATGCAGCAGTATTCAGGGGGCCTCGGCGTNCTCGCNGGNGACCACGTGAANAGCGCNTCGGANCTNGGNNTNCCGTTCGTGGGNGTCAGCCTGCTNTATNGACACGGNTANTACNTCCAGGAGCTNGCTCAGGACGGNCAGACCAGNGTCATCTATCCNAATTANGAATTCGAGGACATGCCTCTCGAGGACACCGGTGTGGACATCCANTGCCCTCTCTGGGATCGGGANGTCATCGCGAGAGTCTGGAGGATGAAGGTCGGACGCTCGGAACTTCTCCTTCTCGACGCTGATCGAGACGGAAACAGCGACGAGGATCGCCAGCTGACAGAAGGCCTCTACAAGGGCGACCCCGACCCGAGAATGCGGCAGCAGATCCTGCTCGGAGTGGGCGGCATGCTGGCTCTGGAAGCGCTCGGATACGAACCGACGGTGTANCACCTCAACGAGGGACACGCCGCNTTCGCTCCGATCTACAGAGTGGCGAAGTTGATTCGTGAAGGTCGCACGAAGGACGAAGCCATGGAGATGATCAGAAAGACCACGGTGTTCACCACNCATACGCCGGTACCGGCTGGTCACGATCGNTACGAAGCGGGTCGTGCCGCCGATGCGCTGGGTCGCACTCTGGAATCCGCACAGATTTCCCGGGAGGAATTCGAAGCGCTGGGACGCGAGCATCCTCAAGATCATGAAGAACAACTCTGCATGACGGTCCTTGCACTGCGAATGGCGGACTTCGTGAACGGCGTGGCCCAGCTGCATGGCCGGGTGTCGCGAGAGATGTGGCAGAGTGCGTACGGATGCGAGCATCCGGACGATGTCCCGATCACCGCCATCACCAACGGAATACACATCCGGACATGGATGGCGCCGTCTGCGGAAGCGTTCTGGCGTCGGGAGATCGGACTCAGACCGGGGATTGCAAGCCCCCATTCCACGCAATGGTCGAAAGCGTTGGATGCCAATCCAAATGAATTCTGGGACCTTCGAACGGATCTGAGAACCCGGATGATCGACTTCCTCAGAAGGAGACTCGCGCAACAGGCCATGAAGAACGGAGCCGATCCGGACTCACTTCGGGAGATCTCCGGCTGGTTCGATCCGGAGGCATTGACGATCGGTTTCGCTCGACGCTTCGCCACCTACAAGAGAGCGCCGTTGATCTTTCGCGACCTCGAACGTCTCGAGCAGATCGTGGACAGCCTTGATTTCCCGGTTCAATTGATCTTCGCCGGCAAGGCACATCCGAGAGACCAGTACGGCCAGGCCTTCGCTCAGAAGATCCACCGGTTGTCGAAACGCCCGAAACTCAAGGGCCGGGTCGCGATTCTCGAGGAATACGACATGGAGATCGGCAGAATGCTGACCTCCGGATGCGACATCTGGCTGAACAACCCCAGAAGACCACACGAAGCAAGCGGCACCAGCGGGATGAAACCACCTCTGCACGGAGGCTTGAACGTCTCCATCCTCGACGGTTGGTGGCCGGAGGGGTTCGACGGTCGAAACGGCTGGGCCATCGGTGATGAAAGCGAGTTCGAATCGACGGAACAACAGGACGAACATGACGCCAACGAGCTCTACGAACTCCTGGAGGAGGACATCGTGCCGCTCTTCTACACGCGGAACAATCGTGATGTCCCGCGAGGGTGGATCAGAAAAGCGCTTCGATCGGTGGCAACGGTTCCAGACTTCTTCAATACCAATCGAATGGTGGGCCAGTACGCGGATCAGGCCTATCTGCCCGCACACCGTTCGGCTGAAAAATCCGTTTAAACGTCTGTGAGTCATTTTTTATGGGACTTGATCTCCATATTCGGCCCACGACGAATCTTGCCTCGAGGCCCCGATGGGGTCGATGACAGCGCTCGGGCAGTGAATCAGACCTGAAAGGATCCCTGAGAGCCCGTAAATGAGCCCGCATGACGGGCCGAAAGACCCATTTCATCGCTTCAGATGTCGAATCAAATGCCACTTCGGTAGATTCTGCTCGTATTATCTTCTGTTCATCACGCACATGCGAAAGACGTTCGCAAAATCAAAGAACGACCAGGGAATCACGACGCACTTTGCGCACGGTTTTCCAGACAGACCTTCCAAGCCCCGTCAGCCTCATTTGGAGACGATCATGCGATTTTCAGATCTGAAGTTCATCGGAACTCTCACCGCCCTCAGCCTTGCTTCAGTCGCAGGGCAGGCGATCGGCAACGACACCGACTCAGGCGAGAAGCTCCCTGTGGTCTACACCGTCGAGATGAACGGGCAGATGGGCACCGACATCCACGAGGACATGATGGCGAAGATCGTCGAAGACGCCAAGGAGGTCCAACCCGACGTCATCGTCCTCAAGATGAACTCCGCGGACTACGACAAGAACTATCACCTCATGCGCCCCGACCCCAAGGAGTTCGGCAAGTTCGAGCTCGAGGCCTACGTCGGCATGATCCGAAACTTCCAGAACGAACTTGCCGGCACGCGACAGGTGATCTGGGTCGAAGACAGCGTGGGTGTCGCATCACTCATCGCGATGTCATGGTGTGAAATGTACATGTCACCGGGAGCCAGGCTCTGGGGCCTTCAAAAGCTGCACGATGTCGCTCAGAACTGGAGTGACGAAGACGTGCGTGAGAAGATGGAAGCAGCCTGGGAAGGCATGGGCAAGGGCTTCTTCGAGATGGGTTGCAAGGGCGAGTTCGCAAAGGAGCTCGGTGATGCCATGATGGACCCCGAGAACCAGTTGAGTGCGAATTTCAAGGGACGCAAGGTGATCTGGGTCTCCAATTTCGACGGACTCTGGGGCATCGACAACAGCGAAGAACAGGTCGCGAATTTCGACGCCCAGTCCGCGGAGGACACGATGCTCAGCGAAGGCACCGTGGAATCACTTGAAGATCTGATGTTCCTCATGGGCTACCGTGAATTCGAGCACAACACCCAGGGCGACGAGATCGCCGCGAAGCACAAGCAGCAGTGGCGCAGAGCCTATGAAAAGTGCCTGTCGACCTATGAAGACATGCAGGCCGGCAGAGGCATGGGCAACTCCACCGATCCCGCTCGACAGCTGATGGCACGAAAGAGAATGCTCGATGACATCCTGCGCCAGATGACGCGCTACAACGCGGTCGAGAGACGTATGAATGACGAATACGGCCTGACCGTCGATCGACTGAAGGGCATGATCGAACAGATCGAAGACGACATCCGTCGTGCCCGTGAGGGCGGTCGAGGTGGACGCGGAGGTAGCTTCGGCGGCGGACGCGGAGGCGGCGGAAAGATCCGCTGAATGCGTCGAATGGACCTTCGACGATGTGCATGAAACACTGAAGGCCCTGCCGGTCCATCCGGCGGGAACCTGAGAAAGATCCGAAGAGCTACAAGAACCAAGGCCGAATGAAGCCGAAGAATCGCGAGACAGACCCATGAAGAAGCGAAATCGAAACCACGCGCTCACCCTTTCACTGCTTGCCGCGGGATGCCTGCTGGGTGGCATGACGAACGAGGGTGCAGCAGCGGCATCTCCCGCACCGGCGGAGACCGTGGTCCAGGATGTGAGAATCAAACTCGGCGCTCGAGGTGGAAACAAGACCTGGCGGGGCGCGATCGGCGATCAGATCACGATCAGCTTCACCAGGGCAGGCGAGGATCTGACGTTCACCGGCAAGCTGCTCAGTGTCAGAACAGCAGGCCGAAGCGCCATCATCGAAGTCTCGAATGCCGACGGCAAGAAGGTGTTCCTCACCAACGACATCCGGTCGATCACAACGGAGGGACCCGGCACTCCCTCGGAAGATTCGACCGGCGATGACACCGATGCGACCAGCGCGAACCAGGCCTCAGATCGACGCGATCCATCGGTCACCTCGGACCAGCCGCAGCCTTCGAATCCGACGAGCCACGCCTGGGGATTCCCGACGGAACCGAACAATGGAAACACCAATCTGCCGAAGGTGTTCCTCCTTCCGATAGACGGAGGCGTGGGTGACGGCACACGTCACAACGAAATGAAGCGGATCGGCGAGATCGCCGACCAGTACGGCCCCGGTCAGATCATCGTCCTGAGAGTCAACAGCCCGGGTGGTCTGGTGGCCGAAGCCGACAGAATCAGCGAGACACTCCTGGATCTGGGCACCCGTCACACACTGGTGGCCTGGGTCCAGTCGGCGATTTCCGCGGCGGCCTACACATCGCTTCATTGTCGAAAGATCTACTTCATGAAGACCGGCAACCTGGGCTCGGCGACCATGTTCGCCGGACAGACCGCGATCAGCGGGCAGACACTGGCCGCATGGGTGAAGAAGTTCGGTGACATCGCTGAAGAGCACGGTCACAGCAGGGAACTGGTCGAAGCCATGATCACGAACGGCGAGCTTTGTTCCTACGATCCGGGTGACGATGAAAACCCGCCACGGATCTACGGGACGCTCGAAGGGGAAGTCGACCTCTCCAATGAGAATCAGAACCTGACGATCAATGCCACCGATGCCGTGGCATGCGGATTCGCCGATGGCATCGCGGACAACGAGGAGGAGCTCGCCGCCATGCTCGGACTCCCCCACTGGTACGAGACGACCGACGACGGGCGAAAGATCCATCGGGATTGGCAGAAGACCTTGAAGGCCGCCAACCTCGAACTCCCAAGCCTTGGACGCAAGGCTCAGGGGCAGCTCGGAATGACGGATGATCCCGTACGCAACCTGAGCAGGCGCCTGGATGCGGTCAAGAAGTTGATCAGATGGTCGAAGAAGCTGGGCGATCACACCAGCATGATGGTGCAGCTCCCACCACTGGAAGCGCTTGAAGGGGCCAAGAAGAATCTTGAAGAGGAACTTCGACGAGCCCGCTCTCAGCAGTGATGGCTGCAGATGGCACTGAACCTGAAAAAGCCCTCGTTCAAACGAGGGCTTTTTCATGAACATGATGACGATTCGAGGGCCGACAACACTCACTCTCGCATCAAGGGCACTTGTTCGTTGTGGGGAGAAGCCGGAATGAACGACTCTCACCCACGGCAGTGGATTGAACGCGAAGAATCGGCGACAAATCCCAGACCAACCGCCGACAGGGACACACAGGACGTGTCGTCTGCTGATCTCATTGACAGGAAGACCGCGAACATCTGGGGGCTGGCGATTGGAAGGGATTCAAACAGTGAGGCGGCATGAAAAAAACAGAACGACAACCAGGGGCTGTCGCTCTGTTCTCGGGGTTGTTGTTCGTTGCGAGGCGGACAGAAGGTCAGGAAGCGAGTCCGCCCATCGAATCAGGATCTTCGACGCCTCCCACTGAGGGCCAGCCCACCGGTCAGCGCCATCATGACGCCGGGAGCGGGGATGTATCGTGACTGGTCCTGAGCGTTTTCTTCGGTCCAACCGACGAGTTCGGCGTACTGAAGAGGCCCATCGGACAAGGAGACGATCATCTGCGTGAGGTAGTCACCGACGACGTCCTGACCGCTTCCGTCGAACTGACGCTGAATGGCACCGAATTCAAAGGTGATCTGACCGACCATGTCCTCGGCGACCACGGCATCGAAATTCTCGTGGGTGATCTCCCAGACCATCAGCTGGAATGCGCTGGCAATCGCATCTCTCTCGCTCTCGGATCCGTTGACGCCGCCGGTGGAAGGATTCGCCCACCCGGCGTACAGATCGCGAAGCAATCGAGCTCGCTCTTCTCCCATGTTTCCAGGCCACCCACCGTTGGGTCGATCGGGAACGCTTTCGATGGCGACGGACTCGAACAGATAGTCGGCACCCACGCTGACGCCTTGGTAAATCTCGACGCAGTGTGTGATGTAGGAGCTTTCTTCGTTGTTGGCGTCGTTGAAAACCCACTCGTGCTCGAAGGTACGGAGGTTGTAGAAATTCTCATCACCAGAAGTGGTGTCCCAGGTGTTTGCGCCCTTGACCGCAACGCGCTGAAAACTACCTGCACCCAGCTGAGCGAGGGTGACATTCTGCACATCGGCATGAATCATGGAGCCGCAGCAAAGTGCTGACAGCGCGACAACTACATTTCGCGTTTTCAATTCCCTAATCCCTAAATTGCGACTGCCTTTAAAGCGACAGCGTCCCTACCTCTGATTCATTTCATACCGGGCCCTAATCCGGTAGAAACCTTTTCCGTGCTTTAGGTTACATGAGGACGAGCCCTCTGCAAGAACAAACTAGAAGAATGTGTCAGTTGTTGAGCCCTTGTGGCATGAATGCCTTTAAAAGCCTCTGAAGGCCCATTTGAAGGTGTTCGCTCCCATGAAAGCGCCGCTTCACGCGGAACACTGAGACCACTCAACCAACTCGACGAAGGCTCATTCCGAATTGCCCCGTTGGGTCCAGCTGGACTTCAAGTCCGAGAAACCAATCCCTGACGATCAAGCATCCGTCCCAGCGTCGCTCACGGCGGCCACTGCCCAGAGCGGCCAGAACATCAGCCTCGGAGACTCCCTGGGCCCGTGCATCGCCGATCAGCCCCGTCGAATAGGTGATGCTTCCTCGATGAGCCGAGTCCTGATCATCAAGCGCGATCGCACCACCGAGTTCATCGTTTCTGTAGGCCTCACGAGCTCGAGCCACGACGGGATGGCCATCAAGATCATCAAGAAGGGTCGATGGGGTGGGCTGGGTGCGGCTGCTCAGTGTGTTCAGATTCAATCTCATGGGATGATCTCCTGGAATGGTCCTTTGTCTTCCACGAATGAGACGGAGAGATGTTCGGGTTCTGACAGGGTTCGTCCGATTTTTTTTCAGATAGCATCCGAGTCATGCGATTAGTCATCGTCGGCGCACAATCGACAGGAAAGAGCACCCTTGCCGCCGATCTGGTGGAAAGGCTTCCATCCGCACGCCTTGAACCAGAACCATTCCGAGTGCTGCGATCCACCCTCGGCCTGGTCTCAGGCGCGGATACGATGACACCAGAGCACGAACTTGCTCTGATCGAATACAACCAGAGGCGACTGGGCGCCGTGCGAGGTCAGGAAAATGTTGTCTATGACCGATGCGCGCTCGACGCGCTCGCCCATGCTCGAGTGGCGAGAACCCTCGGGAACGAGGCCTTCACGAGTGACTGGATCAAACGACTCGAAACCGAGACGGACAAGGCCCTTGCCGTGGTCGATGTCGTGGTCCTGGTTCGAATCGGAACGGATCTCCCACTGATGGACGATGGCGTTCGATCAACCGATGAATCCTACCGAAGGCGGGTCGATGAGGAGATCTCCACGCTGGCCATGAAACACGCGGGTTTCATCGAGGCGAAGGGAGATCGTCAGGAGCGGGTGCACAATCTCGCCCGGGAGCTCACCGCCAGAGGATGGTTCTGATCGAATGCGACTCAGATGATCTGGAACGACCGAACCGCGATCAACCGATCGCGATTCTGGGAGCAAGAGGCTGAAGTCGCTCGTTCGAGATCGAGCCGGGCTGAATGAGACATAAATCCTGCGACTGGGAAAGAAGTTCACGTGCGAACTCGCAGAGCAGTGACCTTCGGCTCATCAATCACGCACATCACTGCCAGTGACAGCGGTGGTCTCCGCTTCGGAAGCCTCGTCTGACGCACCATCGTCGCCGTCCCCACGGTCCTCGTCGTCGAGCAGA